>NZ_CP169240.1:5000-980000 GCF_059506005.1 Pseudomonas sp. Pseusp18
TGAGAGGGGCTGCTCCTAGTACGAGAGGACCGGAGTGGACGAACCTCTGGTGTTCCGGTTGTCACGCCAGTGGCATTGCCGGGTAGCTATGTTCGGAATAGATAACCGCTGAAAGCATCTAAGCGGGAAACTAGCCTCAAGATGAGATCTCACTGGGACCTTGAGTCCCCTGAAGGGCCGTCGAAGACTACGACGTTGATAGGTTGGGTGTGTAAGCGCTGTGAGGCGTTGAGCTAACCAATACTAATTGCCCGTGAGGCTTGACCATATAACACCCAAGCAATTTGAGTCGAAAGGCCAGATTGCGGTGTGTGAAGACGCAATGAACCGAAAGTTCGCAACTATTCACAAAAGCCGCACAAACTATCGCATACCCAATTTGCTGAAGCGTCGAAAGACGGTTCGGTACCCGAATTTCTTGACGACCATAGAGCATTGGAACCACCTGATCCCATCCCGAACTCAGAAGTGAAACGATGCATCGCCGATGGTAGTGTGGGGTTTCCCCATGTGAGAGTAGGTCATCGTCAAGATTAAATTCCGAAACCCCTATCTGCATATGCAGGTAGGGGTTTTGTTTTAGTAGAAGTCACCAATTTTGCTGGCACGTTACCGCTGTAACGGGCTGGTCACAGAATTTCTTGACGACCATAGAGCATTGGAACCACCTGATCCCATCCCGAACTCAGAAGTGAAACGATGCATCGCCGATGGTAGTGTGGGGTTTCCCCATGTGAGAGTAGGTCATCGTCAAGATTAAATTCCGAAACCCCTGTCTGCTTATGCAGACAGGGGTTTTGTCTTTCTGGGCTTATAGACGTCTAAGTCTGAAGCGGGTCAAATCCAGGTCTGCGTGTCTCGCTGCTCCTTCGAGCCAGTAGCATCAGATATAGACCCCCCCTCATCGATACACCACAGCCAAAACACCCAACACCGCGATCATGACGTGCGGTAAGCCCAATAATCCGTCCCTTCTAGCACGCCGTTCGGCGGTTATCTGACGGGTTTTGTACAAATCCTTAAGTTTTCTCCCGCTCGTGCCGAAAGACTGATGAGACATGCGTGCACCAAAGTAGAGCGGCTTCAGAATGCCGTCTGCGCTGTTACATGGAATGTTGCAACCCGGAACGCATCCCCACTTTTGGCATAAGAAGTCCCATGAAATGAATCTCAAGTTCAGCCATAAAATCCTGCTGGCCGCTTCAGGCGTCGTGGTGCTGGCGTTTGCGTTGTTCACTTTGTACAACGACTATCTGCAACGAAACACCATTCGGCAAAACATCGAGTCCTCCGTTGAGCAAGCCGGCGACCTGACTGCCAGCAGCGTGCAGAACTGGATGAGCGGCCGCGTGCTGGTCCTGGAAAACCTCGCGCAGAACGTCGCCCATCAGGGTGCCAATGCTGACTTGCCAGGGCTGGTCGATCAACCGGCCCTCACCTCGAACTTCCAGTTCACCTACGTCGGGCAGGCCAATGGCATGTTCACCCAGCGCCCCGACGCGAAGATGCCAGACGGCTACGATCCGCGTCAGCGCCCCTGGTACAAACAAGCCGTGGTCGCCGACAAGACCATGCTGACCCCGCCTTATATGGCGGCGGTCGGCGGGCTGGTGGTGACCGTTGCCATACCGGTGAAAAAGAACAGCGAACTGCTGGGCGTGGTCGGCGGTGACCTGAGCCTGGAAACCCTGGTGAAGATCATCAACTCGGTGGACTTCGGTGGTATCGGTCACGCATTCTTGGTCAGTGCCGACGGTCAGGTGATCGTCAGTCCGGACAAAGACCAAGTGATGAAGAACCTGAAAGACATCTATCCGGGTTCCAGTGTTCGCATCGAGAAAGGCATCCAGGAAGTCGTACTGAACAAACAGGACCGCATCCTTTCGTTCACACCGGTGAGCGGTTTGCCGAATGCCGAGTGGTACGTCGGTCTGTCGATTGACAAGGCCAAGGCCTACGCACCACTGAGCCAGTTCCGCACCTCGGCGCTGATCGCGATGTTCATCGCCGTGACCGCTATTGCGGTGCTGTTGAGCCTGCTGATCAGCGTATTGATGCGTCCGCTGACCACGATGGGCCGTGCGATGCAGGACATCGCTCAGGGTGAGGGCGACCTGACCCGTCGTCTGGTCGTAGAAAGCAAAGACGAGTTCGGCGAGTTGGGTGGTTCCTTCAACCAGTTCGTGGAGCGGATTCACGCATCGATTTGCGAAGTGTCCTCGGCGACCCGCCAGGTTCATGATCTGTCGCAACGGGTGATGGCATCGTCCAACGCTTCGATCATCGGCTCCGACGAACAAAGCGCCCGCACCAACAGCGTGGCCGCGGCGATCAACCAATTGGGCGCCGCCACCCAGGAAATCGCCCGCAATGCCGCCGATGCTTCGCAACACGCCAGCGGCGCGAGCGAGCAGGCCGATGACGGCCGTCAGGTGGTGGAACAAACCATCCAGGCCATGACCGAGCTGTCGCAGAAAATCAGCCTGTCCTGCACGCAGATCGAAACCCTGAACGCGAGCACCGACAACATCGGCCACATTCTGGATGTGATCAAAGGCATCTCCCAGCAGACCAATCTGTTGGCGCTCAACGCGGCCATCGAAGCGGCCCGTGCCGGTGAGGCCGGTCGTGGTTTTGCGGTGGTGGCGGATGAGGTGCGCAACCTGGCTCATCGCACCCAGGAGTCGGCGGAAGAGATCCACAAGATGATCAGCTCGCTGCAGATCGGTTCTCGCGAGGCGGTGACTACGATGAACGCCAGTCAGGTGTCCAGCGAGCAGAGCGTCGAAGTGGCGAACCAGGCCGGCCTGCGACTGGTCAGCGTGACCCAGCGCATCGGCGAAATCGACGGCATGAACCAATCGGTGGCCGCGGCGACCGAAGAGCAGACGGCCGTGGTCGAAACCCTCAACGTCGACGTCAACCAGATCAACCTGCTGAACCAGCAGAGCGTGGCCAACCTCAATGAAACATTGAAGGATTGTGATGCGCTGTCCCAGCAGGCCAATCGTTTGAAGCAACTGGTTGATAGCTTCAAGATCTGATTGAGGTCAGTAGGATCGCGTTATCGTTCTTCGCGTGCAAGTCGGATCGCCGCACCGCTCGCTCCTACAAGAGCTAACCTGTAGGAGCGAGGCTTGCCTGCGATAGCGGTAGATCAGTCACCGCTGAACCGAAGTGTTACACAAACAGCTTCACCACATTCCCCATCGCATCATCGGCAAACCCCTGAACGAACTGCTTGAACCCCGGCAGGGCCTCGGCGCCGCCCTGGGCCGGTTCGGCGATGATCGTCCAGGTCGCCCGCGAGTTGTCTGTACCCAGGGATTCCACACTCATCGCCGCCCACAAATTGGCCACGCCCAAGGTGTTGTAGATCGTGGTCCAGGTCATGTTCAGCGCCTGGTCGTTGCGGGAGTTGAGCTGCTCGACCACCAGGTTGCCGTCCTTAAAGAACTTCTTGCGCAGCGACGACACACCTTCGCCGGTCATCTCGATGTGCGACAGCGCCGGAATGAATTTGTCGAAGCCGGCAAAGTTGCCGACCACCGCCCAGACTTGCGCCGCATCGACTGGCACTTCCACCGAAGACACAACGTGGCAGCCTTGAGGGTTTTTGATCAGGGTATCGGGTTGCAGGGTATTCATGTTTTTTGCTCCGTGCTTGGTTGGGGTGACTCAGATGAAGTTGATTTCTTTGAGGTAGTCGCAGCCGCGTCGCAGCAGCGCCGGGGATTTTTCCGGGTAGTGCGCGCCCATCTGCCGTACACCGGCCTGGGCGTTGTCGTGGCCGATCATCGAGATGTCGCCGATGTCTTCCTCGAAGCCGTTGAGGTAGAAACCCAGCACGCCAAACAGCGCGTTATCACTGTCGACCCGGCCCAATTGCTGCTGCCAGTCGGCGACGCTGACCATCGAGAACTCCCTTCCGGCTTCGCGAAAGGAAGCCACGTAGGTGTCCCAGCTCAGAGGTTCGGGGTTGTGCAGGTTGAACACCGCTTTTTCGGCCTGGTAACGGCTGGCATGGAAGGCGATGAAACGGGCGAGAAAATCCACCGGCATCAGGTCGAAATTCAGTGCGAACTCCGGTACCTGACCAAGCTGGATCGAGCCCTTGAGCATCAGCATCAGGCGATTCTTGTGGGGCTGGCAGACGCCGGTGAGGCTGTTGAAGCTGATATTGCCAGGGCGGTAAAGATTGACCCGAACTCCTCGTTCCCGCGCCCTTTCGAGAATCCGCTCACCGACCCATTTGGACAGGTTGTAGCCGTTCTTGATGTAGATCGGTGGTGTCTGCGCGGCGGGCAACTCCAGCACCCGGCCATCGTCGGAAATCGTGCTGGACGCCGAGAGCGTCGAGACGAAGTTGAAGATCTTCTTGCTGCGGCCTTCACACAGGCGCAGACACTCGAAAATCGGTTCGACGTTATCCCGCGCCAACGACTCGTAATCGAGGACGTGATTGACGTTGGCGGCGTTGTGCACCAGTGCGCCGAACTCTCGATCCAGCCGTTCGTAAACCGCTTCGCTGAGCCCCAGTTGCGGGCGAGTGATGTCCGCCGCGTAAACCTGCACCCGGCTCAGGTCCAGATGCTCCAGGCGGTTTTCCCGCAACGCATCCGCAAAGCGTTGCGCCGCCGATTGCCCACCGCCATCGCGCACCAGGCACGCCACTTCGCTGGCGCCCCAGGCAAGCAGCGCTTCGACGATATGCACACCGACGAAGCTGTTGGCACCGGTGACGATCACCTTGTGCACATCGCCCATTCGGCTGACCGGCAGCGGCTCGATGTCCAGTTCACGGAAGGCATCGGCCAAGGCTTTTTCACTCAGCACTTCCTCGGTCCCGGAGCCGCGCACCAACGTCGCCAGCTTCGCAATCGTCGGCAGTTCGATGAAGCGGTTGATCGAGATACTGCGGCCGAACTCCTCACGCAAACGCAGGAGCATGCGCGACAGCAGGATCGAGTGCCCGCCGAGGTTGAAGAAGCTTTCGTCGGTGGAAATGTCGCTGGCGGGTAGCTCCAGCAGCTCAGCCCAGATTTCTAACAACAGCGCTTCATCGGCGCTGGCGGGTAAACACCGTGGGCTGTTTTCGGTCACATTGACGGGCAATTCCAGCAGCGCTTTGCGGTCGACCTTGCCGTTGCTGGCGAACGGCATGCTTACCAGTTCGGTCCAGGCGATCGGCTGCATGTAGTCCGGCAAAAACTGCATCGCGTGGGCTTTCAAGGCTTCGCGAGCGGCACCGGGTTGCACTTCCTGGGGTTGCGCGAGAAAGGCCAGAATCCGCCGATGACAATCGATGACCACCGCCACCTGACGGTACAGCTGGCTGTCGCGCAGGCAGCGTTCGATCTCTTCCGGCTCGACCCGAAAGCCGCGAATCTTCACCTGATTGTCTCGCCGTCCGCACAGCTCGATACCGTCGGCGGTCCACTTGGCCATGTCGCCGGAGCGGTAGGCGCGCAGGCTCTGGCCGTTCGGCAGGTGCAGGTTCAGATAGCGTTCGGCAGTCTGCTGCGGATTGTTCAGGTAACCCAGGCACACCCCCGGGCCGACGATGTACAACTCACCGACGGTTTGCTCGGTTACCGGTTGCAAATCCTCATCAAGGATCAGCACCTGACTGTTGGCAATCGGTGCACCGAGGGTCCGGTTGCTGTCGCCGGTACGCAGTTGCCGCGCGGTGATCAGCACCGTGGCTTCGGTCGGGCCATAGAGGTTGTAGAGATTGCCTTGGCGGGTCAGTTGCTGGACTACGTAGGGTTCGCAGACATCGCCGCCGGTCATCACATGATCGAGGACCTGCAACTGATCCAGCGGCAGGATGCTCAGCAAGGCTGGCGGCAAAAAGGCATGGCTGAGTTGTTGGTGGCGGATCAGCTCGACCAGTTGCAGCGGGTCGCGACGTTGGTCCTCGTTGGGCACGATCAGCTCTGCGCCCTGCAGCAGGGTCGGGAAGATATCGATCAGTGACGAGTCGAAACTCAACGATGAAAACTGCAACGCCCGACTCTGTTCGGTCAGCTGCACGTAGTCGGCGTACCACGCGGTGAAGTGCGCGAGGTTGGCCTGGCTGAGCACCACGCCTTTGGGGTGACCCGTGGTGCCCGAGGTGTATAGCGCCATGCATGGCGCGTCGAGATCGGGGCGTTGGCGCATCAAGGGTTGATCGAAGTTCACATCGCCGCTGTCGATACGGCTGATGTCCAGCCCCGGCATCGTCTCGCTGAGTGGATGTTCTCCGTCATGCAGCAACAACACCGCTCCAGCGTTTTCCAGAATGTACTGCTGACGTTGCAGCGGGTGGCTCGGCTCCAGCGGCAGGTACACCGCGCCGCTGCCCAGGATCGCCAGAATTCCCGCATACAACGCGCTGCACTTTGGCAGGCAGATCCCGACCACCAACCGTCCTTGATGCTGTTCGAGCAACGGTTGCAATCGCTGTTGGATGGCGCGGCTGTGGGCGTGCAGTTGCCGATAGCTCAGCGACGTGCCGGCGATGTTCAGTGCCGCACGCTCGGCAGACTGAATGAAGCGCTGTTCAAGCCGCTCGATCATCGGGATCTGCCCAAGTTGCAGCAGTCGTGGTTCTGCCGTGTTGTTGAGGCGGTGGACGAAGGCCAGGTGCTCTAAAAACTGCAGGTTTTCCACCTGCTCGAAGTGCGCGGAAATCGTCGGCTCGGCCTGCAGGAAATAGTCGGCATCCCGGGAGAAGCGGCTGACCAGCAGCGCCACATGATCGACCAGCTCGGCCACCGCTCGCAGGCGCAATGCCTGGCCGTTGCCGGACAACTCTTCGGCGACCGGCACGCGACTCAACGGCGTCGAGTTGTACGTGCACAGCAGGTCCAACGGTGGCAGCCCGCAGGCTCCAGGCAGCCCGACACCCAGCTGTAGCATCAAGCGCGGCGCATTGCCGAAGTCTCGAAACGGCAGGCTGGCATCGTCGATCAACAAATCAAATAGGCCCGGTGGCGGCTCCTCCACATTCGCAAGTCGCGCCAGTGAATGACCGTGTTGTTCGAGCTCCAGTGCCAGTTCGGTCAGGGCCTGGCTTTGCCCGATGAGCAAAATATCGAGACGTCTCATGATGTTCTCCTCGTTAAACCAGGTAGTCGCTCAGGGCGCTTTGCACGCACGGTGAATCGAGCAGCGAACTGCTGCGGAAAAACCGCACGATGTTGGCGACCAGCGGGTGATGGCGATTGATCGGGAAGGCCAGCCCCGACATTTCGCCCTTGAGGGCCTGACGTGCTGCATCGCTGATCTGCAAGGCGTCGATCAGGCGGAAGTCGAAGGACTTCTGGATGTCGTTGGTCAGGTAATGGCCGATGAACACCGGCAGGATGTGCGCGATGCACTGGCGATCGTCTTCGCTTGCGGTGTGCCAGTAGATGCGCACCAACCGCGACCAGAACCCGGAATGACGGCCCTCGTCGAGCAAGTGGTCGGCCATCAGGCCTTTGATCGATTGCTTGACCGTGTCGTCCTTGGCGAACGCCGCCACATCACCGGTCACGGTGTTCTCGGCGATGGCTACGCAGATCAGTTCCACGGCGCTGCGCAGGTGCTCCGGTGCGAGGGCCACGGCCGCCGGGATGGCACGGCTCAGTTCGATTTCATCCGGCAGTTCGATGGGGGTGATGCCGGTCATGGCGACGGTCTGCTGCATGAAGTCCATGGCCACCAGGGCGTGGTAATCCTCGTCCACCACCACGGTCATGGCGTCGTAGCGACAGGCGAACGGGAACGCCACGCTGAAGCGGTTTTTAGCGATGCTGCGGGCGGTCTTGTCGACGATCTCGGTTTCGAAAATCACCACGTCATTGATGAACTTGTAGAGCGTCTGTACCAGGGCGAAGTCCCGTTGTTCCGGGCATTCGCGCAGGAAGGTTTCGCTCAGCACCAGCGGCTGGCGGCTCAGTGGATAGATCAGCTTGTCGTCGTTCTCCAGCACACGCCGGGGGCGGGTGCGAATGGTTGCGCGGCTTTCCCAGGCGTCGGCGAAGGATTGGTAGTCGGCGGCGTTCATGCGTTCACCTCGGCAACCGGTTCGCTCATGCTCAGGCGCAAGCCGTCCCACAGCGCGATGCGACTTTCCACGGCGGCGATGGCGCTGGCGTATACGTCTTCTTCGCGCTGCGGATCGCCATTGACCAGGCGTGCGAGGAATTTTTCCGCCGCTGGGCCGTGGTCTTCGGAGTCGACTTCGATGTGCCGTTCCAGGTAGTAACGGAAGGTCGGCGCCTGTTCGATGCCAATGCCCCAGTCGTCGAGAATCCGCTGGAACATCTGCGGGATGACACTCTCGCGGCCGTGCAGAAACGCCGCCGCCACACTGTGCCCCGGCGCATGCAACGCGGTGTGCAAGGTGTGGCGTACGAACTGTGCGGCCGCCGGGTCGACGTCCACGCTTTGCAAGGCCACGTCGTAGCTCACGCCTTCTTTTTGCAACGCCACGAAGCGTTCGACGGCGACCGTGCTTGCACCGACTTCGCGCATCGCATCGAGGTACAACTCGAAATGGCTGTAGTGACCTTGGGCGGGACGATCATCGGACTCTTCACCGAGCACGATCTCGTTGATCAGACGCGCGGCCTGCGGATCTCGTGGCGGTAGCCAGGGCAGCTGAACGCAGGTCAGTTCCTGTTGCAGGCGTTTGGTCAGCGACATGAAATCCCACACTGCGAACACATGGGTTTCCATGAAGCGTTGAAGCACCGATAACGAATGTATTTCAGAAAAGATCGGGTGCGCACTAAGTTCTGCTTTCTTCTGATTAAGACGATCTTTAGTCGGTTTCATGAGCGAGCCTATAAGTGATCTGGAATACCGTTGAGGGGGTGTTGATCAATAAGTAACGGTTGCTTGAAGTTTTCTATTGGCGAGCGGGTGCCTCAATTGAATTGATGCTTGTTAGGGTCATGCAATCGCTGAGTAGTGCTTGGCCCGGTGTTTATGGGCGGCGGAGAAAAACTAATGCATGAATAAAGTGTCGGGCAAGTGTTTTTTTAATTAATTGAAAGTTTAACTTTCTCGAGTGCGACAAGTTCCAATAAGACTTTCATATAAAGTTTTATTTGGGCGTAGTTGCTCCTTTCGGCGTATATAAGCCAAAATTCAAATAAAGAGTGAATGCCTCACTCGAAGCAACTTTCTACTTGGGTCATTGATGTGATCTGAGGGGGTGGAAGTTGGCTGGGAGCGACGCCGGTTCTTCCTTTCCCGTGACAAGACTCCTTCCGTTGGTTCTTGTGGTGCGGGTGACTGCTCCGGAGTGCGGTGCGTCGCCCGTCATTATTCGTTGGCAGCTCAAGAGTGAGCGTAATTCACGGCAGTCGCTATCACCCCTGCATGATCTGATAGGTGCAATTATCGGGCTCGGGGGTGACAGGGCTTTGGGAATGGGCATGAAGTCGCTGCACACCGGCGCGGTGTAGGCGAAAGGGGGATTTGTAAGCAGATTTGTTCGTCGAGCAGTCCAGGTGCGGATCAGCCAGAAATCGCGGCGAGCCGTTCAATGGCTCGCTCGGAGCTGTCGCCACGGATTACTTCGAGGTTTTCCTGCGCTGTGCCTCAGGGCTTGCGAGGTAGTGCGTAATGACTTCGACACCCCGGTTGAGGTGGTTTTCGAGCAACATCACCGAGTGCTCGATATCCCGGTCCTCGGCGGCCCGCAACAACGCTCGGTGATCTTCCTGAGACAGTTTGCCCAGGCCCATGGCTTCCAGGTTGAAGCGCAGGAAGCGTTCCTCTTCGTTCAACCCGTCTTCGACCAGTCTCAGCAGCCGCTGGTTGGGGGCTTTGTGGTAAAGCGCCATGTGGAACAGGCGATTGAGCCGGCCGATCTCGGTGTAGTCGTGTTCCGTTTCCAACTCGTCGATGTAGCGTGCAGCCTGTTTGAAATCGGCGTCTTCAAGCAGGGGGATCGACCGACGCAAGGCTTCTGACTCCAGCAGGATCCGCAACTCATAGGTCTCTGTCGCATCGCCCTGAACCAACGGTGCGACCACCGCGCCTTTATGGGCGATCACGTTGAGCAGTGCTTGCGCTTCAAGCTGGCGCAAGGCTTCGCGCACCGGCATGCGGCTAACGCCGAACAGGTCGGCGAGGTCTTGCTGACGCAGGGCCGTGCCGCAAGGAATGCGACCGTCGAGAATGGCTGCGCGCAGGGTTTCTTCGATCACCGAGCGTGCCAAATGAGCGGGAATCGGCCCGTTGACCTTGATGCTGCTGAGAGGGTTGGGCTTCTGTGTCACGACAAACGCACCCTGATTGGCTGAAGTATTTGGATCCAAATGGACACTAGTGACTGCCTGACGGGTTGTCAAACAGTCAAAAGGCGCAGTCTTCGGCAGCTCCTGCAGACTTCGGCACAGGAGTTGCCGAAGGCTGCGATCTTTATATTGCACCCGTAACGCAAAGTTTAGCGTGTTGGCAGTGATCTCACCGTGCCATTGTCTTTTAGCAGACGAACCTTCACCATCAAGCCAGATTTCCATCTGCCTGATCTGGATGCCTCGCATTGGCGGTACGTTTCGCGATCCCTCGGACTTTGCGCTGGCTAGGCTGCGCACTGCTGCTGGCCGGCGTCATGCTGGGCGGGCTGCATGCCGACTGGGATTTTTCGCTGATCAGCCGTCGTGCGCAGGCATTGTACGGGCCTTTGGGTGAAGGGCGGCAGCGCATCGATGCCTGGCAGCAGTTGCTGGCCACGCAAAAACAGGTCGGCGAGCTGGAGCAGCTCAACGTGGTCAACCAGTTCTTCAACAGGCAGATGCGCTACGAAGAAGACATCGACCTGTGGCACGAGGTCGATTATTGGGAAACCCCCATCGAAGCCTTGTGGAAGGGCGCCGGCGATTGCGAAGACTACGCTATCGCCAAGTATTTCAGTCTGCGTCATCTTGGTGTCTCCAGTGACAAGCTGCGCATTACCTACGTCAAGGCTTTGCGCCTGAACCGCGCGCACATGGTGCTGACCTACTACGCGAGCCCCGAGGCCATGCCTTTGGTGCTCGACAGCCTGATCGATGCGATCAAGCCCGCCAACCAGCGAACCGATTTGCTGCCGGTCTACTCTTTCAATGCCGAAGGGTTGTGGCTGCCGGGTGCCAAGGGCAACAAGAAGGTCGGAGACACCAAACGCCTGTCTCGCTGGCAGGACGTGTTGAAGAAAATGCAGGCCGAAGGTTTCCCGGTCGAGACGATTAACTAGGAGCACGCGCTCAGATGTCTTTGTTCAAACAGCTGTTGATCGCTATCTGTCTGTTCCTGGTGGTCGCCTTCACCGGCAGCTTCATGGTCAGTCTGGAAAGCTCGCGCACCCAGTACGTCAATCAGTTGCGTTCTCACGCCCAGGACGCCGCGACGGCATTGGCGCTGTCCCTGACGCCGAACATCGACGACCCGGCAATGGTCGAGTTGCTGGTCAGCTCGATCTTCGACAGCGGTTACTACGCGAGCATCCGCGTGGTCGATCTGGCCAACGACAAGACGATTGTCGAGCGCAGCGGCATCCCGGCGGTCACCAACGTGCCCGACTGGTTCGTCAAACTGATCGGCCTGGAGCCGGCCGGTGGTGATGCGATTGTCAGCCGTGGCTGGGAGCAGGCCGCGCGGGTCGAGGTGGTCAGCCATCCGATGTTCGCGTTAGCCAAGCTGTGGCAGAGCGCGTTGGGCAGCCTCGGCTGGTTGCTGCTCTGTGGCGCGGTGAGTGCGGTGCTGGGCGCGTTGTTGCTGCGTCGGCAACTGAAGCCGCTGGACTACATGGTCAAGCAATCCCATGCCATTGCTCGCCGGGAATTCTTAAGCCTGCCAGAACTGCCGCGCACCCCGGAACTGCGTCGGGTGGTGCAGGCCATGAACCAGATGGTCGAGAAGCTCAAGGCGCTGTTCCAGGAACAGGCCGAACGCAGTGAAAAGCTGCGCGCCGAGTCCTATCAGGACAACCTGACCGGCCTGGCCAACCGGCGCTATTTCGAAATGCAATTAAACGCGCGATTGAACAACTCGGAGCAGGCCAGCTCCGGTTATTTACTGCTGTTGCGGGTGAAGGATCTGGCTGGTTTGAACCAGCGGCTGGGCGGTCAGCGTACCGATGAATTGTTGAAAGCGGTCGGTGAGCAGTTGTCCCGCGAGTGCGCCAAGTACCCGGAAATCCAGAACCTCGTGACGCGTATTCGTGGTGGGGAATTCGCCGTGCTGGCGCCGGGGCTGGTACGTGAAGAAGCGCTACAACTGGCGAGTAATCTCGAAAGTGCCTTGGGGAGCCTGCATGCGACGGGCGCCACGGACGTGGCTTCGGTGGCTTCGATCGGGTTGGCGCCGTTTGCCCATGGCGACTCGCCGCAAGCGGTGATCGGGTTGGCGGATCAGGCACTGGCCCAGGCAGAAAGCCAGGGTGAACCGAGCTGGGCATGCCTCGATCAGGGCGCGCCGGCGCGGGTTGGCGACGATCACCATGCCTGGCACACCCTGCTGGATCAGGCGTTGGACCAGCAGCGTTTCGAGCTGTATTTCCAGCCGGTAGTGGCCAGCCACGACACAGAGTTGGTGCTGCATTACAAAGTGCTGTCGCGCCTGCTCGACGAACAGGACCAGACCATTCCCGCCGGGCGTTTCTTGCCATGGCTTGAGCGTTTCGGCTGGACCGCGCGACTGGACCGTTTGATGCTGGAATTGGTGCTTGAGCAGATGGTCGACCATGAGGAGTCGCTGGCGCTGAACCTGTCTTCGGCGACACTGGCGGACCCGCAGGCGCTGAACGCAGTGTTCGATATCCTGCATCAGCATTCGAATCTTGGCGAACGACTGACCCTGGAAATCGGCGAAGAGCAACTGCCCGAGCAAGCGGTATTGGAGCAGCTGACGCGGCGTTTGCGCGAGCTTGGGTTCTCGCTGAGTCTGCAGCGCTTTGGTGGGCGCTTCAGCATGATCGGCAACCTGGCGCGGCTGGGGCTGGCGTATCTGAAGATCGACGGCAGTTACATCCGCGCGATTGATCAGGAAAGCGACAAGCGCCTGTTCATCGAGGCGATTCAGCGAGCGGCGCACAGCATCGATTTGCCGTTGATTGCCGAGCGGGTCGAGACCGAAGGGGAGTTGTCGGTGATTCGCGAGATGGGGTTGTATGGAGTTCAGGGGCAGTTGTTTGGTGAGCCGAAGCCTTGGCAGTAGCCCGCTCATCATTCCCACGCAGAGCGTGGGAATGATCGGCGTCAGGGGTTAAATCAACCCCGTCTCATCATCATCGATCAACTGGCTCAACCCGCCCAACGCCTCACGTGCCTGGGTCCGGTCCATCAGCTTGGCCTGTGCGGCCGGCGGCAGGTCGGTGACGCGGATCACGCCTTTTTGGGTCAGCACCTGAATCAAGTCGTCGAGTACCCGAATCATCTCCAGGTCGCTCTGCTTGAGCTGCTTGAGGCTGGTTTCCACCACTTCGTGGGCATACCAGGCCTGGATTTCATGGTGGTCGGCCGGCAGCGTTTCCGTGGCCTCGGCGTAGGCCGTGGCTTCCACGCGCACTAACTGACCTTGCGCATCGCGTTGCACGTAAAACATTAAGCATCCCTCGGAAATGGACCAGCGTCGTGCTGTCAGCAGCATAGGCCAACGCAGGCGAGTATGCGGTGCGACGACGGAATCGTCACCCGTGAGGTGTGGGCATACATGACGGCCGCCCGGTTGGGGCGGCCGTCAGCCTGCGTATCAGCTGTTGTTGTGATCGATCTTGATGGTCGGATCACTGCCGGCGATCAACGAGTTGATGCTGGCGCTGGACCAATTGTTACCTTCCAGTTTGATCGTCACGTCCGGGGTTGCCGCTGCGGTGTCGGCGCCGTTGAACTTGCCGGCGGAACTGACTTGCAGGGACGACACGCCGTCCACGGTGGTGATCTTCAGGAAGTGGTCGATTGTGCTGCCGCTTTCACCCTGCAACAAATCACGCAGGTCGATGCGGTCGCCTTCGCTGGCCTTGAAGTCCTTGATTACATCGCTGCCGGTGTCGCCAGCCTTCCAGATGAAGGTGTCGGCACCCGAGCCGCCAATCAGGATGTCGTTGCCTTGACCGCCGATCAACGAGTCATTGCCGGTACCGCCGAGCAGGATGTCATTGCCCTTGCCGCCGTCGAGGAGGTCATTGCCGCCCTGGCCAAAGAGAATGTCATTGCCTGCGCCACCCAGCAGCGTGTCGTTACCATCGTGAGCGCCAGACACGTCGAACGCGGTGTAGTGCTCGGTGATGTACTGGTGCACGTTGCTGGTGGTGACTTTGCTGACGTCGACGCCGGTTTGCTGGGCGACGAATGCCTGCATCGCCTGATAACCCTCGCCGGCAATGCCATTGAAGCTCACCAGATCGCCGAACAGGAGGTCGTTGCCGTCACCGCCGCTGACCGTGTCGGCACCCGGCATTGTCGCTTCGGTATGGCCGATGATCGAGTTGGCCAGGTCTTTCGGATCGATGTTGGTTTGTGGCGTTTGATCCGAGTCGTAGGGCTTGAGGTCGGTGAGGGTGACGTCTGTGTTCAGGCCGATCGCTTCCACCGTCGACACGTTGCTCAGCAATGCGAAGCCGCTGGAGGAGTTGTCGATGGCGGTGGAATCGGTGCTGTAGCCGGTGCCATCACGATAGGACAGCTCGTAGGTGCCGTTACCCTCGGCATGCAGGGTGCCCAGTTCTGAGCTGTTCCAGTGCCCCGAGTTTTTCTGAGTCTGCAGCGTGACGTTGCCGGCGCTGTCGATGGTCAGGTAGTGAGTGCTGTCCAGATAGCCGGAATAGGTCTGCCCCAACTTGTAATTGGTGGTGGTGATGACGTCATCGAGCTTCACGTTGCCGTACAAGGTCGGGTTGGTTTGCTCGCCGCTCTGGTAGTAGGTCGGCTTGCCGTCGGTGATGAAGTACGTGAGGTTTTTCGCGCCAGTATTGGCAATGGCGTCGGCGCTCTGGAACCAGTTGGCCGTGGTTTTGAACACGTCCTCGTAGTTGGTGCCGCCACCGGACGACATTGAGTCCAGTACGGATTTGAGCAAGGTCAGCGCGTTCGGGTCGTTCAGGTTCACCGACACCGATTTGTTGACCTGGGTATCGAAGTCCACCAGGAAAATTTTCACGGTCCCGGAGTTGCCGCCCAGGCTTTGCTTGAGGGTGTTGAACACCGCCGTCAGCGAATCCTTGGCCGCGCTGATCGAGGAGGCACTCATGCTGCCCGAGCTGTCGACCATGAATGCGATGTTGTAGTTGGTGCCCGGCACCACGGTCAGCCCGCCGATGTCGGCGACCATGATGTCGTTGCCGTCGGTGCCGGTGATCGTGTCGTCGGCCGCCGTGGCGGTCACGGCGTTGTAGACCGACGGGTACACCGTGACCGGGATCTGCGCGGTGCTCAGTGCCGAACCGCCGAGTGCTTCGGTGGACGTCGAGGTGACAGTCAGGGTGAACTGGCCGTTGTAGTACGGCGGTGGGGTGACGGTCAGGCTGCCGAGGTTCCAGCCGGTGACATTGGCTTCGCCATTGGTGGTTGTGAAGGTGTGGCCCGCGCCATCGCTGAGCACCGAGCCCGCCGGCATGCCGCTGATTTTCACGCTCAGGCTTTCAGAGCCGTCGGTGTCGGTCAGTGCGGTTTTGATCGCGGACAGGTGAACGCTGGTGCCTTCGGCGCCTTCGTTGAGTTTGTAGCCGTCGTAGTAGCCTTCGCCATTGGTGCCGTGCAGGTCGGAAACCGTCACGCCAGAGGCGGCCAGATCCGTCACTCCGGTGTACAGCGGCAAGCCGGCGCTGCTCAGGTCGACCGCTGTACCGCCGTTGACCGACAGGTTGACGTCATAGCTGCCGGGGCCACTCTGGTTGTGGTGGTAGATGTCCAGGGTGTAGTAACCGCTGGTGGTCGGGGTGAACGAACCATTCAGCTTGCCGCCTGCACCCCAAGTCGTCGCGGCCACGTTCTTGCCACCGATGGTCACCAACAGGCTGTCATCGCCGGTACCGCTGAAGGTGTACGTCTTGCCGGCTTCCAGGTAGATCAGGCCGGATGTTTTCGAGGCCGTGCCGGCGGTGACGCCGCCATCGGACTGAACGTTGGTCACGGTGCCGGTGGAGTTCGGGGTGCCTGCGGCGTCGATGACCGATTTCAGCGTGCCGGACGACGCGCCGCTGCCATCGGTGCCCAGGCCAGACAGACCGGTCCAGACTTCCTTGACCAGGCCGGTGGACTTGACGCTGTTATCCGCGACGCTCAGGGATGGCGCGTCGGCAACCGGCGTGATGTCGATTTTCACCGTGCCGGTGTTGCCCAGCAGTTGACCGTCGGTTGGCTGGAACTTGATCTGCGCGTAGTCCGCCTGGTTATTGCCCGCACCGCTGCCACCATAGCCGTCAACGCCCGATTCGTTGGCATCCGGCGTGAAGCGCAACTTGCCGGCGTCGATGTCGGCCTTGCTGATGGTCTGGTTGGTCGCTACGTCTTTCCAGGTCGCACCGTCCAGGTACTGCAATTTGCCTTCGCCCGGCAGCTGAGTGATTTTCACCCCCAGGTTGGCGGCCGGACTGTCGACATCGCTGACGCCGAAGGTCGACCAGCCGAGGATCAGCGGGGTGTCTTCGGTACCGGTGACGTTAACCGGCGCGGCGGTCGGCGCGTCGTTTACGGCCACCACGTTGACGGTGGTGGTTGCGGTGTTGGAGTAATTGCTGCCATCGGTCACCGTCACGGTGATGATCCGTGGCACGGTGCTCGGATCCTCACTGCTGTTGGTGAAGCTGATGTTTTTGATCTGCTGCATGTAGTCGGCCAGCGTCGCGTTGCCCGACAGGGTCAGGGTGACCGTGCCGTTCTGGCTGTTGGCATTGATGCTGATGCCATTGACGCTGTTGCCCAGGTTCAGCGCATCGCCCGGCTGACGGTTGGTCAGCACGATGGTGGCGCCGGTCAGCATCGTGCTGTCCGGGTCGGTGATGCTCAGGTCGGTGTCGCCGATCGAGACGCCCTGGCCGGTGGTGCCTTCGGTGAAGGTCACGTTGTAGTTGGCCCCGGTGGCGCCGCTGGAGTTGTTGGCGTCCAGGTCGAGAACCGGCGCGGCATCGTTGTCGATGATCGAGGTGCTGACGCTGCCGTTGGTGCTGCTGACCGCGAGGTTTTCGAAGTTGCCGCCGGTGGCCGAGTCGATCTTGACCACGAAGTTCTCGGTACCCTCGGTGAGCTTGTCGTCCAGCGTCGCGACGTTGAAGCTCGCGCTGCTGGCGCCGGCCGGGATCTTCACGGTGTACACGCCGGTGAAGTCCGAACCGTCGGCGGCGGTACCGCTGTAGACGATTTTCAGGGTCACTTCAGTCTGCGCCGGGTGGGTCAGGCTGACGGTGTAGCTGGCGGTCTGGCCTTCGGTCACCGAGGTGCTGCCGCTGATGCTGACTTCGGTTTTGTCGATGGTATCGGTGACGGTGGTGACTGCCGGGGCAGTGCTCGGCACCAGGTTTTCGAAACTGCCACCGGTGGCGGTGGAAATGGTGGCCTGGACCGTACCGGCATCTTTGTAAACGTCATCGGATGGAGCCGGGACGGTCACGGTGCCGGTGGTTTTACCGGCATCGATGGTGATCACGGCGCCGTTGCTCAGGGTCACGGTGACCGGAGTGCCGGCGGCATTGGTCAGGGTCGCGGTGTAAACGATGGAACCACCTTCGGCTACCGAGTTGGATGCGCTCAGGCTGAGGTTGGTGGTGTCGACGGTGTCGGTCACAGTGGTGCTGACCGGCGTTTTGTCCGCCACCAGGTTCTCGTAATTGCCGCCGCTGACGTTGGTGATCGAGTTGGTCAGCGGAGCATGGCCGGTCAATGCGTCGTTCGGCGCGGCGGTGGTCACGGTACCGGTGGTTTTGCCGACATCGATGGTGATCGTCTGGCCGTTGGCCAGGGACACGGTGACCGGGCTACCGGTCACTGGCGCACCGACGGTTGCGGTGTAAGTGACGGTGCCGCCTTCGGCTGCCGAAGCGGTGGCATTCAGGGTCACGGTCGTGGTGTCGATCGTGTCAGTAATGGTGGTCACTGCCGGGGCAGTGCTCGGCACCAGGTTCTCGAAACTGCCACCGGTGGCGGTGGAGATGGTCGCTTGGACCGTACCGGCATCTTTGTAAACGTCATCGGATGGAGCCGGGACAGTCACGGCGCCGGTGGTTTTGCCGGCGTCGATGGTGATTACGGCGCCGTTGCTCAGGGTCACGGTGACCGGAGTGCCGGCGGCGTTGGTCAGGGTCGCGGTGTAAGTGATCTGGCCGCCTTCGGCCACCGAGTTGGTTGCGCTCAGGCTGAGGGTGGTGGTGTCGACGGTGTCGGTCACGGTGGTGCTGACCGGCGTTTTGTCCGCCACCAGATTCTCGTAGTTGCCACCGCTGACGCTGGTGATCGAGTTGGTCAGCGGAGCATGGCCGGTCAATGCGTCGTTCGGCGCGGCGGTGGTCACGGTACCGGTGGTTTTGCCGACGTCGATGGTGATCGTCTGGCCGTTGGCCAGGGACACTGTGACCGGGCTACCAGTCACTGGCGCACCGACGGTTGCGGTGTAAGTGACGGTGCCGCCTTCGGCGACGTTCGCGGTTGCAGTCAGCGAAACGGTGCTGGTATCGATGGTGTCGGTAACGGTGGTCACTGCCGGGGCAGTGCTCGGCACCAGGTTTTCGAAATTGCCACCGGTGGCGGTGGAGATGGTCGCCTGGACCGTACCGGCATCTTTGTAAACGTCATCGGATGGAGCCGGGACGGTCACGGTGCCGGTGGTTTTACCAGCGTCGATGGTGATCACGGCGCCGTTGCTCAGCGTCACGGTCACGGGTGTGCCGGCGGCGTTGGTCAGGGTCGCGGTGTAAGTGATCTGGCCACCTTCGGCTACCGAGTTGGTCGCACTCAGGCTGAGGTTGGTGGTGTCGACGGTGTCGGTCACGGTGGTGCTGACCGGCGTTTTGTCCGCCACCAGGTTTTCGTAATTGCCGCCGCTGACGTTGGTGATCGAGTTGGTCAGCGGAGCGTGGCCAGTCAATGCGTCGTTCGGCGCGGCGGTGGTCACGGTACCGGTGGTTTTGCCGACATCGATGGTGATCGTCTGGCCGTTGGCCAGGGACACGGTGACCGGGCTACCAGTCACTGGCGCACCGACGGTTGCGGTGTAAGTGACGGTGCCGCCTTCGGCTGCCGAAGCGGTGGCATTCAGGGTCACGGTCGTGGTGTCGATCGTGTCAGTAATGGTGGTCACTGCCGGGGCAGTGCTCGGCACCAGGTTCTCGAAACTGCCACCGGTGGCGGTGGAGATGGTGGCCTGGACCGTACCGGCATCTTTGTAAACGTCATCGGATGGAGCCGGAACGGTCACGGTGCCGGTGGTTTTGCCGGCGTCGATGGTGATCACGGCGCCGTTGCTCAGGGTCACGGTGACCGGAGTGCCGGCGGCGTTGGTCAGGGTCGCGGTGTAGACGATGGAACCGCCTTCAGCCACCGAGTCGGTCGCGCTCAGGCTGAGGGTCGTGGTGTCGACGGTGTCGGTCACGGTGGTGCTGACCGGCGTTTTGTCCGCCACCAGGTTCTCGTAATTGCCGCCGCTGACGTTGGTGATCGAGTTGGTCAGCGGAGCGTGGCCAGTCAATGCGTCGTTCGGCGCGGCGGTGGTCACGGTACCGGTGGTTTTGCCGACGTCGATGGTGATCGTCTGGCCGTTGGTCAGGGACACTGTGACCGGGCTACCAGTCACTGGCGCACCGACGGTTGCGGTGTAAGTGACGGTGCCGCCTTCGGCGACGTTCGCGGTCGCAGTCAGCGAAACAGTGCTGGTGTCGATGGTGTCGTTGACGGTGGTGACCGCTGCCGCTGGGCTGGTGGCCAGGTTCTCGAAGTTGCCGCCGGTGGCGTCTTTGATGGTCGTTTCAATGGTTCCGGCGTCTTTATAGACGTCGTCCTTCGGCGCATCGACGGTTACGGAACCGGTGGTTTTGCCTGCTTCGATGGTGATGACGGCACCGTTGCTCAGCGTCACGGTGACCGGCGTGCCGGCGGCGTTGGTCAGGGTCGCGGTGTAAACGATGGAGCCGCCTTCGGCCACCGAGTCGGTCGCGCTCAGGCTGAGGGTCGTGGTGTCCGGTGTGTCGGTCACCGAGGTGTCCGCCGACTTGCCGTCGACTTCCAGCTTCTCGTAGTTGCCGCCCTTGGCGTCGTCGATCTTGACACTTAGCGAACCGCCACCGGCCAAGGCATCGTTCGGTGCGGTGAAGTTGACGCTGGCGCTGCTCGAGCCGACCGGGATGGTGATGGTCTGGCCATTGGACAGGGTCACAACCACTGGCGAGCCGGTCACCGGAGCAGTGACGGACGCGGTGTACACCACGGTCCCACCTTCGGCGACGTTCGCGGTTGCAGTCAGCGAAACGGTGCTGGTATCGATGGTGTCGGTGACGGTGGTGACTGCCGGGGCAGTGCTCGGCACCAGGTTTTCGAAATTGCCACCGGTGGCGGTGGAGATGGTGGCCTGGACCGTACCGGCATCTTTGTAAACGTCATCGGATGGAGCCGGGACGGTCACGGAGCCGGTGGTTTTGCCCGCTTCGATGGTGATCACGGCGCCGTTGCTCAGGGTCACGGTCACGGGTGTGCCGGCGGCATTGGTCAGGGTCGCGGTGTAAACGATGGAACCGCCTTCAGCCACCGAGTCAGTTGCGCTCAGGCTGAGGTTGGTGGTGTCCGGTGTGTCGGTCACCAAGGTGTCCGCCGACTTGCCGTCGACTTCCAGCTTCTCGTAGTTGCCGCCCTTGGCGTCGTCGATCTTGACGCTCAAGGAGTTGCCGCCTGCGAGGGCGTCGTTGGGTGCAACGAAATTGACAGAACCGCTGCTGGCGCCAACCGGAATGGTGATGGTCTGGCCGTTGGACAGGGTCACCACCACTGGCGAACCGGTGACTGGCGCGGACACGGACGCGGTGTACACCACGGTGCCGCCTTCAGCGACGTTCGCAGTCGCAGTCAGCGAAACGGTGCTGTTGTCGATGGTATCGGTGACGGTGGTGACTGCCGGGGAGGTGCTTGGCACCAGGTTCTCGAAGTTGCCACCGGTTGCGTCTTTGATGGTCGTTTCAATGGTTCCGGCGTCTTTATAGACGTCGTCCTTCGGCGCATCGACGGTTACGGAGCCGGTGGTTTTACCCGCTTCGATGGTGATGACGGCGCCGTTGCTCAGGGTCACGGTCACTGGCGTGCCGGCGGCATTGGTCAGGGTCGCGGTGTAGACGATGGAACCGCCTTCAGCCACCGAGTCGGTCGCGCTCAGGCTGAGGGTCGTGGTGTCGACGGTGTCGGTCACGGTGGTGCTGACCGGCGTTTTGTCCGCCACCAGGCTCTCGTAATTGCCGCCGCTGACGTTGGTGATCGAGTTGGTCAGCGGAGCGTGGCCATTCAATGCGTCGTTCGGCGCGGCGGTGGTCACGGTACCGGTGGTTTTGCCGACGTCGATGGTGATCGTCTGGCCGTTGGCCAGGGACACGGTGACCGGGCTACCAGTCACTGGCGCACCGACGGTTGCGGTGTAAGTGACGGTGCCGCCTTCGGCTGCCGAAGCGGTGGCATTCAGGGTCACGGTCGTGGTGTCGATCGTGTCAGTAATGGTGGTCACTGCCGGGGCAGTGCTCGGCACCAGGTTTTCGAAATTGCCACCGGTGGCGGTGGAGATGGTCGCCTGGACCGTGCCCGCATCTTTGTAAACGTCATCGGATGGAGCCGGAACGGTCACGGTGCCGGTGGTTTTACCAGCGTCGATGGTGATCACGGCACCGTTGCTCAAGGTCACGGTGACCGGAGTGCCGGCGGCATTGGTCAAGGTTGCGGTGTAAACGATGGAACCACCTTCGGCGACCGAGTCAGTTGCCGACAGGCTGAGAGTCGTGGTGTCCGGTGTGTCGGTCACCGAGGTATCCGCCGACTTGCCGTCGACTTCCAGCTTCTCGTAGTTGCCGCCCTTGGCGTCGTCGATCTTCACGCTCAAGGAGTTGCCGCCGGCCAACGCGTCGTTGGGTGCAACAAAATTGACAGAACCGCTGCTGGCGCCAACCGGAATGGTGATGGTCTGGCCGTTGGACAGGGTCACGACGACTGGCGAACCGGTGACCGGGGCCGACACGGAAGCCGTGTAAACCACGGTGCCGCCTTCGGCGACGTTCGCGGTCGCAGTCAGCGAAACGGTGCTGGTGTCGATGGTATCGGTGACGGTGGTGACCGCCGGGGTAGTGCTCGGCACCAGGTTCTCGAAATTGCCGCCGGTGGCGGTGGAGATGGTGGCCTGGACCGTGCCGGCGTCTTTGTAGACGTCATCGGATGGAGCGGGGACGGTTACGGAGCCGGTGGTTTTACCGGCGTCGATGGTGATCACCGCGCCGTTGCTCAGCGTCACGGTGACCGGCGTGCCGGCGGCATTGGTCAGGGTCGCGGTGTAAACAATCGAGCCGCCTTCAGCCACCGAGTCGGTCGCGCTCAGGCTGAGAGTCGTGGTGTCCGGCGTGTCGGTCACCAAGGTGTCCGCCGACTTGCCGTCGACTTCCAGCTTCTCGTAGTTGCCGCCCTTGGCGTCGTCGATCTTCACGCTCAAGGAGTTGCCGCCGGCCAACGCGTCGTTGGGTGCAACAAAATTGACAGAACCGCTGCTGGCGCCAACCGGAATGGTGATGGTCTGGCCGTTAGACAGGGTCACGACGACTGGCGAACCGGTGACTGGCGCGGACACGGACGCGGTGTACACCACGGTGCCGCCTTCAGCGACGTTCGCAGTCGCAGTCAGCGAAACGGTGCTGGTGTCGATGGTATCGATGACGGTGGTGACCGCCGGGGTAGTGCTCGGCACCAGGTTCTCGAAATTGCCACCGGTGGCGGTGGAGATGGTGGCCTGGACCGTGCCGGCGTCTTTGTAAACGTCATCGGACGGTGCCGGGACAGTGACGGTGCCGGTGGTTTTGCCGGCATCGATGGTGATCACGGCGCCGTTGCTCAAAGTCACGGTGACCGGTGTGCCAGCAGCATTGGTCAGGGTCGCGGTGTAAACGATGGAACCACCTTCGGCCACCGAGTCGGTCGCGCTCAGGCTGAGGGTGGTGGTGTCCGGCGTGTCGGTCACCGAGGTATCCGCCGACTTGCCGTCGACTTCCAGCTTCTCGTAGTTGCCGCCCTTGGCGTCGTCGATCTTGACGCTCAGGGAACTGCCGCCGGCCAAGGCGTCGTTGGGCGCGGTGAAGTTGACGCTGGCGCTGCTCGAGCCAACCGGGATGGTGATGGTCTGGCCGTTGGACAGGGTCACAACCACTGGCGAACCAGTGACCGGAGCAGTGACGGAAGCGGTGTACACCACAGTGCCGCCTTCGGCGACGTTTGCGGTGGCAGTCAGCGAAACGGTGCTGGTATCGATGGTGTCGGTGACGGTGGTGACTGCCGGGGCAGTGCTCGGCACCAGGTTTTCGAAATTGCCGCCGGTGGCGGTGGAGATGGTCGCCTGGACCGTGCCGGCGTCTTTGTAGACGTCATCGGATGGAGCGGGGACGGTCACGGTGCCGGTGGTTTTACCGGCATCGATGGTGATCACGGCGCCGTTGCTCAGCGTCACGGTCACTGGTGTGCCGGCGGCGTTGCTCAAGGTGGCGGTATAAACAATGGAACCGCCTTCAGCCACCGAGTCGGTTGCCGACAGGCTGAGGGTGGTGGTGTCCGGTGTGTCGGTCACCGAGGTATCCGCCGATTTGCCGTCGACTTCCAGCTTCTCGTAGTTGCCGCCCTTGGCGTCGTCGATCTTCACGCTCAAGGAGTTGCCGCCGGCCAACGCGTCGTTGGGTGCAACAAAATTGACAGAACCGCTGCTGGCGCCAACCGGAATGGTGATGGTCTGGCCGTTAGACAGGGTCACGACGACTGGCGAACCGGTGACCGGGGCCGACACGGAAGCCGTGTAAACCACGGTGCCGCCTTCGGCGACGTTCGCGGTCGCAGTCAGCGAAACGGTGCTGGTGTCGATGGTATCGGTGACGGTGGTGACCGCCGGGGTAGTGCTCGGCACCAGGTTCTCGAAATTGCCACCGGTGGCGGTGGAAATGGTGGCCTGGACCGTGCCGGCGTCTTTGTAAACGTCATCGGACGGTGCCGGGACAGTGACGGTGCCGGTGGTTTTGCCGGCATCGATGGTGATCACGGCGCCGTTGCTCAAAGTCACGGTGACCGGTGTGCCAGCAGCATTGGTCAGGGTCGCGGTGTAAACGATGGAACCACCTTCGGCCACCGAGTCGGTCGCGCTCAGGCTGAGGGTGGTGGTGTCCGGCGTGTCGGTCACCGAGGTATCCGCCGACTTGCCGTCGACTTCCAGCTTCTCGTAGTTGCCGCCCTTGGCGTCGTCGATCTTGACGCTCAGGGAACTGCCGCCGGCCAAGGCGTCGTTGGGCGCGGTGAAGTTGACGCTGGCGCTGCTCGAGCCAACCGGGATGGTGATGGTCTGGCCGTTGGACAGGGTCACAACCACTGGCGAACCAGTGACCGGAGCAGTGACGGAAGCGGTGTACACCACAGTGCCGCCTTCGGCGACGTTTGCGGTGGCAGTCAGCGAAACGGTGCTGGTATCGATGGTGTCGGTGACGGTGGTGACTGCCGGTGCAGTGCTCGGAACCAGGTTTTCAAAGTTACCGCCTGCGGCATCCTTGATCGTGACTTCGACTTGGCCAGCGTCCTTGTAGACGTCGTCCTTTGGTGCATCGACGGTCACGCTGCCACTGGTGGCACCGGCGGCAATGGTGATCACCGCGCCGTTGCTCAAGGTCACGGTGACCGGAGTGCCAGCGGCATTGGTCAAGGTTGCGGTGTAAACGATGGAACCGCCTTCGGCGACCGAGTCAGTTGCCGACAGGCTTAGAGTCGTGGTGTCCGGTGTGTCGGTCACCGAGGTATCCGCCGATTTGCCGTCGACTTCCAGCTTCTCGTAGTTGCCGCCCTTGGCGTCGTCGATCTTGACGCTCAGGGAACTGCCGCCGGCCAAGGCGTCGTTGGGCGCGGTGAAGTTGACGCTGGCGCTGCTCGAGCCAACCGGGATGGTGATGGTCTGGCCGTTGGACAGGGTCACAACCACTGGCGAACCAGTGACCGGAGCAGTGACGGAAGCGGTGTATACCACGGTGCCGCCTTCGGCGACGTTTGCGGTGGCAGTCAGCGAAACGGTGCTGGTGTCGATAGTGTCGTTGACGGTAGTGACCGCAGGCGTATCGCTGGTTACCAGGTTCTCGAAGTTGCCTCCGGTTGCGTCTTTGATGGTTGTTTCAATGGTTCCGGCATCTTTATAGACGTCGTCCTTCGGCGCATCGACGGTTACGGAGCCAGTGGTTTTGCCTGCTTCAATGGTGATCACGGCACCGTTGCTCAGGGTCACGGTCACTGGCGTGCCGGCGGCATTGGTCAGGGTCGCCGTATAGGTGATCTGACCGCCTTCATCTACAGCGCCGGTCGCAGTGAGCGACAGGTTGGTGGTGTCCGGTGTGTCGGTCACCGAGGTATCCGCCGACTTGCCGTCGACTTCCAGCTTCTCGTAGTTGCCGCCCTTGGCGTCGTCGATCTTGACGCTCAGGGAGTTGCCGCCGGCCAGAGCATCGTTCGGCGCGGTGAAGTTGACGCTGGCGCTGCTCGAGCCAACCGGGATGGTAATGGTCTGCCCATTGGACAGGGTCACAACCACCGGCGAACCAGTCACTGGGGCGGAGACGGACGCGGTGTATACCACGGTGCCGCCTTCGGCCACGTTCGCGGTCGCAGTCAGCGAAACAGTGCTGGTGTCGATGGTGTCGTTGACGGTGGTGACCGCTGCCGCTGGGCTGGTGGCCAGGTTTTCAAAGTTGCCGCCTGCGGCATCCTTGATGGTGACTTCGACTTGGCCAGCGTCCTTGTAGACGTCGTCCTTTGGTGCATCGACGGTCACGCTGCCGCTAGTGGCACCGGCGGCAATGGTGATCACCGCGCCGTTGCTCAAGGTCACGGTGACCGGTGTGCCGGCGGCATTGGTCAGGGTCGCGGTATAAACGATGGAACCGCCTTCGGCGACCGAGTCGGTTGCCGACAGGCTGAGGGTGGTGGTGTCCGGGGTATCAGTCACTGAGGTATCGGCCGACTTGCCGTCGACCTCCAGCTTCTCGTAGTTACCGCCCTTGGCATCGTCAATCTTGACGCTCAAGGAACCGCCACCGGCCAACGCATCGTTGGGTGCAACGAAATTGACAGAACCGCTGCTCGCGCCGACCGGAATAGTGATGGTCTGGCCGTTGGACAGAGTTACGACGACTGGCGAACCGGTGACCGGTGCCGACACGGATGCGGTGTACACCACAGTGCCACCTTCGGCGACGTTCGCCGTGGCACTCAGCGAAACGGTGCTGGTATCGATGGTGTCGTTAACGGTGGTGACCGCCGGGGTGGTGCTGGTGGCCAGGTTCTCGAAGTTGCCGCCCGCAGCATCCTTGATGGTGACTTCGACTGTGCCTGCGTCTTTATAGACGTCGTCTTTTGGCGCATCGACAGTCACGGAGCCGGTGGTTTTTCCCGCCTCAATGGTGATCACGGCGCCGTTGCTCAAGGTCACGGTGACCGGTGTGCCGGCGGCATTGGTCAGGGTCGCGGTGTAAACGATGGAGCCGCCTTCGGCCACCGAGTCGGTCGCGCTCAGGCTGAGGGTCGTGGTGTCCGGGGTATCAGTCACTGAGGTGTCGGCCGACTTGCCGTCGACTTCCAGTTTCTCGTAGTTACCGCCCTTGGCATCGTCAATCTTGACACTTAGCGAACCGCCACCGGCCAAGGCATCGTTCGGTGCGGTGAAGTTGACGCTGGCGCTGCTCGACCCAACCGGAATGGTGATGGTCTGGCCGTTGGACAGGGTCACCACCACTGGCGAACCGGTGACTGGCGCGGACACGGACGCGGTGTACACCACGGTGCCGCCTTCAGCGACGTTCGCAGTCGCAGTCAGCGAAACGGTGCTGGTGTCGATGGTATCGGTGACGGTGGTGACTGCCGGGGTGGTGCTTGGCACCAGGTTCTCGAAGTTGCCACCGGTTGCGTCTTTGATGGTCGCTTCAACGGTTCCGGCGTCTTTATAGACGTCGTCCTTCGGTGCATCGACGGTCACGGAGCCGGTGGTTTTGCCAGCGTCGATGGTGATCACGGCGCCGTTGCTCAAAGTCACGGTGACCGGTGTGCCGGCGGCGTTGGTCAGGGTCGCGGTGTAAACGATGGAGCCGCCTTCGGCCACCGAGTCGGTCGCGCTCAGGCTGAGGGTCGTGGTGTCCGGTGTGTCGGTCACCGAGGTGTCCGCCGACTTGCCGTCGACTTCCAGCTTCTCGTAGTTGCCGCCCTTGGCATCGTCGATCTTCACGCTCAAAGAACCGCCGCCAGCGAGGGCATCGTTTGGCGCAACGAAGTTGACAGAACCGCTGCTGGCACCGACCGGAATGGTGATGGTCTGGCCATTCGACAGGGTCACAACCACTGGCGAACCGGTGACCGGCGCGGACACGGACGCGGTGTATACCACGGTGCCGCCTTCGGCCACGTTCGCGGTCGCAGTCAGCGAAACAGTGCTGGTGTCGATGGTGTCGTTGACGGTAGTGACTGCCGGGGCAGTGTTAGGTACCAGATTCTCGAAATTGCCGCCCGTCGCATCCTTGATCGTCACTTCGACCTGGCCAGCATCTTTATAAACGTCATCGGCAGGGGCGGCGACGCTCACGCTGCCGGTGGTCGCGCCAGCGGCGATGGTGATCACGGCACCGTTGCTCAAGGTTACGGTGACCGGCGTGCCAGCCGGATTGGTCAGGGTTGCGGTGTACAGAATCTGACCACCTTCGGCCACTTCGGTGGACGCCGACAGGCTCAGGCCGGTGTCGTCTTTCGAGTCGGTGATGGTGGTGAGCGCCGGCTCGGTGCTCGGGGTCAGCTGCTCGAAATTACCGCCGGTGGTGCCGGTGATCGTGGTGCTGACGGTGCTGCCGTTGTTATAGACGTCGTTGGCCGGGGTATCGACGGTCACGCTGCCGGTGGTCTTGCCCGCTTCAATGGTAATGACCGAGCCATTGCTCAAGGTCACGGTCATCGGCGTGCCAGCCGGGTTGGTCAGGGTGGCGGTGTAAGTGATCTGGCCGCCTTCGACAACGGTGCTGGTGGCGCTGAGGCTCAGGCCGGTGTTGTCGATCGAGTCGGTGATGGTGGTGACGGCCGGCGTGGTGCTCGGTACGAGGTTCTCGAAGTTGCCACCGGTGGCACCGGTGATCGTGGTGCTGACGGTGCTGCCGTTGTTGTAGACGTCATTGGCTGGGGTATCGACGGTCACGCTGCCGGTGGTCTTGCCCGCTTCGATGGTAATGACCGAGCCATTGCTCAAGGTCACGGTCATCGGCGTGCCAGCAGGGTTGGTCAGGGTAGCGGTGTAAGTGATCTGGCCGCCTTCGACAACGGTGCCGGTGGCGCTGAGGCTCAGGCCGGTGTTGTCGATCGAGTCGATAATGGTGGTGACGGCCGGCGTCGGGTTCGGCACCAGGTTTTCGAAGTTACCGCCGGTAGCGCTAGTGATCGTGGTGCTGACGGTGCTGCCGTTGTTGTAGACGTCATTGGCCGGGGTTTCGACATTCACGGAGCCGGTGGTTTTTCCGGCTTCGATGGTGATGGTCGAACCGTTGGACAGGGTAACGGTGACCGGCGTCTGCGCCGGGTTGGTCAATGTCGCGGTGTAGGTGATCTGGCCGCCTTCCGTAACGCTGCCGGTGGCAGTCAGGGTCAGGCCGGTACTGTCGATCGAGTCGGTAATGGTGGTGACCGCCGGCGTCGGGTTCGGCACCAGGTTTTCGAAGTTACCGCCGGTAGCGCCAGTGATCGTGGTGCTGACGGTGCTGCCATTGTTGTAGACGTCATTGGCCGGGGTGTCGACGTTCACGGAGCCAGTGGTTTTTCCGGCTTCGATGGTGATGGTCGAGCCGTTGGACAGGGTCACGGTAACCGGTGTTTGCGCCGGGTTGGTCAGGGTCGCGGTGTAGGTGATCTGGCCACCTTCGGTGACGCTTGAACCCGCTGTCAGCGTAACGGTAGTGGTGTCGACGGTGTCGGTGACCTGGGTCACGGCCGGAGCAGTCGGCGGGGTGACCACGATACCGCTACCGCCCGTGGTGCCAGTGACGGTCACGTCGATTTGGGTCGGATCGTTATAAACAGTGTCGTTCGGCGCCAGCGGAACGTTGACGGTACCGGTGGTCTGGCCGGCTGTGATCACGATCACCGCGCCGTTGGACAGGGTGATGGTCAGGTCGGTCAGCGGCGCCTGGGTCAGGGTCGCGGTGTAAACCAGCACGCCACCGGCCTCGGTGATGGTCGGCGTGGCGCTCAGGCTCAGCGTTGATTCGCGCAGGGCATTGGTGCTGGTATCGGCCGTCTGGCCGCCGGTAGTGTTTTGTGTTGCCGACGCCGCAGTGGCGAGGCCTGCGGTCGGGAAGCCGATGGTCGGGTCGACCCGGGCAGCGGTTGCCTCCAGGGCCACGAAGCTGTGGCCGCCACCGGCAGAGCCGCCCGCGCTCGCGGCAGTAGGGCCGGCTGCAGTGGCTTCAAGAGCGGTGGTCGGGTCGACACCGGCAGCGATGGCTTGCTGCAGTTCGTCAACTGATGGCGCCGCTTGTGCAGTGGCTTGCGCAAGGTCGGTGCTGGAGTCCGGATTGCTGCCACTCCACTGAGTGTCGCGGCCCAGGTCCAGGGTCCGGCCGTCAGCCAGTTCAAGGGTAATGGCGCCGGCGGCACCCGTGTCCACCTGGTCGCCCACAAACAACCGGTCGCCTTCAACGAGTACGCGGCGGATGCCCTCTGGGGACACCGCGAAAACCTGACCAACAATGCTTTTGACGATGGCAACAACACTGCTCATTGAAGACTCTCCGGGTGTCACGTTCAGTTGACTTCCATGAACCGCTCGGGCGTGTTCGCCGATCGGGGCTGGACGTTCTTACAAAATTCGATACATAACTTTGACGCGCGAACCGTCAATAATTTGGCTATATTTTTTCGAAATTAACTTTATGCCAAACTATTGACCTTATGGGAGCCATCCTAAACAATCGTCCAAGTAATGTCACATTGATATTTAAGCGGCGACCTGTCCTACAGCGTGTGATCCAGTTCCGATTTTGAACTTTCCGACATACGGTCATTCCGGTTGCCATCATGCGATGCAGCGCCATGTTCTGCAGTGATTCAAGACAAGAAGTCCCGGGAATTCCAACTATGCGTTTGCACCTGTTCAAGGTTCTACCTTTCGCCCTTGCCGCCAGCTTTGTTCAGGCGCAGACCCTTCCACAGGCCATGCAACAGGCACTGGATGTCCATCCGGAAATCCAGGCAGGGGTCAATAGTCGGCTGGCTGCGGATTATCAATTAAAGGCTGCAAAAGGTGGATACCTGCCACGGGTCGATCTGCTGGGCGGTTATGGTCGCGAAGGCACCGACAGTGTCTCCACCCGTGCCGCTGGCGGCAGCAACCACTGGGAAACGCTGAACCGGAGCGAGTCAAGTTTACGTCTGTCACAGATGGTTTTTGACGGTTTTGCGACGTCCAGCGAAGTGGGGCGTCAACAAGCCACCGTTAATTCCCGTGCTTATTCCTTGATGGGCACCTCGGAACGCACCGCGTTGACCGTCGCTCAGGTTTATCTCGATGTGCTGACCCGCCGCGAATTCGTGCGCCTGGCCGAAGACAACCTGAAAAACCACGAACGGATTTTTGACCAGATCAAATTGCGTACCCAGCGCGGCGTGGGCAGCGGCGCCGACCTCGATCAGGCCGAAGCGCGTATGGCCCAGGCCCGCAACAACCTGATCACCGAGCAGACCAACCTGGCAGACGCCCAGACCAACTTCCTCAGTGCCGTCGGCCAAATGCCCGATCAACTGGAGCGGCCTGCCGATTTTATGGCGCTGTTGCCGGCCAACCTGAATGAAGCCCGGGCGCAGATGCTGGAAAACAGCCCGATCCTGCGTTCCGCCGAATCGGATATCGCTGCTGCCGAGAAACAGTACGAAGCCGCCAAGTCGAGCTTCTACCCGCGCTTCGATGCCGAATTGGGTCGCACCGCCGACAACGACCTCGATGGTCAGAACGGTCACAACAACGAATGGCAGGCCATGCTGCGCATGCGCTTCAATTTGTTTGCCGGTGGCAGCAACAAGGCCGATCTGGAATCCAAGTCCTATCTGTCGAACCAGGCGCTGGATATCCGCAACAACGCCCTGCGTGTGTTGAATGAAGAACTGGGCCTGGCCTGGAATGCCTTGAACAACGCCAACGCCCAAGTGCCGATCGCCCAGCAATATGTCGATCGCAGCGCCAGCGTGCGCGGTGCGTATCAGAAGCAGTTCAGCCTCGGCGAGCGAACATTGCTCGACCTGCTCGACAGTGAAAACGAGCTGTTTACGGCTTCCCGTCGGCTCGCCGAGATCAAAAACATTCAGTTATTTACTCAGTACCGAATCAAGGCGACCATGGGCGAATTGCTCAAAAGTCAGGGCGTGGTCGCACCGTTGGCATCCGTTGTGCAAAATGACGTGAAGCCCAAGGTCCAGCTGCCTGGGATGAATTGAGTCCTGCCCCATTTCAACTGTTAGCCAAGAGTGTCGAGCGTGGAATCAGAAGTCAGTCGAGTTCAACTCATCCATGATCCACGCGCGCTGCATGACGATCCGTTACTGGACGGCCTGCTAGCCCTCTGCACTTTGCACCAGAAGCCGGCCAGCGCGGCGATGCTGACCACCGGCCTGCCGTTGCCCAAACAGCGCCTGAGCGTCGAACTGCTGCCTCGTGCAGCCGCTCGCGCCGGGCTGCAAGGGCGGGTGCTGCAACGCAAACTGGAGCAGATTCCGGCAATCGCCATGCCGGCGCTGTTGTTGCTCAAGGACGGACGCAGTGCGGTGCTGCTCGGCTGGCACGGTGAAGACCAGGCCCGCTTGCTGCTCAGTGAAAGCGATGGTGGCGAAGTCTGCGTCAGTCGTGAACTGCTCGCCGACGACTACAGCGGCAAAGTGTTCTTCGCCCAACCCCAGCACAAATTCGACGTCAATCACGGCACGCTGATCCCCCGCGCGCGTTCGTGGTTTCGCGACACCCTCAAGCGTTCGCGCTGGCTGTACGTCGACGCCATCGCTGCCAGTCTGCTGATCAATATCATCGCCATGGCCGCGCCGCTGTTCGTGATGAATGTCTACGACCGCGTGGTGCCGAACCAGGCCGAATCGACCCTTTGGGTGCTGGCCATCGGCATCACCGGCGCTTATGTGTTCGACCTGATTCTCAAGAGCCTGCGCAGTCTGTGCCTGGACCTGGCCGGAAAGAAAACCGACCTGATCATTTCAGCGACGCTGTTTGAGCGCATCGTCGGCATGGCCATGAAGTACCGCCCGGCGCGGGTCGGCAGCTTTGCCCAGAACATCCATGAATTTCAGAGCCTGCGCGACTTCCTCGCGTCGCTGACCCTCACCAGCCTGATCGACCTGCCGTTTACGCTGTTGATCTTCCTGGTCATCGCGATCCTCGGCGGGCATCTGGTGTGGATTCCGGTGCTGGCGTTCCCGATTGCGTTGCTGATCGGTTATGCCTTGCAGAAGCCGCTGGTGGCGACCATGGAGCGAACCATGGCCCTGGGCGCCGAGCGCCAGTCGAGCCTGATCGAAACCCTCGCCGGTCTTGATGCGGTCAAGGTCAACAACGCTGAAAGCGAACGCCAATACCAGTGGGAACAGACTATCGGCACCCTCAGCCGCCTTGAGCTGCGGGTGAAAATGCTGTCCGGTCTGGCGATGAACATCACCTTGCTGATTCAGCAATTGGCCGGGGTGATCATGATCGTCTTCGGCGTGTACCAGATCATTGCCGGCAACCTGAGCATGGGCGGTTTGATCGCCTGTTACATGCTCAGCGGTCGTGCCCTCAGCCCGCTGGCCTCGCTGTCCGGTCTGCTGACCCGCTACCAGCAAGCCCGCGTGACCATGACCTCGGTCGATCAGATGATGGAGTTGCCCCAGGAGCGCAATTTCGACGAGCGCCCGCTGAGCCGCAAGGTCCTGCAAGGCGCCATTGAATGCCGTCAGCTGACCTTCACCTATCCGAATCAACAGAACCCCGCGCTGAAGGGCATCAACCTGACCATCAAGCCGGGCGAGAAGATCGGCATCATCGGTCGCAGCGGCTCGGGCAAAAGCTCCCTGGCCAAACTGCTGGTGGGCCTCTATCAACCGGACGACGGCGCGTTGCTGGTGGATGGTGTGGATATCCGCCAGATCGACGTCAGCGAGCTGCGCCACAACATTGGCTACGTGCCCCAGGACATCCAATTGCTCGCCGGTACGTTGCGCGACAACTTGGTGTCGGGCGCGCGCTATGTCGAAGACGAATTGGTGCTGCAAGCCGCGGAACTGGCCGGCGTCCACGAGTTCGCCCGCCTGCATCCGCAAGGCTATGAACTGCAAGTCGGTGAGCGTGGGCAGAACCTGTCCGGCGGTCAGCGCCAGAACGTGGCCCTGGCCCGAGCGCTGCTGCTCAACCCGCCGATCCTGTTGCTGGACGAACCCACCAGCGCCATGGACAACACTGGCGAAGAGCGCCTGAAACAACGCCTCGCTGCCGTGGTGGAAAACAAGACCGTGGTGCTGGTGACGCACCGGGCCTCGCTGTTGTCGCTGGTGGATCGCCTGCTGGTGATCGACCGCGGGCAGATTCTCGCCGATGGCCCGAAAGCCGCCGTGATGGAAGCGTTGAAAAAGGGGCAGATCAGTGTTGCTTAAGTCCGGGGTCAAAGAATCCATCCGCCGCTACTTCAAAGGCTCCGCGTCGCTGCAAGGCCAGCCCCTTCCCGAGGTCAACAAAGCGCTGATCGAGGACGCCCCGCGCGTGGTGCGGTTGACGATCTGGGCGATCATCGGCTTCTTCGTGTTCCTGATGCTGTGGGCCAATTTTGCGGTGATCGATGAAGTCACCAAGGGCGACGGCAAGGCGATTCCGTCGTCGAAGATCCAGAAAATCCAGAACCTTGAGGGCGGCATCGTTTCCGAGTTGTTCGTCAAGGAAGGGCAAATCGTCGAGGCTGGCGCGCCGCTGATACGTCTGGACGACACACGGTTCGCCTCCAATGTTGGCGAAACCGAGGCCGATCGGCTGTCGATGCTGTTGCGCGTGGAGCGCTTGAGCGCCGAGGTCGATGACCGCCCGTTGAATTTCCCCGCCGATGTGCTCAAAGCCGTGCCCGGCCAAGCTGCCAGCGAAGAATCGTTATACGTCAGCCGTCGTCAGCAACTGCACGATGAGATCGGTGGCTTGCAGGAGCAGTTGATCCAGAAGCAGCAGGAGCTGCGCGAGTTCACCTCCAAACAGGCCCAGTACCGCAGCGGTCTGTCCTTGCAGCGTCAGGAAATCGCCATGTCCGAGCCGTTGGTGGCTCAGGGCGCGGTATCCCCGGTCGAGGTATTGCGACTCAAGCGTGCCGAGGTCGAAACCCGCGGCCAACTGGACGCCACCACCCTGGCGATCCCTCGCGCCGAATCGGCGATCAAGGAAGTGCAGCGCAAGATCGATGAGACTCGCGGCAAATTCCGCAGCGAAGCCCTGACTCAACTCAACGAAGCACGCACCGACCTGAACAAGGCCCAGGCGACCGGCAAAGCGCTGGAAGACCGGGTCAGCCGAACGCTGGTGACATCGCCGGTACGGGGCATCGTCAACAAATTGCTGGTGAACACCATCGGTGGTGTGATTCAGCCGGGCAGCGACCTGGTGGAAATCGTGCCGCTGGACGACACCTTGCTGGTGGAAGCCAAGATTCGCCCGCAAGACATCGCCTTCCTGCATCCGGGGCAAGACGCTACGGTGAAGTTCACGGCTTACGACTACACCATTTATGGCGGGCTGAAAGCCAAGCTGGAGCAGATCGGTGCTGACACCATCACCGACGAAGACAAGAAGACCACGTACTACATCATCAAACTGCGCACCGAGCGCAGCCACCTCGGGACGGATGAAAAGCCGTTGCTGATCATTCCGGGGATGGTGGCGTCGGTGGATATCATTACTGGTAAGAAGACCATACTCAGTTATTTGCTCAAGCCGATTATCCGGGCACGCGCCGAGGCGTTGCACGAGCGGTAGTTTTAGCGGGGAGTCTGAAAAGATCGCAGCCTTCGGCAGCTCCTACAGGGTTTCGAGTACACCTGTAGGAGCTGCCGAAGGTTCGGGCCGCGTTCGGACGATCTTTTGATTTTCGGCCATATCGTTATTCGCTAACGGTATTTAAATTTAAATTCTTATACCCATAAAGTCACTTCCCTGCGTACCTGCCGACCAATCGGCGCGCCGCACGACACGAACCAACACGGGACCTCCGTGAGTTTCTGATCGACGCGCGCCCTTGAGCGCGCCGTGCGTGGGAGTGATTTTTATGTCAGCTGTCTCTTTTTCCCCAAAGCCTGAGCCAACAAGCGCCGCCACCCTCGCGTCGCAAGCCTTCGAAATCCGCCCGTTCAGCGGCGCCGTCGGTGCCGAAATCATCGGCCTGGATTTGTCCCGCCCAATCAATCACCAGGACTTCTCCCGAATCCACCGTGCGCACCTGGATCATCACGTGGTGGTGTTCCGCGACCAGCGTATAACCCCTGAACAGCAGATCGCCTTCAGCCGCCGTTTCGGCGTGTTGCAGATCCATGTACTCAAGCAATTCCTGCTCGCCGGGCATCCGGAAATCCTCATCGTTTCCAACATCATCGAAAACGGCCAATCCATCGGCCTCGGTGATGCCGGCAAGTTCTGGCACTCCGATCTCTCTTATAAAGAACTGCCGAGTCTGGGCTCGATGCTGCATGCCCAGGAGCTGCCCTCCGAAGGCGGCGACACGCTGTTTGCCGACATGCACAAAGCCTGGGACAGCCTGCCCGAGGCGCTGCGTAAAGCCGTCGAAGGTCGTTCGGCCGCGCACTCCTACACGGCGCGTTACAGCGAGAGCAAATTCGAGGGCAACTGGCGTCCGACCCTGACGCCGGAGCAACTGGCTCAGGTCGCTGAAGTTGTTCATCCGATCGTCCGCACCCATCCGGAAAACGGCCGCAAGGCGTTGTTCGTCAGCGAGGGCTTCACCACCCGCATCGTCGGTTTGCCGGAAGACGAGAGCAAACAATTGCTCGACGAGCTCTACGCCCACAGCGTGTTGCCGCAAAACATTTACCGCCATCAATGGCAGGCCCACGACCTGGTGTTCTGGGACAACCGCTCGCTGATTCACCTCGCCGCCGGATGCCCCAGCCATCTGCGCCGCAAGTTGTATCGCACCACCATCCAGGGCGACGCGCCTTTCTGATTTCGGAGAACCCTCATGTCCAAACGTCTTCCATTTGCACCGTTGGCCGCCGCTATCGGCCTGGGTTTCAGCCTGCTCGCCGGCAGCCTGGTGGCGCCGACCGTGGCCCACGCCGAGGGTGAAATTCGTATCGCCGAACAATTCGGCATCGTTTATCTGCTGCTCAACGTGGTGCGCGATCAGAACCTGATCGAGAAATACGGCAAGCAGGAAGGCATCGACATCAAGGTCGATTGGACCCAGCTCTCCGGCGGCTCGGCGGTCAACGATGCGTTGCTCTCCGGCTCCATCGACATTGCCGGTGCCGGCGTCGGGCCGCTGCTGACCATCTGGGACCGCACTCACGGCAAACAGAACGTCAAGGCCGTGGCTTCCCTGGGCAACTTCCCTTACTACCTGGTGAGCAACAATCCAAAGGTCAAAACCATCGCTGACTTCACCGAAAAGGACCGCATTGCGGTGCCGGCGGTCGGGGTGTCGGTGCAGTCGCGCTTCCTGCAATACGCAGCAGCCAAGCAATGGGGCGACAAAGAATTCAATCGCCTCGACAAGTACACCATCGCCGTTCCGCACCCGGATGCCACTGCGGCACTGATCGCTGGCGGCACCGAGTTGACCGGGCACTTCTCCAACCCGCCATTCCAGGATCAGGCGCTGGAAAACCCCAGCGTGCACGTGGTGCTGAACACCTACGACCTGCTCGGCCCGAATTCGCCGACCGTGTTGTTCGCCACCGAGAAATTCCGCAACGAGAACCCGAAAACCTATAAAGCCTTCATCGCGGCGCTGACCGAAGCGGCCGAGTTTGCGCAGAGCGATAAAGGCGCGGCGGCCGACACATACATCCGTGTCACCAAGGCAAAAATCGACCGTGCGGCGTTGCTGAAAATCATCGACAACCCGCAGTTCGAATTTACCGTCACGCCGAAAAACACTTACCCACTGGCCGAGTTCCTCTACCGCGTCGGCGCGATCAAAAACAAACCGGATTCGTGGAAGGATTACTTCTTCCAGGATGCCAAGCCGCTGCAAGGGAGCTGATCGACATGAACGCCCCCTTGCAAGGCCACACGGCCAGCAATCCGATCGCGGCCGCGCAAGCGCTGCTGTCGGTCGACAAGGTCAGCCTGGAATACCGCACGCCCGCGCGTGTGGTTCGAGCGACCCATCAGGTCAGTTTCGAGATCGATCCGGCGGACCGCTTTGTGTTGCTCGGTCCGTCCGGCTGCGGCAAATCGACGTTGCTCAAGGCGATCGCCGGGTTTATCCCGCCCTGTGAGGGCGAGATTCGCCTGCAAGGCCAGCGGGTCGATGCGCCAGGGCCGGACCGGATCGTGGTGTTCCAGGAGTTCGATCAGCTGCCGCCGTGGAAAACCGTCAAACAGAACGTGATGTTTCCGCTGCTCGCTTCCAAAACCCTCAAGCGCAAAGAGGCTGAAGAGCGGGCGCTGCATTATCTGGACAAGGTCGGTCTGGCGGCGTTTGCCGATGCCTATCCGCATACCTTGTCTGGCGGCATGAAAGCTCGGGTGGCGATTGCCCGGGCGTTGGCGATGCAACCGAAAATCCTGTTGATGGATGAACCCTTCGCCGCCCTCGACGCGCTGACCCGACGCAAGATGCAGGAGGAGTTGCTGCTGCTTTGGGAAGAGGTGCGTTTCACGCTGCTGTTCGTTACTCACTCCATCGAAGAGGCGTTGGTGGTGGGCAATCGGATTCTGCTGCTGTCGCCTCATCCGGGACGGGTACGAGCCGAAGTCCACAGCCATCAATACGATTTGCACAGCCTCGGCGGCGTGGCGTTCCAGGAATCGGCGCGGCGGATTCATCGGCTGTTGTTCGATGAAGGCCAGTCCCCGGAAACCGCGCGTGAGCTGGATTTCGCTGACATTCGCATCGCTTATTGAGCCATTGAGAGGAGTGCCCGATGAGCCCGTTATCATCCGCGCGTAAAGAGTACGAAACCGTTTTGCAGCCGCTGACGAGCGTCCCGCTGGAGCGTGAGTTACCCCTCGGTCAGCGTCTCTGGCAACAGGGCTGGTTGCGTAAAAGCCTGATCCTGATTGTGCTCGCGCTGATTTGGGAAGCCGTTGCCCGTTACCAGAATAACGACCTGCTGCTGCCAGGTTTTCTGCAAACCGCCAGCGCGCTATACGACGGCCTGCTCAGCGGTGAGCTGTTGGGCAAGGTGTGGATTTCGCTGGTGGTGTTGTTGAAGGGCTACCTGATCGGGATTGTGCTGGCGTTTGCCCTGACCACGCTGGCGGTGTCGACGCAATTGGGGCGCGATCTGCTGAGCACGCTGACCTCGATGTTCAACCCGCTGCCGGCGATTGCGCTGTTGCCGCTGGCGCTGCTGTGGTTCGGACTGGGGCAGAACAGTCTGATTTTTGTACTGGTGCATTCGGTGCTCTGGGCGTTGGCCTTGAACACCTATGCCGGGTTCCTAGGCGTTTCGGAAACCCTGCGCATGGCCGGGCGCAATTACGGCCTCAAGGGCATGCGTTTCGTGCTGTTCATCCTGATCCCGGCCGCGCTGCCGTCGATCCTCGCCGGTTTGAAAATCGGCTGGGCGTTCGCCTGGCGCACGCTGATCGCCGCTGAACTGGTATTTGGCGCCACCAGCGGCAAGGGTGGGTTGGGCTGGTACATCTTCCAGAACCGTAATGAGCTGTACACCGACAAGGTGTTTGCCGGGTTGGCGGTGGTGATCCTGATTGGGTTGCTGGTGGAGAATCTGGTGTTTGATACGTTGGAGCGGGTGACGGTGAAGCGTTGGGGGATGCAGCGCTGATCCGATTAACTTAGGCGATCTTTTGATCTGCTAGCATTGCGTCTGAATCAATCCAGATCAGCCACGAGTGCTCAGCATGCAACTCCCGGACATGAACCTGTTGGTCGCCCTCGACGCCTTGCTCGACGAGGGCAGCGTGGTGGGCGCTGCGCGGCGGATGAACCTCAGCCCGGCGGCGATGAGCCGGACGTTGACGCGGATTCGCGAGGCCATCGGCGATCCGATTCTGGTGCGCGCCGGCCGTGGCCTGGTGCCGACACCCAAGGCGCTGGAGCTGCGCGAGCAAGTGCGGGACCTGGTGGAGCAGGCCGCCTTGCTGTTCCGCTCTGCCGATGACGTGGACTTGGGCAGCTTGCGCCGGCGGTTCAGCATTCGCGCCAATGATTTCTTTGTGGGCGTCTATGGCGGCAAGCTGTTCGACACGATGGAGCGCCAGGCTCCGCATTGCGAACTACGCTTTGTCCCCGAGGGCGACGGGGACGATGAAGCCTTGCGCGAAGGACGCATCGATCTGAGCGTCAGCAACAATCGACCGCTGATGCCGGAAGTGAAGGTGCAAAACCTGTTCTCCACCCACTTTGTCGGGTTGGTGCGCGAAGACCATCCGCTGTTCGATGACGAGATCACCGCCGAGCGTTACGCCGGCTTTTCCCATATCAGCATGTCCCGTCGCGGGATCGCCCGTGGGCCGATCGACACGGCGCTCAATGCCTTGGGGCTGGAGCGGCGGGTGGCGGTGATTGCGCCGAGTTTCCATGCGGCGATGTTCGCCTTGCCGGATTCCGACCTGATTCTGCCGGTGCCCAAAGAAGCATTGCTGAGTGTGCGGCGCCTGGGCTTGAAGCTGCGCTCGTTCACCCTGCCGATTCCGCTACCTACCCTCATGCTGACCCAAGCCTGGCACCCGCGTTTCGACAAAGACCCGGCGCACCGCTGGATGCGCGAGACGCTCAAGGCTTGTTGCGACGAGACCTGGTTGGCGGCGCAGCCGGTTTGAAGGTCAAAAGATCGCAGCCTTCGGCAGCTCCTACGCGCCTGTGGGCGCCGCCGAAGGCTGCGATCTTTTGACTTTAACCATTGCGTATCGCGCACTTATAAGCTGCCAATAAGTCAATTTTCGTAAGCTCTCGCACTTCCTAAAATACTTCGGAATCCCCCTTCCGGAGCGTGCAGTACATGACTTCCCTCGCGGCAACGGCACCTCTCGTCGCGGCCAAACCTGCGACCGCCGTCGCACCACCGGTCTTCGGCCCGAGAATCATCATCGGCCTGGTGGGCGTGTTGCTGGCGGTGTTGGTGTCGGGCCTGAACGAGATGGTGACCAAGGTCGCCCTGGCCGACATTCGCGGTGCGTTGGCCATCGGCTACGACGAAGGCACCTGGCTGGTTGCCAGCTACACCGCGACCTCGGTGGCCGCCATGGCATTTGCCCCTTGGTGTTCGGTGACGTTCTCGTTGCGGCGTTTCACCCTGTGCGCCATCAGCGTCTTCACCCTGTTGGGCGTGCTGAGCCCGTTTGCTCCGAATTATGAAAGCTTGCTGGTCATGCGCACCCTGCAAGGCCTGGCCGGTGGTGCGTTGCCGCCGATGCTGATGACCGTTGCGCTGCGGTTCCTGCCGGCCAACGTGAAGCTCTATGGTCTGGCCGGTTATGCCCTGACGGCAACCTTCGGCCCTGGTCTCGGCACGCCGCTGGCCGGGTTGTGGACCGAGTACGTCGGCTGGCAATGGACTTTCTGGCAAATCGTCGTGCCGTGCCTGATTGCCATGGCGGCGGTGGCTTACGGTCTACCCCAGGATCCGCTGCGTCTGGAACGCTTCAAGTCATTCAACTGGCGTGGCTTGCTACTGGGGTTTCCGGCGATCTGCATGTTGGTGATCGGCATCCTGCAAGGCAATCGGCTGGACTGGTTCGAGTCGAGCCTGATCTGCGCACTGCTCGGCGGCGGGCTGCTACTGCTGGTGCTGTTCCTGATCAACGAGTGGTCGCAACCGATTCCGTTCTTCAAATTGCAGATGCTCGGTATCCGCAACCTGTCGTTCGCGTTGTTGACCCTGGCCGGCGTGCTGGTGGTGTTGCTCGCTGTGGTCATCATTCCCTCCAGTTACCTGGCTCAGGTCCAGGGTTATCGCCCGCTGCAGACGGCGCCAATCATGCTGTTGGCAGCGTTGCCACAGTTGATCGCGCTGCCGTTGGTGGCGGCGCTGTGCAACCTGCGTTGGGTCGATTGCCGTTGGGTGCTGGGGATCGGCCTGAGCATGCTGGCGCTGTCTTGCATCGGCGGCTCGCAGCTGACGTCGGCGTGGATTCGTGACGATTTCTATGTCCTGCAATGGCTGCAGATTTTCGGTCAACCCATGGCCGTGCTGCCGCTGTTGATGCTCTCCACCGGCAGCATCACCCCGATGGAAGGGCCGTTCGCCTCGGCCTGGTTCAACACCGTGAAAGGCCTGGCGGCGGTGATCGCCACCGGTGTGATCGACGCGCTGACCACCGCAAGGCTGCATTTTCACTCGACCGTGCTGGTGGACAACCTCGGTAACTCGCCTCTGGCTGATGGCGCCAGCGCGGGCCTCGCTCACCGACTGCATCAGCAGGCCGTGGTGCTGACTTCTTCCGATCTTTATCTGTGCATGGCTGGCGTCGCCGTGGCGCTGATCCTGCTGATTTTCTGGCTGCCGACGCGGATTTATCCACCGCGCGCGCCAACTTGAACGCTTCACTGGAACAGAAGGTTTTTATGACGACTCAATCAAAGCAAAAAGTCGCTGTCGGCGTTGCCGCAGCGATGGTGGTCGGCGTGTTGATTTACCTGGTGGCGCCGGGCTTGTTCGGCAAGCGTACACAGCAAAGCACCAACGATGCCTTCGTCTCGGCGGACTTCACCCTGGTGGCGCCGCGCGTGGCGGGATTCATCAAGGAAGTGCTGGTGGAGGACAACCAACAGGTCAAGGCCGGGCAGTTGCTGGCGTTGATCGACGACCGCGACCTGCGCGCTGCCGCCGAGGCCGCCGACGCGCAAACCCTGGTGGCCAGGGCGCAGCTGCAAAACGCCAGGGCAACCCTGGAGCGCCAGACGTCGGTGATCGCTCAGGCCCAGGCTACGGTGGTTTCGGCGAAGGCGGAGATGGCTTTCGCCGAGCATGAACTGAACCGCTACAACCACCTCGCCGGGGTGGGCGCCGGCACCGTGCAGAATGCCCAGCAGGCGCGCACGCGCATCGATCAGGCCACCGCCCGGTTGGCCAATGCCACAGCGGTGCTGGCGGCGGAACGCAAACAAGTGGAGATCCTGACCGCCCAGCGCGATGCCGCCGAAGGTGGGCTGAAACGAGCGCAAGCGGCGCTGGAAATGGCCAGCTATGAACTGTCCTATACGCGCATCGTTGCCCCCCAGGACGGCATGGTCGGCGAGCGCGCGGTGCGGGTCGGCGCCTATGTCACACCGGGCAGCAAGATTCTGGCCGTGGTGCCGCTGGAACGGGCGTATGTGGTCGCCAATTTTCAGGAAACCCAACTGACCGACGTACAGCCGGGGCAGGACGTGCAGGTGCATGTCGACAGCCTTGGTGGCGAAGCCCTGCAGGGACGCGTCGAGAGCATCGCACCGGCCACCGGCGTGACCTTCGCGTCAGTCAAACCGGACAACGCCACCGGCAACTTCACCAAGGTTGTGCAACGGATTCCGGTGAAAATCATCCTCGATCCAGGCCAGCCATTGGCTGAGCGGTTGCGGGTGGGGATGTCGGTGGAGGCGAGTATTGATACTGCCAGCGCTACGGCCGATGAGCATGAGGTCGCACAACGATGAACTTCGCTAATCGCGCATCCCTGTGGCGAGGGAGCTTGCTCCCGCTGGGCCGCGAAGCGGACCCAAAATTTGCGAGTGCTACGCACTCGAACGGGAGCAAGCTCCCTCGCCACAAAGTCGGCATTCATTCAGTAGTTTTTGTGTTGAGTCTGTTTTCATTGAACGCCTGCACCGTCGGCCCGGACTTCCAGCGCCCTCAGCCGCAGCAAGTCGCCCAATGGTCGAAACCGGCCAAAGCCGCCGCCAGTCAGGCCGTCCCCAACGAGATGGACGAACGCTGGTGGGAAGTGTTCCACGATCCGAAACTCTCGGCCCTGACCCAACGCGCCCTGACCGATAACCTCGACCTGAAACTCGCCAGCAGCCGTTTGCAACAAAGCCGCGCCGCGCGCCAGGTAATCACCGCCGACCGCTATCCCAACACCGCCGCCACCGGCAGCTATGGGCGCAAACGCAACAGCGGTGAAGGCCTGAACGATCCGTCGGGCAACAGTGGCGACTCAGCCTACAACCTGTGGGATGCAGGCTTTTCCGCCTCCTGGGAACTGGATTTCTGGGGGCGTGTGCGCCGCGAAACCGAAGCCGCCGATGCCACCCTGGAGGTGGCGGAAAACGATCGCCGTGGCGTGCTGCTGTCGGTGCTCGCCGAAACGGCTCAGGACTACATTCAACTGCGCGGTGTGCAAAGCACCCGGACCGTCACCGAGCAGAATCTCGACGTCGCCCGGCATAGTTTGAAACTCTCGCAACTGCGCCTGGCCGACGGTGTGGCGACGGATCTGGACGTCGCCGAAGCCGCCGCGCAAGTCGCGGCCATCGAATCACGTTTACCGGCGCTGGAGCAGCGTCAGTCGCAACTGATCAACGCGCTGAGCCTGTTGATGGGCGAACCGCCGCAAGCGTTGTCCGCCGAGTTATCCACAGACGCCCCGGTACCGCAAACCCCGCGACAGGTCGCCATCGGCTTGCCGTCGCAATTGGCCGAGCGCCGCCCGGATATCCGCCAGACCGAAGCCCGACTGCATGCCGCGACCGCCAGCATCGGCGTGGCCAAGGGTGACTTCTATCCGCGAATCACCCTGTCGGGCAACATCGGTTCGCAAGCCCTGCAACTGAGCGATTTCGGCTCCTGGGGCTCGCGCTCGTTCAGCATCGGTCCGCAATTGAGCTTGCCGCTGTTCGACGGCGGTCGACTGCGGGGCGTGTTGCATCTGCGCGAAGCCCAACAACAGGAAGCGGCCCTGGCTTACCAGCAAACCGTGCTGCGGGCCTGGCATGAAATCGACAATCAACTCACCGCCTACAACGCCAGCCAATTGCGCCGCGACAGCCTCGCCGAAGCCGTGCGCCAAAACCAGATCGCCCTGCGCACCGCGCAACAGCAATACGTCGAAGGGGTGGTGGATTTCGTCAACGTCCTCACCGTGCAAAGCGAATTGCTGGCGACCCAGCAGCAGTGGGTCGAGAGCTCGACCGGGGTGTCGTTGGCAATGGTTGGGTTGTACAAGGCGTTGGGTGGGGGATGGGAGTCGGCGTATCCGGTGGCGGAGATGGCGCAGCGTTGATATGGATAGTTTGTAAGGAAATTAACACCTATCCGCCAACGCGCGCTCCAACCAATGATGGCCATCCGCTTGACGAGCCTCCCCGCTGTCGTAGACTCCGTTCATCCGTCAGGGAGTTACGGTTATGCGGCGTTTTCGTATTTGGGTTGCGGGATTAACCTTTGTAACGTGCGTAGTACAGGCGCAAACGCCTGCGCCAGACGATCCGTTGCTGGAAAGCAACGCGGTCGGCGGTAACGCGTCAGCCAGCAGTGAGGCCCGTGGTGTGTTGCGAGCCCGGGATCAGGCGGTGCTCGCCAGTGAGTTGTCCGGGCGGATTGTCGAGTTGCCGTTCAGTGAGGGCGAGTCGTTCAAAAAGGGCGACACCCTGGCGCGGTTTGACTGTTCGGCTTATCAGGCTCAGCTCAACGCGGCTCAGGCCGCCAACCGTGGCGCCGGTGAGGAGCTGGCCCATAACCGGCAACTGGCGGCGTTGAATTCGGTGGGGCGCTTTGAAGTGGCGCGGGCCGAGGCCAAGGTCAGCGAAACCCAGGCGCAATCTCAGGTTTATCAGGTTCAGGTCAAACGCTGCAGCGTGGTCGCGCCGTTCGATGGCCAGGTCGTCGAGCGCAAGGTCAAACGCTACGAAAGCGTTGCCGCCGGCGCGCCGTTGCTGGATGTGGTCGATAACCGCACCCTGGAAATTCACCTGTTGGTGCCGTCACGCTGGATGGGCAAACTCAAGCCCGGCCAGACGTTCAGTTTTGTCCCCGATGAAACCGGTCAGCCGCTGGATGCCACGGTCAAGCGTCTCGGCGCGCGGATCGACGAAGGCAGCCAGACTTTGCTGCTGGTGGCGACGCTGCCCAACGCCAGCGGTCTGTTGGCCGGCATGAGCGGAACGGCACGTTTCGCGGAGCTCAAGTGAACGCCCCGGTAACGGGCGGCGCGGAGCAGGTGTTCGCCAGGTTTCTTGATCTCGAACGCCAGACCCGTGCCGCTCGCAATCCTTCGCAGCTGGCTTACAGCCTGGTCAATGACGGCCAGGCGCTGTTCGGTTTCCGCCATGCTGCGTTGTTGATCGCCGGCAAGGTGCAGGCGGTGACCGGTGTCAGTGCCGTGGAGCCGAATGCGCCGTTCGTGGCGTTTGTCGAGCAAGCGGTCGCGCAGCTGTTCAAGCTTGAGGTGTTGAAACAGGCACGGGTGATCGCGCCCGATCTGCTTAGCGAACCGATTCAGGCTGACTGGCAAAGTCTGTCGGCCGCTCAGGTGTTCTGGTTGCCACTGATTGATCATCAGGGCGAGATCTTCGGCGGGCTGTGGCTGGCGCGGGATGTGCCATGGAACCCTGCCGAGCAGGTGCTGTTGTCGCAACTGGGCGACACCTACAGCCATGCCTGGCTGGCGCTGCAACCGCGCAAACCCTGGCGACTGCGCTGGACGCGCAAGCGTCAGGTGGCACTGGTCGCCGTGTTGTTGCTCGGGTTACTGATTCCGGTGCGCCAATCGGTGTTGGCACCGGCCGAAGTCGTCCCGTTGGGCGGCCGGGTGGTCGCCGCGCCGCTGGACGGAGTGATCGCCGAGTTCCTGGTCAAACCCAACCAGACGGTGAAGACCGGCGACCTGCTACTGCGCTTCGAAAGCACCACGCTCAAGGCTCAGGCTGATGTGGCCGAGCGCGCTCTGGGCGTTGCCGAAGCGGAACTCAAGGCCAATTCCCAACGCTCCTTCGCCGATGCCGAATCCAGTTCGAAAATCGATCTGCTGGCCGCACGTGTCGAGCAGAAACGCGCCGAACGGGATTACGCCCGTGAACTACTCAAGCGCAGCGAAGTGCGTGCCGAGCGGGATGGCATCGCGGTGTTCGCCGACGCCGAACGCTGGACCGGCAAACCGGTGCAGACCGGCGAGCGCTTGATGGAAATCGCCGACCCGAACCAGGCCGAGTTGCGCATCGAATTGGCCGTGGGCGATGCGATCGCCCTGGAGCCTGGGGCGCAGGTCGCGCTGTTTCTCGACAGCGATCCACTGCAGCGGCACCAGGCCAGGCTCGAACGTTCGGCCTATGAAGCGCAGCCAACAGCTGGTGGGCAACTGGCTTATCGACTGGATGCGACATTCGACGGCGCACCGCCGCGCATTGGCCTGCGTGGCACGGCGAAAGTCTTCGGTGACCGTGCGCCGCTGGCGCTGTACCTGTTGCGTCGACCGCTGGCCGGGTTGCGTCAGAGCGTGGGCCTTTAGATGAGCCTGCCGAGCCTGCGGGCAGACCTGCAATTGTCGACGGCGGCGCCGGCCCTCGACGGGTCACCGTGCTGGACCCTGGCCGACCCGGTGCGTGGACGTTATTTCAAACTCGGCGCGGCGGCGATGCGCTTGCTGCGTCATTGGTCCCTGGGTGATCCCGAGCAGGTGCTGCGTGCCGCCAACCGCGAGCCAGGGCTGCCGCTGGACGGCGCGGCGCTTGAGCAATTGCTGGATTTTTTGCGCGGCCACGACCTGATCAGCGCCCTCGACCCATCGCAGCGCGCCAGTTACAGCCTGAAGGCCGCGGCGCAGCGCCAGAGCCTGTGGAAAATCCTGCTGCATCAATACCTGTTTTTCCGGATTCCGCTGTGGCGTCCGGACGCCTTTCTCAATCGCGTCTGGCCGTGGCTGGAGCGTTTCGGCCCGCGCGCATTGCGCTACGGACTGCCCGCGACGCTGGGGCTCGGGGTGTTTCTGGTGTCGCGGGACTGGCAGCGATTCATCGCCACCTTTCCGCACCTGTTCAGCCTCGGTGGCGCGCTGGCGTTCGCGGTGGCGCTGTTTTTCGCCAAGCTGTGCCACGAGTTCGGCCACGCCTTCATGGCCAAGCGCGCCGGTTGTCGGGTGCAGAGCATGGGCGTGGCGTTCATGGTGCTGCTGCCGATGTTCTACACGGACGTCAGTGACGCCTGGCGGGTCAACGATAGACGTGCGCGTTTGCTGATCGGCGCCGGCGGGGTGCTGGCGGAACTGGTGCTGGCCTGTATCGCGCTGCTCGCCTGGTCCCTGCTGCCCGATGGCCCCGGGCGCACGGCGGCGTTCATGCTCGCCAGTGCGACCTGGATCACTACGCTGGTGATCAACCTCAACCCGTTCATGCGTTTCGACGGCTACTTCTTGCTCAGCGACTTCTGGGAAGTGGACAACCTTCAGGGACGTGCCTTTGCCTTGTGTCGCTGGCGATTGCGCGAGTTCCTGTTCGGCTACGCTGCCCCGGCGCCGGAGCCGTGGGCGCCGAGGATGCAGCGGCGGTTGTTGATCTGGGGATACGGCTCGTGGCTATGGCGCGCGGCGTTGTTTTTCGGGATTGCGCTGGCGGTTTATCACCTGTTCTTCAAGGTATTGGGGATCTTCCTGATGCTGGTGGAGCTGGTGTGGTTCATCTTCCTGCCGATCCTGAGCGAGTGGCGGCAATGGTGGAGTCGTCGCGAACAGGCGCATACGCCTCGGGTACTGCTTAGCAGCCTGACATTGTTAGGGCTGTTGTTGCTGCTGGCGCTGCCGTGGCGCAGCGCGGTGGAGTTGCCGACGATGTTGGAGGCGGGACACACCAGCGCCTTGCACGCGCCGGTGGCGGCGCGGGTAAAAACGGTGAATGTGCATGACGGCCAGGTTGTCGCCCAGGGCGAGGTGCTGATCGAGCTGGAATCACCGGACCTGGACTCACGCCAGGCCATCGTCCGCCGCGAGATCCAGATTCAGCAGTTGCAGATGCGTCGTCAGGCCAGCCGCAGCGAAACCGCGGCCGACGCCGGAATCGTCGAGCAGCGCCTGGCGGAAGCGGTGGCTGAATACCGCGGCCTGGTCGCCCAGCGTGAGCGACTGCTACTGCGCGCGCCCCACGCCGGCAAGGTGCGCGACCTGTTGCCGCAGTTAACGGTCGGTCGCTGGCTTTCGACTAAAGATCCTTTGGCGCGGGTGGTCGAAGACGGCGCGCGGTTGCGCGGTTATCTGGCCGAAGCCGAGCTCTGGCGTGTTGCTTCGGGTGCTCGCGGGCGGTTCATCGCCGATGACCCGATGCACCCGGCGATCGCCGTGCAATTAAGCGAAATCGATACCAACGGCGCGGCTTATGTCGATCAAGAGGCGCTGACTTCCGATCATCACGGGCCGATTGCCGTGCGCCGGGATGAGCATCAGCGCGCCGAGCCGGTGCAGGCGCAGTATGGCGCGCGGTTGAGTGTCCTCGAAGAGACGCCGACGCCGGTGCAACCTTTGCGCGGCATTGTGGTGTTGCAGGGCAGCGGCGAATCGTTGCTGGGCGTTGCCTGGCGGCGCATGGCGGCCCTGGGGGTCAGGGAAAGCGGTTTCTAAGGGAGAACAGCGATGGCGAGCAGCGATTCAGTGGCAGCGGACGGCTTGGTGGTCAGGCCTTCGCGCACCAGCGATGGACCTTTTCTGCACAGCCTTTACCAGGCGGCGCGGCCGGATCTGCAATGGATCGACGGCGAGCAGGAAGTGGTCCAACAGGTGGTTGCCCAGCAATTCAACGTGCAGGAACAAGGGCTGGGGGAGAACTTTCCCAACGCCATGCATTACGTGATCGAGAAACTCGACACGGCCATCGGCGCACTGACCACGGATTTTGGCCCCAATGAAATTCGCGTGCTGTACCTGGCGTTCATCCCCCAGGCCCGAGGTCGGGGTTACGGGCGGACGGTGCTGCAAGGCGTGCAAAAAGCCGCGCAACAAATTCGCTGCCCGGTGGCGACGGTGGTCTGGGCCAACAATCCCCATGCGCGCCAGCATTACCTGGCGCTGGGGTTTCAGGTTGAAGAGCGCAACCCGGCGGCGGAGCGGCTGGTGTGGTATCCCCAAGGCTGAACCCATAATCGATTGTAGGAGCTGCCGAGTGAAACGAGGCTGCGATCTTTTGATCTTAAAAAATCAAAATCAAAAGATCGCAGCCTTCGGCAGCTCCTACGTAAAGCGATCAGCGTCACTCTTCAATTGAACGCAATGTAGAAATAACCCACGTCGGGATCCCGCCCCATGTTCGGTACTCGCGAGACAAAAATATTTTCCACCTGGCCCAGTTCCGGTAACTCCAGCGCACACAAGCCATCGACAAAGTCAGTGGGTTGCAGGCTGTTGAGCTCGACGCTGAACGGCATGCGCTCGCTTTTGGGCATCTGTGAATGGGGCGTTTCTTTCAAGGTGTCGATATGGATCGGCAGCTCACTGCCATCTGGCAGCCGCAGCGTTCCGGTCTTGCCCAGCAGTGCCTGAAAGTGTTGGCTTTGAACCTGTTGCAGCATGGCATCCCTCCATCAAGCAAAAGTGGCCGGGGGATGTGCATCCCCCGGCCAGACCCTCAGTTACGCGAAGGGAACAGCCCGTTCAGCGCGATGCTGAAGTTGAGCACCAGGAACGGGTTCATCACCGTCATGGGCAAACCATTGCCGGCGGACGAGATTTCCCCCGTCACCGTGCTGGTGACGCCCTTGAGCGGTACCGCCGCAGCACCTTGCTGATCGGAGTAGATGCTCGCCGAGCCTGGCCCGCCGCCCGAGGCACCGATGTACGAGTTGGTTGCGGTCGGGTTGGTGACCGGGTTGCTCGCCGGGCTGGCCAGTTGCAGGGTGGTGGTGGCCGTGAGCCCGGACAGGGCGTGGGTGTGGTTGGGCAGGTTATTGATGGTCGCGGTGACGTTTTCGGTCCCGGAGACCTCGCCGATGACACGCGGGGTCAGGCCCAGGCCGTTGCCTTGGGCAATCGGCATGCGTCCCTGCAGGTTGGGCAGCATGAAATTGGTGGTGCCATTGCCTCCATAGTAGGTTCCCAGCAGTGAGAAAAGCGCCTGGTATTGCGAGATCCCCAGCGTCTGGCCATAGCACAGGGCCCAGCCGTTGGGGGCGAAGTTAAAGGCGAAAGGTTGGATAGTGCCCATGAATACTTCCATAGTTCCTCATCCCTCAGGTTAGTGTCTGATATGTCACATCGCAGGCCCGGTTATCCGGGCGGATCGCAGTGATCAGCCGACTCCGTTCATCTCCGTGGCTGGGTCACGCCACGCCAAAGCGTAGACGCTGATCGGAATGATTGCCGGACGTCGTCCGTCTTAAAGCCAGCATCGACGACGGGCCTGAGCCTGTCCTACAGTGCTTGAGAAAATTGCGTATTCACTGGGTCGAAGCTCATTGGGTCGAGGCACATCAGGTCGAAAAAGGGGAGGCAATGGAGGCACGTAGAGAAACACCGCTGGGTGACACTCAGGATCCGCACGCGACACCGGGCTCATGGGCGGCTGCCCGCCGCTTATTGCGGTGGGCGCGGGAGCACTGGCTGCTGCCGATCCTGGCATTGGCTGCGCTGGTGCGTTTTTACGACCTGACGGCGGCGGCGATCTGGGGTGACGAAGGGTCCAGCCTGTTGTTGAGCCAGTACTCTCTGGCCGGGATCTGGGAGCATGCAGCCCATGATGTGCATCCGCCGCTGTATTTCATGCTGCTGCACGGCTGGATCGGGCTGTTCGGCGACGGCATTTTTTCGATTCGTTGCCTGAGCGCGCTGCCGGGGATTGCGACGGTCGGGCTCGGTGTCTGGCTGGTGGACCTGCTCGCGACCCGCCGCGCCGCGTTGCTGGCCGGGGTTCTGCTGGCGCTGTTGCCGACGGCGGTGCGGTATAGCCAGGAAGTGCGGATGTATTCGCTGTTGGGGACGTGGCTGATCGGCGCCACGATCGCCCTGGTGTACTGGATAAAACGACCACAACGCACGCGCTATCTGGTGATCTACACCCTGCTGATGACAGCGGCGTTCTACACCCATTACTTCACCGCGCTGTGCGTGCTGTGTCACTGGTTGTATCTGGGCCTGATCCGTGTACAGCCAGGGTATCGACTGCGACACATTCAGCGCTCGGGCTGGTGGCTGGCCAATGTGGCGATTGTGCTGTTGTACCTGCCGTGGGTGCCCAGCCTGATCGATCTGATCCAGCACTTGGATCTGCTCAAGGCCAATGGTGATGTGGGGTGGGAGCCCCCCGTCATGCTCGACTCATTGCCGTCGATGATCTGGTCGCTCCTGATCCAGGACGATGGCGAGAACCTGCCCACGCTGATTTTTATTGCGCTGCCACTGGCATTGGTGGCCCTGGCGGGCGTGGCGCTGGCCCGCGACCGCAGTGTGTTCCGTGGCAGTGCGCTGGCGGTGATCTACACCGCGGTCCCGTTATTGCTGGTGTTTGCGGTGTCGTTCATCTCGCCGGTGTTCATCGAGCGTTACCTGACCGCTTACGCCTTGGGTCTGCCGATGGTTGTCGCACTGGCCGTCGATCGCTTGTACGCAGACTTCAAGGTCTTGGCGCTGGCCGTGCTGCTGCTGTTTGTCGGTGTCGAGCTGGTGGGGGTGAAGAACAATGCCACGGTGGATACTGAGGATCAGATCAGCGTCATGGCCAAACACGTGAACCAGCACTTCATGCCCGGCGACCGAATCGTCACCAGCGATATGCTCTGGTACCTGAGTTACGTCTATTACAACCAGACCAACGCCAAACCGATGTTGTACACGCCACCATTGGCCGATGGCCGGTCGAGCCGGCCGAACGCCTACGGTTTCGGTACGCTGGTGACCAATGATATCTACCTGGATAGCCTCGATGCCTTGCCCAAAGGCACTGGTCGGGTATGGCTGGTCGGTACCCTCGAGGGGGCGGACGAGTTCGCTCCATTGCCCGCGGGCTGGCGACGCGTCGACGAAGCCCGGGGGGGAGGCGCCGTGGCACGCTTGTATGTGCTGAAGTAATTCGTGGTTTCAGGGCTTAAACGATTCAACTTTTAAACAGTTATATAAACTGCGTTTTCCAGTCGATTTAGCTCCGATTTGATATCAAAACACCACTAGCTGTAGGGCCATTCATGGTCTACGCTCCGTCGTACAAAGGACTGAATGACGGGTGAATGGATTGCAACAATTCCACTTTATCTCCGGCTTGCCGCGCTCGGGCTCGACCCTGCTTTCTGCCATTCTTTTGCAGAATCCGCGCTTTCATGCCGGCATGACCAGCCCCGTGGGCGCACTCTTTTCCGGCGTTCTGGAGCAATGCAGCGCCGGCAGCGAATTCGGCGCGGTGATCGACACCGACCTGCGTCGCCGCCTGTTGCGTGGCTTGTTCGATTCTTACTATGCCGACAAGGCCGACAAACCGGTGGTGTTCGACACCAATCGCTTGTGGAGTTCGCGCCTGCCGGCGATCAGCGATCTGTTCCCTCAAGCCAAGATCATTGCCTGTGTGCGCAATGTCGCCTGGGTCATGGACAGCATCGAGCGCCTGTACCGCGCCAATCCCTTCGAAAACACCAAGTTGTTCGGCGATGCAGTCGAACGCAACACGGTCTACAGCCGCTGCGAAACCCTGGCCCAGCGCAATCGGCTGGTGGGGTTTTCCTGGGCCGCCCTCAAGGAAGCCTATTACGGCGAACACGCCGACTCACTGCTGATCATCGATTACGACCTGCTGAGCCAGGCGCCAGAGCGGGTGATGCGGCTGGTCTACGACTTCATCGGTGAACCCTGGTTCGAACATGATTTCGATCATTTGGCCTACGACGCGCCGGAATTCGACCAGGCCCTTGGCCTCTCGGGGCTGCATAAGGTGAAGGCCAAGGTCCAATTGCAGTCCAGGCGCACGATCCTGCCGCCGGATTTGTTCAAGCAATACGCCGAGTTGTCCTTTTGGCTCGATGGCTCAGCCAGCGCCGCCAATGTCATTCGTATGAAAGCCGACGCCGCGATCAGTTGATCGCGGCGTTTTCATTAGCCTGTCAAAAAGTTCGAGTCCGGGTGAGCAGCATGTGGTGGAGCAAAGGCAAGTCGCGGGTTACCGAAGGCGCACGAGCGCTGGCCTCGCCAATGATTATGTCCCTGGAGCCGCGCATGCTGTTCGACGGCGCGGTGGCCGCCACGGTGGCCGATACTGCCCAGGCTGACAGCCATACCACGGCCGACGCGGTCAAGGCACCGACTGCCGATCAGCCGGTCGCCAGCAAGGACACCCACGGCCAGGCCGATGCCACGCCAACCCCGACACCTGTCGCGGTGCCGGGGCAAAGCGTGGTGTTCGTCGATTCGCGGGTCAAGGACGCCGACAGCCTGCTTAAAGGCGTCGCGCCTGGCACTCAGGTGGTTCAGCTGGACGCGAGCAAGGACGGCTTGCAGCAGATTGCCGACTACCTCGATACCCATCAAGGCATCAGTTCGGTGCAGATCATCGCCCACGGCAACGCAGGCGATCTGTGGCTGGGTAACAGTTATCTGTCGGCCGATAACGTCGCGGCCCGCAGCGCCGTGCTGGCGGAAATCGGCAAGGACATGAACGTCGGCGGCGACATCTTGATCTACGGCTGCTACACCGCCGAAGGTGAGCGCGGCTTGAGTTTCGTCGACTCGCTGGCGCAACTGACCGGTCGTGATATCGCCGCTTCCAGCAACCGCACCGGGGTCGGTGGCGACTGGAATCTGGAAATTGCCACCGGCAACATCGAAAGCGCCAACGTGCTCTCGACCACGGCCATGAACGATTATCACTGGGGCCTGGCCACCTGGACCGCCACCAACAACGCCAACACGGGCGTCGGCTCGTTGCGTGCCGCCCTCGCCTCGGCGCAGAACGGCGATATCGTCACATTCAGCACCGGCATGACGGTGCAGTTGACCTCCGAGTTGCTGATCAACAAGAACGTCTACGTTGATGGCGACTTGAACAACGACGGTGTGGCAGATGTGACTCTCGATGGTCAGTACAAGACCCGAGTGGTTGAAGTGGCGTCTGGCAGCATCGTGACACTCGATGGCCTGGTGATCACCCGCGGCCTGGTGGCGGGCAACGGTGGCAACGGTGGCTACGGTGCCACGGGCGCGATGGCGGGGGGGATTTTCAACGCAGGGATACTGACCCTGAAAAACGTTACCGTGACCTCCAACGCCGCTTCCGGTGGTGGTGGCGGCGGCGGTGTCACGGGCGCTTTTTACGGCGGTGGCGGCGGTGGCGGTGGCGGTTTGGGCGGCCAGGGCGGCGGGCACGGCGGTTCGGCAGGGCCGGGCACCGGCACATTGGGCGGCCAGGCGGGCAGCGCCGGTGTCGGTGGTTATGGCGGCGGTTATGACGCCACCCATATGGGCGGTCGCGGCGGTACCACCACTGGCGGTGCTGGCGGGGTGGGCGTTTCCTATTACAGCAACGGCGGTAACGGTTCGACGGCCACCAATGGCACGATTTCCATTGGCGGTGGCGGCGGCGGGGCCGGTTGGGACAAGGTAGGTGGCGCTGGCGGCAATGCGGTGGGCGGGATCTACAACGCCAGCAGCGGCACCATAACCGTCATCGGCACGTCGACCATCAGCAACAACATCGGCGCCGGTGGCGGCGGTGGCGGTGGTGGTGGCCAAGGCAGCAATGCCAGTAATGGCGGCATTGGCGGCCGGGGCGTCGGTGCGATCTGGAACAAAGGCACGCTACTGATCACGGCTGCCAACTTCGCGGCCCTGGCCGGTAATGCCGCGGCCAGTGGTGCAGGCGGTACCGCGCAGGGCGGAGGTTCAACCGGCACCTCGCCGACCTCCTTCGCGACTATCTATAACGACGGTGGCGTACTCAACACCGCGTATTCGCCACCGCCGACCGCGACCATTGTGGTCGCCGACACCACACTGAGCATCGGCGAAACGTCCTTGGTGACGATCACCTTTTCCGAGGCCGTGACCGGTTTCACCAACGCGGACCTGACTATCCCCAACGGCACCCTGAGCTCCGTCAGCAGCAGCGATGGCGGCATCACCTGGACGGCAACGTTCACCCCGTCCGCCAGTATTTCCGATACGACCAACGTCATCACCCTGGACAACACCGGCGTGATAAACGGCCTGGGCACCGCCGGCGTCGGCACCACCAACTCCAATAACTACACGGTCGACACCGTACGCCCGACCGCGACCATCGTGGTGGCGGACAATGCGCTGAAAGTCGGCGAAACCTCGCTGGTGACCATCACCTTCAATGAAGCGGTCACCGGCCTCACCAACGCGGACCTGACGATTGCCAACGGTACGCTCACGGCGGTGAGCAGCAGCGATGGCGGCATCACCTGGACGGGAACCTTCACCCCAACCGCCAGCATCACCGATACGACCAACCTGATCACTCTGGACAACACCGGAGTCAGCGACCTGGCGGGCAATGCCGGGAGCGGTACCACCGATTCGAACAACTACGCCATCGATACCGTGCGCCCGACCGCGACCCTGGTGGTGGCCGATACCAGCCTGAGCATTGGTGAAACCTCGCTAGTGACCATAACGTTCAGTGAGGCAGTCAGCGGTTTCACCAACGCGGACCTGACGATTGTCAACGGTACGCTTACGGCGGTGAGCAGCAGCGATGGCGGCATCACCTGGACCGCGACCTTCACGCCTTCGGCCAGCGTCAATGACACCACCAACCTGATCACCCTGAACAACACCGGGGTCAGCGATCTGGCGGGCAACACCGGGAGCGGCACCACCGATTCGAACAACTATGCCATTGATACGCTCCGCCCGACCGCGACCATCGTGGTGGCGGACAATGCGCTGAAAATCGGCGAAACCTCACTGGTGACGATCACCTTCAGCGAAGCGGTAACCGGGTTCACCAATGCCGACCTGACCATCGCCAACGGCACACTTACTGCGGTGAGCAGCAGTGACGGCGGCATCACCTGGACGGCGACCTTCACCCCGACCGCCAGCATCAGCGACACGACCAACCTGATCACCCTGGACAACACCGGGGTCATCGATGCTGTCGGCAATGCCGGCAGCGGCACCACCGATTCCAACAACTATGCGATCGACACCGTGCGCCCGACGGCCACTATCGTGGTCGCGGACACGGCACTGAAAATCGGCGAAACCTCGCTGGTGACCATTACGTTCAGCGAAGCGGTGAGCGGTTTCACCAATGCGGACCTGACCATTGCCAACGGTACGCTCACTGCGGTGAGCAGCAGCGACGGCGGCATCACCTGGACCGCAACCTTCACGCCTTCGGCGAGCATCAACGACACCACCAACCTGATCACCCTGGACAACACCGGGATCAGCGACCTGGCGGGCAATGCCGGCAGCGGCACCACCGATTCGAATAACTACGCCATCGACACCGTGCGCCCGACCGCCACGATTGTGCTGGCCGATACAACCCTGACCGCAGGCGAAACCTCGCTGGTGACCATTACGTTCAGCGAAGCGGTGAGCGGTTTCACCAACGCCGACCTGACCATCGCCAACGGTACGCTCACGGCGGTGAGCAGCAGCGACGGCGGCATCACCTGGACGGCGACCTTCACGCCTTCGGCGGGCATCAACGACACCACCAACCTGATCACCCTGAACAACACCGGGGTCAGTGATCTGGCGGGCAACACCGGCAGCGGCACCACCAACTCGAACAACTACGTGATCGACACCGCCCCGCCGACCGCGACGATCGTAGTAGCCGACAACGCACTGAAAATCGGCGAAACCTCACTGGTGACCATCACCTTCGATCAGGCCGTAACCGGTTTTACCAACGCCGACCTGACGATCGCCAACGGTACGCTCACGGCGGTGAGCAGCAGCGACGGCGGCATCACCTGGACGGCGACGTTCACCCCGACTGCCAGCATCACCGACGCGACCAACCTGATCACCCTGGACAACACCGGCGTGCAGGCGGCCGCCAGCGGTAACGTGGGCACTGGCACGACCGACTCCAACAACTACGCCATCGACACCGTGCGCCCGACGGCTACCATCGTGGTCGCGGACTCGGCACTGAAAATCGGCGAAACCTCGCTGGTGACCATCACCTTCAGCGAAGCGGTGAGCGGTTTCACCAACGCTGACCTGACCATCGCCAACGGCACGTTGAGCGCGGTGAGCAGCAGCGACGGCGGCATCACCTGGACCGCGACCTTCACCCCGAGCGCCAGCATCAACGACACCACCAACCTGATCACCCTGGACAACACCGGGATCAGCGATTTGGCGGGCAACGCCGGCAGCGGCACCACCGATTCCAATAACTACGCCATCGACACGGTACGCCCGACCGCCACGATTGTGCTGGCCGATACGACGCTGACTGCCGGCGAAACCTCGCTGGTGACCATTACCTTTAGCGAAGCGGTCAGCGGCTTCACCAACGCGGACCTGAGCATCGCCAACGGTACGCTCACGGCGGTGAGCAGCAGCGACGGCGGTATCACCTGGACCGCGACCTTCACCCCGACCGTCGGCGTGAATGATTCAAGCAACGTCATCACCCTGAACAATACCGGGGTCAGCGATCTGGCGGGCAACACCGGCAGCGGCACCACCAACTCCGGTAACTACACCATCGATACGGTGCTGCCGACGGCGACCATCGTGGTGGCCGACAATGCGCTGAAAATCGGTGAAACCTCACTGGTGACGATCACCTTCAGCGAAGCGGTGAGCGGTTTCACCAACGCTGATCTGACCATCGCCAACGGTACGCTCACGGCGGTGAGCAGCAGCGACGGCGGCATTACCTGGACGGCGACCTTCACCCCGACCGCCAGCATCACCGACACGACCAACCTGATCACCCTGGACAACACCGGCGTGCAGGCTGTCGCCAGCGGTAACGTGGGCACTGGCACCACCGATTCCAACAACTATGCCATCGACACCGTGCGCCCGACGGCCACCATCGTGGTCGCGGACTCGGCGTTGAGAATCGGCGAAACCTCGCTGGTGACCATCACCTTCAGCGAAGCGGTGAGCGGTTTCACCAACGCCGACCTGACCATCGCCAACGGTACGCTCACTGCGGTGAGCAGCAGCGACGGCGGCATCACCTGGACGGCAACCTTCACGCCTTCGGCGAGCATCAACGACACCACTAACCTGATCACCCTGGACAACACCGGGATCAGTGACCTGGCGGGCAATGCTGGCAGCGGCACCACCGATTCCAACAACTACGCCATCGACACTGTTCGTCCGACCGCCACGATTGTGCTGGCCGATACGACGCTGACTGCCGGCGAAACCTCGCTGGTGACCATTACCTTCAGCGAAGCGGTCAGCGGCTTCACCAACGCGGACCTGAGCATCGCCAACGGTACGCTCACGGCGGTGAGCAGCAGCGACGGCGGTATCACCTGGACCGCGACCTTCACCCCGACCGTCGGCGTGAATGACTCGAGCAACGTCATCACCCTGAACAACACCGGGGTCAGCGATCTGGCGGGCAACACCGGCAGCGGCACCACCAACTCCGGTAACTACACCATCGATACGGTGCTGCCGACGGCGACCATCGTGGTGGCCGACAATGCGTTGAAAATCGGTGAAACGTCGCTGGTGACGATCACCTTCAGCGAAGCGGTGAGCGGTTTTACCAACGCCGACCTGACGATTGCCAACGGTACGCTCACTGCGGTGAGCAGCAGCGACGGCGGTATCACCTGGATCGCGACCTTCACCCCGACCAGCGCCATCACCGACACCAGCAACGTCATCACCCTGGATAACAGCGGTGTGCAAAACGCCTCGGGCAACGCCGGCAGCGGCACCACCGACTCCAACAACTACGCCATTGATACCGTGCGCCCGACGGCCACCATCGTGGTCGCGGACTCGGCGCTGGCGGTGGGTCAGACATCAGTGGTGACGATCACCTTCTCCGAGGCGGTGACCGGCTTCAGCATCGCCGACCTGACGGTGAGCAACGGTACCCTGAGCAGTCTGAGCACCAGCGATAACATCACCTGGACCGCCACCCTGACGCCGGCGGCGAGCATCACCGATACGACCAACGTGATCACCCTGGACAACACCGGGGTGGCCGATGTGGCTGGCAATACCGGCAGCGGCACTACCGACTCCAACAACTACGCCATCGACAGCCAGCGTCCGACGGCCACCATCGTGTTAAGTGATTCGACCCTGAAACCGGGGGAAACCGCCCTGGTGACCATCACCTTCAGCGAAGCGGTGACGGGTTTCGACAACAGTGACTTGAGCGTCGCCAACGGTACCTTGAGTGCGGTGAGCAGCAGCGACGGCGGCATCACCTGGACCGCGACCTTCACCCCGACTGCCGGGGTTACCGACGCCAGCAACATCATTACCCTGAACAACAGCGGCGTCTCGGACCTGGCCGGCAACACCGGAGCGGGCACCACCAACTCGGCCAACTATGTGGTGGAAACCCAGGTGCCGACCGCCACCATCGTAGTTGCCGACAGTGCCCTCAAGGCCGGTGAAACATCGCTGGTGACCATTACCTTCAGCGAAGCGGTGAGCGGTTTCACCAACGCTGACCTGACGGTTGCCAACGGCACCCTCAGCAATGTTTCGTCCAGCGATGGCGGTGTGACCTGGACCGCGACCTTTACGCCTGCGGCCAGTGTGACGGACACCACTAACCTGATCAGTCTGGACAACAGCGGAGTGACCAACGGGTCGGGCAACAGCGGTGTCGGCGTGACCGATTCCAACAACTACGCCATCGACACCGTGCGCCCGACCGCGACCATTGTGGTCGCGGACAATAAACTGGGGATCGGCGAGACCACCACGGTGACCTTTACCTTCAGCGAAGCGGTGTCCGGTTTCGACCTGTCCGACCTCAGCGTGGCCAATGGCGTGTTGTCCAACCTGGCCAGCAGCGACGGCGGAGTGACCTGGACCGCCACACTCACACCGACCGCAAGCATCAATGATGCGACCAACCTGATCCTGCTCGACACCGGCAATGTGCTCGACGCCGCGGGCAATGCCGGCGCCAGCATCGCCATCTCCAACAACTATGCGCTGGATGCGACCCGCCCGACCGTCAGCATCGTGGTTGCCAACCCGGTGCTGGGGATTGGTCAGACGACGCTGGTGACCTTCACGTTCAGCGAAGCGGTCAGCAACTTCGATTTGTCGGACTTGAGCGTGACCAACGGTGAACTGACCAATCTGGCCAGCAGCGACGGCGGCAAGACCTGGACCGGCACCTTCACGCCCGCCGCGAACATTACCGACCCGAGTAACTTCATTGCGCTGGACACCAGCAATGTGACGGACCTGGCAGGCAACCTGGGCGCCAGCGTCGCGGTATCCAATAACTACACGATCAACACCGTACCGACGCCCCCGCCCTTGGTGTTGACACCGGTGGTCGTGGCCGATCCACCGAACGTGCCATTGCAACCGATCATCTTCACCCCGCCCACTGGCGATCTCGGCTCGCCACTGACCTTTGCCCCGTTGTTTGAACAACGGGTGATGGGCAATGGCATTCGGCCTCTGGGCGACATTTTCATAAACCACGGGGCGCTGACGCCGAGTTTTATTGCCCAGGTATTCACCAGCAGCGACAACGGTGGCGATGGCTCAGGCCACGGCTTCCTCGGCTTTGGCGGGGGCGATGGCGGGGTCTTCGGCAGCAGCACGCTGTCGAGCCTGTTCAATCAGGCCACCAGTAGCGAGGGGGATTCGCTGAATACCTTTGGTAATCAGTCAATCAGAGCGGGGGATGCTTCCCAAGGGCTGCGCGGCGTGTTTGGCGCACCGACTCTTGGCCAGCAATTACAACAGCTCAAAGACACCGAGCAACGGCAGGTCGACAGCCTGGCCGCGGCTTTGCAACAGGTCGGTATCAGTGAAATGCAGGCCTGAAAAAACCATTAAAGCAGTACGGCACTGGGGGCAATACAAGGATGAAAAGAAGTCATAAATTGTTCGGCGCCAGCCTGCTGGCGCTGGCGATCAGCGGATGTGCAGTCACCAGTCAACCGATCGAACGCAGCGTCAGCCAACAGCGCGCCAAAAGCGATCTGCAAAACATGTACAAGGGGCAGGAGCCCCTCAGCGGCCCGCTGACCCTGCACCAGGCCATGGCCCGAGCGGTGAAATACAACCTCGAAGGCCGGCTGAAGATCATGGAAGAAGCCCTGGCCAAGCGCCAACTCGACCTCGCCAGTTTCGACATGCTGCCGCGCATGGCGCTGGATGCCGGTTACGTGGGGCGCAACAACGTCAACGCCTCCAGCAGCCAGAGCGTGCGCACCGGCACCCAGTCTCTGGAACCGTCGACCTCCCAAGACCGCGACCGTGACGTGGCGGACCTGACCATGGTCTGGAACGTGCTCGACTTCGGCGTCAGCTACATCAGCGCCAAGCAGCAGGGTGATCAGCGGCTGATCGTGCAGGAACGTCGGCGCAAGGTGATCAACACCATTGTCCAGGACGTGCGCTCGGCCTATTGGCGAGCCGTGGCCGCCGAGCGTTTGCTCAAGCAAATCGACAGCCTGATGGCCCGGGTCGATACCGCCCGTGAGAATAGCCAGAGCATGAGCCAACAGCGTATCGGCGATCCGATCCAGTCGTTGGCTTATCAGCGCTCGCTGATCGAAGCCACCCGGCAACTGGAAGAGCAACGCCGCGCGCTGTCGCTGGCAAAAACCGAGTTGGCAACCCTGATCAACCTGCCACTGAATACCGAGCTGACGCTGGCGACCCAGGACGATTACGTCATTCCGGAGCTCAAGGTCGACCTCGCCAGCCTGGAGCAGGAAGCCCTGACCAGTCGGCCGGAGTTGCGCGAGCAGGATTACCAGACCCGCATCAGCGCGGCCGAAACCCGCAAAGCCATGCTGCGCCTGTTACCAGGGCTGGAGTTCTCCGCTGGCGGGCATTACGACAGCAACTCGTTTTTGGTGGAACAGAGCTGGGCGGATTACGGGGTGAAAGTCACCTGGAACCTGTTCAATGTGATTTCCGCACCCGCCGCGATCGACGTCGCCAAGGCCGGCGAAGAAGTCGCCACGGCACGCCGTCAGGCGATGTCCATCGCAGTGTTGGCCCAGCTCTACGTGGCCAACGCCAACTACCGCGAAGCACTGCGGCAGTTCCAGACCAATCAGCAGTTGTCGAACATCGACGGGCAAATCATCGGCCAGCTGCGCAACCGCTATCAGGCGGCCGGGCTGGGTGAACTGGATCTGATCCAGGGCGAGCTGAACACGTTGCAGGCCGATCTGCGTCGCGACCTGTCCTACGCTGACCTGCGCAACGCTTACGGGCAAATTTTCGCCAGCGCCGGTCTCGATCCGCTGCCGGACGAGGTGCAATCTACCGAAGTCCAGTCCATCGCCACCGCACTGGCCAATCGCGAAGCGGCATGGGCGGCGGGCGATATCACGGTACCGGTGGCCCATGCCCCGGTCCGCTAACCTGCTGGCGCCGACGGCGAGCATCAGCCGCGCCCAACGGGAGGCCCGCAACGGCCATCGCGGCACGGCGATTCTGCTGACCGGTTTACCGGCCGCGGGCAAGTCGACATTGGCCCAGGCACTGCACGCCGAGCTGTTCGAACATGGCGTGCAGAGTGTGGTGCTCGATGGCGATGGACTGCGGGTCGGGCTCAATCGCGATCTGGGGTTCACCGACAGTGATCGCCTGGAAAACATCCGCCGCGCCAGCGAAGTGGCGGCGCTGTTGGTCGAGAATGGGCAGATTGTCATCCTCGCGATGATCGCGCCCTTGGTGGAGTTGCGCGAACTGTTTGCCCGACGGCTGGGCGAGGATTACCGCGAAGTCTGGTGCAGCGCCTCTTTGACGGTGTGTGAACAGCGTGATCCCAAAGGTCACTACGCCCGGGCTCGACGGGGTGAGTTGGCGGGGTTCACTGGTGTCTCCGCGCCTTACGAGCCACCGCCGTGTGCGTCGCTGGTGCTCGATACGGGCGCGCAATCGGTCGAGGCCTGTCTTGACCGTTTGCTGACTTGGCTCGGCGAATGCGCGGTGCTGCCGAAACGATGAGCCGGCCGGCATTCTCCCGATTGCCGGTGACGGTGGATTTGCCGTTGCTGTTGCAGGCGCTGGCGGCGATCGGTGAGGACAACTGGCACGGTCACTTCAACAGCGCTTACTACACCGGCGACTGGAGCGGCGTGGCGCTGATTTCTGCGGCCGATGCCTTGACCGAGCTGGCACCCGGAAGCGGTGAACCTCGATTGCGCGAACCCTGGCGACAGGATGGTCGATGGCAGCAAGGGCTGCGGGATCTGCCGCTGCAGATCGTCTGCGCGCGCCTGTTGCGACTTGGCCCGGGCGGGCGTATCCATGAGCATCGTGACTATGACCTGGGCGAGCCGGATGCGGACTTGCGTCTGCACATCCCGCTGCTCAGCCCCCCTCAAGTGGACTTCATGCTGGACGGCCAGCGCATGCCGATGGCCGCCGGCGAGTGCTGGTACCTCGACCTGGCGCGACCTCATCGCGTGGACAATCGCGATACCCAGACACGAATTCATCTGGTGCTCGATTGCCGGCCCGGTGCCTGGCTGGAGCAGGCGATTATCGATGGGGTGGCAACCACGCCGTCGCCGCTGGTCGGTCATCAAGCTTTAGAGCAATTCAACGCACTGCTGGCCAGCGATCCGCAGCTGTGCAAGACCTTGCAGGGATTGCGGGACAACGAAGCCTTTGTCGCCCGCACTCTGGTGCTGGCTGCCGAGCATGGTCTTGTGTTCACCCGCGAAGAATTGCGTGCGGCGATGCGCGATGGTCGCCGCCAGTGGACTGAACAATGGAGCGCCTGAACCTCGAAGGCTGGTTGCCAATTCGCGTGTGGCAAGAGGCTGGGCAATGGCAAGTCGATTGGTGCTGGTTCGGTGACACGCGGCTGCATCAGCCGTTTTTTCGTGACGCCGTGGAGGATGCGCTGCGGTTGCCGTTCAATCAGGCATTTCGCCGAAAAACGGCATTGTCGACCCTCGCGGACTGGCGGGCTTGCAGTCCCGGCCTGACGCCGAGCGCCTTTATTTTTCACGCCTCCCGCTGTGGCTCGACCCTGGTCAGTCAGATGCTGGCGCAACTCGACAACCACATTGTCATCAGCGAACCCCCGCCACTGGACGCGTTGCTACGCAGCGATTTGCCTGCCGTCGAGCGCCGTGCGGCGATCAAAGGGTTACTGTCGGCCTACGGGCAATGTCGACGTGGCGTGGAGCAACGGTTGGTGATCAAACTCGACGCCTGGAACATCGGTGAACTGCCGTTACTGCGCGAGTGCTTCCCTGAAACACCGTGGCTGTTTCTTTATCGCGATCCGCTGGAAATTGCTGTCTCGCATCTGCGTCGTCCGGGCGTGCACATGGTGCCGGGGATGATCGGTACCAGTGTGCTGGATGACGAATTTCCATTCAGCGGCCGTGAGGATTACATCGCTCGGCGGTTGGGGCGGTTGCTGGCGTTGGGGTTGGCGCAATGCCAGGTATTTGGCGGCTGGGCGGTGAATTACAGCGAACTGCCGCAGGCGATGGCGGGGCGGTTGGCGGCGTTCTTTGCGTTGGACATCGAGCAGCGCCGGCAGGTGTTTGCGGCAGTGGGGCAACATGCCAAGCAGCCGTCGCAGGTGTTTGTCGGCGACGGCGATGACAAGCGTCGCGAAGCCTCGGCGTTGCTTCGTGAACGGGTGGAACACTGGGCGCGGGAACCGTATGAGGCGTTGGAACAATTGCGCGAAATATAATCTTTTTGTGGCGAGGGAGCTTGCTCCCGCTCGGCTGCGTAGAAGTCGCAGATGTTGGGGCCGCTTCGCGACCCAGCGGGAGCAAGCTCCCTCGCCACAGGTTATCGGTGTATCAGGATTTTGACGACAAATCCGCCATCCCCTTGAGCAATTCGATCGGCAGCGGGAAGACGATGGTCGAACTCTTGTCACCGGCAATCGAACTCAGCGTCTGCATGTAGCGCAACTGCATGGCCCCCGGCTGACGCCCGAGCATTTCGGCAGCCTGCATGAGTTTTTCCGAGGCCTGCAATTCGCCTTCGGCATGGATCACCTTGGCCCGGCGTTCCCGTTCGGCTTCGGCCTGTTTGGCGATGGCGCGGATCATCGATTCGTTGAGGTCCACGTGCTTGATCTCGACAGTGGCCACCTTGATGCCCCAGGCGTCGGTCTGGGCATCGAGCACTTGCTGGATGTCGACGTTCAGCCGTTCCCGTTCGGCCAGCAATTCATCGAGTTCATGTTTACCGAGCACCGCCCGCAACGTGGTCTGGGCCAGTTGGCTGGTGGCCATGAGAAAGTCCTCGACCTGAATGATCGCCCGTTGCGGGTCGAGCACGCGGAAATACAGCACTGCATTGACCTTGACCGAGACGTTGTCGCGGGTGATCACGTCTTGTGGCGGTATGTCGAGCACCACGGTCCGCAGGTCGACACGGACCATTTGTTGAACCGCCGGAATCAGCAGGATCAGACCCGGGCCCTTGACCTGCCAGAAGCGTCCGAGCTGGAACACCACGCCGCGTTCATATTCGCGCAGAATGCGGAAAGTCGACCCCGCCAGTGCAATCAGCAATAACAGCAGCGCGGCAAAACCCAATTGCAGACCCATGACTATTCTCCACCCGGTGCCGCGTCAGTCGCGGCCACTTGCAGCAGTAGACCCTTGCGTGCCACCACCCGGACCTGTTGTCCCGGTTTCAGCGGTGTGGCACTCATGACTTGCCATTGTTCGCCTTGCAGGTGCACCCAGCCGACATAAGCATTGCCAGCCTGCAACGACGTTATCGGCGTCACGCTGCCCAGTAATTCGGCGTCGCCGCTGAAGTTGCGGCGCGGTCGGGTTTTCAAGGCGCGAATCAGCAGGAAAATCAGCAGCAGTGCGCTGATCAGCCCCAGGACGATGATCAAGGGAACAGGCACTTCGGCATCGGTCAGAATCAGTGCGCCGATCACGAACATCACAATGCCGCCAAAACCGACCACGCCGAAATTGGGCAATGCCGCCTCGGCGATCATAAACGCGATGCCAAAGGTGATCAGCCAGATCCCGATGGGATCGGGAACCAGCACTACAACGGTGTCCGCTGCGAAAACCGGTCCGCTCAGGGCCAGCAGCAGCGCAACTACACAGCAACGAATGTTCACTTGACCCTCCGGGAGAGTCATCCGTCCGCGAGCCGTTCGTGGCTCTGTGTACAAGTCTAGTTGAGCCTGTGGCTGTATGAATTTTGACCAGTTGTTGACCGCCTCCGACGGGCGGATTTCCCGCCGGATCCCACCAGCGGGCCTAGACTTTTAATGGAGAGAAAAAATTCTAACCATCGTCCGCCATTCGTTGTTGCGGACACCGAGGTGCATCATGCGTATGGCAAAAACCGTGCAGACCAGCCTGGACAAGGCGCACTGCGAATATGACATCGTTTCCCATCCGCACTCGGCCAGCAGCCTTGAAACGGCGCGGCTTGCAGGCATTCCTGCCGAACGGGTGGCCAAATCGGTGATCCTCGACGATCGCCACGGGCATTACTTGATGGCCGTACTGCCCGCCAGCCGTCACCTGGACCTGAGCAAAGTCCGTGGCAGCAGCGAATGGCAAGTCACCCGGGAAAGCAACCTGCCGCACCTGTTCGACGATTGCGAACGTGGCGCCGTGCCTGCATTGGGCGAATCCTATGGAATGGACATGGTCATTGACCCGATGCTGACCCGGCAGAAAGACATCTACCTCGAAGCCGGCAACCACAACAACCTGGTACACATGAGCGTACCGGAATATCTGAAAATGGTGCCGCATGCCGAGGTCTGCGAGTTGAGTCTGTCGGCGTAACCGCCGTCATCGCGGGCAAGCCCACCTCCACAGGAATTGCAAAAAACCTGTGGGAGCGGGCGTGCCCGCGAATGGCCGCGTCGCGGTCACCCTCATTCAGCCATCACGAAGGAGCCCGACATGGAATCCCCCACCCACAGCCTCCCGGCCCTGTTCAAACAACTCGGCCTGCCTGACGACGCCGAGAGCATCGATAAATTCATCGCCACCCATTCACCGCTAAAACCCGAACTGCACCTGGCGGACGCGTTCTTCTGGAGCGAGAGCCAGGCAGAGTTGCTGCGTGAGGAAATTCTGGATGACGCGGATTGGGCGGAGGTGGTGGATCAGCTGGACGTAATGCTGAGGAAGGGGCGGGGGGTGTAAAAAAATCTGGAGAAAAATGGCGAAATGTAAAAAAAACTGGTGAGTGGTAAAAAAAACTGGGCAGAAACTGAGTTTGTTAGCTTTTTCCGCGTCTGGCCGTTGCTCGCCAATTTGTTTCAAAACTTGACCAACTTTCCCCTCGAATGCCATATTGATAGTTAGCAAACTAACAGTGTGTGCATTCCCTCGTGCCAAAGAACCTCGCCGCTCTCCAGATGAACATCAGCAGCTCCATGGTGGTGGCCGCCAGGCATTGGCGGAAGATCTGCCAGACCACGCTGGTCAACTATGGGATCTCCGAAGCCTGCGCCGCCCCGCTATTGATGATCGGGCGTTTGGGCGAGGGTGTGCGGCAGGTGACGGTCGCGCAGGCGGCCGGGATGGAGAGTCCGTCGCTGGTGCGGTTGCTGGATCAGCTGTGTCATGCCGGTTACGTCTGCCGTACCGAAGACGCTCATGACCGGCGCGCCAAATGCCTGAGCCTGACCGCGACCGGTCGCGAGTTGGTGCAGGCGGTTGAAGCTGAGTTGGTGCGTTTGCGCCAGGAGGTGCTCGAAGGCATCGACCAGAGTGATCTGGAAGCGGCGCTACGGGTACTCAAAGCCTTCGAAGCGGCCAATCATTCGGTGGCCCAGCCTTGAACGGATTTTTCACCGGCGTGCCCCCGGCGCGGGACTGGTTCTACGGTGTGCGTACGTTCGCGGCCTCGATGATCGCGCTGTACATCGCCATGCTCATGCAAATGCCTCGTCCGTATTGGGCGATGGCCACGGTGTACATCGTTTCCAGCCCGTTCCTCGGCCCTACCAGCTCCAAGGCGTTGTATCGCGCGGCGGGTACCTTGCTCGGTGCGGCGGCGGCGGTGTTTTTTGTGCCGATGTTCGTTCAGAGCCCTTATGTGCTGGTGGTGGTCATCGCGCTGTGGACCGGGATTTTGCTGTTCCTGTCCTTGCACCTGCGCACCGCCAACAACTACGCCTTGATGCTCGCCGGTTACACCTTGCCGCTGATCGCCTTGCCGGTGGTGGCTAACCCTTTGGCGGTGTGGGACGTGGCCGAGGCGCGGACCGAAGAGATCTTTCTCGGCATCGCCTGCGCGGCGGTCGTCGGCGCCATGTTCTGGCCACGGCGGCTGGCGCCGGTGTTCAACGACTCGGTGAACAAATGGTTTGCCGATGCTTCAACCTACAGCCTGCGTTTCCTTAGCCGCAATGTGCAGCCGGAGGAAGTCAGCGCCTTGCGTTCATCGATGGTGGCGAACTTCAACAGCCTGGAATTGATGATCGGTCAGCTGCCGCACGAGGGCGCGCGGGCGCAAACGGTGCGCAACACCAAGGAATTGCGCGGTCGGATGATTCATCTGTTGCCGGTGATCGACGCCCTCGACGATGCGCTTTATGCCCTCGAGCGGCGCACGCCGGAGCTTGTGGATAAGTTCGCGCCACTGCTGACCGCGACCACTGAATGGCTCGATCACAAAGACGCTGACCTCGGCCGCTGGCAGGCCCTGAAAAACCTGCTCGAAGCGCTGCAACCGAGTGCCGAGGCGCTGGACGATCGCAAGCAGTTGTTGTTCTCCAACGCCCTGTATCGCCTCGGCGAGTGGATCGACCTGTGGCAAGACTGTCGCAGCCTGCAATACGCCATTCAGTGCGAGAGCCAGGACAGTTGGCGCGCGGTGTATCGGCACTGGCGCCTGGGTCGGCTGTCACCGTTCCTCGACCGTGGCTTGATGCTCTATTCGGCGGCTTCTACGGTCACCGCGATCATCGTCGCCTCGGTGTTGTGGATTCTGCTCGGCTGGACCGACGGCGGCAGCGCGGTGATTCTGGCGGCGGTGGCGTGCAGTTTCTTTGCGTCGATGGACGACCCGGCGCCGCAGATCTACCGGTTCTTTTTCTGGACCGCGATGTCGGTGCTGTTCGCCGGCCTTTATCTGTTTCTGATCCTGCCGAACCTGCATGACTTCCCGATGCTGGTGCTGGCGTTCGCCATACCGTTCGTTTGCGTCGGCACCCTGACAGTGCAGCCGCGTTTTTATCTGGGGATGTTGCTGACCATCGTCAACACCTCGTCCTTCATCAGCATTCAGGGCGCCTACGACGCGGATTTTCTCAGTTTCACCAACTCCAACCTGGCCGGGCCCATGGGGTTACTGTTCGCGTTCATCTGGACCCTGATAGCCCGGCCATTCGGTGCGGAACTGGCGGCCAAGCGCCTGACCCGTTTCAGCTGGCGCGACATCGTCGGCCTGACCGAGCCGGCCACGCTGGCCGAACACCGGCACATGGGCGTGCAGATGCTCGATCGCCTGATGCAGCATTTGCCGCGACTGGCCATGACCGGCCAGGACACTGGCATCGCCCTGCGCGAAGTGCGCGTGGCCCTGAATCTGCTGGACCTGCTCGCCTATTCGCCGCGAGTGCCCGGTGCGCCGCAAGCGCTGCTGCGCCAGGTGGTGGCTGAAGTCGGCGAGTACTTCAAGGCCTGCCTCAAGGCTGGCGAACGCCTGCCGGCACCGAGTCCGTTGCTGATGACCCTCGATCGCACCCGCCGCGCCCTCGGCGGCCAAGGTGATGACGAAACCCGTCTGCATTTGCTGCACGCCTTGAGCGGCCTGCGTCTGGCGCTGTTACCGGGCGTCGAGTTTGTCGGCACGGGCGAACTCGAAGAACCGCTTCCCCATGGCATCGATGGAGCGCCTTTATGATCGGTGATCTGGATATCAGCGGGGTGTTCCTGCCCACGCTGCTGGTGCTGATGGGCATTACCTATGTGTTGTTCCTGTTGGTGCACGGGGTGCTGACGCGCCTGCACTTTTACCGTCTGGTCTGGCACCGGGCATTGTTCAACGTGGCTCTCTACGCTGTGCTGCTCGGCGCCGTGGACTCACTCAGTCGATACCTGATGACATGAAAAAACCTTTATTGACCCTCGGCCGTGTGGTCCTGACGTTGTTGATCGTGACCTTCGCGATTGTCGTGGTCTGGCGCATGGTCATGTATTACATGTTCGCGCCCTGGACCCGGGACGGGCACATCCGTGCCGACATCGTGCAGATTGCCCCGGATGTATCGGGGCTGATCCAGCAAGTGGAGGTGCGCGACAACCAGTGGGTGAAACGCGGCCAGGTGCTGTTCAGCATCGATCAGGACCGCTTCAAGCTGGCCTTGCGCCAAGCCAAAGCGACCGTCGCCGACCGTCAGGAAACCCTGGCCCAGGCCCAGCGCGAGGCCAAGCGTAACCGTGGCTTGGGCAATCTGGTCCCGGCCGAGCAACTGGAAGAAAGCCAGTCCCGGGTGGCGCGCGCCGAAGTGGCGTTGATGGAGGCGCAAGTGACGGTGGACAGCGCCCAGCTCAACCTCGACCGCTCGGTGATCCGCAGCCCGGTGGATGGCTACGTCAACGACCGGGCGCCACGCTCCCAGGAATTCGTCAGCGCCGGGCGCCCGGTGTTGTCGGTGGTCGACAGTAATTCCTTCCACATCGACGGCTATTTCGAAGAAACCAAACTGGACGGCATTCATGTCGGCCAGAGCGTCGACATTCGGGTGATCGGCGACCGTGCGCGCCTGCGCGGGCATGTCGAAAGCATCGTCGCCGGCATCGAAGACCGTGACCGCAGCAGCGGCAGCAACCTGTTGCCCAACGTCAACCCGGCGTTCAGTTGGGTGCGGCTGGCCCAGCGGATTCCGGTGCGAATCGCTTTCGATGAGGTGCCGGAAGATTTCCGCATGATTGCCGGGCGTACGGCCACCGTGTCGATCATCGACGATCAAACCGGGGGGCCGGCGAAATGAGCAGGGCCTCGGGTTTGGCGGTTGCCGGATTGGGCTTGTTGCTGTCGGCCTGTCAGGTGGTGGGGCCGGATTATCACTTGCCGGACGAGGCCGCCGTGCACCGTGAAGACTTTCAGGGCGATCTGGCGGTGAACGGCAAGCATGTCGTTTCGGCACCGGTGCCCGCCGATTGGTGGCAGTTGTATCAGGATCCGCGTCTGGACCAATTGGTGCAGCAGGCCATGGCCTCCAACACCGATTTGCGGGTGGCGGCGGCGAATCTTTCGCGGGCTCGCGCTCAGGTCGACGAAGCGCAGGCGGCGGGCGGTTGGAGCGGCGGTGTGAAGGTCGGCGCCCAGCGTTTGCAGGAGTCCGGCGAAGCGTTCTTGATACCGGAAAAAGTGCCCGTGGCCAACGTCGGCGATATCGGCATCACGACCTCGTATCAGTTCGACTTGTTCGGCACCTTGCAGCGCGGCATCGAAGCGGCCAAGGCCAATGCCGATGCGACTCAGGCGGCAGCGGACACCGCGCGCATCACCCTGGTGGCCGATGTGGTGCGGGCTTACACCCAGGTTTGTGCGGCCAACGAAGAGCGGGAGATCGCGCAGCATTCCCTCGACCTGCAAGCCCAGAGCACCACCCTGACTCAGCGCTTGCGCGATGCCGGGCGCGGCGATGAAACCCAGGTCACCCGTTCGCAAACCCAATTCAAATCCTTGCGCGCCGAATTGCCGCGTTATGAAGCCGCACGTCAGGCCGGGTTGTTCCGCTTGTCGATGCTGCTGGCCAAACCGGTCGAGCAACTGCCGGCGGGCACCAGCGACTGCGCCGAGCTGCCGAAAGTTACCCAATTATTGCCGGTGGGTGACGGCGCCGCGCTGCTCAAACGCCGGCCAGACGTGCGCCAGGCCGAGCGCAAGTTGGCGGCGGCAACCGCCGGCATCGGCATTGCCACCGGTGAGTTGTACCCGGACATCAGCATCGGTGCGACCGTTGGTACGGTCGGGATTCTGGAAAACCTCGGCAAACCGTCGACCAATCGCTGGGGGTTTGGTCCGTTGCTGACCTGGACCGTACCGTCCAACGGCTCCCGCGCGCGCATCCGTGAGGCCGAGTTCGCAACCCAAGGCGCGCTGGCGCATTTCGATGGCGTGGTGCTCAACGCCATCCGCGAGACTCAGACCGGCCTGGCGCAATATTCCGCGCAACTTCAGCGTCGCGATGCGTTGGCGGACGCCGAACAGTCGGCGCAATTGGCGGCAGACCAGACCCACCGCTTCTTCCAGGCCGGTCGCGCGTCGTTCCTGGCGGACTTGCAAGCCACCCGCACCTACACCGATGCACGGGCGCAACTGGCCTCGGCCAACACCCAGGTCGCCATGAGCCAAATCGATTTGTTCCTCGCCTTGGGCGGCGGCTGGGAAAGCGGACGAACGCAAGGCTCACAACCCGGCAAACCCTGAGGCCGTTGCTATGCTTTGATTTGATGGGGTCGCGCGGCGAACCCGTCGATCAAGGCTTGCGTTGGTCATGGGGATCTAATAATGAAAAACCCTTACGCTCCCGGCTTCTGGTGCGCCATTGCGGCATTGGTTTTGCTGTCGGCCACCTATTTCTATGGCGTCATGCTGGCCCACCAGATCGACAAGGCGCTGATCTTCCTCGACAGCGCGGCGGCACTGATCGCCGTGATGGCCATCGTGGTGGTCGCCTGGGCTTCCCTCCAGAACCAGCGCATCAAGAAACGACAACTCGAACAAGGCAAAACCCTGGTACTGATCTGGGACACCAAGGTGGCGTTGCGTCGGGTAGAAACGGTGTTCGACCGATATTTCTGGGGCAGTTACTGGCAACCGGGGCGCACGTTTCAGGAAGTCATGGGCGAACTTACCGGCACGCCACTGGAAAAAAGCCTCGAAACCTTGAAGAAGCAATGCCAGGCGCTGGACAAGCAAGTGGCCGACGAGGGCTGGCACTGGCTCAACAATGCCCGAGAACTCTCCGATGTCGCCAACGCCATGGCCCGCGAACGTTATCAACTGGATTTCTGTGACCCACGCGCGGAGGTGACTGGCGGGGCGGTGATCAATCGGGATTTTGAAGTGCTGGTGTATACGTGGACCGCGCGGCTAAAAAGTTTTGATCATCAGCTTGATGAGATCGAGGTTCAGTATTCGTAAGGTTGTATTGGCAGGGCTGCTCGCGAAGGCGATTGAACGATCGCCGAAACTCTCCCCTGCCAGTTGTCCACAGGCAGCCGCAGCCCATGGACACTCTTTCACCTTTAATCATTGGGCCGCCCTGCGGCGCAAATGCTAATCTCCTCGCCACTTTCAGCGCAGTCGTGACCGCGACCCGTTATGGGTTCAGGGAAGACGACCAGACTTTCAACAATGGACATTGATCGGGTACTTCATGAATAAATCAGCAGGCGTGCTTCTAGGAATTGTCGTGGCCATTGGTGCAATCAGCGCGGGCGGCGCCTGGTACACCGGCAGCAAACTCGATGGGGTGCTGAACAGCTCGATCGCCGACGCCAACAAAGAACTGCAAGCCGCGCTGGCAGGCTCCAACGGCACGGCGTCGCTGGAGCTGGTGTCGCTGGAGCGTCATGTGTTCAGCAGCACCGCGCACTACCGCCTCAAGGGCGAGGGCGAGATGTTTGGTGAAGCGCCGATGGAGATGCTGTTCGTCGACCGCATCGAACACGGCCCGCTGCCGTTCTCGCGCCTGGTATCGTTCAAGTGGTTGCCAGTCCTGGCCACCAGTCACTACGAACTGGAAAAAACCCCGCTGACCGAAAAGTGGTTCGCCGCTGCCAAGGACAAATCCCCGGTCAAGGGTGTGGTCAACATCGGCTACGACAACTCCACCAAGGGCTCGCTCGAATTCCTGCCGCTGGAAGCTGCACTGGACGACAAGTCCAACCTGACGTTCTCCGGGTTGAAACTCGACGTGGCCGCCAGCGCCCAGGCGCAAAAGGTCAAGGCCGACGGGTACATGGACAGCCTGAAGCTGACCACTGTGGCTGAAGACCAGACCCCGGTGCAGGTCGAGCTCAACGGCTTGACCCTGGCCAGTAATCTGAACAAAAGCACCTACGGCTATTACGTCGGTGACAACACCCTCGAGCTGACAAACAGCAAAACCACCTTTGGCCCCAAGCAATCGGTACTCGGTTTCAAGAACTTTGAAATGAAGAATCAGACCGGGGAATCAGGCACCAACGCTTCGGGGCGTGCCGATTACAAGGTCGGTGAAGTGTCCTTGAACGGCAAGGTTATCGGCTCTGCGCAGATGGCCATGAGCCTGAAAAACCTCGACATCCCGTCGACGATGTCGCTGATGCAGATCTACCAGACCAAACTGCAACCGTACGAGCGGGCCGCCGCCGAAGCCACTGCCGCCGGTCTGCCGGCGCCGCAGCTGAACCTGACCCCGGCCGAAGAGGCACAGGTCAAGACCGGTCTGGAGAAACTGCTGGCCGCAGGTCCCCAGGTGGCCCTGGAAAACCTGTCGTTCAACACTAGCAACGGCGAAAGCCGCGCCAACCTGGTGCTGGACCTGACCAAACCGCAATCCATGGACCTGCCGCCGGACCAATTGGTCAAGCAGTTGATCGCGTTGCTGGAACTCAACGTACTGGTGTCCAAGCCAATGCTCATTGATTTGCTCACCGTGCAGTCGCAAATCGACGGCCAGACCGATGCCAAACTCATCGCCGATCAGGCGAGCGCAACCGCCGACATGTTCAGCAGCATGGCGGTCGGTACGCAACTGGCAAAACTGGACGGTAATAACGTCGTCACCAAGTTGCATTACGCCAACAATCAGGTGGACTTCAACGGCCAGAAAATGACCCTCGAAGAGTTTGTCGGTTTTGTGATGAGTAAGCTCGGCGGCACTGGCGACGTCACCATCCAGTAAAACCGCAGGCTTCAGCGCAACGCCCGGCCTCTGCAACACGCAGACGCCGGGCGTTTTGCTGTCTGGGGTTCCTGTGGCGAGGGGGCTTGCCCCCGTTGGGCCGCGAAGCAGCCCCAAAAACTCTGATGCACCAAAGATTTTGTGAGTGCTACGCATTGAAACGGTGCGGTGCGGCGTTCCGACAAGCCCCCTCGCTACAGGTTTCGCACTCTCACGAATCTGAAGAAATATTGTGTCTTGAATTATTGACTACGCTTGCATGCAAGACTGTTTCGATAAAGCTTGGCCGGGTCTTTCGATCCGGCTTTCCGTCACAAGTGGGCAAGGGGCATTGCGACCCGGCTGGCCATGTAAGGATGCTGACGAATGCCGCGTATTGCTGGTCCCTTTATTCACCGTGGGCTGCGCCCCTTGTTTCGCGTTGCGCTGTGCGGCCAATTGTTGTGGCCGGTGCTGGCGCTCGCCGATACCCCTTACGATCAAATGGTTCGCGATGCGCGGGCCGGCAACTACACGCCTGCGCTGACGGTGTTGCGCCAGGTGCCGGTAAGCCAGGCCTCCACTGGCCAGATCAGCGATCACTTGCAGATCGCCAGTTGGGCCGGTCTGGATGCCGAAGTGGTACAGGTCTATGAAACCCAGGGACGTGATCGGGCGTTGCCGGTCCAGGCCCTGACTGCCACCGCGCGGGCCTATCGCAACCTCAAGCGTTGGGACTCGGCGACCCAGGTGTACAACAAGGCCCTGGCCCTTGAACCGCAAAATACCGACCTGCAGCTGGGCCTGGCGATGACCCAGGCCGACGCCGGTAAACCTGACGAGGCGGTTGCCCGCGCCAGGGCGCTGGTGGCGGCGAAACCGGATGATCCTGGCCGCCGTCTGGCTTTGGCCTACGCCTTGACTCGCGCCGGTGCCACTTACGATGCGTTGTTTGAATACGACCAGGCCTTCACCCGCGCCGGCAGCAAACCCGAAGTCGCTCGGGAATACGTGATTGCCCTGCAACGCGCTCGTTTGCCGGAGCCGGCCTTGCGCCTGGCGCGTCAGCGGCCGGGGTTGATTGATCCGGTCACGCAACGCCGTCTCGAAGGTGACCTGGCCGCCGAACGCGTGCGCCTGGCCGAACTCGCCACCCGCAGCGAAAAAGAACGTTATGTGATCGCCGATCGGGCCCTGGCCGATTATGACCAGTTACTGGCGACCTGGGCGCCGGACCCTGCGGCCCACGATGACGTCATCCGCTGGCGAATCGACCGCATGGGCGCCCTCAAGGCCCGAGCGCGCACCGCTGATGTGATCACCGAATACCAGAAGCTGCTCGCCGAAGGCGTGAAGATTCCGACCTATGCCCTGCGTTGGGTGGCGTCGTCCTATCTGGATCAGCGTCAGCCGGAAATCGCCACCGATTTGTATCGCCAGGTGCTGGTAGCGCCGGATGCCGATGTCGGCGACCGCCTGGAAGACAGCACCGCGCTCTATTACGCCCTGCTCGAAAGCGACAAGGCCGATGACGCGCGCAAGGTCGCCGAAGACGTGGCCAAGACCCAGAAACCGCGAATCGAGCTCAAGGGCTTGCCGGTGGGCAACCCCAACGATGAATGGATGGACGCGCAGCAACTCGCCGCCCAGGCCGGCACCTACGGCGCCGATCTGCCGTCGGGCGAGCAGCGTTTACAGACGTTGGTGGATCAGGCGCCGGGCAACATCGGCCTGCGCCTGGCCCAGGCCGATCTGTACCTGGCCCGGGACTGGCCACGACGCGCCGAGAATCAGCTCAAGGAAACCGAGAGCATGGCCCCGCGGGATATCGGGCTGGAAGTCGCTCAGGGCCACACTGCCATGGATCTGCAGGAATGGCGGCAGATGGATGCGCTGACCGACGATGTGGTCGCACGTTTTCCGGACAACCGTCAGGTGCAGCGTTTGCAGCGTCAGCGTGCGGTCCATGACATGGCCGAGCTGCGAGTGCAGGCCTACGGCGGCAAGAGTTATGGCGGCGGCAACGGCGATGTCGGGGCGGTCAACGGCAGCCGCGATTTCGGCATCGAAACCACGCTGTACAGCCCGCCCATCGATGAAGACTGGCGCCTGTTCGCCGGTGCCGGCTACGCCACCGGCGATTTCCAGGAAGGCACCGGCCACCATCGCTTCCAGCGCGTCGGGCTCGAACGTCGGACCCGCGACATGTCCCTGGAAGCGGAAGTCTCCAACCATTCCTACGGCTTTGGCGATAAACAGGGCGCGCGCCTGGCGATTGCCCGAGACATCGACGATCACTGGCAGTACGGCGGCAGCCTCGAATACCTGTCGGCACAAACGCCGTTGCGAGCATTGAACAGCGACATCACGGCCAACGGCGGCAGCGGTTTTATCCGCTGGCGCGCCAATGAAAGCCGTGAGTGGAGACTGGCGGTCAGCCCCTCGCACTTCAGCGACGGCAACAACCGTGTCGAAGCCGTGCTCACCGGTCGCGAGGGCCTTTACCGTGCGCCGGGGTTGCAAGTCGACCTCGGTCTGGAAGTCGGCAGCAGCCATAACTCCAAGTCCGACGACGTGCCGTACTTCAACCCCAAAGCCGACTTCAGCGTGCTGCCGACGGTGAACGTCAATCACGTGCTCTACCACCGCTACGAAACCTCCTGGAGCCAGCAGTTCCAGGCCGGTGCGGGCACCTACAGCCAGCGCGATCACGGCACCGGCGGTATCGCCCTGCTGGGTTACGGCCAGCGCTACAGCTGGAACGACGTGTTCGAGGTGGGCGGCCTGCTGAGCGTGATCAACCGGCCATTTGACGGTGACCGGGAAACCGATCTGCGCCTGCTCGTCGACCTTACTTACCGCTTCTAGAAGAGTTTGAAGATGCCTTTTATTTCGCGTTTCATCCTCCTGCTGGGAGTGCTGTTGATCAGCGCCTGTGCCCAGCAAGCCCCAGCCTTCGCACCGCCGTCCGAACGCCCGGTGTCGGCCAATGAAAAGCCGTGGCCGAAAAACCATGTATTGGGGATCGCGTACCACGATGTCGAAGACCGCGACCCCGATCAGGCGGTGGTGGCCGTGCGCACCGAGCGCCTGATCGAGCAACTGGCATGGTTGCGGGAGAACAACTACCAACCGGTCACCGTTGACCAGATCATCGCCGCTCGCAATGGCGGCCCTGAATTGCCGCCACGGGCGATCCTGCTGAGTTTCGACGACGGTTATTCGAGCTTCTACACCCGCGTGTTGCCGGTGCTGCGTGCCTATAACTGGCACGCCTTGCTGGCGCCGGTCGGGGTGTGGATCGACACGCCGCCGAACCAGCCAGTCGACTTCGCCGGCACACCGCGCAAGCGTTCGGATTTCCTGACCTGGGAGCAGATCCGCGAGATTTCCCGGTCCGGCCTGGTGGAAATCGCCGCCCACACCGACGCCAGCCACAAAGGCGTGTTGGCCAACCCGCAAGGCAACCTGCAACCGGCAGCCGCGACCCGGCGCTATGACGCCGCCACCGGTCGCTATGAAACCGAAGCCCAATTCCAGGCCCGGATGCGCGCCGACGTAGCGGCCATCTCGGAGAAGATCCGCAAGGTCACTGGCTACAAACCGCGAGTCTGGGTCTGGCCGTACGGCGTGGCGGATGGCACCTCGCTGCAAGTGATCAACGACCAGGGTTATCAGATGGCCCTGACCCTGGACGACGGCCTCGATGCCCTCGACAACCTGATGAGCAGCCCGCGCTTTCTGGTGGCCTCGGACCCGGATGGCGAACACTTCGCCAACAGCGTCGTCGCGGTGCAGGCCGAATCGCCGATGCGCGTGGTGCATGTGGACCTGGACAACGTCTACGACCCGGACCCGGCCCAACAGGAAATCAACCTCGGCAAGCTGATCCAGCGCATGGCCGACATGGGCGCCAACACGGTGTTCCTGCAAGCCTTCGCCGACCCCGCGGGCGATGGCCTGGTGCATTCGCTGTACTTCCCCAACCGCCACCTGCCGATGCGTGCCGATATCTTTGACCGTGTGGCCTGGCAGCTGCGCACCCGGGCTCACGTCAAAGTTTTCGCGTGGATGCCGGTGCTGAGTTTTGCCCTGGATTCGAAGCTGCCGCGAGTCACTCGCTGGGACCCGAAAACCGGCACTACGTCGATCGATCCGGACCAGTACAAGCGCTTGTCACCGTTCGATCCGAACGTGCGGCGCGTCATTGGTGAAATCTACGAAGACATGGCACGCCTGACCTCGGTCGACGGCATCCTCTATCACGATGACGCGGTGCTGTCGGACTTCGAAGACGCCGGCCCCGAAGCCCTGAAAATCTATGCCGCCAACGGTCTGCCCGGTTCGATTGCCGCCCTGCGCGAGGATCCGGCCACCCTGCAACGCTGGACGCGTTTCAAGAGCCGCTACCTGATCGATTTCACCCATGAGCTGACCGCCAAGGTTCGCGCCATTCGCGGCCCGCAAGTGAAAACGGCGCGCAATATTTTCGCCGAGCCGATGCTCAACCCCGAGAGCGAAGCCTGGTTCGCGCAGAATCTCGACGACTTCCTGGGCGCCTACAACTGGACGGCACCGATGGCCATGCCACTGATGGAAAAACAGAGCCATCAGCAATCCGGCCCCTGGCTTGAAGCACTGGTGGCGACGGTCAAATCGCGCCCCGGCGCCCTCGACCGCACGGTGTTCGAATTGCAGGCCCGCGACTGGACGAAAAATAAACACGCCGACATCGACGGCGGGCAGCTGGCCGACTGGATGGGCCGCCTCAAGCGTCAGGGCGCCACCAGTTTCGGCTACTACCCAGACAACTTCCTCGAGAACCAGCCGGACCTGAAAGCCGTGCGGCCGGCGCTCTCCAACAAGTGGAATCCATAACATGCTGGACAGACTTCTGGCCCTATTGGTTCTGGCGATCGTCCTGGGGGTTCCCCTCGGGCTGATCTTTCTGGTCACCGGGCAATTCCTGATGGACTTCGTGTTCTTCTACCCACTGTTCATGTCGGGGCTGTGGATCGCCGGCGGCCTGTATTTCTGGTTGCACTGGGAGCGGCACTGGCCGTGGCAGGACGACACCTTGCCGCCACCATTGGCCGGCGAACCGCTGATCTCGATCCTGATCCCTTGCTACAACGAAGGCGACAACGCCGCCGATACCATCCACGCGGCGCTGGCCCAGCATTACCCGAACATCGAAGTGATCGCGATCAACGACGGCTCCAAGGACAACACCGCCGCGGTGCTCGACGCACTGGCGGCGCAGGATCCGCGTTTGCGGGTGCTGCACCTGGCGGAGAACCAGGGCAAGGCCGTGGCCCTGCGCATGGGCGCCATCGCGGCGCGCAGCGAGTACCTGGTGTGCATCGACGGTGACGCGCTGCTGGCGCCGAACACCGCGGCCTATCTGGTGGCGCCGATGCTCGACAACGCGCGACTGGGCGCCGTGACCGGCAACCCGCGAATCCGCACCCGTTCGACCCTGATCGGCCGGGTACAGGTCGGCGAGTTCTCCTCGATCATAGGCCTGATCAAGCGTACCCAGCGGGTGTTCGGGCGGATCTTTACCGTCTCCGGGGTGATCGTCGCCTTCCGTCGTACGGCCCTGAACCGGGTCGGTTACTGGAGCCCGGACATGATCACCGAAGACATCGACATCAGTTGGAAGCTGCAACTGGATCACTGGAGCATTTTCTACGAGCCCCGTGCGTTGTGCTGGATCCTCATGCCGGAAACCCTCGGCGGCCTGTGGAAACAGCGCTTGCGCTGGGCCCAGGGCGGCGCCGAGGTGTTGTTCAAGAACATCCGGGGCATCTGGCAATACCGCCATCGTTACCTCTGGCCGCTGCTGTTCGAATACTGCCTGTCCACCGGTTGGGCCTTCACCTTCCTGTTGTCGGTGATCTTCTGGGCTATCGGCAACTTCGTCGAAATGCCGCCAGCCATTGCCGTCCATCACCTGATGCCACCGGCCTTTACCGGGCTGCTATTGGCGGTGGTTTGCCTGGTGCAATTCGCGGTCAGCATCGTGATCGATCGCCGTTACGAAAAAGGGCTCGGCAGGACCATGTTCTGGGTGGTCTGGTATCCGTTGGTGTTCTGGTTCATCAGCCTGCTCACCACCTTGGTCAGTTTTCCCAAAGTGCTGTTCGGCCAACATCAGAAGCGCGCGCGCTGGGTCAGTCCAGACCGGGGCATCAAGCCGCTGGATGATGATGAAGAGGAGGTCATCAAATGAAAATCATCAGAACCCGGCAGCGGCCCTTTCTGGTCGTGATCGACGTTTTCTTCACCGTGCTGGCCTGGATCGGGCTGCTGTATTTACTGGCGCAGGGATTGTGGCCGCTGATCGATCCCCATAACGGCACGCACATCGATGCATCGCTTTTCGACGCCCTCGGCACGTTGCAGATTTACCTGTGGGTGGCGCTGTTCAACGCGGTGATCCTGATTGGCTGGGCGCGTTATCAACAGCGCAAAAGCAAGAGCTTCGCCCAGCGCCGTTTGCCGGCACCGGTGGTGGACGATCAGGGGCTGAGCAAAAGCTTCAAGCTGACCGGCGACCGGCTGGCGAAACTGCGCGCACCGGGCTCGATGACCATTCATAACGATCAGGAAGGCGATGTCAGTCACGTCGTTACGCACTTCACCCCGGTCGCCCCGTCCCAACTGCCGCCGCCTTTGGCGCCATTGGAGCATCCGCTGGTGATCCGCCTGCCGGCCGAAGATGATGACAACCGCGAGCCGATGAACCACATCTGAGCCTGACAGTTCGGCGAGCATCGCATGGCCCGCTCTTTGTAGGAGCTGCCGAAGGCTGCTCCTACGGTGGATGCGCAGCGCTGAGAGATGCGTCAGGCAAAATCCCGAACCAGGCGCCACGCCTCGTCCATCGACAGCGGTTGTTTCATCCGTTCGGCGAGCATCGCCATGGCCCGTTCCTGATCGCAGGCAACGGCCGCCGCTACCACGCCGTTTTTGGCGAACAGGCCAATAAACGGTGGATGCTCTGGGTCGCCTTTGAATTCAACCTCGTCCCAGGCCTCGGCGTGTCCGAGGTAGTCGTAGTTTTTGCCGAAGTGCCAGGTCCAGAAATACGGCACGTCGAGGTAGCGTTCGTCACCGCCGAGCATATTCGCCGCTGCAATCCGCGCCTGTTGCTGGGCCAGGCGCCAGTGTTCGATCCGTTGGGGCTGGCCATTGAGCGGGAAGGTCGCGATATCGCCGACGGCCCAGAGCCCGTCGGTCACGCGCATGCCGCCGTCGACCTTCAATGACTGATCTTTTTCCTTCGGCAGATCGGTAAACGGGGTGGTCGCCGGGGTGACGCCAATGCCGACCAGCACCAGATCCGCCGGCAAGCGCTGGCCGTTGTCCAGCAGCACCGCTTCGACTTTGCCTGTGCCTTCGATCTTCGCCGCTTCGCCATCGGTATGAAACACCACACCGTTGGCCTCGTGCAGGGCACGAATCGCTTTGCCGACGGCCTCGCCGAATTGCGCCTCGAAAGGGATGGCATGGCGGGTCAGGACGGTAACATCCAGGCCGTACTGACGCAGGGATGAAGCGGATTCCAGACCAATGAAGCTGCCGCCGACAATCACTGCCCTTTGACCCGGTTTTGCGGTGGTCAGAATCTGCTGCGCCTGCGCCTTCGAGCGCAACACGAACACCTGCGGCAGATCGGCGCCTGGCAGCGACAGGGATTTTGGTATGCCACCGGTGGCAATCACCGCGGCGTCATAGCTCAACGATTGGCCATCGGCCAGGCGCAGGGTCCGGTTCGGTGCATCCAGGCCCATCACATCGCTGTTTATCCGTTCAATGCGCTGTTCACGATAAAAGTCCTCATCGCGCAGCGGCGGAACTTCGTCCGGTGGCATTTCCCCGGCAATCACGAATTTGCTCAATGCCGTACGGTCGTATCCGGCTTCGGGCTCACGGTCAATCAGCAACACCCGACCACCGAAACCTTTCTCCCGCAGCGCCGCCGCGCAGGCCGTCCCCGCTGCACCGGCGCCGATGATCGCAAAGGTCCGCTTATCGTCCGCTGGCGGGGTGCTGGGGCTGGGCATCGGCTGGTCGTCGACCCAGACCTCATCGTCGCGCAACTCCAGCGGATAGCGTCGCAGACTGTCCAGGGACGGCGGCTCGCACAACGCGCCGTCTTCGAGCCGGTAAGCCGCCTTGTGCCACGGGCAGATCAGTCGGCCCTCACACAGCGCACCTTTGGCCAAGGGAGCCCCGGCGTGGGGGCATCTGCCCTGATAGGCGCGCAATTGATCGCCGACCCGCAGCAAGACGATTTTCATCTTGTCGATCCGGACCTCAAGGCCACGGTCGAGGGGCACATCGGCGAAACGGGCGACGCGGTGCAGTGCCATGATCGATCTCCGGGCAGGTGTTTCACTTAGGAGTTTGGCGCTTATTCCCAGGTTCAGCCAATTCCCACTGCCACCGCACGAACGGTCCGGCTATAGTTTGCGTGCCGACGACGGCCCCACCCCGCACAAGGTGCTCCGGTATGACCCGATTGACCTCTTTGAACCCTTGGCTGGCGGCCGTTGCAGTCGCCCTTTGCGTGCAGTTGCCGGCGCAGGCCCAGGAGCGTTTCACCCTCAGCATCCCCGGTGTTTCGGACAATCGGCTGTTCACGTCGGCGGAAGCCAGCGATGCCAGCGGTTGCGGCGGCAAGAATCAGTCTCCGGCCCTGAGCTGGAACGCCGGCCCCCCAGGCACCCTCAGCTATGCCATCGTCATGCACGACCCGGACGGCCAGAAAGGCCTGGGCGTCGATCACTGGATTCGTTACGGCATCAAGGCCACGACGCGGCAGATCCCGGCCGGCGTCGGCGCCAAAGCTACCCTTGAAGGTGTGGGTGGCACCAACATCAAAGGCACCACTAACTATGTTGGCCCGTGCCCGCCCATTGGTGACAGCATCCATCACTACGTCATCCAGATCTACGCCCTGGACTTGGCGCCAGAAGCCTTGCCCGCCGGCCTGACCCGCGCGCAGCTGCTGGAGCAGATCAAAGGCCATGTGTTGAAAAACAGCAGCGTGGTGCGGCGTTATCACCGCTGAAGATTTTTTACGTCGGCTTAACCCGAACCCGGCGGGCTGTCCGTCTCAGAGGATGAATGAGTCAATTTCCTCCTGAGGTCAGCCCCCATGTCACTTCCTCTGCATGTCCTCCGCCCGGCCGCCCAGGGTTTCGCCGCCGGGTTACTGCTGGCCGTTGCCGGTTGCGGCGGTTCATCCACACCAGCCTCTGAGACGGGCAACCCGGCAGCGGTTGCGCCCCCGGCTCAAAATGCGCCGAAAACTGAAGCATTGGTGCGCGAGGCGGTCATGGCAGACACCGCGATGGCCAAGCGCAGCGCACGACCTGGCCCGTTGGTCGCTTTCGCGCCAGTGCCAGCCGGTGAAACTTATCCACAGGGCTATCGGGATGAGCAGCGCGAGCAATATCAGGCGCTGGCCGATAACCCGATTCACAGCGTAGCCGAAGCGCCGGTCTCGACTTTCAGCGCCGACGTCGATACCGGCGCGTACGCCAATGTCCGGCGCTTGCTCAATCAGGGGCGTTTGCCTCCGGAAGGGGCGGTGCGGCTGGAAGAGATGGTCAATTACTTCCCCTACGATTACGCCTTGCCCACCGACGGCTCGCCATTCGGCGTGACCACCGAGCTGGCGCCGTCGCCCTGGAACCCGCATACCCGACTGCTGCGCATCGGCATCAAGGCGTCTGATCGCGCGGTGGCGGAACTGGCCCCGGCGAACCTGGTGTTTCTGGTGGACGTGTCCGGCTCCATGGACCGTCGCGAAGGCTTGCCCCTGGTTAAAAGCACCCTGAAATTGCTGGTCGATCAACTGCGCGAGCAGGACCGGGTTTCGCTGGTGGTGTACGCCGGAGAATCCCGCGTGGTGCTGGAGCCGACTTCCGGACGGGAAAAAGCGAAAATTCGTACCGCCATCGATCAATTGACGGCGGGCGGCTCGACCGCCGGTGCGTCGGGTATCGAACTGGCTTATCAAATGGCGCAACAGGCGTTTATCCCCAAAGGCATCAACCGCATCCTGCTGGCCACCGACGGTGACTTCAACGTCGGCATCAGCGACTTTGACAGCCTCAAGCAAATGGCTGTGGATAAACGCAAGACCGGCGTGTCCCTGACCACCCTGGGTTTTGGTGTGGATAACTACAATGAACACCTGATGGAACAACTGGCCGACGCCGGCGACGGTAACTACGCCTACATCGACAACCTGCGCGAAGCGCGCAAAGTGCTGGTGGATCAACTTGGCTCGACCCTCGCAGTTGTGGCGAAAAACGTGAAGCTGCAGGTGGAGTTCAACCCTGCTCAGGTCAGCGAATATCGGCTATTGGGTTATGAGAATCGCGCCTTGAAGCGTGAGGATTTCAGCAATGACAAAGTCGACGCCGGAGAAATCGGCGCAGGGCATACGGTGACGGCGCTGTACGAAATTGTGCCCAAGGGCGAGAAGGGCTGGCTGGAACCGTTGCGCTACGGCAATTCCGGGGCAGAAGTTTCCGCAAAAACCGGAGAATTGGCGATGCTGCGGGTGCGTTATCAGTTGCCGGAAGGTGGGAACAGTCGCTTGATCGAGCGGCCAATAGTGAAGGGGGAGGCCGGCAAACTCTCGGCCGCCAGCGATGACCTACGCTTTGCCGCCGCCGTCGCCGCGTTTTCCCAGCAGCTCAAGGATGGGCGTTACACCGGTAATTTCAGCCTGAAAGACACCGAAGCCCTGGCCCGTGGCGCACGGGGTGATGACCCGTTTGACCTGCGCGGTGAGTTCGTGCAATTGGTGGAATTGGCGCAGAGCCTGCGGGCCTCCACCGCCTCGAATCAACCGCCCAACGACAACCGGATAGAGTGAAAGCTGACATGTCCGATCCAGCAATCAGCTCAACCGCCAGCAGCGACGAATCGCTGCTGGCGCGTTATCGCTCGGGCGACGGGGCTGCGTTCGAAGTTTTGTACGCCCGCCACCGCCAGGGCCTGTATCGATTCCTCCTCGGCCTCAGCGGCAAACCCGAACTGGCTGAAGAGGTGTACCAGGAAACCTGGCTGAGCCTGATCCGCAGCACCAGTCAGCCACAAGGCCGGGCGAACTTTCGTACCTGGCTCTACCAGATTGCCCGCAACCGACTGATCGATCACTGGCGCAAACATGGCATTCACAACCCCTTGCACGACAGCTACGACGAACAGGCCCACGCCCTGATCGACGACTCAGCCGACCCTGAACAACTGCTGAGCCTGAGCCGCGACGGTCAACGCCTCGAAGCCGCCCTGCAAACCCTGCCCGCCGACCAGCGCGAAGTGTTCCTGCTGCGCGCCCACGGCGACCTCGACCTGCCACAGATCGCTACCCTCACCGAAACACCGCTGGAAACCGTGAAAAGCCGCTTGCGCTACGCCCAGCAAAAACTGCGTCGGCTGCTGGCCGAGGAGGTACTGACATGACTGACGCCAAACAAACACCGTCATCGCCCGACGATGAAATGCTCAAGCATTTTCGCGATCACAGCAGCGGCGAACCACCGGCGCATCTCGACGCCTTCATCCTCGCCACCGCCCACCGCGAAGCCCCCAAGCCGAAGCCAAACCTGTGGCAACGCTGGCTCCGTGCCTGCCAACAACCCCGTTGGCAAGTCGCATTCGCAAGCCTGGTCGGCGTCGCGCTGATGCTGGCATTGGTGCAACGCACGCCCGAGCAATTGCCGAATTACGACTTCGCGCCTGCGCCCAAAGCCTCCGCCCCGGCTGCTAAACCGGAAGCCGCTGCCCGCTCCCTGGATGAACCGACCGGCGCCATGTCCGCTCCCGCACCGGCTGCGCCAATGGCGGAGTTTTCTGCACCGATGCAACGAGAGTCGATCAACAGCGAAATGGCCGACGAAGCCAAACTCAGCAAACGCGCCGCCGCGCCGGCCAAGTCACTGGATGATCAATTACGTGAAGTGATGCGCCTGCAAGACGCCGGTCAGACCCAAGCCGCCGAAGCGCTGATGACGACATTACACAAGCGCTTTCCCAAGGAAAACCTGGCGGCCAAACTCAAGGAAATGCAGAAAAAATGAGCTGAACAGCGGTCGACAATTTGGCAACAACACCCGAAAGCGCGCACTATCAGCCTATAGCCGATGCGTTGGAGGATGCCGTGGCCCAAAAAATCGACCGCATCGCCCAAATGCTCAACTGCCCGGTAAAGGGTGAGGAACTGCGGCGAGCGGTGACTGAGAGTCGTAAGGAGTTTCTTCTGGCGAAGCAGGCAGAAGAGGGTCTTGAGGAAGACGTTCTTGATGATGAGTTGATCGAGGACGAAGAAGACGATGATGAATACGACGAGTTTGACTGGACGACAGAATGAAAAAACCGCTTCGGCGGTTTTTTTGTGGGGCAGATGGCCCCGGTCAGTTGCACGTTGACCGTTACTCAGCTAATCGAGCACTATAAGGTACTATTTTTTGTACCTTTGGAGCCGTCATGGAGCAATTACTCGCGAGTCGGTCGGTCAGTATTACCGAACTGAAACGCAGCCCGAGTACCGTGATTGAGCAAGCAGGCTCAGAGCCAGTTGCCGTTCTCAACCACAATCGTCCTGCTGCCTACCTTTTGCCGCACGCCGCTTATCAGCAACTGCTGGATAGATTACGAGCCGCAGAAATACGTGTAGCTATTGCGACCAGCCGCAATGACCCACGTCCGGCCATTGCTGCCGATACAGTTTTTGCCGAGCTTGATGCGCTCATTGATGAGGTCGAAGCAGAGCAGAAGCGCCCATGAGACAACTGCTTTTCTCCGCACTGGCACGAGAGGATCTGCAGCAAATCGCCCGCTACATTGCCCGTGACAACCCGGGTCGAGCTCGGACTTTTGTTGGTGAGTTACGAGTGTGTTGTGCTCGGCTGCTGGATCAGCCTAATCAAGGTATTTCCCGAGATGACTGTGCCAGAGGGCTGCGAATGATTTCCCACGGCCGATATTTGATCTTTTATAGTCTTTTCGAGGGCGATGTTCAGATTGAGCGTGTCCTGCATGCCGCTAGAGACATTGGGCGCTTGTTTGAATCAGCCAGCACTGATCACTGACCCGAATACTAAAAGTGCTGGCCCACAAAAAAGCCCCAGACCCTAAGATCTGAGGCTTTCTCGTTTCTACATATGGTGCACCAGGCGGGATTCGAACCCACGACCCCTGCCTTCGGAGGGCAGTACTCTATCCAGCTGAGCTACTGGTGCAATGCGGGCGCCATGATACTCATATGCGCTGCGGGCGTCCATGCCGCTGAATCGCCTGCGTTTTTCCAAAGCGTAACCTGCGTTTGCTACGTTGATCAGAAAAAATAGGCAAATGCGGCGTTTTCGTTCTTTTTTTCGAACAGCCTATTGTCCTTTACCCCCTTTGATCCTAGGATTCGTTTGAGATTTCAAACGCTCTTGTCTGGGTGCTGAACCGCACGAGTTCGATCAGTGCGCTATTTATGTGCTTCAGCCCGGTGAATGATTTCCCTGACGGCAGCCTATAAGGCGCCTTTCTACAATCATAATTCGCTCCGCGCTGGCCGCGGTGCTGTTAAGGAAAGCCGACATGCAGCTTAAAGACACCCAGTTGTTCCGCCAGCAAGCCTTTATCGATGGAGCTTGGGTCGATGCGGACAACGGTCAGACGATCAAGGTCAACAACCCGGCAACGGGCGAAATTCTGGGCACTGTGCCGAAAATGGGCGCTGCCGAAACCCGCCGTGCAATCGAAGCCGCTGATAAAGCGCTGCCGGCCTGGCGTGCACTGACCGCCAAGGAGCGCGCGAACAAGCTGCGTCGCTGGTTCGAGCTGATCATCGAGAACCAGGACGACCTGGCTCGTCTGATGACCCTGGAACAAGGCAAGCCATTGGCCGAAGCTAAGGGCGAAATCGTTTACGCCGCTTCCTTTATCGAGTGGTTCGCTGAAGAGGCCAAGCGCGTCTACGGTGACGTGATTCCGGGTCACCAGCCAGACAAGCGCCTGATCGTGATCAAGCAGCCGATCGGCGTGACCGCTGCGATTACTCCGTGGAACTTCCCGGCCGCGATGATCACCCGTAAAGCCGGCCCGGCCCTGGCCGCCGGTTGCACCATGGTGCTCAAGCCTGCTTCGCAAACTCCGTTTTCTGCTTTCGCCCTGGCTGAACTGGCTCAGCGTGCCGGTATTCCGAACGGCGTGTTCAGTGTGGTGACCGGCAGCGCTGGCGACATTGGCAGCGAGCTGACCGGCAACCCGATCGTGCGCAAACTGTCGTTCACCGGCTCGACCGAAATCGGTCGTCAGCTGATGACCGAGTGCGCCAAGGACATCAAGAAAGTCTCGCTGGAACTGGGCGGCAACGCGCCGTTCATCGTGTTCGACGACGCGGACCTGGATAAGGCCGTCGAAGGCGCGATCATTTCCAAGTACCGCAACAACGGCCAGACCTGCGTCTGCGCCAACCGTCTGTACATTCAGGATTCGGTGTACGACGCGTTCGCCGAGAAGCTGAAAGTGGCCGTGGCCAAACTCAAGATCGGCAACGGTCTGGAAGACGGCACCACCACTGGCCCGCTGATCGACGAGAAAGCCGTGGCCAAGGTTCAAGAGCACATTGCTGACGCCGTCGGCAAAGGCGCTACCGTGCTGGCGGGCGGCAAGAGCATGCAAGGCAACTTCTTCGAGCCGACCATTCTGACCAACGTGCCGAACAACGCTGCCGTGGCCAAGGAAGAAACCTTCGGTCCATTGGCGCCACTGTTCCGCTTCAAAGACGAAGCCGACGTGATCGCGATGTCCAACGACACCGAGTTCGGCCTGGCCTCGTACTTCTATGCGCGTGACCTGGGCCGTGTGTTCCGTGTGGCTGAAGCCCTGGAATACGGCATGGTCGGCGTCAACACCGGGTTGATCTCCAACGAAGTCGCGCCGTTCGGCGGCATCAAGGCGTCGGGCCTGGGCCGTGAAGGCTCCAAGTACGGCATCGAAGATTACCTGGAAATCAAATACCTCTGCCTGGGTATCTGAGTCCATTGCTTCAAGCGCAAAGGGCACGAGAGCGCTGTCCCTTTGCGCGCTTCAAACGGAATTTTCTCTGTGGCCGGGAACGCTGTGGCAGTCGATCATCGCATGCTGCCGTAGTTGCTTCCCCGCCGCTTAATCCTTGAACCACGCCGACCGATGAGCGGCGAATGAGGAATGTATGAGCAAGACTAACGCTGATTTGATGGCCCGCCGCACCGCTGCTGTACCGCGTGGTGTTGGCCAGATTCACCCGATCTTCGCCGATTCCGCGAAGAACGCCACCGTGACCGACGTTGAAGGTCGTGAGTTCATCGACTTCGCCGGCGGTATCGCCGTGCTGAACACCGGTCACGTGCACCCGAAAATCATCGCCGCCGTTACCGAGCAACTGAACAAGCTGACCCACACCTGCTTCCAGGTTCTGGCCTACGAGCCGTACGTGGAAGTGTGCGAAAAAATCAACGCCAAGGTGCCGGGTGATTTCGCCAAGAAAACCCTGCTGGTGACCACCGGCTCCGAAGCCGTGGAAAACTCCATCAAGATCGCCCGCGCCGCCACTGGCCGTGCCGGCGTGATCGCGTTCACCGGCGCTTACCACGGTCGCACCATGATGACCCTGGGCCTGACCGGTAAAGTCGTGCCTTACTCGGCCGGCATGGGTCTGATGCCAGGCGGCATCTTCCGCGCGCTGTACCCGAACGAGCTGCACGGTGTGAGCATCGACGATTCGATCGCCAGCATCGAACGCATCTTCAAGAACGACGCCGAGCCGCGTGACATCGCTGCCATCATCATCGAGCCGGTGCAGGGCGAAGGCGGTTTCTACGTCGCGCCTAAAGAGTTCATGAAGCGTCTGCGCGCCCTGTGCGACCAGCACGGCATTCTGTTGATCGCCGACGAAGTGCAGACCGGCGCTGGCCGTACCGGCACTTTCTTCGCCATGGAACAGATGGGCGTTGCCGCCGACCTGACCACCTTCGCCAAATCCATCGCTGGCGGCTTCCCGCTGGCCGGTGTGTGCGGCAAGGCTGAATACATGGACGCCATCGCTCCGGGCGGCCTGGGCGGCACTTACGCCGGTAGCCCGATCGCTTGCGCCGCGGCCCTGGCCGTAATGGAAGTGTTTGAAGAAGAGCACCTGCTGGACCGTTGCAAAGCGGTTGGCGAGCGTCTGGTGACTGGCCTGAAAGCTATCCAGGCCAAGTACCCGGTGATCGGCGAAGTCCGCGCCTTGGGCGCAATGATCGCCGTCGAGCTGTTCGAAAACGGCGACAGCCACAAGCCGAATCCGACTGCTGTAGCAGCCGTTGTGGCCAAGGCTCGCGACAAGGGTCTGATTCTGCTGTCGTGCGGCACCTACGGCAACGTTCTGCGCGTGCTGGTACCGCTGACCGCGTCGGACGAGCAACTGGACAAAGGCCTGGCGATCATCGAAGAGTGCTTCGCCGAGCTCTGATCCGTTTGTGAACTGATCGACAAAAAACCCGCTTCGGCGGGTTTTTTTATGCCCCTTGAAACACATCAGGGGCAATTGGGCTGTATCGAATGGCCAGCATTGACTAAGGTGCAAGCATTGCCGTTGGAGTGTGCAGATGACTGCTGTGGTGTTACCCGCTGTACCGCGAGTGCTGATTGCCGAGGCGGACCCTTGGTCCCGTGACCTGCTCAAGCAAGTGTTGTTGAATGTGCGCTGCGACGCGCAGCTGGACCTGTGTGCCGATGGCCAGGAAACCCTGCAGCTGTTGGCGGAAAATCCTTATGACCTGGTGATCGTCGACTGGGAGTTGCCCGGCGTCGATGGCCTGAATGTGTTGCGCAGCGTTCGTCAGCGCAAACGTAATCCACCGTTGCCGTTCATTCTGATGAGCAGCCGCAACGACAGCGCCAGCGTGCGTGAAGCCTTGCCTCTGGCGCCCACGGCGTACCTGACCAAACCCCTGGACATGGAAAACCTGACCCAGCGTCTGCAGGATTTGCTGTTGAACGCCGGTGAAGAGGTGTCTTGCGAGGTGCCGTCATTGGCGCCGGGCATGACTTTGTCGGTGTATCTGGAACGACGGCGTGAACTGGCGGACGGTGCGCCGCTGATGACCGATGTGCAGGTGGCGATCAAACGTAGCCTCAATCCCGATGGCCTCGATCTGGTGCGGCTTGAAGACGAGATCCGCACGGATCCGCAAGTCACCGCCGTGCTGATCGCCGCCGCCAACAGCGCGGCCCAGCATCATGGCGCCGCCGTGCAAACCCTGTCCCAGGCGTTGCATCGCTTGGGGACCGGGCAAAGCATGAACCTGATTCTGGGCCTTGCCCTCAAACGCAGTGCCCGGCTCAGTGATCCGCAACTGGCGGACTATGCCGAGCGCTATTGGGAATTGTCCCTGCACACCGCTGAATACGCGCGAACGCTGGCGCGCTTGCTGGATCTGGATCAGGAGCGCTGTTATTGCGCGGGCATGCTGCATCGCCTCGGCGACCTGGCGTTGCTGCGCTGTTTGCAGGAATGGAAGCAGGCCGGTGGTGAGCTGGATGAATGGGAGGAAGTCGGCGATGCCCTGGCCGAATTCGGCGCGGCCTACGGTTCGGCGCTGCGCACCCGCTGGCGGCTGCCGCTGGAGCTGCGAGAGCTGATTGCGGCGGTTTATCAGCTCGGTGGCGGGGTTTACTCCCGCGAAGCGCTGGTGATGAACATGGCCGCGCAACTGGCGCGCCTGACCGAGCATGAGGGGATCGAGGCGTTGTCCAAGAGCCGCACGGCGCGGTTGCTCAAGATCGGATTGCCGGAGCTGATGCGTTTGCGCAAAAAATAAGCCAGACGCCAATCTTGTAGGAGCGAGGCTCTGTGGCGAGGGGGCTTGTCGGATCGCCGCACCGCCCCGTTGGGCTGCGAAGCAGTCCTGAATTCTGCAACCTCGCTCTGTCAGGAATACCGCGCTCTCTGGTTTCACGGCTGCTGCGCAACCGAACGGGGCGGTGCGGCGATCCGACAAGCCCCCTCGCCACAGGTGGCATCAGCGCCAGACAGTTCTCAGCTGGAGATTATCCGGTTCTTGCCCTGGCGCTTGGCCTGGTACATCGCCGCATCGGCGCGGGCGAACAGGCTGTCGAGGTTTTCATCCTCGGGCGTGAGGCTGGTCAGGCCCTGGCTGACGGTGATGCCGAACGTCTGGTCGTCATGGCTGAAACTCAACCGTTGAATCTCCCGTTGCAGGCGCTCGGCCACTTGCATGGCCATGTCTGGTGCACATCCGGGGAACACCGCGGCGAATTCCTCACCGCCGATCCGCCCGAACAGATCACCACGCCGCAGGGCCGCGCGACCGCTCTCAGCGATGCGTTGCAGCACTTTGTCGCCTTCCGGATGGCCGTAGGTGTCGTTGATCACTTTAAAGTCATCGATGTCCAGCAGCAGGAAGGCCAGCGGCTTGCCTTGCTGGCGTGCCTGCTCGAATTCGTGATTGGCACATTCGAAGAAGTGTCGGCGGTTGCTGCTTTGGGTCAGTACGTCGGTGGTGGCCAGGCGGTGGAGCTCGGTTTCCATCTGCTTCTTTTCGGTGATGTCTTCGGCAATGCCGACGATGATCACTGGCTGGCCCGGTTCGGCCTGGCGGTTGATGAAGCACTTGTCGCTGAGCCAGCGCACTTGGCCGTCGGCGGCGATGATGCGGTACTCGCGGTCTTCAACGGCGCCGTTGACCAGCACTTGCGCCAGGCTGCGCTCGGCGTAGTCCAGATCGTCGGGATAAACGCTGTCGCGCCAGTGGTTGTAGTCGGACAGCAACAGGCCGGCGGGGCGGCCGAAGATTCGGTCATAGGCCGGGCTGACGTAGAGCACCTGACGGGTTTCCCAGTTGAATGCCCAAAGCACGGCGTTGACGCTGACCAGCAGCGAGCTGAACAGCTGTTCGCGTTCGCTCAGGCGCGCCACTTCGCCCTGCGCATGCATCAGCGCCATCAACGTTTGCGCGGCCTCGGGCCACTGTGGAAGGGATGTGTCTTGTAGGTTTTTATTGACCATCGGCACAAGTCTCAAAGGGCGTGCCGCTATTTCGACAGCGGCCAACACAAAGCCCGCCGGGGTGGCGAAGTGTCTTTGAGATAGGAGATTTGGGGCGAAGTTCCCGCCTTTCGTGGCGAGGGAGCTTGCTCCCGCCGGGCGGTATTGGCGACGCGTTTTTTCAGTTAAAACGCGTCGTCAGGTATTGCGGCTGCTGCGCAGCCGAGCGGGAGCAAGCTCCCTCGCCACAGGTGCGCCCCTGATTCAGGGGTCAGGCAGTAGCGGGGCGCAGGGAGTAGGTTTTCAGTTGGTCGGCGAAGTCGCGCAGGGATTGAATCCCGCTGGCTTCGGCCTCGTGTACCCAATCCTTGATGGCGGCCAGCATGTCGTGACCATTTGAGCTGGTCTTGACCCAGATCTGCTGCAGGGCCAGGCGTTTCTCGTAAATTACCTTCAGCGCCTGGCTGTGCTCGAGCATGGTCTGGATGCGCATGTGGTGCTTGTCGTCCAGCAGGCTGGTTTCCCGCGAGAGCAGGCGTTTGGCCCGGTGGAACTGGTGACGGACCGAGTGATCGACCTTTTCCAGCTCTTGCTTGACCAGCGGCGCGATCACCAGCTTGCGGTACTGGGCCATGATCTGGAAGCGGTTGTTGAGGATCGCCATGGCGGTGTCCATGTCCAGGTTGCCTTTGCCTTCGACACGGTGGGCGATCGGCGCAACCCGCTGGACCTTGGCCAGGCGCAGGAAGCTGAAGACCTGGATCCAGGCCCAGCCGAGGTCGAATTCCCACTTCTTCACCGACAGTTTGGCCGAGTTAGGGTAGGTGTGATGGTTGTTATGCAGTTCTTCGCCGCCGATCAGGATGCCCCAGGGCACCAGATTGGTCGCCGCATCACGGCATTCGAAGTTGCGGTAGCCGATGGCATGGCCCAGGCCATTGACCACGCCGGCAGCCCAGACCGGGATCCACATCATCTGGATGGCCCAGATGGTGATGCCGATGGTGCCGAACAGCAGCAGGTCGATGACGCCCATGATCGCCACGCCTAGCAGCGGGAAGCGGCTGTAGAGGTTGCGCTCGATCCAGTCTTCGGGGCAGTTCTTGCCGTAGATGCGCAGGGTCTCGGGGTTTTCCGCTTCGGCGCGGTACAGCTCGGCGCCTTTGCGCAGAACGGTGGACAAGCCCTTGATGACCGGGCTGTGCGGGTCATCGACGGTTTCGCATTTGGCGTGATGCTTGCGGTGGATAGCGGTCCACTCGCGGGTGTTCTGCGCCGTGGTCAACCACAGCCAGAAGCGGAAGAAATGTTTCAGGCCGGCATTGAGCTCAAGCGAGCGATGGGCTGAATAGCGATGCAGATAGACCGTGACTCCGACGATCGTGACGTGGGTCATCAGCAGGGTGACTGCCACCAGTGACCAGGGCGATAAGCCAAGAAAACCTTCGTACCACATAGCCTATAGGACCCTCGATAAAGAAAAAGACAGCCGTCGCATTATCACTTAGCCCACAGATAAAACCAGTCGCCCTTTCAGATAAGAGTGGCCGGATGTTTCTTTAATCTATAATTCCACCCTGTTTTGTAGGGACATGGACGCTCGAATGTCAGCCACATATCGCGATGCCTTGCGTGCAGCGCTGCTCTATCTGGTGCTTTCTGTAGTCTGGCTGCAGTTTAGTGGCTATTTATTGAACAGTTTCTTCGATAACTCCACCGACCTGCTGCGCTGGCAACTGATCAACGGTTATGCCTGGGTGGCCTTCAGTGCCGGGCTGATTTTCATCGCGCGCGCACGTTTGTTTCGCTGCCTGGGCGTCGGCGCCAAATTGCGGGAACGTAATGCCGACCGGGAGCGTTTGCGACAGGCGGCTGCGGTGTTCGATTGCACCCGCGAAGGGGTACTGGTCACCAATAGCAAAGGGCTGATCGTCCATGTTAACCGGGCGTTCATGGAAATCACCGGCTACCAGTGTGAGGAAGTGCTGGGTCAGCGACCGAGCATGTTCAAGTCGGGCCATCACCCGCCGGGTTTCTACCAGGCGATGTTCGCGACACTCGACAGCCTCGGCGAGTGGAGCGGGGAAATCTGGAACCGTCGCAAAAGCGGTGAGATTTACCCGCAATGGCAGACGATCCGCCTGGTTCATGACGATCAGGGGCGGCTCAGCCAGTACGTTGCGGTGTTTTCCGACATCAGCGCGATCAAGAACTCCGAGCATGAACTGACGCACCTGGCCCACCACGACCCGCTGACCGATCTGCCCAATCGCCTGCTGTTTACCGACCGTGCCGGGCAGGCAGTGGCCTCGGCGCAGGCACATAAGCGCGGTTGTGCGTTGCTGATGATCGACCTGGATCACTTCAAATTGATCAACGACAGCCTCGGTCACAGTGTCGGTGATCAATTGCTCAAGGGCGTAGCTGAGCGTCTGAACACCTTGTTCGGCCCGGGCATCACCCTGGCGCGGCTCAGTGGCGACGAATTTGCCCTATTGGCTGAAAATTGCCCGCAACCGGGGCACGCCGCGGCACTGGCTCAGCGGGTCATCGATGGCCTCAAGGAGCCGTTTCAGATCGACGGGCATTCGTTGTTCATCAACGCCAGTGTCGGCATCAGCCTGTTCCCCAGCGATGCCTTGAGCGCCGAGCAACTGTTGCGCAATGCCGACTCGGCATTGTTCAAGGCCAAGAGCGCCGGTCGCGACAGCTATGCCCTCTACACCGAAGAGCTGACTGCGCATGCCCAGCAACGCGTCGAGATTGCATTCGAATTGCGCCGAGCGCTGGAGCAGCAAGAGTTGCGGGTTTACTACCAGCCCGTGCATGACCTCAAAAGCAGTCGCCTGATTGGCGTCGAGGCACTGGTGCGCTGGGAGCATCCGCAACGCGGGTTGGTGTCACCGGCTGAATTCATCCCCATTGCCGAGCGCACCGGGTTGATTGCCGAGATCGATGCCTGGGTCATGCGCCAGGCCTGTCGGCAGATGTGTCAGTGGCAAGCGGCGGGCGTGGAGTTGTCGTTTGTCGCGGTGAACGTTTCTTCGCGCCTGTTCGCCCGCCGCGAGCTGTATCAGCAGGTGGCTCAGGTGCTGCACGAAACCGGACTGGATCCGGTGTATCTGGAGCTGGAAGTCACCGAAAGCGCGGTGATGGAGGATCCGGAAGTGGCGCTGGAGCAGATGCATCGCTTGCGTGAGTTAGGCGTGCGGCTGGCCATCGATGACTTCGGCACGGGGTATTCGTCGTTGCTGCGACTCAAGCGTTTACCGGTGCAAAAACTCAAGATCGATCAGGGGTTCGTCGCAGGCTTGCCGGGTGATGAGGATGACGCGGCAATCGCTCGGGTGATCATTGCGCTGGCGCAAAGCATGGGAATGCAGGTGCATGCCGAGGGGATCGAGCAAGTCGAGCAGGCGGCTTTCCTGCTCGGGCACGATTGCGATCTGGGGCAGGGGTACTGGTTTGGGCGGCCAATGTCGGCGGTTTCATTGGATTGGGCCAAGGCGCCAGTAATTTCCTGAAAGCGCAAAGATCGCAGCCTTCGGCAGCTCCTACAGGGGATCGACGTACACCCGTAGGAGCTGCCGAAGGCTGCGATCCTTTGATCTTAAAGTCACTAACACTCAGCAACCCCTTGCTCCGTCAGATAATGCCTTAAGGTTATATAAACATTCTTAAATAGTATTTTTAAGAATATCTGCGCCTATCTACTATTGCTCTCACGCCGTACGCAGTGCCCGCCACTGCCAGGCATATCTCATTAAAGGAGCAGCACCATGAGCGCATCCCTACGCAGTGTTGACGGGCAGGACGAAGCCACTATTTTGCGTGAAATCCAGAGCGCCTTGCGCGATCTGCGCTTTGGCGCGGTGGAAATCACCGTGCACAACGCCCAGGTGGTACAGATCGAACGCAAAGAGAAATTCCGTTTGCAGCATCCGGCTAATAAACCGAGCTAAAAGATCGCAGGCAACCCGTTCCAGACCATAAGAAAAAGCCACCACACCAAGAATTCCAGGAGCTTTCACCATGTCGTCGATTCGCCATTTTGCTTTGGCCGCCCTGGCCAGTGCCCTTTTTGCTGGTTCCGCGGTTGCCAAGGATTACGAATTGCTCAACGTGTCGTACGACCCGACACGCGAGCTGTATCAGGACTACAACGCCGAGTTCATCAACTTCTGGAAGAAAGACCACGCTGGCGACAACGTGAAGATCCAGCAGTCCCACGGTGGCTCAGGCAAGCAGGGCCGGGCGGTGATCGACGGTCTGCGGGCCGACGTGGTGACCCTGGCCCTGGCCGGTGACATCGACGAAATCGCCAAGCTCGGCAAGAGCCTGCCGGCTGACTGGCAGAAGCGTCTGCCGCAAGCGAGCACGCCTTACACCTCGACCATCGTGTTCCTGGTGCGCAAGGGCAACCCGAAAGGCATCAAGGACTGGGGCGACCTGACCAAAAACGGCGTGGAAGTCATCACCCCGAACCCGAAAACCTCCGGCGGTGCACGCTGGAACTTCCTCGCGGCCTGGGCCTATGGCCTGAAAGCCAATGGCGGTAACGAAGCCAAGGCCAAAGAGTATGTGCAGACCCTGTTCAAACACGTGCCTGTGCTGGATACCGGCGCTCGCGGTTCGACCATCACTTTCGTCAACAACGGTCAGGGCGACGTGTTGCTGGCCTGGGAAAACGAAGCCTTCCTGGCCTTGAAAGAAGACGGCGGCTCCGACAAGTTCGACATCGTTGTGCCTTCGCTGTCGATCCTTGCCGAACCACCGGTGGCTGTGGTCGACAAGAACGCCGAGAAAAAGGGCAACACCGAGATCGCCGAAGCGTACCTCAAGCACCTGTACAGCCCGGCCGGCCAGGAAATCGCGGCGAAAAACTTCTATCGTCCACGTGACAAGGACGTAGCTGCCAAGTACGCCAAGCAGTTCCCGACCCTGGAGCTGGTTTCCATCGACAAGGACTTCGGCGGCTGGAAAACCGCGCAACCGAAATTCTTCAATGACGGTGGCGTGTTCGACCAGATCTACCAGGCGCAGTAACCTGAAATAGATCAGCCAACGGGCCCCGATTTCATCGTCGGGGCTTAGCGCGTTCTCAACCAAGGACTTTTATGTCGCGTCGTATCTCCCCCGTCATACCCGGCTTCGGGCTGACGCTGGGCTACACCTTGGTGTACCTCAGCCTGATTGTGCTCATTCCACTGGCGGCGATGTTCGTGCATGCCGCTCAACTGACCTGGGACCAGTTCTGGGCAATCATCTCGGCACCTCGGGTGCTGGCCGCGTTGAAGCTGAGCTTCGGCACCGCGTTGTACGCCGCGATCATCAACGGCGTGATCGGCACGCTGCTGGCCTGGGTGCTGGTGCGCTACACCTTCCCGGGGCGCAAAGTCATCGATGCGATGATCGATCTGCCCTTCGCATTGCCCACTGCCGTGGCCGGTATCGCGTTGACCGCGCTGTACACCCCCACCGGCCTGGTGGGTCAGTTCGCGGCGGACCTGGGTTTCAAGATCGCGTATACCCCCCTCGGCATCACCCTGGCGCTGACTTTTGTAACACTTCCATTCGTAGTACGTACGGTACAGCCTGTACTGGCCGATATCCCCCGTGAAGTGGAAGAGGCGGCGGCGTGCCTGGGGGCAAAACCGTTGCAGGTTTTCCGCCATATTCTGGTGCCGGCGCTGCTCCCAGCCTGGCTGACCGGTTTCGCCTTGGCCTTTGCCCGCGGGGTCGGCGAGTACGGTTCGGTGATTTTCATCGCCGGCAACATGCCGATGAAAACCGAGATCCTGCCGCTGCTGATCATGGTCAAACTCGACCAGTACGATTACACCGGCGCCACCTCCATTGGTGTACTGATGCTGGTGGTTTCCTTTGTCCTGTTGCTGCTGATCAACTTGTTGCAGCGGCGCATCGAAACCCCATAAGGAGGCGCGAAAAATGTCCCAATCGTCTATTGCAGCGGCCTCCTCGAACGCCGCCCGCCGTGGCAGTGCCGCTTCGCGGCGAATCCTCATCGGCCTCGGCTGGCTGATTTTTGCGCTGTTTCTGTTGTTGCCGCTGTTCATCGTGGTGTCCCAAGGCCTGAAGCTGGGCCTGGGGGCGTTCTTCACCGCGATCTTTGAACCGGACGCGTTGTCGGCCCTGAAACTCACGGTGATTGCAGTGCTGATTTCGGTGCCGCTGAACCTGGTGTTCGGTGTCAGCGCCGCATGGTGCGTGAGCAAATACTCGTTCCGCGGCAAGAGCATGCTGGTGACCCTGATCGACTTGCCGTTCTCGGTGTCGCCGGTGATCGCAGGTCTGGTCTACGTGTTGATGTTCGGCGCCCAAGGCTTGTTCGGCCCGTGGTTGCAGGATCACGACATCCAGATCGTCTTCGCCTTGCCGGGCATTGTGCTGGCGACGATTTTCGTCACCGTGCCGTTCGTGGCCCGTGAGCTGATCCCGCTGATGCAGGAACAAGGCACCCAGGAAGAAGAGGCCGCGCGCCTGCTCGGCGCCAATGGCTGGCAGATGTTCTGGCACGTCACTGTGCCCAATATCAAATGGGGCCTGATCTACGGCGTGGTGCTCTGCACGGCGCGGGCGATGGGTGAGTTCGGTGCGGTGTCGGTGGTTTCCGGGCACATTCGCGGGGTGACCAACACCTTGCCGCTGCACGTCGAGATCCTCTACAACGAATACAACCACGTGGCCGCGTTCGCCGTGGCGAGCCTGTTGCTGATCCTGGCGCTCTTCATCCTGCTGCTCAAGCAGTGGAGCGAAAACCGTATTAACCGCCTGCGCGCCAGCGCCGCGGAGGAATAAGTCATGTCGATCGAAGTGCGTAACGTCAGCAAGAACTTCCACGCGTTCAAGGCGCTGGACAACATCAGCCTAGACATTCAAAGCGGCGAGCTGGTGGCGCTGCTCGGTCCCTCGGGTTGCGGTAAAACCACGCTGCTGAGGATCATCGCCGGCCTGGAAACCCCGGATCAGGGCAACATCGTGTTCCACGGCGAAGACGTTTCCGGCCACGACGTGCGTGATCGCAACGTCGGTTTCGTGTTCCAGCACTACGCCCTGTTCCGCCACATGACGGTGTTCGACAACGTTGCGTTCGGCCTGCGCATGAAGCCGAAAAACCAGCGCCCGAACGAAAGCCAGATCGCGGTGAAAGTCCACGAACTGCTGAACATGGTGCAACTGGACTGGTTGGCCGATCGCTACCCGGAACAACTCTCCGGCGGCCAGCGTCAGCGCATCGCGTTGGCCCGCGCCTTGGCGGTGGAGCCGAAAGTGCTGCTGCTCGACGAGCCTTTTGGTGCACTCGATGCCAAGGTCCGTAAAGAACTGCGTCGCTGGCTCGCGCGGCTGCACGAAGACATCAACCTGACTTCGGTATTCGTGACCCACGACCAGGAAGAGGCGATGGAAGTTGCCGACCGGATCGTGGTGATGAACAAGGGGGTGATCGAGCAGATCGGTTCACCGGGCGACGTCTACGAAAATCCGGCCAGCGATTTCGTCTATCACTTCCTCGGCGATTCGAACCGTCTCCATTTGGGCGAAGACCGGCACGTACTGTTCCGTCCACACGAAGTGTCGCTGTCGCGGCATGAACTGGAAGACCATCACGCCGCTGAAGTGCGGGATATTCGCCCGCTGGGCGCCACCACGCGGGTGACGCTGAAGGTCGAAGGCCAGAGCGAGTTGATTGAAGCGGAAGTGGTGAAGGATCACGACAGCCTGGTTGGATTGGCGAAGGGTGAGACGCTGTTCTTCAAACCCAAGGTCTGGCAGAAAGTCGCCAACATTTAAGATCAAAAGATCGCAGGCTGCGCCAGCTCCTACAGTGGATTTGGGTTGAACACACATTTGTGGCCAACCCAAAGTCCTTGCTCGCGATGGCGTCCCCAAGAACATCCCGCCCAATCTGTAATAACACCAACCGACCTTGCTTCGATCGGTTCTACCCCCGTGACTTCTTTGCCTAAAACCCTACCTAGACTCTGACTTGCCAGGAGGCAGTGAGAGTCCATGACGGACCGGTGTTATCTCCTGGCGCCCTGATGCCAAGGAGATAAAACATGAGAATGGAAGTCAGTCGGCATGGCCCGTTTGGCTGTGCCTTGTTGAGCGTTTTGCTGGGCTCGTCCGCCAGCGCCGCCCCCTCGCTGTCGCCACAGATACCCTTTGATGTCACGGTTACCCAACCGGTTTCTCTGCCCAGCCTGCAGGCCGATTTCGATGACTTGTCGTGGCAGACCTTCATCGCTCTGAGCTGGCCGGCGCTGGACAATGGCGATCCAAATACCGGCACCCCCATCGGTAAGCAGGATGGGGCCACGGTGTGGGAAAGCTGGAAAGAGAGCTACCAGATCTTCCGGGCCAAGGGACAGACACCGCTGCCCTGGGATGCCCCGGCAACCCTCCCCGAAGTGTGCAAGTCACTCAAGCCTGGCCGCTTGTTACAACAGATGGGCAAGGTGCCCGATGTGCTGGATGAGTTTATCCAGCCTTTCGAGAGTGGCCCGCTGGTGGATCAGAACGGCGTCTATACGCGCAACGAAATCGTGGTCAACCAATCGATGTTCGACGGGATCGTCAACAACGGGCTGTACAGCATCGAAGGCCAGCAGAAGTTTTTCGCCGCGAGCCCGAGCAACGCCGTGGCTTTCAGCTGTGGCTCGGCTGAGACGAAGCAGGTCGGTGCGGTGATGGTGAAGGCGTCGTGGAAAGTGCTGGGCCCCAATGACCGCAGGCAGGATTTCCACACCGTCGATGCGCTGGTCTATACGCCGGGCAACAACGACCCAAGTCATGGGCCGATTGTCGAGGAGTCGTGTGTGTCCGAGCCGGTCGGGCTGGTGGGGTTGCACATCGTTCATAAGACCGCCAATGCGGCGCAGTGGGTCTGGTCAACCTTTGAACATGTGAAAAACGTACCGGAGAAATCCACGCCTCCTGAGCAGCGGGTGGGCCCGTACCTGTTCTACAACGTCAACAGCAAGAGCGACGTCAACCAGCCTCCGCCACGGCCGTGGAACCCGGCAGTCAAGGCGACGCCCTCGCAGATCGAGCGTGACGCGCCGCTGACCGACGCCACCAAAAACCTGAACACCACGTACCAGGCCCTGCTGCGAACGGTCAATCCGCAGAGTGTCTGGGCGAACTATCAATTGATCAGCACCCAGTGGCCGTCTGCCCCTCCACAGCCCAATTGCCAGATATCGGCGACCAACCCACTGGGCAGTCCCGCGCCCTTGTTCCTGGCCAACGCCACGCTGGAAACCTATATCCAGGGCACCGTACCCCAGGCGTCTTCCAGTTGCATGGCGTGCCACGGTAATGCGGCCACCCATGTCACCGAATCCCCGCGCACCAGCTTCGCGGATTTCACCTACCTGCTTGAACGCGCACAGTCCACGGGTGGACAAGGAGTCAGCCATGAGCAGTGATCTGCAAAACTTCATTGGCCTTTCATCGGCCCTCACCGGCATTCCCGCTGATCGACTGGCGCCGGCCATCGACCAGGTGGGCTTGCCGCCGATCTTTCTCGAGTTCATCACGCCGCGCATCACCCCTGATGTGCTCAACGCCTTGCTGACTCAGTACGCCACGATGGCGGCGGACCTTGAGCCTCCGGACCGGATCGCCCAGGCGGTACTGATGGATGGGGCGCAACCGGCGACCACGCAAACCGCCCGAGCAGCGCGTTCGATCATGAAGCTGTGGTTGTTGGGTGTCTGGTATCAGCCCTATGCCACCGGGAGCTACAAATCGACCGACTCGATGGTGGTGTCCGATCAGGCCTACATCAACAGCTGGGCCTGGAAAATTGCCCAGGCCCATCCCATGGGCTACAGCGAGATGTTTTTCGGCTATTGGAACACCACGCCGCCGAGCCTTGAGGATTACACCGGAGTACCCGCCAGCGGACAGCAAGGAGCCTTGTCATGAGTACCGAACAAGCGGACGTAGTGATCGTTGGCGCGGGGCTGGCCGGCAGCATCATCGCTTATCAACTGGGCATGGCCGGGGTGGATGTGCTGGTGCTCGAATCAGGCCCGGAAATCCCGGCCAACCGTGCTCAATACCTGGAGCGTTTCTATACGGCCACGCTGAAAACCCCCGAAGCCCCTTACCCACCGGTGACGAGCCTGGACACGCCCCGTGATCCGGCCGACGAGAACGCCCCGCGTGCGACCATCGCCGATTTGATCCTGGGCTGGGACAAGCCGGCGATCAGCTATCTGGTACAGAAAGGCCCGATGCCCTTCACCAGCACCTATGAACGGGTCGGCGGCGGCACCACCTGGCATTGGGTCGGGACATGTCTGCGCATGGTGCCGAACGATTTTCGCCTGAAATCAAAATACGGCGTCGGGGTGGACTGGCCTATCGGCTACGACGATCTGCAAAGTGCCTACTGCCGGGCCGAGGCGGAAATCGGCGTGGCGGCCAATGTCGCCGACCAGGCCTATCTGGGCATGACCTTTCCCGAAGGTTATTCATTCCCGATGCATAGCATTCCGTTGTCGCTGGTCGATGGCAGTTTTGTCACGGCCGTGACGGGGCAGACGTTTGACGGCTTGCCGCTGGTGGTCAGCCCGACGCCCGCCGGACGTAATTCCCAACCTTACGCGGGGCGCCGGGTGTGTGCCGGCAACACCAACTGCACACCGATCTGCCCGATCCAGGCCAAGTACGATGCGACAGTGACAATGAACAAAGCCCTGGCCACCGGCAAGGTCAAGGTGTTGTACCGAACCGTGGCCAGCAAAGTGACTGTCGGGGCGGACAGCAATATCAACGGCATCGAATTCATTCAGTATCAGCTTGGCGACGGCCCGGTCACTGGAACCGGCGTCGCTATCGGGCAGCGTTATGTGATCGCCGCCCATGCCATCGAGACACCCAAGCTATTACTGAATTCCACGAGTCCGGCCTGGCCCAAAGGTGTGGCCAACAGCAGTGGGCAGGTGGGACGCAGCCTGGCCGATCACCCGATCTACCTGGCATGGGGGCTGATGCCTGAAGGCAAGGCGGTTTTTCCGTACCGGGGTCCTCTGTCCACGGCGGGCATCGAGAGTTTGCGTGACGGTGACTTTCGCAAATCTCGAGCGGCGTGGCGCATCGAAATCGGTAACGAGGGCTGGAACTGGCCGGCCACCGATCCTTACACCACCGTGGCTGACTTCATCGACGGGGCGAATCACAGTCAAACCAACCCGCTACCGCCGGCCTTGAAACCACAGCAAGTGCTCTATGGGACAGCGTTGGTTCAAAAGCTCAACGACTTGTTCATCCGTCAGTTCCGGATCGCGTTTCTGGTGGAGCAGGTCGAGGACGATCCCGATCACCCCACGTGTTACATCGTGCCGTCGACCGAGTACAAGGACCGGCTCGGCATTCCCCGGCCGGAAATTCACTATGACCTGTCCAAATACACCAAGGAGGGCTTCAAGCAGGCGAAGAAGTTGGCGACTCACATCATCACCGAACTGCTCGGCGCGGTGGAGCTGACGACACCTCTCACGCCCGGGACGTTCACCTACGACAATGAGCCTTACAGTTTCCAGGGCGCCGGGCACCTGATGGGGACCTATCGCATGGGCGATGATCCAACCAAATCGGTCGTCGACAAATACCAGCGCAGTTGGGACCACAAGAACCTGTTCCTGGTGGGCGATGGTGTCTTCCCCAGCACCGGCACTTCGAACCCGAGCCTGACGATTGCCGCGTTGTCGTTCCAGGCCGGGGATACGCTGGCCAACGACCTGAAGGCTGCGACGGTGGAGGTTCTGGCCAATCTGCCCTGGCAGGGCACCGGTGTACAGATCAACGGTCTGGTGCCGCGTCTGGCTCGTTGTGTCCTTGGCTTATGGTGCGCCAGTCCGGCGGGTGGCTGGGTGGATGGAAAGGGCAATCCAGACTACATCGCCAAGTTCGGCTATACGCTGATGGGGGCCGCCGAAGGTGCTTTGATCGGCCGTGTTGGTGACTTTGGCATTCCCTTCCTGATCGGTGATCTGGCGCAGATTCCGGCCGGCCAGCAAGGCGAGCTGCAGTTGTGTATCAATGATGACCTGCTAGGCCTCTACGGTGCGGGTTTGAAGGACAACCTCGGTGCACTGACGGTTCGGGTCGAGTTCGGCACGCTGTGAAACCTGGAGCGGTAACGGCATCAATCCGTTACCGCTCTTTTTCTCAGGCGGCGGAGCGTTGATTGCGCAAGGCCACTGGCCCGGCGCGTTCTTCGATGGCCCGTTTCAGCTCACCCCGAAGCCCCAGCAGGAAGCCTGCTTCCACCACTACAAACAACGGCCCGACAATCAACCCCGTCACATCATCGACAAACGCCGGTTTGCGCCCCTCGTAATGATGACCGACAAACTGAATCGCCCAGCCCACCACAAACATCCCGATGCCGGCGCCAAGCCAGGCAAATGTGCTTTGCTGCGCAAGCACATGCCCCAGCCAGACCGACAGGCCCAGCAATACCGTCATCAGCACTCCCAGCCGCAGTTCCAGGCGCAGGTAAAACCACGCCGACACCAGTGACACCAGCACTGCCGGTGACAGCCAGCCCCCGGCCCATTGCGGACGCGACAGCAACACCGCGACCGCCACGACGATCAGGGGGATGCCCACGAAGTGGCTGGCGATATTGCGCGGATCACGGTGGTAAGCGGCGTATTGACTGAGATGGTCAACGAGGCTTTTCATTGTTATTCCTCCTGTAGGGTGATTGATGATGCCCCGGGTTCATCTCTCGCTCTGTCAGCCAGGCGACAATCTCCAGGAGTTTTCATGGACATGCAGGTTTGGCGTTCGCGCCTGGATACGGGGCAATGGTTCAGTCATTTACCTGTTTCCTTACAGGATAGTCTGCTGACAATCGCCCGGGTTCGGCGCCTATTGCCGGGGCAACTGCTGTTCAAACGCGGTGATCCCCCGTGCGGGTTGTATGCGGTGCTTGAAGGTTCGGTGCGCATTGGCGCGGTGAGCGAGCAGGGCAAGGAGGCGCTGCTGAGTCTGGTGGAACCGCCGCACTGGTTCGGCGAAATCTGCCTGTTCGATGGTCAGCCGCGAACCCATGATGCCTACGCCGTGGGCCAGTGCATTCTGTTGCACATCCCGCAAACGGCGCTGCTGGCATTACTAGATGAACACCCGGTGTACTGGCGACAACTGGCGTTGTTGATGAGCCACAAACTGCGCCTGACCTTTATCAACCTCGAACAGCTGAGCCTGATGCCGGCCCCAGCACGCCTGGCCCATCGCTTGCTGATGATCGCCGAGGGCTATGGTGAAATCGACCTGCCGCGCCGCGTTCTGCAACTGCCGCAGGAGCAACTGGCGTCGATGCTGTCGTTGTCGCGCCAGACCACCAACCAGATCCTCAAGGACTTGCAGGGGCAGGGGATTCTCGGTCTGAGTTATGGTGAGATTGAGATTTTGGATTTGGAGAAGCTACGGGCTACCTATCAGATATGACAGTAGATAGCTGGAGGTCAGAGGTATAAAAAGAAGATTGTCGAAGACGACAACCAAAGGAGATGGGCACTATGAGCAATATTAACCAAGGCAAAGCAGCTGGTGGTGTAGATCGCACTGAGCTTCCGACCAACAAAAACATTGCTCCACCTGTCGTTGATACTCCGACAAAAAATGATAATGTCAGAAACCCGGTAAAATTCTCCGGAACCGCTCTTCCGGGATGGCAGGTAGTAGTCGTTAAGGTCCCCATTGATGGTACCGAACTCACGTCGGTGGATGCCGGAGTTGATGGTAAATGGTCCAACGACGTTGCTCTTGAGATAGGCAATTACTCAGCCGTTGCATTTCAAACGATGGGCCGAGAAAGATCGCCATTTACGGATATTTTTGATTTCAAGGTAAGCGACGGTCAGTAAGTCCCTTGTTAACTCGTCCCATCAAGCCGTGACCTGTCGAAAATGAATGGGCGCGGCTTTTACCTCCTTCAATAGAACCACACTCGACAGAACCCCTCAGCCGGAAAAATAAGTTTGTCATGGGCAACTCACTCGAAGGGGCTTAGCCTGTAAGGCTGAATAATCGAGGTGTGCCATGCGTGTGCTGTTAGTGGAAGATGAGCCCGAGACCGCCAGCCTCCTGGCCAAAGGCCTGAGCGAAGCGAGTTATGCGGTGGATGTAGCGCTCAATGGCATGGACGGCCGACGCTTTATCGAATCTGGCGAATATGAATTGATCATCCTCGACGTGATGCTGCCGGGGCTCAACGGCTGGCAGTTGCTGCAGCAGATCCGCAAGCTCGGCGATACGCCGGTGCTGTTGCTCACCACCACGGACGGCATCGAGGACCGGCTGCGCGGGTTGGAGCTGCATGAGGATGATTACCTGCTCAAGCCGTTTACCGTCAGCGAGCTGGTGAAGCGGGTGCGCAAGCTGTTGCGGCGAGATCGGCGGCGGTAGCGGTTTCAGTGGTGTTTGAAAAATTGCTATCGCTGGCCGGAAATCTCAACGCAACTTGCGAATCTATTACCGCAACCCATCCCGAAACTGCCCCGGCGTCATTCCGGTCCAGCGCTTGAACGCGCGGCTGAAGCTGCTGGTGTCGGCGAATCCCAATAGGTAACTGACCTCGCTCAACGAGCATTGCGGGTCGCGCAGGTGCAGCAGCGCCAGGTTTTCCCGACTTTCGTTGAGCAGCGTATCGAACCGACAACCTTCGTCCGCCAGGTGCCGTTGCAGGCTGCGCAAGCTCAAGTGCAGTGCCTCGGCGATGCGATCGGCCGACGGTTCGCCTTCGGGTAGTTGCTCTTCGATGGCGTCGCGAACCTTGCGCTCCCAGGTCAGGGGCTTGAGTTGCGCCAGGGTGCGTTTGAGCACGGTTTCGTTGTGTTCGGCCAGTTCCGGGTTGGCGTCGTCCAGGTGGCTGTCGAAATCCACCAGGGCGAATTCCAGTCGGTCTTCCTCGGCGGCGAAATACACCGGCGAACGGAACACTTTGTGCCATTGATGCGGGTCGGCAGGTTCCGGACGGCGCAGATAAACCGCCAGCGGCGCGTAGTCACGGCCCAGCCGGTTTCGGCAGGTGCGCACGTAAATCGCCGCGAAGGCGTCAATGGCTTCGAAGGCTGGCGCGGGGTTGCCCTGGGGGATTTTCAGGCGGAAGCGATAACGATCCTCGGCGCGGGTCAGTTCCAGGTCCAGCGCATCGCTGACCACCTGGTGATAACGCACGATGCGCTCGAACACTTCCCGCAGGCTGCCGCTGGCCACCAACGCATACCCGAGCGCATGAAACGTGGTCGGGCTGACAAACCGCGACACCCGCAAGCCAATCGCCGGGTCGCCACTGACCTGCACCGCGATTTCCCACAGGCGCGTGGTGCCGGACAACGGGTAACGGGCGTTCGGGTCGTCCATCAACTGCGGATCGAGCCCCGCCTGTCGGCACAGGGCGGTGCTGTCGAGGCCCAGCGCATCGAGCTGCTTGCGCAGGGCGCGGGTCCAGCTGGCGAGGGAGGTCGGTTCAGTCATGTCGATTGGCGCGTCCGGTCAACAGGTTGGCGTTCACGGCTACCGCTGTGTGAAGCATCACAGGGCAGGATGCGAACATCAATAACCAGAGGATGGAAGCATGGACGGTACTTCTGCAAGTCCCCAGCGACTGAATGCAGCACAACGATCAGCGCATATTCGCCAGGTGGTATTGGCCAAGGGCGTCGAGTTGCGTCGGCGCTACCCGATTCTCAACCATCAGGACGCCTTGGGTGCGGGCATCCTGGCCTTCGCCCTGGCCGGGATGATCGGTTCGGCAGTGCTCTATATCAACGGATACATGGCCTGGTGGGCATGCCTGTTGCTCAACGCGTTTTTCGCTTCGTTGACCCATGAACTTGAGCATGACCTGATTCACAGCATGTATTTTCGCAAACAGCGGGTGCCGCATAACCTGATGATGGGCCTGGTATGGCTGGCGCGGCCGAGCACCATCAACCCGTGGATTCGCCGCCATTTGCACCTCAACCACCACAAGGTGTCCGGCACCGAAGCCGATATGGAAGAGCGGGCGATCACCAACGGTGAGCGCTGGGGTTTTGCGCGGCTGTTGATGGTTGGCGACAACGTGATGTCGGCGTTTATCCGCATGCTGCGGGCCAAGACCTGGGCGCACAAGTTCAGCATCCTCAAGCGCTCCCTGAAAGTTTACGCACCGCTGGCGCTGATGCATTGGGGGGCGTGGTATGTGTTCCTCGGTTTTCACGCCGTCAACGGCATCGCGCATCTGTTGGCTGTGCCCATCGAATGGTCGGCGACGACATTGGCGGTGATGCAAGTGATCGACATCGCTGTCGTGGTGATCATCGGTCCGAACGTGTTGCGCACGTTCTGCCTGCACTTTGTCAGCTCGAACATGCACTACTACGGTGACGTCGAGCCGGGGAATGTGATTGAGCAGACTCAGGTCTTGAACGCTTGGTGGCTGTGGCCGTTGCAGGCGTTCTGCTTCAACTTTGGCAGCAGCCACGGGATCCATCATTTTGTGGTGAAGGAACCGTTTTACATCCGCCAGATGACCGTTCCGGTGGCGCATGAGGTAATGCGCGAAATGGGGGTTCGGTTCAATGATTTCGGGACGTTTGCACGGGCGAACCGATTTGCGCACAAGGCGACCACAGAACCCCGTCAGGTGCATGCCGCCCAGGTTTGAGCAAGGCACCCGGAAACTCAAAGGCGAAAAACGCTCGTCATCAATTTGACCCAAAGGGACGCTACGTTGTGACGCAAGCAGCGAGGGGTCGACGATTGTCGAAGATGATTTGTATATGCTATTTAGGCCTAATAAAGTAATTAAATATTCCTTTATTGGATAACCGATTTCGCCAATCATCGGCTTCAGGATTGTTGATCAGCGCAAACAGATTTTGAGTTTCCGGGGCCGTCTCCTTGGCAGGGTGCGGCCCCTTTTTTATTTCGGGCAAACGCATATTCGATATTGGTCTTAATAAATAGCTTCTTATTCCTTAACGAATATAACTCTCCTCCCTATACTCGATCAGGAACAGACACGCAGCAGGAGAGCTCCCCCATGCGCAACGAATCAATTCGCTACCTGATTGTGCCGGGCTGGCAAGGATCGCCAGAAGATCATTGGCAAACCCATTGGCAGAACAGTCTGCCGAACAGCGCGCGGGTGGAGCAGGCTGATTGGCTGACGCCTCGTCGCGAAGACTGGGTCGCGGCGTTGGCCGAGGCGATTGCCGCCGACAGCACGCCGGTGATCCTGATCGCCCATAGCCTGGGTTGCATCACCGTCGCCCATTGGGCGGCCACCGCTCCGGTGCAATTTTTACGTCAAGTGCGCGGCGCCTTGCTGGTTGCGCCGGCGGATGTCGAACGCCCGGCCTGTGCACCGGCCCTGCGCAACTTCGCGCCGATCCCGACCCATTTATTGCCGTTCCCGAGCCAGGTCGTCAGCTCTGACAACGACGCCGCCGTGAGCGCGCCACGTGCGCTTGAACTGGCGCGTCAGTGGGGCGCCGAGGCGGGGATTTTATCGGGGGCCGGGCACATCAACGTGAAGTCCGGTCACCGGCGCTGGGAGCAGGGTTTTGCGTACCTCTATCGGCTGCAAAACCGCATGGAACAGCACGCCCTGCGCCGCGCTTGAACCTCATTCTTTTTCTTTAAAAATCGCCCCCGTCTCCCGGCGGTTTTGGGCGGGAGTCTGCCATGAGTTTGCATGAAACTTTCGGTCAGCCATTGCTGACCTTTCCCGATGCGGAGAAAAGCCCGCTGAGCATCCGCGCCAAGGCGCTGGTGTTTGTCGATCCGCGTTCCCGGCAATTGCGCCACGAGCTGGAACAACTGGCGCCACGTTCGATCTCGGTGTTGATTCGCGGTGAAACCGGCAGCGGTAAAGAACTGCTGGCGCGGCACATCCATCGCGCCAGTGATCGTGGCGGGTTGTTCGTCTCAGTCAATTGCGGCGCGATCAGCCCGACTTACGCCGACGCTGAACTGTTCGGCTATGCCGCCGGCAGTTACAGCGGTTCGGCCAGCAGTCGTGCCGGCTGGTTCGGCTCGGCCAACGGCGGCACCTTGTACCTGGACGAGATCGGCGACCTGCCGCTGCCGATCCAGATCAAGTTGCTCGCAGCCCTGGAAAACCACGAAGTTACCCGCGTCGGGGCGCACCACCCGAGCCCGGTGGACGTGCGTTTGGTGGCGGCCACCAGCATCGATCTGGCGCAAGCGGTGGCTGCCGGAAAATTCCATGAGCGGCTTTATCACTACCTCAGCGAAGGCCAGCTCGAACTGCCGGCCTTGCGTGAGCGGGTGGGCGATATTTTGTCGCTGGCCGAATACTTCCTCGGCATCTACAGCCAACGCCTCGACCTGCCGGTGCCACTGATCAGCGAAGCCGCGCAGCATCTGCTGGAGCAACACAGTTGGCCGGGCAACACCCGAGAGCTGGAGAACGTCATTCACTTTGCGCTGCTGGTGAGTACCGGCGACGAGATTTTGCCGGAGCATTTGAATCTGCCCGAGGCGTCTGCATCGTTGCTACAGATCGAGCAGCAACTGAAAAAAATCCTCGGCAGCGGCTCCGCTACCGAGAAAGCGGCCTTGAAACAACTGCTTAAAGACACTGGGCTTTCGTAGGAGCCGGCGCAGCCTGCGATCTTTTGATCTTGATCTTCGGTGGCTTTGAAATCGCCAAAATCAAAAGATCGCAGCCTTCGGCAGCTCCTACATCGGGTGCGGCACCTGTATGAACAAAATGGAATATGAAAGTGAATAAAAGATATTGTTCGGGAATAAAAAATCCCGGTATTGTCCGCGTCACGCCAGCGATAGCACTTCACTGGCACCTAAACATTTAGCCGTCGTCGATGACGACCGTGATTTTCGATAAGGACACTGCATGAAAAAGGTTCTGTTGTTCACCGCATTGGCGGCTGCCCTGACCGCGGGCCTGGCCCAGGCTGGCGAGAAACTGGTGGTTGCGGCGACGCCGATTCCACATGCCGAGATTCTTGAACTGATCAAGCCAACCCTCGCCAAAGAAGGCGTGGACCTGGAGATCAAAGTCTTCACCGACTACGTTCAGCCGAACGTGCAGGTCGACCAGAAGCGTCTGGACGCCAACTACTTCCAGACCCTGCCGTACCTGAAAAGCTTCAACGAAGGCAAAGGCACGAACCTGGTGACTGTGATCGGTGTGCACGTCGAACCGTTCGGCGGCTACTCGAAGAAAGTCAAAACCCTGGCTGAGCTGAAGGACGGCGCAACCATCGCCATCCCGAACGAAGGCAGCAACAGCGGCCGTGCCCTGATCCTGCTGCAGAAGGCTGGCCTGATCGAGTTGAAAGACCCGAAAAACGCTTTGGCCACCCCGAAAGACATCGCCAAGAACCCGCACAATTTCAAGTTCAAGGAACTGGAATCGGCCATGCTGCCGCGTGTTCTGGACCAGGTCGACCTGGACATGATCAACACCAACTACGCGCTGGACGCCGGCCTGAACCCGGCTAAAGACGCGCTGGTGATCGAAGGTGCCGATTCACCTTACGTGAACTTCCTGGTGGCACGTCCGGACAACAAGGACAGCGTTGCCATCCAGAAACTGGCCAAGGCCCTGACCAGCCCGGAAGTGAAGGCGTTCATCGACAAGAAATACAGCGGCGCCGTACTGCCGGCGTTCTGATTCACTGCAGTCTCGAACCCCTTCAAGGTTTCAAACGCCGACGGCTACTACAGCGTCGGCGTTTTTTATTGCGCCAAGATCAAAAGATCGCAGCCTCGTTTCACTCGACAGCTCCTGCATTGAAATGCGTATCCCCTGTAGGAGCTGTCGAGTGAAACGAGGCTGCGATCTTTTGCTTTAAGATTTCAGGCCACCCGCGCCTTCAACGCCTTGCGCAACGCCACCAGCAATTTCACGATGTCCTGCGGATCCAGCCGCTGTGGCACGTTTACGTTAGCCATGTTCTCTTCCTTGTGATGGTTCGGCCGGGGGAGTCTGACCAAAAGCTGTACGTCCTTGGAGGGGTATTTTGAAAAAAAGATCCTTCCTACAGCGCAAAGGAAAATAGCCGTCTCCCGCTGCCGTCGCAAATCCGCAGAATAGTTTTTTGCGTGATATCAATATGCTTTAACGGTATTTAAATTCCTCTTTTTATACCTTTAAAGTCGGTGCTTGCCGGGTGGTTATCCACTGCCCATGGACTGCGCCATCGTCGCTTACCGAGCGGCGTACAGGATGTTCAATGACCTTCGATTACGCATTTATCCTCAGCACCCTGCCGGCGTTTCTCAAAGCCGTTGGCGTGACGCTGCAGGTCGGCTTCATCGCCATCGGCACTTCATTGCTGGTGGCGCTGGTCAACGCGACGATTCTGGTGTTTCGCACGCCTTACCTGCAGCGCCTGGTCGGGCTGTATGTGGAGCTGGCGCGCAACACGCCATTGCTGATCCAGTTGTTCTTCGTCTACTTCGCGTTGCCGGCCCTGGGCATCAAAGTCTCGGGCTTCGCCGCAGCGATCATCACCATGACCTTTCTCGGTGGAGCCTACCTCACCGAAGTCCTGCGTGCCGGCGTGGATGCCGTGCCCCAGGCGCAACTTGAGTCCGGTCGTTCAATTGGCTTGTCCCACGGGCAATTGCTGCGCTACGTGATCTTGCCGCAGGCCGGCATTCTCAGCCTGCCGTCGCTATTCGCCAATTTCATATTCCTGCTCAAGGAAACCACCGTGGTCTCGGCGGTGGCGGTGCCGGAGATTCTCTACACCACCAAGAGCTACATCGCGCTCTATTACAAAACCTACGAAATGCTCGCCGTGCTGACGTTGATCTGCGTGCTGTTGTTTTTGCCGTTGTCGCTGCTGCTCAGCCGTCTGGAAAGGAGGCTCCAGCATGGCCAGTTCGGGTCTTGAGTTGCTCATGGTGTCGTTGCCGCAATTGGGCAAGGGCGCTGCACAAACCTTGTCGATTTCTTTCCTGAGCATCGCCTTCAGCACCGTCGGCGGGGTGCTCTACGGCGTGTTGCGCACGCTGAATTCGACATGGCTCAACGCAATGCTGCGGGTTTATCTGGAATTGTTCCGGGCGATCCCGGTGCTGGTCTGGTTGTATTTGCTGTTCTTCGGCCTGCCGATTTTTTTCGGCCTGAGCATTCCGAGCTTCTGGTGCGCGGTGCTGGTGCTGTCGCTGTGGGGCGCCAGCGAAGTCGGGGAAGTGGTGCGCGGCGCCTTGCATTCGTTACCGCGCGGCCAGCGAGAAGCGGGATTGTCGATTGGCTTGAACGGCCCGCAACTCTACGGCTACGTGCTGCTGCCCCAGGCGCTGAAACGCATGACGCCGCCGACCATCAACGTCTACACGCGGATCATCAAGACCAGCTCCCTGGCGGTGCTGATCGGCGTGGTGGACGTGATCAAGGTCGGCCAGCAGATCATCGAGCGCACCTACGAATCGGTACTGATCTACGGCGCGCTGTTTCTGTTTTTCTTTTTCATCTGCTACCCGCTGTCAGCCGCCTCCCGCGTGCTGGAGCGGCGCTGGACGCAAGCATGAGCGCATTGATCGAGTTCAAGGGTTTCAACAAGTTTTTCGGCGAGCAGCAGGTGCTCAACGGCATCGACCTGAAGGTGAAACCGGGCGAAGTGATCGTCATCCTCGGCCCCAGCGGCTGTGGCAAAAGCACCTTGCTGCGCTGCCTCAACGGCCTGGAAGTCGCTCACAGCGGCAGCTTGAGTTTTGCCGGGCGTGAGTTGCTGGACAAGGGCACCGACTGGCGCGAAGTGCGTCAGCAGATCGGCATGGTATTCCAGAGTTATCACCTGTTCCCGCACATGAGCGTGCTCGATAACGTGCTGCTTGGCCCGGTGAAAGTGCAGAAGCGCGACCGCCGCGAAGCCCGTGCCCAGGCCGAAGCCTTGCTGGAGCGCGTAGGCCTGTTGGACAAGCGCGACGCGTTTCCGCGTCAGCTCTCCGGCGGTCAGCAGCAACGCATCGCCATCGTCCGTTCGCTGTGCATGAATCCCCAGGTCATGCTCTTTGACGAAGTTACTGCCGCCCTCGACCCGGAGATGGTCAAGGAGGTACTCGAAGTGATTCAGGGGCTGGCCCGCGAGGGCATGACCCTGCTGATTGTCACCCACGAAATGGCCTTCGCCCGCGCCGTGGCCGACCGCATCGTGTTCATGGACGCCGGGCGCATCCTTGAGCAACAACCCCCCGAGATTTTCTTTACGAACCCGCAAACCGCACGAGCGCAGCAGTTCCTGGAGAAGTTCTCCTTCGTCGCCGCACTACCCAAAACGACTCAAATAAAGGAATTGGAACTGCCATGAAAACTGCCAAGTCTTCTCTGCTGCTACTCCCGCTGTTCGGCCTGGCGCTGTTGGCCGGTTGCAACAAAACCGAAGAACCGGCCAAGCCGAAAGTCGCCAGCGTCAGCAGCGCACCGGCCGGATACCTGGAAAAGATCAAAGCCCGGGACAAGCTGATTGTCGGCGTGTTCACCGACAAACCGCCGTTCGGTTTTGTCGATGAAGCCGGACGCTACGTGGGGTTCGATACCGACATTGGCCGCCAATTCGCCAAGGATCTGTTGGGCGATGAAAACAAAGTCGAGTTCGTGGCGGTGGAGCCGGCGAGCCGGATTCCGTTTCTGCAAAGCGACAAGGTCGATCTGATCCTGGCCAACATGACCGTCACCCCGGAGCGCAAGGAAGCGGTGGACTTCACCAACCCGAACCTCAAGGTGGCGGTGCAGGCGCTGGTGCCGCAGGCCAGTTCGGTGAAAAATCTGGATGACCTGGCGACCCGCACGACTATCGTGACCACGGGCACCACAGCCGATGTCTGGCTGACCAAAAATCACCCGGACTGGAAACTGCTGAAGTTTGAGAAAAACTCCGAGTCCCTGCAAGCCCTGGCCAATGGTCGCGGCGACGCTTATGCGCAGGACAATCTGGTGCTGTTCAGCTGGGCCAAGCAGAACCCGGGTTATCGCGTGCTGGAACAGAAGTTGGGCGCCGAAGCGCCGATCGCCCCGGCGGTGAAGAAGGGCAACATCGAACTGCGTGACTGGGTGAATGCCGAGTTGGCGAAGCTGGGTGAGGAAAAGTTTTTGCTCAAGCTGTACGACCAGTATGTGCGTAAAGAATTGAGCGATGACACCAGGCCTGAGAGCGTGATCGTCGAGGGTGGGAAGTGGCAGGGGTGATTTGCTTCAGATAAACGTTTCCACCTGTGGCGAGGGAGCTTGCTCCCGTTCGGTTGCGCAGCAGCCGCAAAACCTATCAATGCGTTACCTCAGACAAACCGCATGCTCAGGTTTAGGGCCGCTGCGCGCCCCAGCGGGAGCAAGCTCCCTCGCCACAGGTGTGGGAACGGTCACTGTGTCTCAGTCAGGCCAATACCACGCCGGCTCATCCAGCATCCGCTGCCCGACCACCAAATCGGCATCAGGATCACCGCGTTGATGAATTAACGTTGTAGGCGCTGCCGAAGGCTGCGATCTTTTGATCTTCCGGCGATATCACGATCGCTAAAGTCAAAAGATCGCGGTCTTTGATTATCGGCGTGGGCGAAGGTGGAACCCTGTTCTAAGCTCACAGTCGTATCGTCACTGGCACGTACGTACAACGCAAAGGAGTCTGCATGGCGGGTCCCGGATTGAAATTAATGGTTGGCCTGAGCATCTTTGCCTTGCTGACCGCCTGTGGCGATAAAAAGCCCGTCGAGAAGGACCGTCCGCGAGTTTTCGTGCAAGAGGTCAAGCCAACCGATTACGCCGCCGCGGTGACTCTCACCGGCGACGTCCAGGCGCGTGTCCAGACCGAGTTGTCGTTCCGCGTGGGTGGCAAGATCATCCAGCGCATGGTCGACGTCGGGAACCGGGTTTCAGCCAAACAAGTACTGGCCAGGCTTGACCCCAAAGACCTGCAAACCAATGTCGATTCGGCCCAGGCCCAGGTGGTTGCCGAACAGGCGCGGGTCAAACAGACAGCGGCAGCCTTCGTTCGCCAGCAAAAACTTCTGCCCAAGGGCTACACCAGCCAGAGCGAATACGACTCCGCCCAAGCGGCCTTGCGCAGCAGCCAGAGCGCTCTGAGCGCCGCTCAAGCGCAATTGGCCAACGCCCGCGATCAACTGAGCTACACCGCGTTGATTGCCGACGCGCCGGGCGTGATTACCGCGCGCCAGGCCGAAGTCGGCCAGGTGGTACAAGCCACGGTGCCGATTTTCAGCCTGGCCCGGGATGGCGAGCGTGACGCGGTGTTCAACGTTTACGAATCGCTGCTGGCCGAGCCGCCATCGGACAGATCAATTGTGGTCAGCCTGCTCGACAATCCGAAGATCAAGACCACGGGCACCGTTCGGGAGGTCACGCCCGCGGTGTCTGCGCAGACCGGCACGGTGCAAGTCAAAGTCAGCCTCGACAGTCTCCCTGAAGGCATGCAGCTCGGCTCGGTGGTGAGCGCCACCGCCAAGCCTGTGGGCAAAACCGCGGTGGAACTGCCTTGGGCGGCCCTGACCAAAAATCTCAGCGACCCGGCCGTGTGGCTGGTGGACGCCGAGGGCAAGGCGCAGTTGCACACGGTCACCGTCGGCCGTTACCTGACCGGCAAAGTCATTGTTAGCGCTGGCCTCACCGGTGGCGAAAAAGTCGTCACCGCGGGTGGTCAGTTACTGCACCCGGGCGTGCGGGTGGAGGTCGTCGAAAATACCTACGAGACCCCAGCGACAGGAGCCCAACCATGAAACGCCTGTTGCTGTTGTCCGCCGCTGTGCTGCTGGGCGCCTGTTCCAAGGAAGAAGCTCCGCCAGAACCGGTACGGCCGGTGCTGTCCATAGAGGTGAAAGCGCTCAATCAAGAGAACCTCGGCCGGTTCGCCGGCAGCATTCAGGCTCGTTACGAAAGCAACGTCGGGTTCCGTGTGCCGGGGCGTATCGCCAGCCGTAACGTCGATGTCGGCGCCGAAGTACAGAAGGGCGCCTTGCTCGCCACCCTTGACCCCACCGATCAGCAGAACCAGTTGCGCTCGGCTCAAGGGGATCTGGCGCGTGTCCAGGCGCAGCTTATCAACGCCCAGGCCAACGCTCGGCGTCAGCAGGAGTTGTTCAATCGCGGGGTTGGCGCGCAGGCGCAACTGGACATCGCCCAGACCGATCTGAAAACCACCCAGGCGTCCCTCGATCAAGCCAGGGCCGCGGTCAATCAGGCGCAGGACCAACTCAACTACGTTGAACTGCGCACCGATCACAAAGCCATTGTCACCGCGTGGAGCGCCGAAGCCGGGCAAGTGGTGACCGCCGGCCAGCAAGTGGTGACCCTGGCGCAGCCGGACATCAAGGAAGCGGTGATCGACTTGCCCGACACCCTGGTCGATGATTTGCCGGCCGACGTGGTGTTCCAGGTCGCCTCACAGCTGGACCCGAGCATCACCAGCACCGCCATCGTGCGTGAAATCGAACCCCAGGCCCAAAGTGCGACCCGTACCCGTCGCGCCCGCCTGAGCCTGACCGATACGCCGCCGGGTTTTCACCTCGGCACGGCGATCAGCGTGACCCTCAGCTCCGCAATCAAGCCTCGCCTCGAACTGCCGGTGAGTGCGCTGCAAGAGGTCGATGGGAAAACGCGGATCTGGGTCATCGACCCGCAGACGCTAACCGTTGCGCCACGGGACGTCAGCGTGATCAGCCGGACCGATGCCACGGTGGTCCTGGCCAACGGCGTGAACTCTGGCGAGCGGGTGGTCAGTGCCGGTGTGAACAGCCTCAAACCGGGGCAGAAAGTGAAAATCGACGAGGGCAGCCCGCAATGAATGGGAGTTTCAACTTATCCGAGTGGGCCCTCAAGCATCAGTCGTTTGTCTGGTATTTGATGTTCGTCGCGCTGCTGATGGGCGTGTTCTCGTACCTGAACCTGGGGCGCGAAGAAGACCCGTCGTTCACCATCAAAACCATGGTGATCCAGACCCGTTGGCCCGGTGCGACCCAGGAAGAAACCCTCAAGCAGGTCACTGACCGGATCGAGAAAAAACTCGAAGAACTCGACTCGCTCGATTACGTGAAAAGCTACACCCGTCCCGGCGAATCGACGGTCTTCGTTAACCTGCTCGACACCACCAGCGCCAAGGACATTCCGCAAATCTGGTACCAGGTGCGCAAGAAGATCAACGACATCCGCGGCGACTTCCCGCAAGGCCTGCAAGGGCCGGGCTTCAACGATGAGTTCGGCGACGTGTTCGGTTCGGTGTATGCCTTTACCTCTGACGGCCTGTCGATGCGCCAGCTACGCGATTACGTGGAACAGGTGCGTGCCGAAATTCGTGAAGTGCCAGGGTTGGGCAAGGTCGAAATGATCGGCGAGCAGGATGAAGTGCTGTACCTGAACTTCTCCACCCGCAAACTCGCCGCCCTCGGCATCGATCAGCGCCAGGTGGTGCAGAGCCTGCAATCACAGAATGCCGTGACCCCGGCGGGAGTGATCGAGGCCGGCCCTGAGCGGATTTCGGTGCGGACCTCGGGGCAGTTTGCCTCTGAGAAAGACCTGGCCAACGTCAACCTGAAGCTCAACGACCGCTTCTACCGCCTGGCCGACATCGCCGACATCAGCCGTGGCTATGTCGATCCTGCCACCCCGGAGTTTCGTTTCAACGGCCAGCCGGCCATCGGCCTGGCAATCGCCATGAAGAAGGGCGGCAACATCCAGGCATTTGGCAAGGCGCTGCATCTGCGCATGAACGAGCTGACGGCCGACCTGCCGGTGGGCGTTGGCGTGCACAACGTTTCCGATCAGGCCGAAGTGGTGGAAGAAGCTGTCGGCGGTTTCACCAGTGCGTTGTTCGAGGCCGTGGTGATCGTGCTGATCGTCAGCTTCGTCAGCCTTGGGGTGCGCGCCGGGCTGGTGGTGGCGTGTTCGATTCCGTTGGTGCTGGCGATGGTCTTCCTCTTCATGGAATACAGTGGCATCACCATGCAGCGGATTTCCCTCGGAGCGCTGATCATCGCCCTCGGCCTGCTGGTGGACGACGCGATGATCACGGTGGAGATGATGGTCACGCGCCTGGAAATGGGTGAAACCAAAGAGCAAGCAGCGACCTTCGCCTACACCTCGACTGCGTTTCCGATGCTCACCGGCACGCTGGTCACCGTCGCCGGCTTCGTGCCGATCGGCTTGAACGCGAGCTCCGCCGGTGAGTACACCTTCACGCTGTTCGCGGTGATCGCGGTGGCCATGTTGGTGTCATGGATCGTCGCCGTGCTGTTCGCCCCGGTACTCGGTGTGCATATTCTGAGCAGCAATGTGAAACCGCATGACGCAGAGCCAGGACGCATCGGTCGGGCATTCAATGGCGGCCTGCTCTGGGCCATGCGCAATCGCTGGTGGGCCATCGGCATCACCGTGGCGCTGTTCGTGCTCTCGGTGTTTTCCATGCAGTTCGTGCAGAACCAGTTCTTCCCGTCCTCGGACCGTCCGGAAATCCTCGTCGACCTGAACCTGCCGCAAAACGCCTCGATCGCCGAAACCCGCAAAGCCGTGGACAAGCTCGAAGCAACGCTCAAGGGCGACCCGGACATCGTGCGCTGGAGCACCTACATCGGCGAGGGCGCGATCCGTTTCTACCTACCCCTCGACCAGCAATTGCAGAACCCGTACTACGCGCAACTGGTGATCGTCAGCAAAGGCCTGGAGTCACGCACGGCGCTGACAGCTCGTTTGCAAAAGCGCTTGCGTGAAGAGTTCGTCGGCATCGGCAGTTACGTCCAGGCGCTGGAAATGGGCCCGCCGGTGGGGCGTCCGATTCAATATCGGGTCAGCGGTAAAGACATCGATCAAGTGCGCAAACACGCGATCGCCCTGGCCACCGAACTGGATAAAAACCCGCACATCGGCGAGATCATTTACGACTGGAACGAGCCGGGCAAAGTCCTGCGCATCGACATCGCGCAAGACAAGGCGCGGCAACTGGGGCTGTCGTCGGAAGACGTGGCGAACCTGATGAACAGCATCGTCGTCGGCTCGCCGGTGACGCAGGTCGATGACGACATCTACCTGATCGACGTGGTCGGCCGCGCTGAAGATGCCGAGCGCGGCAGCCCGGAAACCTTGCAGAACTTGCAGATCGTCACCCCCGGCGGCACTTCGATACCGCTGCTGGCGTTCGCCACGGTGCGCTACGAACTGGAGCAACCGCTGGTATGGCGTCGTGACCGCAAACCGACCATCACCATCAAGGCTGCGGTGCGCGACGAAATTCAGCCGACCGACCTGGTGCAACAGCTGCAACCGGAGATCGACAAATTCGCCGCCGGTTTGCCGGTGGGCTACAAAGTTGCCACTGGCGGTACGGTGGAGGAAAGCGGCAAGGCTCAGGGGCCGATTGCCAAGGTCGTGCCGTTGATGCTGTTTTTGATGGCGACCTTCCTGATGATCCAGTTGCACAGCGTGCAGAAGCTGTTCCTGGTGGCCAGCGTCGCGCCGCTCGGCTTGATCGGCGTGGTGCTGGCGCTGATTCCGACCGGCACGCCCATGGGCTTCGTGGCGATCCTCGGGATTCTGGCGCTGATCGGCATCATCATCCGCAACTCGGTGATTCTGGTGACCCAAATCGATTCTTTCGAGAAGAGCGGTTATACGCCGTGGGACGCGGTGGTGCAGGCCACGGAACATCGGCGTCGGCCGATTTTGTTGACGGCAGCGGCGGCGAGCATGGGGATGATCCCGATTGCCCGCGAAGTGTTCTGGGGGCCGATGGCCTACGCGATGATTGGCGGGATCATCATCGCGACGTTGCTGACGCTGCTGTTTTTGCCGGCGCTGTATGTGGCTTGGTACAAGGTTCGCGAGCCAAAGAAACACGCTAGCTGATTCAAAAGCAAAGATCGCAGCCTGCGGCAGCTCCTACATGGATCATTCCGGGTTAACGCCAAACCCTGTAGGAGCTGGCGAAGCCTGCGATCTTTTGATCGTCGCCCTAATCGATTCGACGCCAAACACTCGCCAACCAAGGCTGTTGCTCCCGCGGCAGCCCCGCCGGCCGGTAGTAATGCTCCAGCTCCACAAACCCCGCTTCGGTCAGCATTTCGCGCCACACCTGAAGATCGTAATACGCCCCATAACGCGGTCCGTTCCAGCCTTCCTGATTCTCGCCACGCGGATTGGAACTGAACAACACACCGCCCGGTTTCAACGCCTCGCGCAACTGCTTCAACACCCGCGGCAATTCCTGGCTCGGCACATGAAACAGCACCGCGTTGGCAAAAATCCCGTCAAACCGCTCGGCCGGCAGATCGAGTTTCAGAAAGTCCTGCTGCCAGACCTCACACCCGCTGTCGTCCCGGGCCATCTGCGCAAGCTTTTCCGAACCGTCGAGCCCGATGGCAATGTGGCCCAGGCGGGTGAACGTTTTCAGGTCGCGGCCAGGGCCGCAGCCAAAGTCGAGAATGCTGAATGGCGCGTTACTCTGGATATGCCGTAGCAGAGCATCGATGTTCTGGCTGACATCGTGATCGCGAGTGCCTTCACGGAAGTCTTCGGCCACCGCGTTGTAATGGCCCAGGGTGGTAGAGGTGATCTGCTCCAGGTCGGCGGGAGTCTGTTTCATGGTCGGCTGCACAGAAAAAGAAAGAAGCACTGACTATAAGCGCTTTCGCACTTTTGATCTTGATTCAGCGCTTGTTCAACCCCCGCGCCAACCGATCCCCACCCAACTGAATCACCGCCACCAACACCACCAGCAACACAATCACCGTCAACATGATCTGGCTGTCAAAGCGCTGATACCCATATCGATAAGCAATGTCGCCCAACCCACCAGCGCCAATCGCCCCGGCCATGGCCGACGAGTTGATCATGGTCACCAGCGTAATGGTGAAGCCGCCGACAATCCCCGGTAGCGCCTCGGGCAGCAACACATGCCAGACGATATGCCAGCGCCGGCAGCCCATGGCCTGTGCCGCTTCGATCAACCCGTGGTCGACTTCCCGCAGGCTGACTTCGGCGATGCGCGCGAAGAACGGCGTGGCGGCGATGGTCAGCGGCACCACCGCCGCCCAAACGCCATAGGTGGTGCCGACGATCAACCGGGTAAACGGTATCAGCGCCACCATCAAAATCAGAAACGGAATCGAGCGGAACAGGTTCACGAACGCGCCCAGTGCGCGGTTCAGCGCCGGTGCTTCGTAGATCCCGCCCTTGGTGCTGGTGACCAGGATCACCGCCAGCGGAATGCCCACCAACAGCGCGATCAGTGACGACACGCCGACCATCAGGAAGGTATCGATGAAACCTTGCAGCAATCGATCAAACCACATAACCCAGCACCTCCACCTGTTGCGCCCAATGACTGGCGCGCTGACGCAATTCCTCGGCGCCGAGGGACGAACCGGTCACCGCCAGCAGCAATTGCCCCAGCGCATGGCCCTGAATCCGTTCCACGCCCCCTTGCAGCAAACGCACGCGGCCACCGAGGGCGCTGAAAAGCGCCGCCAGGTCTGGCTCGTCGCGGGTATTGCCGGTGAATTGCAAGCGCAGGACCACGGCGGCGTCCGAAGACTGCGGCTGTGCCCGCAAGCGGCTTTGCAGTTCTTCCGGCAGACCGTGTTGCAGCGGCGCGAGCAAGGTCTTGCTGACCTCATGTTGCGGGTTGCCGAATACTTCCCAGACCGGCCCTTGTTCGACGATTCGCCCGTGCTCCAACACCACGACCCGATCGCAGATATCGCGGATCACCGCCATCTCGTGGGTGATCAGCACGATGGTCAGGCCCAGGCGCTGATTAATCTCGCGCAACAGGCCGAGGATCGATTGGGTGGTCTCCGGATCGAGGGCCGAAGTGGCCTCGTCGCACAGCAGAATCTCCGGGTCATGCACCAACGCACGGGCGATGCCGACACGTTGTTTCTGGCCGCCGGAAAGCTGCGCCGGATAAGCCTTGTGCTTTCCTTGCAGGCCGACCAGTTCGAGCAATTCACGGACCTTCTGCTCGCGTTTTTCCTTGGGCACACCGGCGACTTTCAGCGGCAACTCGACGTTCTGCCAAACCGTCTTGGCCGACATCAAATTGAAGTGCTGGAAGATCATCCCGATCCGTCGGCGCAGCGCCACCAGGCGGTCTTCATCGAACTCACCGATGTCCACCTGATCGATCAGTACTCGCCCGCTGCTCGGTTGTTCGAGGCGGTTGATGGTACGGATCAGAGACGACTTGCCGGCACCGCTGCGCCCGATGATGCCGAACACTTCACCGCGCTGGATTGCCAGGTCGATACCGTGCAGGGCCGCCACCGGACCTTGCTGGCCGTTGTAGGTTTTGCCCAGGCCGATGAAGCGCACGTGGGCGCGGTTCAGCTCGGGGTGCAGCTCGGTGCGTTCAGCACTGTGTGGCTCTGGAGTCTCCAGTCGCCGTTGGATGGCGGCCGTCATGCTCAGCTTTCCCAGCCTGCTTGATAGAGCTTGCCATGGGTCTTATCCAGCGCTGCGCGAACCGCTGGCGAGTGCTGATAGATGTCGACGAATTTGATCAGGCGCGGGTCGGTTTTACTTTTCGGCTGGATCACGAACTGGATCACGTATTCCTTGTGATCGAGACCATCGAACAGCAGCGCGGAGCTGGCATCGAAGGTTTTTGACAGGCGAATGTAGGCCGGGTAACCCTGGACCAGATCGGCGTCGTCATAGGCGCGTACCAGTTGCACGGCTTCGACCTGAAGGATTTTGATTTTCTTCGGGTTGGCGATGATGTCTTCTTCGGTGGCCTTGTAGCCGACGCCCGGTTTGAGGGTGATCAGGCCGGCCTTGGCCAGCAGTTGCAGGCCGCGACCGCTGTTGATCGGGTCATTGGCGATGGCCACGCTGGCGCCTTCGGGCAACTCGGCGAAGCTTTTGTATTTCTTCGAGTAGAGACCGACGTTGTTGATGATGCCCGGGGCGAACGGCACCAGGTCAAAACCGGCCGCGGCCTTGGCGTTTTCCAGGAACGGGATGTGCTGGAAGTAGTTCACGTCGATGTCGCCCGAGGCGAGGCTGACGTTGGGAGCGATCCAGTCGCTGAACTCCACGAGTTCGACTTTCAGGCCTTGTTTGCTGGCTTCCTCTACGGCGGCTTCCAGCGGAATGGCGAAGGCGGCGGTGGTGCCGACCTTCAGCGGCGCGTCGGCGGCGAAGGTGACGGAGCTGAAGAGGCCGAGGGCCAGGGCCAGTGCTTTGACTGGGTGGGATAAGAGTTTTTTGGTCATGATGATTTTCCAGTCAATTGTTTAATGTGCATGCTTTTGTGGCGAGGGAGCTTGCTCCCGCTGGGCTGCGAAGCGGCCCCAAAGCCATTCAATGAGTTCAGTCAGTTGAAACTCGCCAGCAGGTTTTGCGACTGCTGCGCAGTCGAGCGGGGCGATGCGGCGTTCCGACAAGCTCCCTCGCCACAGGTTTTAGTGTCGGTAATGGGAGCCCGTGTGTTGCTCAGGCAAATGCGCGTCACGCTGGAACAGTTTTTCCCGCAGGCTGCCGTCGTCGTAAGCGGTCTTGTACGAGCCCCTGCGTTGCAACTCGGGAATCACCAGCTCAATGAAATCCACATAGCTTTCCGGGGTGACGATCCTTGTCAGGTTGAAGCCGTCGAGGCCGGTTTCGGCGATCCATGATTCCAGCTCATCCGCTACTTGCTCAGGCGAGCCGACCACGGTGATGTAGCGGCCGCCGAGGGCGTGTTGTTCCAGCAGTTTGCGGCGGGTCCAGTCGTTGTTTTGCAGGTTCCTGGTGGCGGACTGGATGGCGTTGCTCTTCACGTACTGGATCGGTTCGTCGAGTTCGTACTCGGAAAAATCGATCCCGGTGGACGCCGAAAAGTGCGCCACGCCGGCCTCGGCGCTGGCGTAGCTCAGGTACTCGGCATGCTTGGCCCAGGCCAGTTCTTCGGTGGCGCCGACGATCACGTTCAAGCCCATGAACACCTTGATGTCCTCAGGCTTGCGCCCGGCCTCGACGGCGCTGGCGCGAACCTTGTCCACTTGAACCCGGGTCGCCGGTTTGTTCTGGCCGCTGATGAACACACACTCGGCATGCCGACCGGCGAACAGCAGGCCGCGATCGGAGCTGCCGGCCTGGAACAGCACCGGCGTGCGTTGCGGCGACGGCTCGCAGAGGTGATATCCCTCGACCTGATAGAACTCGCCCTTGTGCTCGACCTTGTGCACTTTGTCTGGCTGGGCGTAGATCCGTTGCTCGCGGTCGTTGAGTACCGCGCCGTTTTCCCAGCTGCCTTCCCAGAGTTTGTAGAGCACTTGCAGGTATTCGTCAGCCTGGTCGTAGCGTCGGTCGTGTTCCACCTGCTCGCTGAGGCCCATGGCCTTGGCGGCGCTGTCCAGATAGCCGGTGACGATGTTCCAGCCGACCCGGCCGCGACTCAGATGATCGAGGGTCGACAGGCGTCGGGCGAACAGATACGGCGGCTCGTAGGTCAGGTTGGCGGTCAGGCCGAAGCCGAGGTTCCTGGTGACCGCGGCCATGGCCGAGACCAGTAGCAGCGGGTCGTTGACCGGCAATTGGATCGACTCTTTGAGCGGCACGTCGACCGAGTTCTGGTAGACGTCGTACACGCCGACGATGTCGGCGATGAACAGACCGTCGAACAGTCCGCGCTCCAGCAGTTGCGCCAGTTCGGTCCAGTATTCGATCGTCTTGTACTGGGTGGACGTGTCCCGTGGATGGGTCCACAGACCATGGTTGATGTGCCCGATGCAGTTCATGTTGAACGCGTTGAGCAGGATCTTCTTTTTGCTCATCAAATGGTCCCCCGCAACGGCGGGTTTTCATCGTTGAGGTAGTAATTGCCCACCGCGTGATACTTCCAGCGCACCGGGTCGTGCAGGGTGTGCACCCGGGCGTTGCGCCAGTGGCGATCGAGGCCATGTTCGATCAGGGTCGCCTGGCTACCAGCCAGTTCGAACAGCGTGCTGCCGGCGGCGAGGGAGATCTCAGTGCTGATGGCCCGGGCTTCGGCAACCGCAATCGATGCAGCTGCAACGGTTTCGGCATTGGTGTCGGCCTGGGCTCGGTCGAGGAATTCGCCGGAGCGTTCCAGCAAGGCTTCGGTGGCGTGCAGACGAATACTCAAGTGGCCGAAACTCTTGATGGTCAGCGGGTCTTCGGTGGCTGTTTCATGCGTGGCGTCGATCCACGGCCGGGTTTTGGTGCGCACGAAATGCAATGCATCTTCGTAGGCTGCGCGGGCAATGCCGGTATCGATCGCGGCGTGGAGAATCTGCGCCAATGGACCGACAGTGGTCGGGCGTTCGAACGCGCTTTGAAATGGAATCACGTCCTCGGCGGCAACGTAGACATCCTCGAACACCACCGAACCGCTGCCGGTGGTGCGCTGGCCGAAGCCGCTCCAGTCATCGATGACCGTCAGGCCTTTGCTGTTGTGCGGGACGAAGGCCAGCTGCTGCACGCCGTTTTCATCCACTACTGAGGTGGGGATGCGCTGGGCGTAAATGGCGCCGGTGGCGTAGAACTTGCGGCCGTTGATGCGATAGCCGTCACCGTCACCGTCACCGTCACCGTCACCGTCGCGGGTCAGGCGGGTGACGCGGTCATGGGCGGTTTTGGTGCCCAGTTCCGCCAGTGCATTGCCGAAACGCTGGCCGGCCAGCACTTCGGCGTACAGGCGCTTTTTCTGCCCATGGCTGCCGTTCACACGGAGCACTTCGAGGGCGTAGAAATGGTTCTGCGGGATCTGCCCCAGGGAGCCGTCAGCCTGGGCGATCAACGCGATCACTTTGGCCAGGGTGACGTTGGAAACCCCGGCGCCGCCGTATTCCTTTGGCACGCTGATGCCCCAAAGGCCCGAACGGGAAAACACTTCCAGTTCCGGGTGCGGCAAACGACGTTCGCGGTCGCGCAGGGCGCTGTCGCGTTTGAAGTCGTCGGCCAGGTCACCGGCGACGATCAGGGCTTGCTCATCGCTGGTAATGACCGCGACGTTTCGAGAAAGAGACATGTGTTTCTCCAGCGATCTGGTCGTTAAATCCAGGAGTGGCGAGCCGGCAACGTGCCGTTCAAGTGATAAGCGCCAACCGCGTGATACTTCCAGCGCACCGGGTCGTGCAGCGTGTGCACCCGGGCATTGCGCCAGTGGCGGTCGAGGTTGAATTCGGCGAGGGTGGCGCGGCTGCCGGCCAGTTCGAAGAGTTTTTCGCTGGCCAGCAGCGAGATCTCGGTGGTCAGCACTTTGGCCTCGGCCACGGCAATCGAGGCGCGGGCCGCGGACTCGGTGGTGAGCGGCGCGGCGTTGACCTGATCGAGCACTTGCCCGGCCTTGCGCAGCAGCGCTTCGGCGGCGTGCAGTTCGATTTTCAGCTTGCCGATATCGGCGATCACGTAGAGGTCGTCGCTGGCCCGTTCGACCTTGGCGTCGATCCAGGGCCGGGCACGGGTTTTCACGAATTCGATGGCGTCATCGATTGCGCCCCGGGCGATGCCGGCGTCGATGGCTGCTTGAATCAGTTGCGACACGGCGCCCTGAGTGTTCGGGCTGTCGTTGATCCTCCAGTTGTCCACCACCAGCTCGGCGTCGACCCGCACGTTGTTGAGCAAAATGGTGCCGCTGGCGGTGGTGCGCTGGCCGAAACCTGACCAGTCATCAACGATGCGCAAGCCCGGCGTGCCGCGCCGAACGAAGGCCAGCACTTGCTTGCCGTCGTCGTTCAGCGCCTTGACGGCCACCCAATGGGCGAACAATGCGCCGGTGGAGTAGAACTTCTGCCCGTTGATGACGAAGCCATCGCCGTCGGCGGTGATTCGCGCCTTGAGCTCCAGGGTATTTTTGGTACCGCGCTCAGGGCCTGCGTTACCGATCCGCCAGCCTTCGAGCACGCTTTTGAACAGCTGCTTTTTCTGCGACTCGGTGGCACTGCCCAGTATCAGGTTGAGAATCCCGAACTGGTTCTGCGGGATCTGCCCCAAGGCCGGGTCGGCTGCGGAAATGATCGCGAAGACTTCGGCAACGGTGACGAATGAAACCTGTGGGCCGCCGTACTCACGCGGGATGGCAATGCTGCCCAGGCCGCTGCGGGTGAACTGTTCGATTTCCGACCAGGGCAACTTGCGCTGCTGGTCACGTTTGGCGGCGTGCAGGCGGGCGACTTGCGCCAGCTCTTGGGCAGCCTTGATGGCTTGTGCGTCGTTGCGCAAGACCTGCGCGGGCAACAACAACGGGGCGATGTCCAGATCACTCTGGATGATTGCATCTGCCAGACTGGACATCAGTGCCGCTCCTTGGCTGCACGCAATGCCCTGGCGATTTGCACTGGGGTGATTGTGTTCCGGACCATACCTACCTCACATCTCATGAAAACGCCGCAGGTGTTGCGGCGAACGAAAAACACGAATGTCCGGTGGTCCGGTGTATATACCCTAAACGCGTATAAATAATTAATGAACTAACTTTTAGGAATATGTATAGAAGGTCTGATCTGAACTCCTGTGGCGAGGGGGCTTGCCCCCGTTCGGCTGCGAAGCAGTCGTAAATCCAGCACATGTGGTTTGCCTGACACAACATCAGGCGTTCAAAAAATCGGGGACTGCTGTGCAGTCCAACGGGGGCAAGCCCCCTCGCCACAAAAGCCCCTCCCCACGAGGTCGGTGATTACAGCAAGTTTTTTCACTTCTTTCGGGATTCAGCAGCTTTGAGCACTTCTTTGGGCGGCACTTTCAGGTAAGGATTGGCACAGCCGATCTTCAGCGTGCGGGCCGGTGCCCAGCGCGAGTTGTTACCCACCCGGTCGAGGATGCAGTAAGTCACTTCCAGTCGAAGGTCTTCGCCGGCTTCGAGAATGATTGCCGGTGGCACCCAGACGTGAATCGGCTGACCCACATCGTCGGCCTTGAGTTTGGGCAGGTCCATGCGCACATCGCCCCAGCGCAGGGTGATTTCGTCGTCGGTGGCCATATTCAGATACGGTTCGATGGTCAATGGCACACCGCGCTTGACCTGGTTCGGATTGACCCCCTGACGGCGAATGGTCTCGGGGATGAACACCGGCGCCAGGCTCTGGTTTTCCTCATCGCAAAGGGGCGAGGGCAGGCCGCCGGGGCAATCGAGTTTGATCTGGACGTGCGCCGCCGGTGATATCGCTGGCCCTTGCCCGATCTGCATGACCTTGTAATGGACGCGAGCAGAACCGTTGGCAATGAAGCTTTCCGGCACCCGCAGGCTCACCGCTTTGCCGCCATGGTCAGTCCCCAACACGCTGGAGGCCACGTAGCAGTTGTTCCAGAACAGCTCGATCAGGTCGCCTTCGTCCATGCCGGGATAAGTCGGCACGTCGATCATAAGATGAGCGGCCGAGGTGATGCTGATGCCGGCCTTGTGAGTTTGCGCCAGGGTCGGGGCTGCAAGTTCGGGTTTGTTCGAAGTGCTTGTCATGGGGTTCTCTCCTTGAAGCCTTACCGCGAAGTCCGTTTCTGAAAGATCGAAAGGCGTGAATTACCAGGCAACAAAACGATTCACTTTTTGTGTATTTGAAGAGTGATCGAGTTTGATGAAAGTCGCTTGTTGGAGACTAGATAAGAGTGGGTTCGAATAGGTGTCAATAGTGTTTGTCGATTAAAGGTTGGTTCTTGGGTTATTCAGAAATCTCCTACACGGTGTAGTTAATAAACCCCATTGTCCTGTCGAATTCAGTCCGGTATTTGGGGGTGTGTATGCCTTGGAGGCAGCAACCCATTGACTGTAGGTGGCGAGGATTTTTATGGATTTTAAGCGAGGTGAATCTATTGCAGGACATATATATGTACCGCATGGGAGGGTGGGAAGTTATCTATGATCGGAGTGAATCAAGGCAGTCGTTGATGGCGATGACAGGATTTCATAAGTCGGAGAAAGTGCCACTTCCGTCCATGGAAGTTGACAGTTTTTGAGTGGGGATTGAACTAAGCGTTGTTAAGGAATTTGCTGAGAAACTGCTTCGTCCGTTCTTCTTTCGGGTTGGCAAACAGCGCCTTGGCTTCGCCCTGTTCGACGATCACACCCTTGTCGAAAAACACCACACGGTTGGCCACGTCCCGAGCAAAACCCATTTCGTGGGTGACGATCACCATGGTGCGTTTCTCCTCGGCCAGGCCGCGGATGGTCGCCAACACTTCGCCCACCAGTTCCGGGTCCAGCGCCGAGGTTGGCTCATCGAACAGGATCACTTCCGGTTCCATCGCCAGCGCCCGGGCAATCGCCACCCGCTGTTGCTGACCGCCGGAAAGGCGACGCGGGTAAGCGTCTTCCTTGCCCGCCAGGCCGACCTTGGCCAACAGCTTTTTACCCAGGGCAACGGCGTCGGCCCGTGGAATTTTTTTCACCACGATCGGGCCTTCGATGACGTTTTCCAGGGCTGTGCGATGGGGGAACAGGTTGAAATTCTGGAACACAAAACCCACGTGCTGGCGCAGGCGCCGTACCAGGCTCTGCTGCTGGTTCAGGGGGCGGCTGCCATCGATCTCGATGTCGCCGACCTTGATCCGGCCGCTGGTGGGTTCTTCCAGAAAATTCAGGCAACGCAGGAACGTGGTCTTGCCCGAGCCGCTGGGGCCGATGATTGCCACTACCTCGCCTTCCTTCACCTGCAGATCGATGCCGTTGAGCACCACCTGACCCTTGAACTGCTTTGTCAGTTTTTCCACGACAATCATTGGGTCAGGACTCCTGGTCGTGCCGATTGACCCGCTCTTCCAACTTGTTCTGCAGGTGCGAAAGCACCGTGGCCAGAACCCAGTAGATCAGCGCGGCGGCAAGATACATGGTGAAAATTTCGAAGGTACGGGCGGTGATCAGCTGTGCCTGGCGGAACAGCTCCGGCACCTGAATGGTGGCCGCCAGCGCGGTATCCTTGACCAGCGAGATGAAGCTGTTGCCCAACGGTGGCAGGGCCGTGCGCATCGCTTGCGGCAGAATGGCCCGGCGCAGGGTTTGCGCGCGGGTCATGCCGATACTGGCCGCAGCTTCCCATTGGCCGCGCTCGATGGAGCTGATCGCGGCACGCAGGATTTCGCAGGCGTAGGCCGCCATGTTCAGCGAGAAACCGATCAGGGCCGCCGGCAGCGGATCAAGTTCGATGCCCAATTGCGGCAAGCCGTAATAGATCACGAACAGTTGCACCAGCAACGGCGTGCCGCGAAAGAACGACACGTAGATGCGGGAAATCCAGCTCACCAGTTTGAAGCGCGACAGGCGCATCAACGCCAGGCCGAAGCCCATCAGCAGGCCGAAGAACATTCCGCCCAGGCTCAGGATGACCGTGTAATACGCGCCCTTGAGCAGGAAGGGCGCGGAGTCCAGCGCGAGTTGGAAAGCTTCTCCCATTATTGAGTGACGTCAGCGCTGAAGTATTTTTCCGAAAGCTTTTTCAGCGTACCGTCGGCACGCAGCTTGTCGATGGCTTTGTTCACCGCGGCCAGCAGTTCAGGCTCGCCTTTGCGCAGGGCAATACCGGCCTCTTGGCGGGAGAACGCTTCGCCGGCGGCGGCAGTGTCCTTGGCCTTCCTGGCGTATTCCAGCGCGGCCAGGCGGTCGATCAGAATGGCGTCGATGCGGCCGACGCGCAGATCCTGGAACTTGCTCGGGTCATCTTCGTAGGTGCGGACGTCAGCCTTCGGCACATTCTCTTTCACCCACTGCTCGTAGTTGGTGCCCAGGCCTACGCCGACTTTCTTGCCGGCCAGATCGGCGGCGGTCTTGATGGTGTCTTTGTTTTTGGTCAGGGTCAGCGCCTGAATCCCGGAAACGGTGTACGGCTCGGAGAAGTCGTACTTCTTCTTGCGCTCTTCGGTGATGGTCACCTGGTTGATCACCGCGTCCAGACGCTTGGATTCCAGGGCCGCGAGGATGCCTTCCCATTTGGTCGGCTGCAGTTTGACCTTCACGCCCAGCTCTTTGGCCAAGGCTTCGGAGAACTCGACTTCGAAGCCGCTCAGTTTGCCGGCCTCGTCGACGAAGCTGAACGGTGGATAAGTGCCTTCCAGGCCGACGTTGATCACGCCCGCGTCCTTGATCTTTTGCAGTTGCTCTCCGGCAACCGCTTGCCCGAGCAGGCCGGCGCTCAGCGCCAGGCCCAACGAGCCCACCAGCAGATTTCTACGTAGTGCGGAAAAATTCATGACAAGCCCCTGTGTTTTCTTATGGAAGACGCTTAAGGAAAGTTGGCAAATTCGGGATTTGAACGACTGCGATATCCTGCCCTAAAGCAGCTTATGCGTCTCGCTGCAAATTCGCCTGCGGCGCGACTATATGATGGGATTTTTAGATTGGAAAATAATAAATATTAAGTTTGTTATTCTTTAAATGAATATTTGAGGGGTGCATTCCTGTGGCGAGGGGGCTTGCCCCCGTTCGGCTGCGAAGCAGTCGTAATGTCTGCTGACTCGATATGACTGCCGGACACAAGGGGCCGCTGCGCGACCCAACGGGGGCAAGCCCCCTCGCCACAGGACTATCGGTTACAGAAAATCTTTGTAGGCAAACAACGCCGGTGCCCCGCCGGTGTGCAGGAAGATGATCGGGCCGTCATCGAAGCGCTGGCGCCCGATGCCGTCGAGCAAACCGGCCATGGCCTTGCCGGTATACACCGGGTCCAGCAACAACCCTTCCTGGCTCGCCAACAGCTTCACCGCCGCCAGCGTCCCGGCATTCGGCTCGCCATAACGCGGGCCGAAATATTCGTCCCACAGTTCGACTTTGAAACTCGCCGGCAGGTCCACGCCCAACAGCTCGGCAGTGCGTTCGGCGAGGCCCTGGACTTTCGGTCGTTGAGCTTCATCGCTACGGGAAACGGTCACGCCGATCACTGGCAAATCCGGCAGTACTTCGCTCAATGCCAGCGCCAGGCCGCTATGGGTGCCGGCACTGCCGGAAGCCAGGACTACGGCGGCGAATTGCAGCCCGGTGTCCTTGATCTGCTCGGCCAGTTCCAGACCTGCACGGACATAACCCAAAGCGCCCACCGCATTGGAGCCACCAATCGGCACCAGATAGGGTTTCTTGCCGTTGCTGCGCAGACGTGCGGCCAGCGCTTGCAATTGCTCGTCAGCATTGTCGAGGTTTTCCACCAACTCGACTTTGGCATCGAACAGGTCCAGCAACAGCCGATTGCCATTGCCGAGGTAGTTGCTATCGTCAGTGCCGAGCGGGTTCTCCAGCAGCGCCACGCAGCCCAGGCCAAGCTTGGCCGCAATGGCGGCGGTTTGGCGCACGTGGTTGGACTGGATCGCGCCAGCGGTGATCAGTGTATCGGCGCCCTGGGCCAGGGCATCGGCGGCGAGGTATTCGAGTTTGCGCAGCTTGTTGCCGCCCAGTGCCAATGGCGTCAGGTCATCGCGTTTGACGTACACATCGCGGCCCAGCCAGGTCGACAAGCGTTCGAGTTTTTCCAACGGGGTAGGGTGACCGAGCAGGTCGAGGCGGTTAAAACGGGCAAGCTGTTGTTTGATCATGGGTCCGTACTGGCGGAGAAAGATGTCTGGACTATAGGCACGGGTATTTAGCGGGGCAACTGCCAATCGCTTATAGCCAAAAGTATTGTTCCCAGCACTATTGGTTCTTAATTCGGCTGCAAGTCGTTGCCGTAAAGTAATCGCCGTCAGCGCGGCCAGACAGTCCGGCCGCCCGTGAGGAGTTTTTACCGTGAGCGAGCGTTCCAGCCATTGGCAATTGCAGACCATCGTCAGCCAACTGCGTACGGCGCGCGACCAGTGGCGCGCACAAAACGGCCGCGCCAGCACCGAGCAGGGCGGTCGCGAGTTGCCGTCCCGAGCGGCCATGGCGGACATTCTCGAAGCCTTGTGCGGTGCGTTGTTTCCGATGCGTCTGGGGCCGGTGGATTTGCGTGAGGAGAGTGAGGACTTCTACGTCGGCCACACACTCGACGTGGCGTTGAATGCATTGCTGGCTCAGGCGCGGCTCGAATTGCGCTACGTCGCTCGTCACAGTGCCGGGGGCGACTCTGAAGTCGAAGCCAAGGCCATCCGGATCATTCAGGACTTCGCCCTCGCTCTGCCGGAATTGCGCAGCCTGTTGGACACCGACGTGTTGGCGGCCTATCACGGCGATCCGGCGGCTCGCAGTGTCGATGAAGTGTTGCTGTGCTACCCGGGAATCCTGGCGGTGATTCACCATCGCCTGGCCCACCATTTGTACCGCGCCGGGTTGCCGTTGCTGGCGCGGATCAGCGCGGAAATCGCCCACTCGGCCACCGGTATCGACATCCATCCTGGCGCGCAGATCGGTCGCAGTTTCTTCATCGACCACGGTACGGGTGTGGTGATCGGCGAAACCGCGATCATTGGTGAGCGGGTGCGGATTTATCAGGCCGTGACGTTGGGCGCCAAGCGCTTCCCGGCGGACGAAGACGGCCAGTTGCAGAAGGGCCATCCGCGGCATCCGATCGTCGAGGACGACGTGGTGATCTATGCCGGCGCGACGATTCTGGGACGGATCACCATCGGCAAGGGCTCGACGATTGGTGGCAACGTCTGGCTGACCCGCAGCGTGCCAGCGGGGTGCAACCTGACCCAGGCGAATCTGCAGCATGATGACGGGACGCAGAAGTAAGCCAGGTGACACTTTGCGCTTTTTGTGGCGAGGGAGCTTGCTCCCGCTCGGTTGCGCAGCAACCGCAATATAGATAACCAGTTAAATCCACATAGAGGCGGTCGCGATTTTTGGGGCCGCTTCGCGGCCCAACGGGGGCAAGCCCCCTCGCCACAATCCTTCCTTCAGCCAGGGTGAGACGAGCTACCGCCGAGCCCTGCGATTAGTCCTTAGCACCCTATTCATGTTTAACTTGAACGTTCATTCAAGTTAAACCGGTGGTTCGCCGCCCGCTCACAACAGGAGGCTTGCCTTTGCTGAGTCCGATTTTTACAGCCACGTTTTCCCCCCTCGAGGTGCACCTTTCGTGAGTGCATCGTCCATCCCCGCAAGCGGCCAGGTCCGCATGAATCCGCCGGTGTTTTATTTCGCGGCGACCTTCATTTTGTTGTTCGCCGTCGTGGTCATGGCGATCCCCGAACAGGCCGGTGCCTGGCTGTTGCAAGCGCAAAACTGGGCGGCCAACACGGTCGGCTGGTACTACATGCTCGCGATGACGCTGTATCTGGTCTTCGTGGTGGTCACCGCCTTGTCCGGCTACGGCAAGATCAAGCTCGGTGCCGACCACGACGAGCCCGAATTCAGTTACTTGTCCTGGGCCGGCATGCTGTTCGCCGCCGGGATCAGCATCACGCTGTTTTTCTTTTGCGTGTCCGAACCACTTACGCATTTGGTGCAACCACCGCAAGGCGAGGCCGGTACGGCGGAGGCGGCGCGTCAGGCGATGCAGATTCTGTTTCTGCACTGGGGCCTGCACGGCTGGGGCGTGTTCGCCTTCGTCGGCATGGCGCTGGCCTATTTCGCCTATCGACATAACCTGCCGCTGGCCCTGCGTTCGGCGCTGTACCCGCTGATCGGCAAGCGCATCAACGGGCCCATCGGTTACGCGGTGGACGGCTTCGGCATCATCGCCACGGTGTTCGGCCTCGGTGCCGACATGGGCTTTGGCGTATTGCACCTCAACTCCGGCCTGGATTACCTGTTCGGCATCGCCCACACCCAGTGGATTCAGGTCGGCCTGATCACGCTGATGATGGGCGCGGCGATCATCGTCGCGGTGTCTGGCGTCGATAAAGGCGTGCGGGTGATGTCCGACATCAACATGCTGCTGGCCTGTGCGCTGCTGCTGTTCGTGTTGTTCGCCGGCCCCACCCAGCACTTGCTCAATACCCTTATCCAGAACCTCGGCGATTACCTCGGTGCCTTGCCGATGAAGAGTTTCGACCTCTACGCCTATGACAAACCCAGCGACTGGCTGGGCGGCTGGACGGTGTTCTACTGGGCCTGGTGGATTGCATGGTCGCCGTTCGTGGGCCTGTTCATTGCGCGGATTTCCCGTGGCCGGACCATCCGCGAATTCGTCTTCGGCGTGCTGTTGATCCCGCTCGGTTTCACCCTGGCGTGGATGTCGATCTTCGGCAACAGCGCCATCGATCAGGTGCTCAACCACGGCATGAGCGCGCTCGGCATGTCGGCCATCGACAACCCGTCGATGACGCTTTACCTGCTGCTGGAGACCTACCCGTGGAGCAAAACCGTGATCGCGGTCACGGTGTTCATCAGCTTCGTGTTCTTCGTCACCTCCGCCGACTCCGGCACCGTGGTGTTGTCGACCTTGTCCGCCAAGGGTGGCAATCCCGATGAGGACGGGCCGAAATGGCTGCGAGTGTTCTGGGGCGCGATGACGGCACTGGTGACCAGTGCGCTGTTGTTCTCCGGCAGCATCGACGCATTGAAGTCGGCGGTGGTGCTGACGTCGTTACCGTTCTCGATGATTTTGCTGCTGATGATGTGGGGTCTGCACAAGGCGTTTTATCTGGAGTCGCAGAAACAGATCGCGCAATTGCATTCCCTCGCACCGGCATCTGGATCACGGCGCGGCGGTTGGCGTCAGCGCTTGAGTCAGGCAGTGCATTTCCCGTCTCGGGATGAGGTTTATCGCTTCCTTGATACAACGGTGCGCCCGGCCATTGAGGAAGTGACCGCCGTGTTTGTCGAGAAGGGATTGCATGTGGTCACTCAGCCCGATCCGGCCAACGACAACGTTAGCCTGGAAATCGGTCACGGCGAACTGCATCCGTTCATCTATCAGGTGCAAATGCGTGGCTACTTCACCCCGTCCTTCGCCCGTGGCGGCATGGGTTCCAAGCAACTCAACAACCGTCGTTACCACCGTGCCGAAGTGCATTTGCGCGAGGGCAGTCAGGACTACGATCTGGTGGGTTACACCGAGGATCAGGTGATCAACGACATCCTTGACCAGTACGAACGGCACATGCAGTTCTTGCATCTGGTGCGTTGATCGACCGGTGGCGCTCAGGTCTCGCTGCTCAACACCATGAACAGCACCAGTGCCGCCACCGGTACGCCGAACACCGCGCTGCCCACCACCAGTTCCGCGCTCAACGGTTGGCCAGCGTTGACCATTCCGACTGCGCCGTTGATCAAGGTCAACGCCAGCCACAGCACGACAAAGCTGTAGGCCAGGGTCTGACGGGAGAAACCGATTTTCTCGCCGATGAACAGCATCAGTGCCAGCAGGATCAGGCCGAAGAAGATGATGATCGTGGTGTGCATGATGCGTTCCGTCCTTCAGATGTGTGCTGCCTTACGGCCCAATACATCGAGCATAGTTAAACCAACCCGCCGTTAACGCGCAGGATTTGCCCGTTGACCCAGGCCGAATCCGGGCCGACCAGGAAGGACACGACGCGGGAGATGTCTTCTGGCTGAGCCAGGCGTTCCAGCGGTGGCATCTTGGCGAAGGTCTGGATCTGTTCTTCGCTCTTGCCGTGCAGGAACAGGTCGGTGGCGACCGGGCCCGGGGCCACGGCGTTGACAGTGATGTTGCGACCGCGCATTTCCTTGGCGAACACTTGGGTCAGGGATTCCACTGCCGCCTTGCTGGCGATGTACACCGCATAGCCCGGCAGGTTCATGCCGACGGTGCTGCTGGAGAAGTTGATGATTCGGCCACCACTGTTCAGGCGCGTTGCCGCTTCACGCAGAGTGTTGAAAGTGCCGCGAGCGTGGATGTTGAAGTTCTGGTCGAACAGTTCGTCGCTGTGTTGCGCCAGCGGCAGCACTTTGAGGATGCCGGCGTTATTGACCAGCACGTCGACCTTGCCCAGTTGGGTTTCGGCTTCGTCGAATAGCCGGCGTACATCGTCGGCGTTGGCCACATCAGCCTTGATCGCTATGGCCCGGTGACCGGCCTGACGCAGTTTTACCACCAGTGCCGACGCCACGGTGGCGCTGTTAGCGTAGTTGATGGCGACGGCGAAACCCTGGCTGGCCAGTTGCTGGGCGATCACGGCACCGATGCCGCGGGAGGCGCCGGTCACGATGGCAACTTTCGAAGTTTGAGTAGTCATGGCGTTGATTCCTTGGAGTGGCTGGGGTGTGGAGCCAGATTCACATGTTTACTCAGGGTGATAGATGCACGAGAGTTGCCTTTACTGTTCAATAATCGCCAACAATCGATCGTCAGGAGCGCCGTATGGATCAAGTCAAGGCGATGAAGGTTTTCGTGCGGATCTACGAGCGCAGCAGCTTCACGCTCGCGGCCGATGACCTGAACCTGCCGCGTGCCACCCTGACCCATACGCTGAATCAGTTCGAAGCCTGGCTCGGTACCCGTTTACTGGAGCGCAGCACGCGCAAGGTCCGTCCTACGCTGGATGGCGAGGCGTACTACTTGCGTTGCGTGCAGTTGTTGGCAGAACTGGAAGAAGCCGAACTGGCATTTCGCGGCGTTGCGCCGAAAGGCCGATTACGGGTGGATCTGCATGGCACGTTGGCCAAGCATTTTGTAATCCCGGCGTTGCCGCAATTCATGGCGCGCTACCCGGACATCGAGTTGTCCATCAGCGAAGCCGACCGCTTCGTCGACCTGATCGCCGAAGGCGTTGATTGCGTGTTGCGCGCCGGCACCTTGGGCGATTCGGCGCTAATCGGTAAACGTGTCGCCAACCTGCGCCAGATCACCTGCGCCAGCCCGGCTTACCTGCGTAAATACGGCGAACCGAAAAACCTCGAAGACCTGAAAAACCACCGCGCGGTGAACTACGTTTCGCGCACCACGGCCAAGCTGTTTCCATTCGAGTTCATGGTGGATGGCGAGCTGAAAGAAGTGGCCATCGAGGGAGCGTTGTCGGTGTTCGGTGCGGAGATTTATGCGGCCTCGGCAATTGCCGGATTGGGGCTGATTCAGTGCCCGCATTACCGAATGGAAACGCAGATTGGCCAAGGGTTGGTGCAGGAAATCCTCACCGACACACCGCCGCCATCGATGCCGGTTTCGGTGTTGTATCCGCATAACCGACACATGTCGCCACGGGTTCGGGTGTTTGTGGATTGGTTGGGGGAGGTGTTTGCAGGGGCTCAATAACTGCCGGCCTACCGATCGTTCCCACGCTCCTGCGTGGGAACGATCACTCTCAAGACCGAAAATCTATGAAACGTTTCAGCAATTAGTCGAATCCGGGGTTTCCTGGCGTTTGTCTGGGCGTATGCTGGGCAGCTTGGAAAGCAGTCGATACCCCATTCAAGACCCACAAGAGAGGATTCGATGACCTACACCGCTGCCGAAAACCGCTACGACTCCATCCCATACCGCCGCGTGGGCCGCAGCGGGCTGGTGCTGCCGGCACTGTCCCTGGGGCTGTGGCACAACTTCGGCGACAGCACGCCGATCGACATACAGCGCTCGTTGCTGCGCACGGCGTTCGATCTGGGCATCAACCACTTCGACCTGGCCAACAACTATGGCCCGCCGTACGGCAGCGCCGAGATCAACTTCGGCCGGTTGCTGCGTGAAGACTTCAAGCAGTACCGCGACGAGCTGATCATCTCCAGCAAGGCCGGTTGGGACATGTGGCCCGGCCCTTACGGCCAGGGCGGCGGGTCGCGAAAATATGTGCTGGCCAGCCTCGACCAGAGCCTGCAACGCCTGGGCCTCGATTACGTGGACATCTTCTATTCCCACCGTTTTGACCCGGACACCCCGCTGGAAGAAACTGCCAGCGCACTGGCCACCGCCGTGCAACAGGGCAAGGCGTTGTACATTGGCATCTCGTCTTACTCCGGGGTGAAAACCCGGGAAATGGCCACGTTGCTCAAGGAGTGGAAAGTCCCGCTGCTGATCCACCAGCCGGCCTACAACCTGCTCAATCGCTGGGTGGAAAAGGACCTGCTGGATGTCACCGACGAACTCGGTACCGGCGTGATCGCCTTCACACCGTTGGCGCAGGGCCTGTTGACCGACAAATACCTCAATGGCATTCCGAAGGATGCGCGGGTCAATCGCCCGGGCGGTGATTCATTGCAGTCCTCTCACCTGTCCGAAGCCAACATCGCCCAAGTGCGGGCGCTCAATGAAATCGCCAAACGCCGCGGTCAGAGCCTCGCGCAGTTGGCGCTGGCCTGGACCTTGCGCGACCCACGGGTGACCTCGGCGCTGATCGGCGCGAGCCGGCCGGAGCAGATCATCGAGAACGTCGGGGCGTTGAAGAACCTGAGTTTTAGCGTGGAAGAACTGGCGGAGATTGATCGATTTGCCCAGGAGGGCGGGATCAACCTTTGGGAGAAGCCTTCGATGGCTGAGTAACCTGAAAAAGCAAAAGATCGCAGCCTTCGGCAGCTCCTACAGAATCGATGGTTGACCGCAATATTTGCGGCGAACGCGGTCAATGTAGGAGCTGCCGAAGGCTGCGATCTTTTGATCTTAAAACGGCACATCCCCCAACACCGTCGCCCGCTGCATCACCCGCCGTGCCGGGCGGTAATCATCCACCGCGTAATGCTGGGTCACGCGGTTGTCCCAGAACGCGATGTCGTCTTTCTGCCAGCGCCAGCGAATGGTGAAGTCCGGCCGTGTGGTGTGGGCGAACAAGAACTTCAGAACTACTTCGCTCTCGGTTTCCGACAACTCGTTGATCTTCGACGTGAACCCTTCATTGACGAATAACGAACGACGCCCGCTCACCGGGTGCGTGCGAATCACCGGGTGTGACAGCGGTGGATTCTTGCGCCGGGCTTCTTCCCATTGGGCCAGGGCTTCCGGCGTGTTGCCATAGCGCTCCAGTGGAAACGAACGGGTGAAATCGTGAGTGGCGGTCAGCCCTTCGAGCAAGGTTTTCATCGGCGCGGACAACGCTTCATACGCCGCAATGCCGCTGGCCCACAGGGTGTCGCCGCCAAACTCCGGCAGCAACTTGGCGCTGAGCACCGCGCCCATCGCCGGGGTCGGCAGGAACGTCACATCGGTGTGCCAGATCGCGTTGTCCCGCACGTCGGTGACGGCGGTGTCGAGGATCAGCACTTCCGGTTGTTCCGGCACGTTCGGGTAGATCGGATGAATATGCAGGTCGCCGAAATAGGCGGCGAATCGCGCCTGTTGCTGTGGCTCGATCGGCTGGTTACGGAAGAACAGCACCTGATACTTGAGCAGCGCCTGCTCGATGGCGTCGCGTTGTTCCACGTTCAGCGGCTGGCTGATGTCGACGCCGCTGATTTGCGCGCCGAGGGCGCAGCTGAGGGGGACGATGGTCAAGTTACTCATGGCGGTTCTCTTCAATCCAGGGCGCCGACTGTGGGAGCGACCTGTGGCGAGGGGGCTTGCCCCCGTTGGGTTGCGAAGCAGCCCTTAAAATTCTGATGTACCAAAGATCTTGTGAGTGCTACGCACTCAAACGGGGGCAAGCCCCCTCGCCACACAGGCTCCCACTGGTTGAATATTCAGTGAGCCTGGCCATGCCACGGCACCAGTTTGCGCTGCAGGGCGCGCAGGCCCATTTCCATGGCGAAGGCGATCAGCGCGATCACCAGAATCCCCAGCACCACCACATCGGTGACCAGGAACTGCGCGGCCGACTGCACCATGAAGCCCAAACCGCTGGTGGCGGCGATCAACTCGGCGGCGACCAGTGTCGACCAACCCACACCCAAGCCAATGCGCACACCGGTCAAAATGTCCGGCAAGGCACTGGGCAGAATCACATGGCGAATCAACTGCGCCCGAGTCGCACCCAACGACTGTGCAGCGCGCAATTTCGCCGGGTCGACGGTGCGCACGCCGGTGGCGGTGGCGATGGCTATCGGGGCGAAGATCGCCAGGTAGATCAGCAACACTTTCGACAGCTCACCGATGCCGCACCAGATCACGATCAGCGGCAAATAGGCCAGGGGCGGAATCGGGCGGTAAAACTCGATCAGCGGATCGAGAATGCCGCGAGCAATTCGGTTGTGGCCGATGGCAATGCCGACCGGCACGGCGGTCAGCACCGCGAAGCCCAGGCCCAAACCGATGCGGCTGAGGCTCGCGCCCAAGTGCTGCCACAAGGTCGAATCCATGTAGCCGCTGGTCACCAGCAACCAGCCTTTTTGCAGCACGGCGGAGGGGGGCGGCAGGAACAGCGGTTCGATCAATCCGGTGGCGGTGACGGCCCACCAGATCGTCAACAGTGCGATCAGGGTCAACACACTGATCCAGCGCGTGCTGATACGGCGGCGCAGCGCAATCACCGCCGAGCCCTTCACCTTTGAACCGGGTTTCACCGTTGCGGCGGGAATTCCATAACTGCTCATGCGCGCTCCTGCCGCTGGACGGCACTGCGTTGGGAGAACACTTTGGCGAGCACGTGTTCGCGGGTTTCGATAAAGCGCGGGTCGGATTTAATCGAGCGCGCCGACTCGCCGGCGGCGTAACGCTGACCGAAATCCAGGCTCAGACGCTCGACGATTTGCCCGGGATTCGGCGCCAGCAGAATCAGGTCGGTGGCGAGGAACACCGCTTCTTCAATATCGTGGGTAATCAGGAACACCGGTTTGGCGGTACGTTGCCAGACTTGCAACAGCAGCTCCTGCATCTGTTCGCGGGTGAAGGCATCCAGGGCGCCGAAGGGTTCGTCCATCAGCAACACCCGAGGGTCGGCGGCGAGGGCGCGGGCCAGGCCGACACGTTGTTTCTGCCCGCCCGAGAGTTGCCAGATGCGGCGGTTTTCGAAGCCGGAAAGGTCCACCAGCGCGAGCATTTCCCGGGCGCGGATTTCACGTTTGTCCCGGGGAATGCCGGCCAGTTCCAGACCGAAACCGACGTTGGCCAGCACGTCCTGCCAAGGCAGCAGGGCGTCGTCCTGAAACACCACGCCGCGCTCGGCGCTCGGGCCTTTGACCGGCACGCCGTCAAGGGTGATGCGCCCGGCGCTGGGCTCGACGAAACCGGCAATCAGGTTCAACAGCGAAGTCTTGCCACTGCCGGAAGGGCCGAGGGCGACCAGCAACTGCTGGGGCCCAAGGCTCAGGGAAATATCCGCCAGCACAGGTTCCGTGCTGCCTGGGTACTGTGCGCTGATGCGCTCCAGCTGTAGCAAAGCCATCGCGGTTAACTCCCGATCAGTTGGTGATGTACTTGGCGCTGACGTACGGCGCGTAGTCCGGCAGCACGGCCTCGACCTTGCCCTGCTCCTTGAGGAACGCCGCAGTGTCGGTAATGGCTTTGGTGGTCGGCGCACCGAGGGTGATCACCTGATCAGCCGCCAGCGGATACACGTTGCCTTGCAGCAGCAGCGGAATATCGCTGGCCTTGGCGCCGGAGAGTTTCACCAGTTTGTCGACGTTGCTTTGATTGGCCAGCCAGGCTTGCGGGTCTTTGCGGTAGTCGGCGTAGGCATCGAGGGTCACTTTGGCGAATGCGGTGACGATCTCCGGATGCTTCTCGGCGAAGTCCTTGCGCACGATCCAGGCATCGAAGGTCGGCGCGCCGAACTTGGCCAGCTCGCCGGAAGTGATCAGCACTTTACCGTTTTCCTTGGCCACACCGAGGGCCGGATCCCACACGTAGGTGGCGTCGATGTCACCGCGTTTCCATGCCGCGATGATGGCTGGCGGCGCGAGGTTGAGCACGGTGACTTTCGACGGGTCGATGTTCCAGTGTTTCAGCGCGGCCAGCAGGCTGTAGTGGCCGGTGGAGACGAACGGTACGGCGACTTTCTTGCCGATCAGGTCTTGCGGGGTCTTGATCCCGGAACCGTCGCGCGCGACCAATGCTTCGGCAGCGCCGATCTGGGTGGCAATGAGGAAGGTTTCCACCGGGACTTTGCGGGTGATTGCCGCTGTCAGGGGGCTGGAACCGAGGTAGCCGATCTGCACATCGCCGGAAGCGATGGCGGCGATGATGTCGGCACCGCTATCGAATTTGCGCCAGTTGATATCGGCTTTGGTGGCTTTTTCGTAGGCGCCGTCGGCTTGGGCGACTTTGGCCGGGTCAACGGTGGTCTGGTAGGCGACGGTCACATCTGCCGCCTGAGCCAGGAAACTCGCCGCAGCCAACGACGCGGCCGCCAGGAGGCGAAGGGGGAAAGTCAGTTTCATCGGGAAGCTCCTTTTCAGACGACCGAAAGCCGGCGAGAAAGGAGACTAAATGATATAAGAAACTTAAAATAAATAACTTTTTAGAATGAGCTTATGAGCGGAAAATTCTAAGGGAGAATAGTCGTGTATTGCTCTTGTGGCGAGGGAGCTTGCTCCCGCTGGACCGGGCTGGCGCTCCAGGCCGAAGGACTCCCAAAAACAGCGAAGGTGTTGTGTCAGATTAAACACCGTCGCAGATTTTACGGCTGCTGCGCAGCCGAGCGGGAGCAAGCTCCCTCGCCACAGAGGTTTACGTCTAATTGCTGATCGCCAGAATGCTCGCCTGATACGACCCGACAAACACATCGAAATCGCCGACTTCGTTCTGTTCAAGCTCAGCCTGTTGAGCCAACGACGAACGCGCCAACTCTTCAAACCTGGCCTGTTCTTCACCTGAAAGCGGCTCGCTGCAGAAAAACTCTGCATGCACCTGGCTTTGGCGCAAGGAGAACTGGGCGAAGCTTTCCTTGTGTTCGGCCATCGCCGCCAGCACCTGGGCCGATGGCGTCAGGGACGAGTCCTGGACCTTGGCCATTTGGGCGTCCAGCGCCTTGCTGTGGGCATCGCCGCCATGGCTCTGATCCAGCAGCGCCGCCAGTGGCGCAATCTTTTCCAGCAATTCGCCGGCCCATTCCTTCATGTCCACCGCTTGCCCGTCGCGTTGCAATTGCAGGCCCGGACGGCGACCTTCCTTGACCACGCTGAGGAAGTTCGACGTTGCGTTACCGCAGCTGGTACTGGTCAGCAGCGGGCTGTCGTTCAGTGCGCAGTACAGCAGGAAAGCGTCGAGGAACCGTGACTCGGTGAGGTCAATGCCCATCGGCAGGAACGGGTTGATGTCCAGGCAGCGCACTTCGACGTACTGGATGCCACGGGCCACCAGCGCCTGAATCGGCCGTTCGCCGGTGTAGGTCACGCGCTTCGGACGGATGTTGGAGTAGTACTCGTTTTCGATCTGCAGGATGTTGGTGTTGAGCTGAACCCACTCACCGTCCTTGTGCGTACCCACCTCGACGTACGGTGGATACGGCGTAGCCACCGCTTTGCGCAGGCTGTCGGTGTAGCTGGTCAGGTCGTTGTAGCACGGCGTCAGACCGGCCTGGGCGTTGCTCTGGTAACCCAGATCACTCATGCGCAGGCTGGTGGCGTACGGCAGGTACAAAGTGTCCGGATCCAGTTGTTCCAGCTGATGCGAGCGACCGCGCAGGAAACCGGCGTCCAGCGCAGGGGATGCGCCGAACAGGTACATCAGCAGCCAGCTGTAGCGACGGAAGTTGCGAATCAGCGCAATGTAGGCCGACGATTGGAAGTCGCGGTCTGTGCCGTCAAAGCCTTCGGCCTCTTTGAGCAGCGGCCAGAGCTTTTCCGGCAGGGAAAAGTTGTAGTGGATCCCGGCAATGCACTGCATGGTCTTGCCGTACCGCAGGGCCAGGCCCTTGCGATAGACGTACTTGAGCTGACCGATGTTGGAGGTGCCGTAATAGGCGATCGGGATGTCTTCCTCGGCCGGCAACGGGCACGGCATCGATGGACTCCACAGGTACTCGTTGCCGAGCTTGCTGTAGGCAAAACGGTGAATACTGTCCAGGCTCGCCAGCATCTGCGCCGGGTCTGGCAGGGCTGGCGTGATGAACTCCAGCAGCGACTCGGAATAGTCGGTGGTGATTTGTTCGTTGGTCAGCGCGGAACCCAGTGCTTCGGGGTGCGGTGTTTGCGCCAGGCGACCTTCGCCGGTCACGCGCAGGCATTCACGTTCGATGCCGTGAAGGCACTGTTCGAGCAGAGAGAGGTTAGCGCGCTCGCCGAGCAGAGCCAGGCGGCGGTTGAGAAGTTCGCTCAAGTTGGATTCCTTCACGCGTCAGTCGCCCCAATATGGGGGTGGGCAAGACGGTCTACAAGGGTGAAGTTGAAACTGGCGTTTTCGCCTGGTTTTCGGGCCGCACTGGCCTGCTATCAGCCAGCGCCGCAATCCCCGCTGGGAACGGGCCCGTGGCGAGGGGGCTTGCCCCCGTTGGGCTGCGAAGCAGCCCCAAAACCTCTGATGTTTCAAGATCTTGTGAGTGCTACGCACTCAAACGGGGGCAAGCCCCCTCGCCACAGGCGCTCCCAGAGAAACTCCGACGCTGTAGTCACAGCGCCGAAATTAACTCAAATTGATGATTGGGGGCTACAGGACAGCGAACGTGCCTTGTGCTTTTGCGACCAGTTTGTCGCCTTGCATCACATCGGCCTCGACGACAAGCGTGCGGCGGCCCGGGTGGATCACCCTGGCCGTGCACATCACTTCACCGTCGGCGACTGCGCGGATGTAGTTGATCTTGCACTCGATAGTCGCGCTTTGCTGGTCAAAGCCGTGGGTGCTGGAGCAGGCCAGCCCCATGGCAATGTCCACCAGACTGAACAAGGCCCCGCCGTGCAGCTTGCCGCCGCGATTGCGCAACTGTGGCTCCAGCGCCAGGGCGACTTGCGCCACCCCGGTTTCCAGGCTGTGCAAGCGACACCCCAGCAGCTTGAAAAACGCGCTTTCGGTCAAGCCGGCCGGGATCTCCATCAGCGTTTCTTCAACTGCTTGGCGTTGGCGAAAAGCGACGCCATGGCGTTGTTGGTCGGGGCCGCTACCGGGGTTTCCTTGCGCGGCGCGGTGTTCTGGGATTGGCGCGGAGCCGACCCCGGACGTGCACCACGGGCACCGTCGATTTTCTCTCCCGGGGTGTCGCTCATGCGCATCGATAGGCCAACGCGTTTGCGCGGGATATCGACTTCCATGACCTTCACCTTGACCACATCACCGGCCTTCACCGCTTCGCGTGGATCCTTGATGAACTTCTCCGACAGCGCGGAAATGTGCACCAGACCGTCCTGATGCACGCCGATGTCGACGAAGGCACCGAAGTTGGTCACGTTGGTGACCACGCCTTCGAGGATCATGCCCAGTTGCAGGTCCTTGAGGTCTTCGACGCCGTCCTGGAACTCGGCGGTCTTGAACTCGGGACGCGGGTCGCGGCCAGGTTTTTCCAGCTCTTGCAGAATGTCGGTGACCGTCGGCAGGCCGAACGTTTCGTCGGTGTACTTCTTCGGATCCAGACGCTTGAGGAACGCGGCGTCGCCGATCAGCGAGCGAATGTCGCGATCGGTTTCAGCGGCAATGCGCTGCACCAGCGGATAGGCTTCCGGGTGAACCGCCGACGAATCCAGCGGGTTGTCGCCATTCATTACGCGCAGGAAGCCGGCGGCCTGTTCGAAGGTTTTTTCACCCAGGCGGGCGACTTTCTTCAATGCCGCACGGGTTTTGAACGCACCGTGCTCGTCGCGGTGGGCAACGATGTTCTGCGCCAGGGTCGCGTTGAGGCCGGAGATGCGCGCCAGCAGCGCCACGGATGCAGTATTCACGTCCACGCCCACGGCGTTCACGCAGTCTTCGACCACTGCGTCCAGGCCGCGCGCCAGTTTCAGCTGCGACACGTCGTGCTGGTATTGGCCAACGCCGATGGATTTCGGATCGATCTTCACCAGCTCCGCCAGCGGGTCTTGCAAGCGACGAGCGATGGACACCGCGCCACGGATCGACACGTCCAGGTCCGGGAATTCCTTGGAAGCCAGTTCCGAGGCCGAGTAAACCGATGCACCAGCCTCGGAGACCATGACTTTGGTCATCTTCATGGCTGGGTATTTTTTGATCAGTTCAGCGGCCAGTTTGTCGGTTTCGCGGCTGGCGGTGCCGTTGCCGATAGCGATCAGGTCCACCGAATGCTTGGCGCACAGGGCAGCGAGCACGGCGAGGGTCTGGTCCCACTTGTTGTGCGGCACGTGCGGGTAAACCGTGGCGTGGTCCAGCAGCTTGCCGGTGGCGTCGACCACGGCCACCTTGCAGCCGGTGCGCAGGCCCGGGTCGAGGCCCAGGGTGGCACGCGGGCCGGCCGGCGCGGCCAGCAGCAGGTCGTGCAGGTTGTGGGCGAACACGTTGATCGCTTCGGTTTCCGCACCGTCGCGCAGCTCGCCCAGCAGGTCGGTTTCCAGGTGGGTGTAGAGCTTGACCTTCCAGGTCCAGCGCACCACTTCGCCCAGCCATTTGTCGGCGGCGCGGTTCTGGTTCTGGATGCCGAATTGCTGGCCGATCATGCCTTCGCACGGGTGCATGGTGCCCGGCAGCTCGTCACCGACTTTCAGCGCGGAGCTGAGAATGCCTTCGTTGCGGCCACGGAAAATCGCCAGTGCGCGGTGGGACGGCATGCTTTTCAGTGGTTCGTCGTGTTCGAAGTAGTCGCGGAACTTGGCACCTTCCTCTTCCTTGCCGGCGATCACGCGGGCACTGAGGGTGGCTTCCTGCTTGAGGTAATTGCGCAGCTTGTCCAGCAGACCGGCGTCTTCGGCGAAGCGCTCCATGAGGATGTACTTGGCGCCTTCGAGGGCGGCCTTCGCATCGGCCACGCCTTTTTCGGCGTCGATGAAGCGCGCCGCTTCGGTTTCCGGGTTCAGGGTTGGATCGTTGAACAGGCCGTCGGCCAGTTCGCCGAGGCCGGCTTCCAGGGCGATCTGGCCCTTGGTGCGGCGCTTCTGCTTGTACGGCAGGTACAAGTCTTCGAGGCGGGTCTTGGTGTCGGCGAGCTTGATGTCGCGCTCAAGTGCAGGGGTCAGCTTGCCTTGCTCCTCGATGCTGGCGAGGATGCTGATGCGCCGTTCGTCGAGTTCTCGCAGGTAGCGCAGACGCTCTTCCAGATGACGCAATTGCGTGTCATCGAGGCTGCCGGTCACTTCTTTCCGGTAGCGGGCGATGAAGGGCACCGTGGAGCCTTCATCGAGTAGCGCGACGGCCGCTTCGACCTGTTGTGGGCGGACGCCGAGTTCCTCGGCGATGCGGCTGTTGATGCTGTCCATAAAACCACCTGACAAATTGTGAAAGCAGGCTCGCAGGCGCGGAAATAGGGCCTTCGCGAGTCTGGTTGAGCGGCCTGGCGAGCGCCGCTACCTGGATCAACAGGCTTGCCGTTGACCCGTGAAATCGAACAATTACTGCCAGCGCCATGAAAATAAAAAGCGGTTACCGGCAATAACGATCAGACGTTGCCTGACACAAAAGGCCGCGCATTATAACCAGCGTTCTGTCATTCGGGGGCATTGCAGGCTGTAGGCGAAAAGACTGGTTTCCTGGCGGTGAAGGAAAAATCTGCTAACAATGCACACGGTGCGTATAACGGCAGCTACGCCATAATGCGCGCCGAGATCAAAGGAGCATCCAATGAGCAGCACTGCACAAACTGCTGAAGGCGAAAAAATTCTTATCGTTGACGACGATCCAGGGCTAAGCAGCCTGCTGGAACGCTTTTTCGTCAGCAAGGGCTACCGTGCCCGCGCCGTCCCGAACACCGAACAAATGGACCGCCTGCTGGCGCGTGAAGTGTTCAACCTGGTTGTCCTCGACTTGATGCTGCCCGGCGAAGACGGCCTGACCGCCTGCCGCCGCCTGCGCACGGCGAACAATCAGATTCCAATCATCATGCTCACCGCCAAGGGCGACGAGCTGAGCCGTATCAAGGGCCTGGAACTGGGCGCCGACGATTACCTGGCCAAGCCGTTCAACCCGGACGAGCTGATGGCCCGGGTCAAAGCGGTGCTGCGGCGCCAGGCAGCACCGGTGCCGGGTGCGCCGGGCAGCGAAGACGAAAGCGTGACCTTCGGTGACTACGAGCTGTCCCTGGCCACCCGCGAACTCAAGCGTGGCGATAAAGTGCACATGCTCACCACCGGTGAGTTCGCGGTGCTCAAGGCCCTGGTCATGAACGCCCGTCAACCGCTGACCCGCGACAAGCTGATGAACCTGGCCCGTGGCCGCGAGTGGGATGCCCTGGAGCGTTCCATCGACGTGCAGATCTCCCGTCTGCGCCGGATGATCGAGCCCGATCCGTCCAAACCGCGCTACATCCAGACCGTCTGGGGCGTGGGCTACGTGTTCGTTCCGGATGGCGCCGCCACGAAGTGATCGGTGATTTGTAGGAGCGGGTCCTGCGGGTAACGGGTCGGATGACCTTTCCCGCAGACTCGCGATCCGCAATATGCGAGCATCGCTCGCTCCTGCAAGTGTGTAGCGGTTACCCATGAAAACCCCTGTTTGGTTCCCCCAGAGCTTCTTCTCTCGCACCCTGTGGCTGGTGCTGATCGTCGTCCTGTTCTCCAAGGCGCTGACCCTGGTTTATCTGCTGATGAACGAAGACGTGCTGGTGGATCGCCAATACAGCCACGGCGTCGCCCTGACGCTGCGCGCCTATTGGGCCGCCGATGAAGAGAACCGCGCGAAGATTGCCGATGCCGCGACCCTGATCCGGGTGGTGGGCGCCGGTGTGCCGGAAGGCGAGCAGCACTGGCCGTACAGCGAGATCTACCAGCGACAGATGCAGGCCGAACTGGGTGCCGACACCGAAGTACGATTACGCATGCACTCGCCACCGGCGCTGTGGGTTCGGGCACCCAGCCTGGGCGATGGCTGGCTGAAAGTGCCGCTGTACCCGCATCCGTTGCGCGGCCAGAAAATCTGGAACGTGCTCGGCTGGTTCCTCGCCATCGGCCTGCTATCCACCGCCTCGGCGTGGATTTTCGTCAGCCAGCTCAATCAACCGTTGAAACGTCTGGTCTATGCCGCGCGGCAACTCGGTCAGGGCCGCAGCGTACGTCTGCCGATCAGCGACACGCCAAGTGAAATGACCGAGGTCTATCGCGCCTTCAATCAGATGGCCGAAGACGTCGAACAGGCGGGGCGCGAGCGCGAACTGATGCTGGCCGGGGTGTCCCACGACCTGCGCACGCCGCTGACCCGATTGCGGCTGTCCCTGGAACTGATGGGCGATCACAGCGACCTGACGGACGACATGATCCGCGACATCGAAGACATGGACGCGATTCTTGACCAGTTCCTGGCCTTCATTCGCGATGGTCGTGACGAGTTGGTGGAAGAAGTGGACCTGAGCGATCTGGTTCGTGAAGTCGCCGCACCGTACAACCAGAACGAAGAAAAAGTGCACTTGCGCCTGGAACCGATCCAGCCGTTCCCGTTGCGTCGGGTGTCGATGAAGCGGCTGCTGAACAACCTGATCGGCAATGCGCTGCATCACGCTGGCAGTGGAGTGGAAGTGGCGGCTTATGTGTCCGGGGATACCAGCGCGCCGTATGTGGTGCTGAGTGTCATGGACCGTGGTGCGGGGATTGATCCGTCGGAGCTGGAAGCGATTTTCAACCCGTTCACCCGTGGCGATCGTGAAACGGATCGCCTCGATGCATGGCGGCAATGTCGAGCTGCGCAACCGCTCCGGTGGCGGGCTGGAAGCGCGGGTGCGGTTGCCGCTTGGGTTGATGTTGCCGCGGGATGCGGTTTAGCGGCTGAAAAGATCGCAGCCTCGCTTCGCTCGACAGCTCCTACGGGGGATCGCACCTTCCTGTAGGAGCTGTCGAGCGAAGCGAGGCTGCGATCTTTTCAGGCTCAACCCTTACCTTTGGTCCGCGTCATATTTGGCCCGCCATTCTTCTCCAGATGCTCAATGATGATCCCCGCCACGTTCTTCCCGGTGGTGGTTTCAATCCCTTCCAGTCCCGGCGACGAGTTCACTTCCATCACCAGCGGCCCATGATTGGAACGCAGGATATCCACACCCGCCACCGCCAAACCCATGACCTTCGCTGCACGCAATGCGGTCATGCGTTCTTCCGGGGTGATCTTGATCAGGCTCGCACTGCCACCGCGATGCAGGTTGGAGCGAAACTCCCCCGGCTTGGCCTGGCGCTTCATCGCCGCGATCACCTTGTCACCGACCACGAAACAGCGAATGTCCGCGCCGCCAGCTTCCTTGATGTACTCCTGAACCATGATGTTCTGTTTCAGGCCCATGAAGGCCTCGATCACCGACTCCGCCGCCGTGGCCGTTTCACACAGCACCACGCCGATGCCCTGGGTGCCTTCCAGCACCTTGATCACCAGCGGCGCGCCGTTGACCATCTCGATCAAGTCGGGAATGTCATCCGGGGAGTGCGCAAAACCGGTGACCGGCAAACCGATCCCTCGGCGCGACAGCAATTGCAGGGAACGCAGTTTGTCTCGGGAACGGGCGATGGCCACCGATTCGTTGAGCGGAAACACCCCCATCATTTCGAACTGGCGCAGCACCGCGCAGCCATAAAACGTGACCGATGCGCCGATCCGCGGGATCACTGCATCGAAACCCTCCAGCGGTTTGCCACGGTAGTGGATTTGCGGCTTGTGGCTGGCAATGTTCATGTAGGCGCGCAGGGTATCGATCACCACCATTTCATGGCCACGCTCTATACCGGCTTCGACCAGACGACGGGTGGAATACAGACGCGGGTTCCGCGACAGCACAGCGATCTTCATGCAACACCTGTGGAGAGGGTAGATACCGGGAACACCGGCTTGTCTTGTACATATTTGATGCCCGGATTGACCACCAACTGGCCGTCGATCAGGGCTTTGGAACCGAGTAACAGGCGATAACGCATGGACTTGCGGCAGGCGAGGGTGAACTCGACCCGCCAGACCCGATCACCGAGGGCCAGGGTGGTACTGACCACATAGCGCATCTGCGCGTGGCCGTTGGAGCTTTTAATGGTTTTCATCGTCACCAGCGGTGCTTCGCAGCGCCGGTGACGCAATTGCACCACCGTGCCCAGGTGCGCGGTGAAACGCACCCACTGTTCGCCATCGCGCTCGAACGGCTCGATGTCGGTGGCATGCAGGCTGGAGGTACTGGCGCCGGTGTCGATTTTTGCCCGAAGGCCCGCGACTCCCAAATCCGGGAGCGCCACCCACTCGCGCAGACCGACAACGGTCAAATGGTCAAATGTCTTCAAAAGTGCTCAACCGGTAAAAACCGCTCAGGCCGTGTGCGGCCGAATTCGCGGTATTCACGCAGAATAATGGGTAAAAGGCGACAGATATCTACGGCCCGGATTTTCATCCCTCAAACAGGGGGGAATGCCTGCATTCTAATCCACGGCGTTGTGATTCATGGCACGACAGAAACGGTAGTACAGTTCATCGATATTTCAGAATGAGGTCATCCAATGGCACAAAAAAGCGAAGAGGACGACAAGGTCCGTCTCGATAAATGGTTGTGGGCTGCGCGTTTTTATAAAACACGTGCCTTGGCCAAGGCCGCGATTGAAAGCGGCAAGGTGCATTGCCGGGGTGAGCGCTGCAAGCCAGGCAAGGAGCCGAGGATCGGCGACGAGTTTCAGATTCGCACCGGCTTCGAGGAGCGCACGGTGGTGGTCCAGGCGTTGTCGATCGTGCGTCGTGGCGCGCCGGAAGCCCAGGCCCTGTATGCCGAAACCGAAGCCAGCATTGCCAAGCGTGAAGCGGCGGCGGCCATGCGCAAGGCCGGGGCGTTGGGCGTGAGCACCGACGGCAAACCGAGCAAGAAACAGCGCCGGGATTTGTTCAAGTTTCGCGGCAGCAGCAACGACGAGTAGTGACGGCCGTCGGGCGCAGACTTGTAATCGCCTGCCTGTGCAGCCATATGGGGGATATTCGCCAACGGCGCATTTCGCAGGTGAAAGCACCGCTCGTCGAAAACCGAGGTTTGACCTTGCTTGGAACAACCCCGAATTGTTCATAAAATGCCGCTATGGCTAAGCTCACCCCCAAAAGTGCTGCTACGGCGTGTTTCATTTTTTGTAACCTTTTTTGTCACCAATTCAGATACCCAGACCTATGACCGATCTACCGGATACCGACTACACCCAACGCTTCATCTTCGATGACAGCGACACCCGCGGCGAACTGGTGGCATTGGAGCGTAGCTATGCCGAAGTCCTCGCCAAACACACCTATCCGGAGCCGGTCGCGCAACTGCTGGGCGAGCTGATGGCGGCTGCAGCGTTGCTGGTAGGCACCTTGAAGTTCGATGGCTTGCTGATTCTTCAGGCCCGTTCCGAAGGCCCGGTGCCGATGCTGATGATCGAGTGCTCCAGCGAGCGCGAAATTCGCGGCCTGGCCCGCTATCACGCCGAGCAGATCGCGCCCGATGCGACGCTCGCCGACCTGATGCCCAATGGCGTGTTGGCGCTGACTGTCGACCCGACTCAAGGCCAGCGTTATCAGGGCATTGTCGATCTCGACGGTGAAACCCTGTCCGATTGCTTCACCAACTATTTCGTCATGTCGCAGCAGGTTGGCACCCGCTTCAAGCTGTACGCCGACGGCCGTCGTGCCCGTGGCCTGCTGTTGCAGCAATTGCCTGCCGACCGTCTGAAAGATGAAGAAGATCGCGCCGCCAGTTGGCAGCACATCACCGCCCTGGCCAGCACCCTGACCGCCGACGAATTGCTGAGCCTGGACAACGAAACCGTGCTCCATCGCCTGTACCACGAAGAACAAGTTCGTTTGTTCGATGTGCAGAAACTGCGCTTCCATTGCAGTTGCTCCCGGGAACGCTCGGGCAATGCGCTGGTCAGTCTGGGTCTGGAAGATGCGCAGCAGCTGGTTGTCGAACATGGCGGCAGCATCGAGGTCGATTGTCAGTTTTGCAACGAGCGCTACCTGTTCGACGCGGCCGATATCACTCAGTTATTCGCCGGAGCAGGGGTTGATACGCCGTCAGATACCCGTCACTAAAACGCTTCAGCGCAGGTAAATTCACTGCTTAACGCCGGAATAACGCCGTTCTGACGGGAGGGCCCTACACTTTTTGGGCTTTTCTGGCATAATCCGGCCCACTTTTTTCGCGGTAGTAGTGCACGACTTTCTACTACAAAACGTTTGGAGCACTCGGCCACTGGCCGACGGGGAACCTCATGACGCAAGCCAATAACGCCGTGTACACCGATCTGAGTGTTGATGATCTGGTTAAACAAGCCCTGAGTCGCGGTGAAGGCGAGCTTGCCGATACCGGCGCGCTGGTTGTTCGCACCGGTCACCGTACCGGCCGTTCGCCAGTCGATCGTTTCATCGTTGAAGAGCCGACCACCCAGGACGCTATTGCCTGGGGCCCGATCAACCGCAAGTTCCCGGCCGACAAGTTCGATGCCCTGTGGGCTCGCGTCGAGGCGTTCAACAACGCGCAAGAGCATTTCGTTTCCCACGTACACGTAGGTTCGGCTGAAGAGCACTACCTGGCCGTGAAAATGACTACCCAGACTGCCTGGCAGAACCTGTTCGGTCGTTGTCTGTTCATCAACCCGGCCCAGTACAACCCGGCCGGTCGTGAAGAGTGGCAAGTTCTGAACGTCGCCAACTTCGAGTGCGTGCCAGAGCGTGACGGCACCAACTCCGACGGTTGCGTGATCATCAACTTCGCGCAGAAAAAAGTGCTGCTCGCCGGCATGCGCTACGCCGGTGAAATGAAGAAAGCCATGTTCTCGGTGCAGAACTTCCTGCTGCCGGCCGCCGACGTGCTGCCAATGCACTGCGCCGCCAACATCGGCGAAGCGGGCGACGTGACCCTGTTCTTCGGTCTGTCCGGCACCGGCAAAACCACCCTGTCCGCCGACGAAAGCCGTTACCTGATCGGTGACGACGAACACGGCTGGGGCGAGGGCGTGGTGTTCAACATCGAAGGCGGTTGCTATGCCAAGTGCATCGACCTGTCCGAGAAGAACGAGCCGGTCATCTGGAAAGCCATCAAACACGGCGCAGTCCTGGAAAACGTTGTTATCGACGACGCCAAGCACGCCGACTACACCGATGTCAGCCTGACCCAGAACAGCCGCGCCGCCTACCCGCTGGAGCACGTAGCCAAGCGTTCCGAGAAGAACCTGGGCGGCGAGCCAAACGCAGTGATCTTCCTGACCTGCGACCTGACCGGCGTGCTGCCGCCAGTGTCGATCCTCAATGAAGAACAAGCGGCCTACCACTTCCTGTCCGGCTACACCGCACTGGTGGGCTCGACCGAAATGGGTTCCGGCAGCGGCATCAAGTCGACCTTCTCCACCTGCTTCGGCGCACCGTTCTTCCCGCGTCCGGCTGGCGAATACGCAGAACTGCTGATCAAGCGCATCCGCGGCTTCGGCTCCAAGGTCTACCTGGTCAACACCGGCTGGACCGGCGGCGGCTACGGCGTCGGCAAACGCTTCAACATCCCGACCACTCGCGGCGTGATCGCAGCGATCCAGAGCGGCGCGTTGATCGGTGCCGAGACTGAGCACCTGGACACTATCAACCTTGACGTGCCATTGGCTGTACCGGGCGTTGAGACTGGCCTGTTGAACCCACGTAACACCTGGGCTGACAAGGCTGCTTACGATGAAGCCGCTAAGGCGCTGGCTGGGTTGTTCGTTGAGAACTTCAAGAAGTTCGACGTGAGCGACGCGATCAAGGCTGCTGGGCCGAAGTTGTAAGTATCGGTAGTGGTTTGAGGTAAGAGAAAGCCGCCCTTTGAGGGCGGCTTTTTTGTGAGCGCGATTTAGCTCCCTTGAGGCGGAACTGGCAATACTCCCGCAGTAAACACGCTAAACAGCCAGAATAATGCCACTTACTATCGTCCTGATCCGCTATACAGCTTCCACTTCCTGCGTGTTCCAGCGTTGCTTCTTGATTGCTTTGTAGAGCATGCCAATGGTCAGCGGGATTTTGTCGCCACGACCCTTGGCCCGGCGCTTGAGGAACGGGTCAAAGCCTTCGGGCTGAAAATACCGATACGCGTCGTAGTCGATGAAGTCGATGGCGAACTGTTCCTCCAGCGCTTCCATCAGCTGCCGCGCATCCGCGCCGTCGCAGCCCAGGTCAAAGTTGATCGCGGTGGTGAGGCTGATGGTTTTGCGTTCGGGTAGGCCGAGTTCTTCGTGCAGCAGCTGCATGAGCAGGTGCATGGCGTGATCGTCGGGGAAGTTGGGGGCGAGGTTCATTGTGGGGCGTCCGGTTGGGCTCAGGAGGATCTTATTGGGCGTCGGGTTCGTGGGGAAGAGCGGAAGCAGATGGCAGCGGTTTGTCTTGTCGGTACTTGGCCAGCACTTCTTTTCGTGTAGGGAGTGATTTGTCGAGGTCTGCCGGTGATGTGTCGAATCCTGCCAGACGCAGGCTAGCCAGGTAGTTTGAGCGGCGCACTTTTTCGTAGTACGCAAGTTTTTTTGATCGTTCCTGCGCTCCGCGTGGGAATGCAGCCCGGGACGCTCTGCGTCCCAAGGGCCGAACGCGGAGCGTCCGTAGAGGCATTCCTTTGCTGCGCGTGGGAACGATCTTCACTCGGCGTCAGGCCGGCGCTTTCCAGCCCATCATGCGTTGCTGGGCGACTTTCAGCAGGTCGCAGCCGTCCTGGGTCAGCAAGTAGAGCGCGTGGGTGATGTGGGGGATGTCTTCGACGTCGCCGTGTTTGAAGCAAATGCAGTGCAAGGTTTTGAGGAGGTCGCTGGAGGCTCGGATGCGCTGGAGGGCGGCTTCGAGGATGTCTTGCGGGTTGGCCTCTGTGTCGATGATCAGGGGTGGGGTGTCGGTAAGGTTGGATTGGAGTGGGCGGTAGCGATCAGGTGTGAACGGATTATTCATAATGTGTAATCTCGAATGCATCAGAAAGAACCGCTGCCATCGTGACCAAGCGATGGGAGGCGGACTGTATTCGGGTTGGTCAACCGGTGAGATCGCACGCTTACCCGGCACGCCCGAAGACGTCCCAAACACAGCCGCCATAAACTGTACTGACACAAAAAAGCGCCGGCAGCATACAACGGGTGCGTGCGTAGATCTAATTCGGGTGACCAAGCCCGAGCCGCTGATTTGGCAGCGACAGTCACGACTATAGATTTGAGCTACAGGATGGCGATAGCCGACAAGGAGCCTTCTCTTGTAGGAACGGTATGAAGATTTCATAGGCCGTTCCTACCGATCCGCCATCGTTTTCAACAAATAGACCGATACGCCGCAACATCCAGCAGACTGGTGCTCAACCCGGTCGCCGGCGCGTAGATCGTGCCTTTCACCGCGGAGAAGCTGACCCCTTTGCTGCCCAGGGAAACGTAGCGTTCGCCTTGGTCCAGCTCGGTGAAGTAGGTGTAGGAGTAGTTGTGCATCAGCCGGTACTTCGCTTCGTCGCTGACCATGGCGTTGCTGAGGTTCTCCAAGTCGGCCTGGGTCAGGTTCAGCGGCTTGTTCAGCTGTACGCCCCAACGCTTGAGGCAGGTTTCGGCGAGGTGGCGGACGATGCGGCCGGGTTCGACCAGGATTTTCAGGTCGCTGGCACCGCTGGGGACGCCGCCGGCGGAGGTGGCGTTACCGGCCATGGTGGCGTGGCGGCCGGCCATGGGGTAGATGTGGGTTTGGGTGCCGGTGGCGGTTTGCGGGATGACGCAGCTGAAGCCTTTCGAGCGTTCATCACGGGCGAAGAAACCTACATACTCTTTGACGTTGGCGCCAAGTTTGACTTTGTCATCCTGGAAATTGCCAATGCCGGGCACCGGATCAATCGCAAAGATATTAACCGGGATGTTTTTAAGTTCGCTGTCCTTGAACATGGCGTTGGCCAGCATGTGGCAACTAATGCCGCCACGGCTCCAGCCCACCAGGTTTACTTTGGTTGGAATAACACCATCCTTGCGGAAGGTCTTGATAATTTGCTCCTGTAACTTTTGTTGCGTCACGCTGCGATCGCCGTAGTTGTATTTACGCCAGAACCACGAGCCTTCGACTTTCACATCTTCGATGGGAATGCCGGCAGCTTTGAGGCGGTTGTATTCCGCTTCGGTCAGTTGCTCGCGCTGCCAGTCGCACTGGCCTTTGATGATGTTGATCGCGTGCTGGACATTTTGCTCCCAGCCTTTGCCGAACAGCGTACCGCTGAGGCCATAGTCCGCGGACTTGGTAAACAGATCGTCGGCTTGCAGGTTACCGCTGCCGGGGCCGTCGACCACGATCCATTCGGCAAACTCGCGGCCGGTATGGTTAGAGGAAAGTGTGGAGACCAGTTCACCGTCCCAGAAGTTCTCATGGGTGTCGTCGAATTTGGTGGAACCGGTGCCGCAGAAGAAAATAGTTAGTACTGTCATGGTGTTGCCCTTGGTTTGTGTAAGAGCAAGCAGGCTAGTGTTGATTGTTTTAATAATAAAGTGATTGGTTGTTTCTAGGTTTGTAGCTTTAAAAGTTTATGATGGGTTTTTTAGTTGTTGTTTTGCAACTTCTAGTAATTCGCAGCCGTCTTGCGTCAATAAGTAAAGTGCATTGACGATGTGCGGGATGTCTTTCACGTCTGCCTGTTTGAAACATAAACAGTAAAGTGTTTCGAGCAGATCGCTGGCCGCACGCAGGCGTTGTTGGGCAGCATCGAGCAGGTCGCCATGACTGGCATCGGTGTCGATGACCAACACCGGGGTGTCGCTGTAGCTGGTCTTGAGTGGGCGATAGCGGTTGGTCAACGGGTTGAACGTGTTCATGGTTGAGGCGTGTCCTGTACGAAGTCGCTCCGGCGGGCCGACACAGTGTTTTCAGCCGCGTCGAAAACTATAGATGGCCGCAGCGAAGCGTCGCAAGGTGGTGCAAGTGGACAGGTTTTGTAGGGGGTTTACCGGTGTTATCGCCCTTTGCCTACGCATCCCTCGACTATTTTTTAAGCTTTTCCCTTGGTGGTCGATATTCCTACGGGATTGTCAGGCTTAACGCATCCAGCCTCTGGAGGGTGCGCGCCAGAATGTGTAGGACGTTTCGAAGCGTCTGAGTCGACTCTTAAAGGGAATTAGGTATGCAATGGCTGCGTATGGCCTCGATTTTGTTGTTATGGGCCGGTGTTTGTCGGATAGCGGGTGCTGCTGACGTCGGTCATTCACTGGTCCTCGCCAACATGGAGCGAACTGGTTGGCCGGATGCGCTGGCCACCCAAGCGGACATCGACACCGCATCTCGCGCCGAGGTGTTGATGGTGGGCAAGGCGTTGCTGGCCAGCGAAGCGCTGGATGAGCAGGGGCTGAAACAGCGACTGGGCGTGCGGGCTGTGAAGCTCAAGTCGATCAGGCAAGTGCGTGACGGGTTGTGGGATCGGTTGCTGATCACCTATCGCAGTGCCAGTCAGAACTGCGAGGACCAACTCTTCTGTCCTCGTGTGCACAGGGTCGCCGATTTGCGTCAGCTGGCGGCGGCGTTTACGGGCGAAATAAGCCCGGCTTATGCGGCGTGGGCGAACAAGAGCCGGGTGTTTCATGAGCAGGCGCTGGATGAGCAGTTGCGGGTGGCGGTGTTGGTGCCATAGCCACCCGACGTCAGTCGATCGATGACTAAGTTTGTGAGGCGCTGTCCAGAGTTGTGGGCGCAGCGTAGAGGGGGTCGTCAGGGAGTTTCATGCATCCGCTCAGCAGCAGGGATGCAAAGACAAGGGCGATTGGAAAAAGCAGAGTGTTAGACATGATTGTTCCTTTGTGAGGATCCGCGTGCAGGCGTCCTGCCTTGATGAAAACTTCGCGGATAATGGTTTTTCTCGGGGCGAACCTTACCGGCTGACAGGGGGCTGATGTCAGGGGGCAAAGTGCCTCGTTTGTTTCAATCTGTGGCGAAGGAATCGATGGGTTGACGCTGTATCATCCCGTATCGTTTTTGCCCCCGACCTTTTCTCGACTCGCTGCGTTCGCCGGCTAGGCTTTGGGCTTCGCAGCGGTCAACGGAGTGACAGCTTATGCACAACACCCTGGAACAGGTTTTCGGTTATCCACAGTTTCGGCCCGGCCAGGAGGCGGCGGTCAGCGCAGTGCTGGCCGGGCGCTCGGCGGCCGCGATTTTCCCTACCGGCTCGGGCAAATCCCTGTGCTATCAGTTACCGGCCATCCTGCTGCCGCACCTGACGCTGGTGGTCTCGCCTCTGCTGGCGTTGATGCAGGATCAGTTGGCGTTCTTGCAGCGCCACGGCATTGCGGCGGGCAGTATCGATTCGGCCCAGAGTCGCGATGACGCCAGCGATGTGATGGCCCGGGCAAAGTCCGGCGAATTGAAGATTCTGATGATTTCCGTGGAGCGCCTGAAGAACGAGCGTTTCCGCCATTTTCTGCAGCAGGTGCCGATCTCGCTGTTGGTGGTGGACGAGGCCCACTGCATCTCCGAGTGGGGTCACAACTTCCGCCCCGACTACCTCAAGCTGCCGGACTATCAACGCCAGTTCAACATCCCTCAGGCGCTGCTGCTGACGGCCACCGCGACGCCCAAGGTGATCGCCGACATGCAGGCCCGGTTCGCCATTGCGCCTGAGGATGTGGTGACCACCGGTTTCTACCGGCCCAACCTCAATCTGTTGGTGGAACCGGTGCGTGGCCAGGACAAGCGCCGCCGCCTGGTCGAGTGGATGAGCCAGCGTCCCGGCCAGCCCAGCATTGTCTACGTCACTCTGCAGAAAACAGCTGAGCACATCGCCGAACATCTGGGGCGCAACGGCATACAGGCCGAGGCCTATCACGCCGGTTTGCCCCACGAGCAACGGGAAGCGATTCAGCGCCGGTTCATGGGCGGGCAGTCCAATTGCATCGTCGCCACCATTGCCTTCGGCATGGGCATCGACAAAAGCGATATCCGCAACGTGGTGCATTTCGACCTGCCCAAATCCATCGAAAACTACAGCCAGGAAATCGGCCGTGCCGGGCGTGACGGGCAGCCGTCCGATTGCCTGGTGCTGGCCAACCGCGACAGCCTTAACGTGCTGGAGAATTTCGTCTACGGCGACACACCGGAGCGGGACGGCATTCGCTGTGTGCTCGACGAGTTGCAAGCCGCTGCGCCCGAGGGGCAGTGGGAGTTTCTGCTGGGGCCTTTGGCCGATCAGAGCAACATTCGTCAGTTACCGCTCAAGACCTTGCTGGTACAGCTGGAGTTGCGTGGGCTGATCGCTCCGCGCTATGCCTATTACGCTGAATACCGCTTCAAGTATTTGCAGGAGCCGGAAGCGTTGCTGGCCCGTTTCGAGGGTGAGCGCAGGGACTTCGTCTCGGCGATCATCCAGACTTCCAGTCGCGCACGGACCTGGGCCACGGTGAATTTCGACGCACTGTATCAGCAGCATTCCGCCGAGCGCAGTCGAGTGGTCAAGGCGCTGGATTACTTCCAGGAAAAGGGCTGGGTGGAGCTTGAAAGCAAGCAGATGACGGAGGTCTATAGCCTGCTGCAAGCCGACTTCGATTCCCAGGCCTTGAGCGCCGAATTGCACACCTACTTCACCCAGCACGAACGCACCGAGATTTCGCGGATTCACGCCATGCTGGATCTGTTCGCCACCGACCACTGCCTGGGATATCGCCTGGCCGAGTACTTCGGCGACGAAAACGCGCCACGGCGATGCGGGCATTGTTCGGTGTGTCACGGCCACGTAGCGCGGTTACCCGAACCACCGGAGTTGCCGGCGCTTGTGGATAAAAATTTCGAGGCGCTGTGCGGTGATTTTATCCACAGGCACCAACAGCACACGGGAAGTGCTCCATCGGCGGAGCGCGTGACGCGGTTTTTGTGCGGGATCAGCGTTCCATTGTTTACCAAGCTCAAGGCACGGTCGATTCCTGGGTTTGCGGTGCTGGAAGATTATCCGTATGCCGAGGTCCGGACGTGGGCTGAGGCGAACCTCTAACCTGCGGGATCGGGACGCATCCGTCCGCTGAATGTCGCCCATCACAGGAATAAACTTCAAAAACACGCATCGGCTGACTATGGTGAGGACTGTCTTTGGATCGCCAATAAGAGAACAACCATGAGCCAGACATCGTTCGATATTCAGCGCGCCGCCGTGATTGGCGCGGGCACCATGGGCCGTGGCATCGTCATGTGCCTGGCCAACGCCGGGGTGCCGGTGCAGTGGGTCGATAACAATCCGCAGATGCTTGAGCAGGCGCTGACCAGTGTGGCTGACACTTACGCCCACAACGTGCGTCAGGGGCGGATCGATCAGACCGAGGCGGATGCGCGCATTGCACGGGTAACGGCGGCTGCCGATTACGCAGCGATCCGCGATGTTGATCTGGTTATTGAAGCGGTCTACGAAAACCTCGAGCTGAAGCAGAAAATCTTCCGCGAACTCGACGGCCTGCTCAAACCTGAAGCGATTCTGGCCAGTAATACCTCGGCGCTGGATATCGACGCCATCGCCGCTGCCACTCGCCGCCCGCAGCAGGTCCTGGGCCTGCACTTCTTCAGTCCGGCGCACATCATGAAGTTGCTGGAGATCGTACGCGGCGCCCAGACCGCGCCGGCGGTGCTTGATGCAGCCCTGACGCTGGGCCGGCGCATGGGCAAGATCAGCGTGGTCTCGGGCAACTGCCACGGCTTCATCGGTAACCGCATGCTGCATCCGTACGTGCTTGAAGCGCGCAAGATGTTGCTGGAGGGCGCGTTGCCTTATCAGGTGGATGCGGCGCTGCAAGGTTTTGGTTTCGCCATGGGGCCGTTCCGCATGTACGACGTGGTCGGCATTGACCTGGAATGGCGCGCGCGGGAATTGGCTGGCAAAGGCCAGGATGCGCCTGAGGTTCAGGTGGACAACCGCTTGTGCGAGCTGGGGCGTTTCGGCCAGAAGAGTGGTGACGGGTATTACCATTACGAACCGGGCAGTCGTCAGGCTGAGCACGATGTGGAAGTCGATGCGCTGGTACTGGAAGTCAGCGAAGGGCTGGGGTTTCAGCGGCGTGAGATAGGGCCGGAGGAGATTCTTGAGCGCAGCTTGCTGGCACTGGTCAATGAAGGGGCGAAGATCCTTCAGGAAGGCATTGCGGCGTCGGCGCACGACATCGATCTGGTGTACCTCAACGGTTATGGTTTCCCGGCGGACAAGGGCGGGCCGATGGCCTGGGCGGATCAGCAAGGGCTGGACGATATTCATCTGCGGTTGTTGCAGCTTGAGACCAAACAGGGCGATCACTGGGCGCCGGCGCGGTTGATTGGGGAGTTGGCGGCGCAAGGCAGAGGGTTTGCCGACATGTGATTTATTTGGCGCCTGCTCGCGAGGGGTACGACGCGGTTTCACCTTAAACTAGCCATCCAACTCCAGGAACCGACGCTGATGTCCAACCCGATGCCCCAACGCACCGACTACCCCCATTTCCAGCCCATCACCACCCGCTGGCATGACAATGACACCTACGGTCACGTCAACAACGTCACCTACTACAGTTTTTTCGACACGGCGGTGAACACCTACCTGATCGAAGTCGGCGGTCTGGATATCCATGACGGTGAGGTGGTGGGTTTTGTGGTGAGTTCGGCCTGTGATTACTTTGCGTCTATCGCTTTCCCGGATCGGATCGAGATTGGCCTGCGGGTCGGCAAGTTGGGCAACAGTTCGGTGCAGTACGAGCTGGCGGTGTTCAAGGCTGGAGAAGATGAGGTCTGCGCGGCAGGGCGCTTCGTGCATGTATTCGTCGATCGGCTGTCGAACCAGCCGGTGGCGATTCCTGCCGGATTGCGTGGGGCATTGGAGCGACTGGCGATCTGAGGGCAAAAAAATCGCAGCCCGAGGGCTGCGATTCTTGGATCTACCGGTCGACGAGGCGATTCAAGCCTCAGTCGTCATCGTGATAGCGATGGTGATGCTTGCGATGCCCGTAGGCATGGCCGCGACCCGGGTGACCACGGTAGTAGCGACGATCATCATCGTCATAACCACGACGAGAGGAACGACGATCATCGTCATAGCTATTGTTGCCCATATGGTTACCCAGCGCGCCACCGAGGCCGCCACCTGCTGCGGAGCCGATCAGGCTACCGGTGGTGCCGCCCATGCTGCGGCCGACCACGTTACCGCCAGCTGCGCCCAACGCACCACCAATGGCGGCTTCGCCACGGCTGTGTCTGTCTGCGCCAACTGCGCTACCACCCGCGCCGCCCAGGGCCGCGCCAATGGTTGAACCTGTACTGCCGCCTAGCGATTGGCCGACGACCGAGCCCAGAACCCCGCCCAATGCGCCGCCCACACCTGCTTCGGTGGTGCCGCCAGCAGACGCGAAGCCACTGACCAGGCCAAGGGACAACAAGAGAATCGAGGAGAACTTCATAGAGGAACCTCAAGGGGATGACGGCGCGATCCTGAGGCTGCGTCGTGATTGTGACAATAGAAATCCGACGAGTAACACGACTTGAGCACATTTCTATAAGTTGCTGTTTTTTGGGCGGAACTTAAGTGTTTTTCGCCGGTCTTTAGCTACTTATCAAAGGCCGTTTTTATATAAAAGCGGCCTTTTTTGTGGGCGTTTGATAGTTGTTGTGTCAATGATTTTGTTAAAAGATCGCAGCCTTCGGCAGCTCCTACGCGGGATATGCGTTTCCTCTGTAGGAGCTGCCGAAGGCTGCGATCTTTTGATTTTGCGTTAAGCTGACTTAGCCATGATCAGCCCCGTCTCACTCGCCGCTTCCAGCCTGATCGCCACAAACTTCGACGTCGGCGTATGGCTGCCATCCCCGGTGCTTTCCAACGGCACCAGCGGGTTCACTTCCGGATAGTACGCAGCCGCTTGCCCGGCAGGAATATCAAATGCCAGCAGGGTGAAACCCTTGACCCGCCGCTCACGGCCATCATCCCAGATCGAAACGATGTCAGCTTTCTGCCCCGGTTTGAACCCCAGGCGAATGATGTCGGCTTCATTGACGAACAACACATCCCGCTGACCTTTCACCCCGCGATAACGATCATCAAGACCATAAATGGTGGTGTTGTACTGATCGTGGGAGCGCATCGACTGCATGATCAGGTCCGGCAGTACGCCGGTGGCGCGGGTGCGTTCGTGCACCAGGTCTTTGGGCAGGATGTTCGGGCGGAAATTGGCCCGACCCGATGGGGTATTCCAGCGACGTGCGCCAGCACTGCTGCCCAGGTAGAAACCGCCGGGGTTCTGGACTTTCTCGTTGAAGTCCCGAAAGCCCGGGATGGTGTCGGCGATCAGGTCGCGGATACGGCTGTAATCGGCCACCAGCCAGTTCCAGTCCACCGGTTTGCTGCCCAGGGTCGCGGCGGCGATACCGGCGATGATTGCAGGTTCCGAGCGCATCAGGTTCGACAACGGCTGCAACTGACCGTTGGAGGCGTGGACCATGCTGAAGGAGTCTTCCACGGTCACCGCTTGGGCGCCTTCGGTCTGGATATCGATATCGGTACGGCCCAGGCACGGCAGGATCAACGCGTCTTTACCATGGACCAAATGGCTGCGGTTGAGCTTGGTGCTGATCTGCACGGTCAAGTCGCAGTTACTCAGGGCCTGGAAGGTCCGTGGGCTGTCCGGTGTGGCTTGGGCGAAGTTGCCGCCCAGGCCGATGAAGACTTTCGAACGGCCGTCGGCCATGGCGTGAATGGCCTCGACCACGTTGTGGCCGTTTTCACGCGGCACCTTGAACTGGAAGCGCCGCTCCAGGGAGTCGAGGAACGCCACCGGCGGACGCTCGTTGATGCCCATCGTCCGGTCGCCCTGCACGTTACTGTGGCCGCGCACCGGGCACAGACCGGCCCCCGGCCGGCCGATGTTGCCGCGCAGCAGCATCAGGTTGGCGATTTCCTGGATGGTCGCCACCGAATGGCGATGCTGGGTGATGCCCATCGCCCAGCACATGATCACGTTCTTGCCTTTGGCGTACATGCGCGCCGCTTGCTCGACTTCCACCAGGGTCAGGCCGGATTGCTCGACGATCTGCTCCCACGGGGTGTCGTCGACGATGCCGAGGTATTCCAGAACGTTGGCGCTGTGTTCATTGAGGAAGTCGTGGTCGAACACCGCAGGCTCACCCGCCTTCTGCGCATCGCGCTCCCATTGCAGCAGGAACTTGGCCATGCCGCGCATGATCGCCATGTCGCCGCCCAATGCCGGACGGAAGTACGCAGTGTTGGTCGGCTTGTCGCCGTTGGTGAGCATTTCGATCGGGTGTTGCGGGTGCTGGAAGCGTTCCAGGCCGCGCTCTTTCAGCGGGTTGATGCACACCACCTGCGCACCGCGTTTCACCGCTTCGCGCAGTGGCTCGAGCATCCGCGGGTGGTTGGTGCCAGGGTTCTGGCCCCAGACGAAAATCGCATCGGCGTGTTCGAAGTCATCGAAGGTCACCGTGCCTTTGCCAACGCCGACACTTTGCGCCAATGCCACACCGCTGGCTTCGTGGCACATGTTCGAGCAGTCGGGGAAATTGTTGGTGCCATAGGCGCGCACGAACAATTGATAGAGGAACGCCGCTTCGTTGCTGGCACGACCCGAGGTGTAGAACTCGGCCTGATTCGGACTCGACAGCCCTTGCAGGTGTTTGCCGATCAGGGCGAAGGCGGCTTCCCAGCTGATCGGTTTGTAACGATCGGTTTCGGCGTCGTAGCTCAGCGGCTCGGTCAGACGGCCCTGGTACTCGAGCCAATAATCACTTTGCTCCAGCAACGAGCTGACGCTGTGCTTGGCGAAAAATGCGCCATCGACACGCCGTTTGGTCGCTTCCCAGTTCACTGCTTTGGCGCCGTTCTCGCAGAACGCCACCATGCCGGCTTCCTTAGAATCGCCCCAGGCGCAACCGGGGCAGTCGAACCCGCCGTTCTTGTTGGTCTTGAGCATCATGCGCAGATTTTTCAACGCGTTGTCGCTGGTCAACCAGGCCCGGGCGACGCTGGCCAGCGCGCCCCAGCCACCGGCCGGTCCTTTATAAGGCTTGTAACGTGGAACGGGTTTCTGGTCGGCTTGTTGGTGTTGGCTCACGCTTGATTCTCCGTCGCGGGGCTGTAGACCCGCGGCGCACTTTTTTGCGGCAGGTGGATGAGATTGAGGTTGTGTCGACGGGCCCATTGCACGGCCAGTCCCGTGGGCGACGACAGGCTGACCAGGGTCTGGATGCCGGCGCGTAAAACTTTCTGGATCAATTCGAGGCTGCAACGGCTGGTGACAATCGCCAGACCATCGGTGGTCGGGATTTTCTGGCGGATCAACCCGCCGATCAGCTTGTCGAGGGCGTTGTGCCGGCCGATGTCTTCACGGCCCAGCAGCAATTCGCCTTTACCATTCATGAACACCGCCGCATGCACCGCGCCGCAATGCTGGCCCAAAGGCTGGAATTCACCGATGCGATGGCGCAGGCCGTCCAGCCATTCGGCCGGGGGCAGCGGGGCGCCGGGCAGCACCTTGAGGTCGGGCAGCGCTTGCTCCACCGCTTCAACGCCACAGAGCCCGCAACCGCTGGTGCCGGCCAGTTGGCGGCGCTGCTGCTTGAGGTTCCAGAAGGCGCGGTTGGCGATGGTCACCTGCGCGTATTGCGCCGAACCCGAGCCGCTGAGTTGCAGGTCATAGATGTCTGAAGCGTCTTCGATGATGCCGCTGCCGAGGCTGAAGCCGACGATGAAGTCTTCAAGGTCCGTCGGCGTCACCAACATGACGGCCTGGCTGATGCCGTTGTAGGCGATCGCCAACGCGACTTCCTCAGCCAGCGCGGTGCTGGATGATTCGGAGTATTCGAGGTTGCAGTAACTGTATGTCTGGCTTGCGGCGGGCGCGGGCGTTTCGAGAGCGGGCGCCGCGCAGCCGGGGCGCTTGGCGTTCATTAGGCATCACCGACGGTTTGGTCAGCTTTAAGCCTAGGCGCGTCAACATGTCGCGTCTAATCGCTATTACTGATCTACCGATAGATGGCGTCGATCAAGTGTCTGCCGGTGATTTCTGATAGATCGCAAAACAGGCTTCTGCCAAGGCCGAACGCGGAGCGCTGCGACGCATGATCAGCCCCAGCCGGGCGAGGGTCTGGGCGCTTTCGATGGGTTGCAGACGCAAGTGATCGGTGAGGTTTTCGAGGCCGCTGTTCAGCGGCATCACCGCGCAGCACAGGCCACCGTGTACCGCTTGTAACAATTGGTGGACTGCATCGGTTTGCAGCAACGGCTGTGGGGTCAGGCCACGGCTGTGGAAGTTATGGTCGATGGACTGGCGAAAGTGCATGCCGCTGGTGAGCATGCCCATGGGCAGTTCGATCAGCGACTCCCAGCTCAGTGGCGTCTCGCCGAAACTGAAGAAGCGTTGATCGTAGAGCAGGCCCATGTGGGTTTCGCTGAACGCCAGGGAGTCGAAGCGCTCGCCGTCCAGATGCTCCAGGTACGATACGCCGAGGTCGAGACGGTTATTCGCCAGTTGTTCAAGGATCTGTTCGGAACTCAGGGCCGAGAGTTCGAACCGCAGGTTCGGGTGTGCGGCGTGCAGGCGTTGCATCAGCGGCACCGGGTCGAAACTCGACAGCGGCACCACCCCCAGACGCAACGTGCCCACGAGGTTGCCGCGACAGGCCGCCGCTTCGGCCTGCAAACCGTCGTAGGCCGCCAGCACCGTACGTGCCCATGCCAGCACGCGCTCACCCGGTGCAGTGAAACCTTCGAAGCGTTGGCCGCGATTGACCAGCGGCAGCTCGAGTTCTTCCTCAAGGCTGCGCAGGCGCATGGACAAGGTCGGCTGGGTGATGTGGCAACGCGCGGCGGCCTGGCCGAAGTGTCGGGTTTCGTCGAGAGCGATGAGGAATTTCAGCTGCTTGATGTCCATCTTCGCTCCAGGGCGCCGGCAAGGTTTGCGATTCTACCGCCTGCGCGGGGTTGGGTCATTGGTCGGTTGGGAACCGGTCTTCAAACGACTGGTCTAGTCTTGGGCGTCTGGAACCCAAATCCCAAGGAGCGTGCACCATGAGTATTTTTAGCTTTGTGAAAGAAGCAGGTGAAAAACTTATTGATCTGCTGACACCTGGCAATGCCAACGCCAGCGAGCAGCTGAAGGCACACATCAGCAAGGTCGGCTTGGGTAACCCGAATGTTCAGGCGACCATCGATGGCGACAAAGTCACCGTCACCGGTGAAGTGGCAAGCCAGGAAGAGAAGGAAAAAATTCTATTGGCCGTGGGCAATATTGCCGGTGTCGGTAGCGTCGATGACCAGATCACCGTAACGGGGCCGGTTGCCAAGGCAGCGCGGTTCGTCACCGTTAAAAAGGGCGACACCCTCAGCGCGATTTCCAAGGCGGCATACGGCGACGCGAACAAGTACAACAAAATCTTTGAAGCCAACAAACCAATGCTTTCGCACCCGGACAAAATCTATCCGGGGCAGGTGTTGCGGATTCCTGAGTAATGTGAGGCCCGTAGGAGCTGCCGCAGGCTGCGATCTTTTGATCCTGGCGGCATTGAAACTGCCAAAGATCAAGATCAAAAGATCGCAGCCTGCGGCAGCTCCTACATTGAGTCAGAGCCCTGCGATGAACTCCCGATAATCCCCCACCGCCGCAAACTCTGCCGTGTCCTTCGGCCCTTTGCGGCTGTCCGGCTCGCTCACGGCCAGCAGGTGCGCCACCCCAAAATTGCGTGCGCTGCGCAGGATCGGCAGGGTGTCGTCGATGAACAGACAGCGTGCCGGGTCGAAGCCGATATCGGCCTGCAAGGCATCCCAGAACTGCGGGTCTTCTTTGGCGAAACCGTAATCGTGAGAGCTGATCAAGCGCTCGAAATAAGGCGCCAGTTCAATTCTTTCCAGTTTCAATGACAACGAATCGCGGTGGGCGTTGGTGATCAGTACCACGCGCTTGCCGGCCTGTTTTATCGCTGCCAGAAAAGTGTCCGCATCCGGACGCAAGGCGATCAGGTGCGCGGTTTCCAGTTTCAGTTCGCGTACCGACAACTTCAGTTCGGCGCTCCAGAAGTCCAGGCAATACCACTGCAACTGACCGGCATGGCGCTCGAACAGTGGCTGCAATTCCAGCTCCGCCATGGCCAGGCTCACCCCGTGCAACTCGGCATAACGCTTTGGCAGGTGTTCCAGCCAGAAATGGTTGTCGTAGTGCAGGTCCAGCAGCGTGCCGTCCATGTCCAGCAGAACGGTATCGATGTCGCGCCAGGGCAGCAGGGACATAAAAAACTTCTCCAGCGGTAAAAAAGATATCCGAGGTAAACAATCAGGATAGGCCGGGTATAGTAACGCGTTCACGCCAAGGAGCTTCCCATGCGCCAGAAACCCACCATACTCGCCCGCGAAATCGTCGCCACCAGCCGATTATTCTGTGTCGAAGAGCTGAAATTGCGCTTTTCCAATGGCGTGGAGCGCACTTACGAGCGATTGGTCGGCAAAGGCGCTGGTTATGGTGCGGTGATGATCGTGGCGATGCTCGACGCGGACCACGCCGTGTTGGTGGAGGAATACTGCGGTGGCACCGATGCCTACGAATTGTCCCTCCCCAAAGGCTTGATCGAGCCGGGCGAAGACGTGCTGGCGGCGGCCGAGCGGGAGCTCAAGGAAGAGGCCGGGTATGGCGCGCGGCAACTGGAGCACCTGACCGAGTTGTCGTTGTCACCTGGCTACATGAGCCAGAAAATCCAGGTGGTGCTGGCCACCGATTTGTACGAAGAACGCCTGGAGGGTGACGAGCCCGAGCCGATGGGGATGGACAAGATCAACCTGCGGGAATTGTCGGCGTTGGCGCAGAACCCGCGATTCACCGAGGGCCGTGCCTTGGCGGCGCTGTATCTGGCCCGTGATCTGTTGACTCAGCGTGGGGTGTTCCTGCCATGAAGTTGAATTTTCCCCATCCGTTGATGGCACCGGTGGTAGAACTGGCATTGAAGGCTGGCGAGGCGATCCTGCCGTTCTGGCGCGTCAACGTTGCCGTGACGGCAAAGTCCGATGATTCCCCGGTCACAGCTGCCGACATGGCCGCTCACCATGTGATTCTTGCCGGGTTGACGGCGCTGGACCCGACTATTCCGGTGCTGTCCGAAGAGGATGCCAACATCCCCCAGAGCGTGCGTGCCGGCTGGCAGCGTTGGTGGTTGGTCGACCCACTGGACGGCACTAAGGAGTTCATCTCCGGCAGCGAAGAGTTCACCGTGAACATTGCGCTGATCGAGCAGGGGCGTGTGGTGTTCGGCGTGGTGTCGATGCCGACCAGCGGGCGTTTTTATGTAGGCGGTGCCGGGCTGGGTGCCTGGCGCGGCGATAAAGGCGCCGAGCCGTTGCCAATTCAGGTTCGCGAGGTGCCGGCTGCGGGTGAAGCCTTCACGGTGGTCGCCAGTCGTCGTCATTCGAGCCCTGAGCAGGAGCGCTTACTGGCGGGGTTGAGTGACAGTCTGGGCGAGCTGCAACTGGCGAATATCGGCAGCTCGCTGAAGTTTTGCCTGCTGGCGGAAGGGGCTGCGGATTGTTATCCGCGATTGGCGCCGACTTCGCAGTGGGACACGGCCGCGGCTCAAGGTGTGCTGGAAGGCGCCGGCGGTGAGGTGCTGGATTTGAGCGGCGCGCCGTTCTGTTATCCGGCGCGGGAATCGTTGCTGAATGAGTTCTTCCTGGCGCTGCCGGCTAAAGCGGCATGGCGGGAGAAACTATTGGCGCTCGCTCGGGCGTAAAGATCAAGAGATCGCAGCCTCGTTTCACTCGACAGCTCCTACAGGGGGCGCGCTTCTCTGTAGGAGCTGTCGAGTGCAACGAGGCTGCGATCTTTTAAGATCGTTTGCTTTACCGGTGAAGGACGTATTGCCCGGTAAACCTCACCGCATCCTCTTCACTCCCGGCATTCACGATCCGCGAATGCAGCGTCAACCGCGCTCGCCCATAGCGTCGATACATCGCCAGGAACTTCCTCCACACCGTCGCACTCGGTGTCTGGCAAATCGCTGTCGCGTCCATGGTGACCGGCAGCGGGTAGTTGATCTGCCCTTCCTGAATCACGATGTGCCCGTCTTCGATGCCTTCTTCACGCAAACGCAAATGCAGCCAGCCCCAGCCGGCCAGCACCGCGCCGCAATACAGGCTGCCACCGAACATGGTGCTCTTGTGATTGACGTTGGGCGCAAGCGGCAGATGCAGGCGCAGTTGTTGGTCGTGCCAGTCGAGCACTTTGAGGCCCATGTCCCGTGTGAGGGGGATGTCGCGATAGAGGATCGATTCCAGGTGACGACTGTCGCGGTTCATTCGCGGGCCTTTTGTTTGATGAGGATGATTTTACGGTAGCTCAATCGAGGTCGTCGGTATGGCTGCTGGTGCCGCCATCGGCGAAGTTCAGGCCATGCTTGCGCAGCTTGTCGTGCAGGGTTTTGCGCGGAATGCCGAGCGCTTCGGCGAGGCTGCGCACGGAGCTGTGCGAGCGCGCCAGTTCGGCGGCAATCAGGCTTTTCTCGAAGTTCTCGACTTGCTCGCTCAAGCCGCCGCTGACCACTTCAACCGTGGTGCCGACACCGCCATCCGGCGCACTGTTGTCCAGTGCCAGCTCCAGGCCCAGGGCAAAGCGCTCGGCGGCGTTCTGCAGTTCTCGCACGTTACCTGGCCAGCTGTGACGCAGCAGCAGCGCCCGTTGCCCCGGTTGCAGTTCGTGGGGCGGCAAGCCGTGGCGGGCGCTGGCTTCGTCAGCGAAATGCTGGAACAGCACCAGCGCATCTTCGCCCCGTTCGCGCAGTGGCGGAATGCGCAACGGCGCAACGTTCAGGCGGTAATACAGGTCGGCACGGAAGCGCCCCTGATCGGCGGATTGCCGCAGGTCTTCCTTGGTCGCGGCGATGATGCGGATGTCCAGCGGGATCAACTGATTGCCGCCCAGGCGTTCGACGACCCGCTCTTGCAGCAAACGCAGTAATTTCACCTGCACGTCCAGGCTCATGCTTTCGATTTCATCGAGGAACAACGTGCCGCCGTTGGCGAATTCGAACTTGCCGATGCGGCGCTTCTGCGCGCCGGTAAACGCGCCCGGTTCATGACCGAACAGCTCGCTTTCCACCACCGACTCGGCCAGGGCCCCGGCGTTGATTGCCACGAACGGGCCGTTACGCCGACTCGACAAGTCGTGCAGCGCGCGGGCCACCACTTCTTTGCCCGCACCGGTTTCGCCGAGGATCAGCACGTCGGCCTTGGTCGCCGCCAGTGCCCCGATCTGCTCGCGCAGGCGCAGCATCGGCGCCGATTGCCCGACCAGTCGAGCGCTCAGTTCGTTGCGATCGCTCAGGGCCAGTCGCAGGCTGCGGTTGTCCAGCACCAGACGGCGCAGGGCCAGGGCGCGACGTACGCTGTCGAGCAGGGCGTCACTGGCGAAAGGTTTTTCCAGAAAGTCATAAGCCCCGGCGCGCATGGCTTGCACCGCCAGGGGTACATCGCCGTGGCCGGTGATCAGCAGCACGGGCAGCTCCGGATCCTGGGCGTGGAGTTCGGTCAGTAGTTCGAGGCCGTCCATGCCCGGCATGCGGATGTCACTGACCACCACTCCCGGCCAGTCGCGTTCCAGTTGCCCGGCCAGGCCCTTGGCTTCAGCGAGCGGCAGGATCTTCAGGCCGGCCAGGTCCAGGGTCTGGCTCAGGGCCTGGCGCAGGTGGGGATCGTCGTCGATCAACACGACCTGGATGCGGTTGTCGATGGTCATGCACTTCGGTCCTCGGACGGTTGCAGGCTCACGCCCGGCGCGCCTGCGCGCAGCTTCAGGGTAATCAGGGCGCCGCCTTCCTTATGGTTGGAGAACGACAGTTCACCACCGAAGGCGCGCATCAGGGTGTCGCAGATCGCCAGCCCCAGCCCAAGTCCCTGAGTGCGGGTCTTGGTGGTGTAGAAGGGCTCGCCGGCACGACCCAGCGCTTCCAGGCAGAACCCGGGGCCGTTGTCGCGAATGTACAGAGTGACGCCGTCGGTGGTGGATTGGGCGCTCAACCAGAGTTTACGCGGCGGGCCTTTTTCCGTCAGCGCATCGAGCGCATTGGCCAGCAGATTGCCGAGTACCTGGCGCAGACGGGTTTCTCCGGCCTCGACCCACAGGGTGGCGGCCGGCAGGTCGCGGATCAGCTCGACTTCCATGCTGCGCCGACGTTTGGCCAGTAACGCCAGGGCGTCGTCCAGCGCCGGTTGCAGGGCCACGCTTTCCGGGGCGTGGCGATCACGTCGGGCGAAGGCGCGCAGGTGGGCGATGATCGACGCCATGCGCCCGGTCAGTTCGCTGATCAGCTTGAGGTTGCCGCGAGCATCCTCGGTGCGCTGATGATCGAGCAGCACTTCGGCGTTTTCCGCGTAGCTGCGGATTGCCGCCAGCGGTTGGTTGAGTTCATGACTGATACTCGCCGACATCGTCCCCAACGCCGAGAGCTTGCCGGCCTGTACCAGATCATCCTGAGCGCGTACCAGTTCTTGCTGGGCGTGTTCGCGCTCCAGCACTTCCTGTTTCAGTCGACGGTTGAGGCCCTCGAGGTCGCTGGTCCGTTCGGCGACCCGGCCTTCCAGTTCCTGGCGGGCCTTGGCTTCGAAGGCGATCCGCTCCAGGTAATGGCGTCGGCGTTGCATCATCAGGCCAAGCAGCAGCATCAATACCAGCAGCGTTGCGCCGCCGATGGCCACGACTGTGCGCACGGGGCGGTCGATCAGGGTGCGTGGAGCAAGGATACTGACACTCCAGCCGGTTTCTTCGATCTGCCGGGTTTGGGTCAGCCAGGCATTGGGGTCGAGACTCAACGGCTTTGGATCGCGGGTCGGATAGGGTTGAATCGCGGCGACGGCCTTGTTCTCCTCATCACTCAATGGACGGGTCGAGCGGAAACGCCATTCTGGCCGCGACGTGAGGATGACCACACCGTTGTGGTCGGTGACCAGCAGTTGTTCCGGGGTTTTGCCCCAGAGGCTTTCGGTGTGATCGAGGTCAACCTTGACCACCAACACGCCGATGATTTTTTCACGATCGTGTATCGCCGCGGCGAAGAAGTAACCGCGCTTGGCCGAGGTGGTGCCCAGGCCAAAGAAGCGCCCCAGGCGCCCGGCCATGGCTTCACTGAAATAAGGACGGAAAGAAAAATTGCGGCCGACGAAGCTGTCGTGTTTGTCCCAGTTGGAGGCCGCCAGCGTCTTGCCGGTGGTGTCCATCAGGTACATGACTTCGGCGCCGGTCTGGGCACTGATGTGTTTCAACAGACGATTGGCATTGCCTTGAATCACGCCCTCGTCGGGGGCGCCCAACGTCGCACGCAGGGCGGGCAGGTCGCCGAGAATCTGCGGCAGCACTTCATAGCGGTGCAGGGTACCCAGCAGGTTGGCGACGTAGAGGTCGAGGGTCTGACGGTTCTGCCCTGCCAGCTCGCTGCGGTAATAACGCTCGGCCAGATGCTCCAGCGGCCACAGCAAGGGTGCCAGGCACAACGCAAGCAGTGCCAGGCTGCGCCAGCGGGGTCTGCGGGGGAGGGTCGGTGTCATGAGCATCAAGCGCCTGTGGGTACAGACGCATTATGCCTAGGCTTGCGGGCGCAGTCTGCGCACCCTGGATCAAGTGCGCACTGGCGCTGAAAATTCAGACAGCAATTCAGGAAAAAACTTCAGCGTCCTTGAAGAACGCGGCGGACTGATCCTTGGCCGACAGCTGCGGTGTTTCGTCCAACTGCCAGTCGATGCCCAGATCCGGGTCGTCCCAGCGAATGCTGCGCTCGGCCGACGGTGTGTAGTAGTCGGTGGTTTTGTACAGGAACTCGGCGAAATCGCTCAGCACCACGAAACCATGGGCAAAACCTTCCGGTACCCAGAGCTGGCGATGGTTGTTGGCGGACAGGCGCACCGCGACCCATTTGCCGAAATGCGGCGAGCTGCGGCGAATGTCCACGGCCACGTCCAGCACTTCACCGACGGTGACGCGGACCAGTTTGCCCTGAGTGTTTTGCAGCTGGTAGTGCAAGCCGCGCAGTACGCCTTTTTGCGAGCGGGAATGGTTGTCCTGCACGAATCGGGTGTTCAGGCCGGTTGCTTCTTCGAAAGCCTTGGCGTTGAAGCTTTCATAGAAGAAGCCGCGCTCATCACCAAATACCTTGGGCTCGATGATCAGAACACCGGGCAGGTTGGTGGTGACCACATTCATGGTGTTTCTCCAGCAATAGGCGTTGATGGCCGACATTCTTACGCAAAGTGCCGGCAGGCGCGAGTGGGGCGGTGAAGAGAGTTGCTCACGCATTTGATTCAGGCCAACCAGGGAAGGGGGGTTGCGTATCGCCCCTGGCAGTGGCGATATAAGCGCCTAATAAAATTTCAGGGGTTGTTGTATGCCGCTCGCCACGTTGATTCACCGCGCCAGTCTGCCCAGCCCGCAAGTGTCCGCGGCGCAAGCGCTTGAGTTACTGGAAGAACATTACGGGCTGAGCGGACGGTTGCAGGCTCTTGGAAGCCAGCAGGATCTCAACTACCGCGTCGACAGCGAGCAGGGGCGTTTCGTCCTGAAAATCTGTCGTGGCGATTACTCGGTGCTGGAGCTGCAAGCCCAGCACGCAGGGCTCAAGCACTTGGCCGAACATCCCGGCGTGCAGGTGCCGCGAGTGATCCCGGCCAAAAATGGTACAGACCTGCTCTCCCTGGAGGTCGGTGGTCAAGCGGTGCATGTACGTCTGCTCGATTACATCGACGGCCAGTCCCTGACGCACCTCGACCATCTGAGCCAGGCAGTGGTCGCCGGTTTCGGTCGGCTCTGCGGCGAGATGGACCTGGCGCTGGCCGGCTTCGACCATCCTGGCCTTGAGCGCACCCTTCAATGGGACGCCCGCCACGCCAACGCGTTGATCGCGCATTTGCTGCCGGTGATCAAGGATGATCAGCAACGCAAGCTGATTGCTGAAGCGGCCGAGCAGGCCGAGCGCCATTTGCAGCCCTTGGTGGATAAGCTGCCGGTGCAGGCGATTCATATGGACATCACCGACGACAACGTGGTCTGGCAGCGAGATGCGCAGCGCCAATGGCAGTTGCAGGGTGTCATCGATTTCGGCGACCTGGTCCGAACCTGGCGGATCACCGATCTGTCGGTGACCTGTGCCGCGCTGCTGCACCATGCCGATGGCGATCCGTTCTACATTTTGCCGGCGGTTCGGGCCTATCACGCGATCAATCCGCTGCAACATGAAGAACTGCTGGCGCTCTGGCCGCTGATCGTTGCGCGCTCGGCGGTGTTGGTGCTGAGTGGCGAACAGCAGGTCAGCATTGATCCGGGAAACGAGTACAGTCGCGACAACCTGACCCATGAGTGGGAAATTTTCCGCGTGGCCATATCGGTGCCGCTGGCATTGATGGAGGCGGCGATTCTTGCCGCGGTTGGTCAAGGCCTGCCGAGCATAGGCAGCGAAGGCTTTGCTCCCTTGCTGCCGAGTCTGGTGGGGCGTGAGTTTGCCTTGATCGATCTGGGTGTCCTCAGCCCGCATTTCGAAGCGGGTAACTGGGAGCAGCAGGGGATCGATCTGCGTCTGTTGACGGAAGCCGCCGTAACTCATGGACTGGCGGCCAGTCGATATGGCCAATATCGTCTGTCCCAAACCCGACCGGACAGTGCCAGCGAACCAGACACTTTCCCATTGCATGTGGCGTTGCAAGTGCCTGACGGCACGGCGGTCGAAGCACCCTTTGCCGGGGTCATCCATATCGAAGGGGAGAGCCTGCTGCAACTGGACGGCCCAGAGCTCAGCGTCCGGTTGTGGGGTGTGACCCCATCGGTGCGTAGTGGCGCGGCATTGGTCAAAGGCCAGGTGCTGGGCTCTGTCAGCGGAGCGTTGATCGTACAGTTGTGCCGCAGTGCTCAGCTCGACGCACCGTTGTTTTGCACACCTTCGCGCGCTGCCGCCTGGCAGGCGTTGTGCCCCTCGCCGGCTGCGTTGCTGGGCCTGGCTTGCGATGCCGAAGAGGAGCTCGACCCGCAAACCTTGCTGGCCCGCCGCGATGCCAGTTTCGCCCGATCCCAGAAGCATTATTACGTCGATCCGCCACGCATCGAGCGTGGCTGGCGCAATCACCTGATCGACATGCAGGGCCGCTCCTACCTCGACATGCTCAATAACGTTGCGGTGTTGGGTCACGGTCATCCGCGCATGGCCGCCGTCGCCGGCCGTCAATGGTCGTTGCTCAACACCAACTCGCGTTTTCACTATGCCGCGATTGCCGAGTTTTCCGAGCGCTTGCTAAAGCTGGCACCGGACAACATGGATCGCGTATTCCTGGTCAACAGCGGCACCGAGGCCAATGACCTGGCGATTCGCCTGGCCTGGGCCTACAGCGGCGGTCGCGACATGCTCAGTGTGCTGGAGGCGTATCACGGCTGGTCGGTGGCGGCGGATGCGGTCTCGACTTCGATTGCCGACAACCCTAAGGCCTTGAGCAGCCGTCCCGATTGGGTGCACCCGGTGACTGCGCCGAACACCTATCGCGGCGAATTCCGTGGCCCGGACAGCGCGCCGGACTACGTGCGCAGCGTCGAACACAACCTGGCGAAAATCGCCGGGCAGAAACGCCAACTCGCCGGTTTCATCTGCGAGCCGGTGTATGGCAATGCCGGCGGCATCTCGCTACCACCGGGCTATTTGAAGCAGGTCTATGCACTGGTCCGTGCTCAAGGCGGGGTGTGCATCGCCGATGAGGTGCAGGTCGGTTACGGCCGCATGGGTGAATTTTTCTGGGGCTTTGAAGAGCAGGGCGTGGTGCCGGACATCATCACCATGGCCAAAGGCATGGGTAACGGCCAGCCGTTGGGCGCCGTCATTACCCGCCGGGAGATCGCCGAAGCGCTGGAGGCCGAGGGTTATTTCTTCTCGTCCGCTGGCGGCAGCCCGGTCAGTTGCCGGATCGGCATGGCGGTGCTGGATGTGATGGAAGAAGAAAAACTCTGGGAAAACGCCCAGGTCGTGGGCGGGTACTTCAAGGAACGTCTTGAAGCCTTGATCGACCGGCATCCGTTGGTGGGGGCGGTGCATGGTTCCGGTTTCTATCTGGGCGTGGAGTTGGTCCGCAATCGCGAAACCCTTGAGCCGGCGACCGAAGAAACCACGGCGTTGTGCGATCGCCTTCGTGAGTTGGGGATTTTCATGCAGCCGACGGGTGATTACCTGAACATTCTCAAGATCAAACCGCCGATGGTCACGTCGCGGCAGAGTGTGGACTTCTTTGTGGACATGCTGTCGAAGGTGCTGGGCGAAGGTTTGTAGGCAGCTCGCAGAGGTTGTAAATGTCGATTGTTATCGGGAATTTTTGAGGTTATTTAGAGGTGGTGGATATTTATTGCTTTTAAAGCCGATTTTTATCGGCTATAAAGTCACCACTGCCCACGGTGTGGACGAACCACGCCCGGTGATTCCCGTTCTGTCATCGGTCGATGCCACACTGACCCTCAAGCACTTGCCCAGGAGATGATTCATGAGTCGTATCGTTACCGTCGCCGCCACCCAGATGGCCTGTTCCTGGGACCTCGAAGCCAACATCGAGACCGCTGAAAAGCTGGTCCGTGAGGCAGCGGCCAAAGGTGCGCAAATCATCCTGATCCAGGAACTGTTCGAGGCTCCGTACTTCTGCCAGAAGCCGAACCCGGACTACCTGCAACTGGCCACGACGGTAGAAGACAACGTTGCCATCAAGCACTTCCAGAAAGTCGCCAAGGAACTGCAAGTGGTGCTGCCGATCAGCTTCTACGAATTGGCCGGTCGCGCGCGCTTCAACAGCATCGCGATCATCGATGCCGACGGCAGCAACCTCGGGATTTATCGTAAAAGCCACATCCCGGATGGCCCTGGCTACCACGAAAAGTACTACTTCAACCCGGGCGATACCGGTTTCAAAGTGTGGAACACCCGTTACGCGAAAATCGGCGTGGGCATCTGCTGGGATCAGTGGTTCCCTGAGTGCGCCCGCAGCATGGCGCTGCAAGGCGCGGAAATTCTGTTCTACCCGACTGCCATTGGCAGTGAGCCGCACGACAAGACCATTTCGTCCCGTGACCACTGGCAGCGCGTGCAACAGGGCCATGCCGGTGCCAACCTGATGCCGCTGATCGCCAGCAACCGCATCGGCAATGAAGAGCAGGACGGCTACGACATTACCTTCTACGGCTCGTCGTTCATCGCCAACCAGTTTGGCGAGAAGGTCCAAGAGCTGAACAAAACCGAAGAAGGCATTCTGGTTCACAGCTTCGACCTCGATGAGCTGGAGCACATTCGCAGCGCCTGGGGTTCGTTCCGCGACCGTCGTCCGAACCTGTACGGCGCGATCAAAACCCTCGACGGTTCCCTGGAGTCCTGAAGCCATGACCACTTTGAACAGCACCCCTCGCGCCGACGGCTTTTACATGCCTGCCGAGTGGGCACCCCAAACCCAGACCTGGATGGTCTGGCCCGAGCGTCCGGACAACTGGCGCCTGGGTGGCAAACCGGCGCAAGCCGCGCATGTCGCAGTGGCCAAGGCCATCGCGCGTTTCGAACCGGTGACCGTAGCGGTCTCCGCTGGCCAGTACGAAAATGCCCGCGCCCGTCTCGATGTGCCGAATATTCGTGTGGTGGAGATGTCCAGCGATGACGCCTGGGTTCGAGATACCGGCCCGACGTTCGTCATCAATAACAGTGGCGAAGTCCGTGGCGTGGATTGGGACTTCAATGCCTGGGGCGGTTTCGACGGTGGTTTGTATTCGCCGTGGAACCGTGACTCGCAGGTGGCGGGCAAGATCCTCGAAATCGAGCGCAGCCCGCGCTACCGCACCGAGGGTTTTGTGCTCGAAGGCGGCTCGATTCATGTCGATGGCGAAGGTACCCTGATCACCACCGAAGAGTGCCTGCTCAACCGCAATCGCAATCCGCACATGAGCCGTGAGCAAATCGAAGCGGTGCTCAGCGCAAACCTGGCTGTGGATAAGATCATCTGGCTGCCGGACGGTTTGTTCAACGACGAAACCGACGGCCATGTGGATAACTTCTGCTGCTACGTGCGTCCAGGTGAAGTGTTGCTGGCCTGGACCGACGACCCGCAGGACCCGAACTTCCCGCGCTGCCAGGCGGCCATGAACGTGCTGCAAAACAGCACCGATGCCAAGGGGCGCTCGTTCACGGTGCACAAAATGCCGATTCCGGGGCCGCTGTATGCGACCGAAGAAGAGTGCGCAGGTGTGGACCCGGTGGACGGCACTCAGGAGCGCAATCCGACCGTGCGTCTGGCCGGCTCTTATGTGAACTTCCTGATCGTCAACGGTGGGATCATCGCGCCAAGCTTCGATGACCCACTGGACGGGCCGGCCAAAGAGATTTTGCAGAACCTGTTCCCGCAGCACGAAGTCGTCATGGTGCCGGGTCGCGAACTGTTACTTGGGGGCGGTAACATTCATTGCCTTACCCAACAACAGCCCGCTCCGCACAAAGAGTGAGTGAGGTCGTAACAGCTTGAGTTGATTGAAAAATCGATTGAGCAACGGTTTAGCCTCTTCGTTTTGCACAAAGCCCGCAGCCCATCAGGACTGCGGGCTTTTTTTGTATCCACTTATCGACACTTCGAAAACATTGGCATAGCTCTTGTATCTTCGAAGGCGCAACACGGGGAGGGAGAGAACTTCGATGTTCTGTCATAAACCTTGGATAAGTTAGCCGCTCACAAACCAGGAGAGAGCGCTGAGATGAACGCCGAAATGAACGTAGTGGGCGAGCGGGCACTGCATCCCCTGGCAGTTAACAGCGAATCGCTTCAAGTCCTGGCACAGTGGTTGAAGTCCAATGGAACGCGTCAGATCAGAGAACCTGATCCGCGCCGGATGATGATCGAGCGCTATCCCGCTGGTTTATTCAGCGAGGCGGAACTGGAAGCATTGTGGGATGTGATGGAAGGATAAGAAGAAAAACAACGGATTGATAAAGGCGCTGCCGGGAAGGCGGCGCTTTTTTATGCCCGTTGGAAAAGTGGATGCCTGCAAGATCGGAGGTGCCGGTCACTAGGGGCATTCGACCGATTCAAGAAACAGACTGAAAGTCATTCCAGCGTTTTTCCGAAACTGTCTGGGGATTAATCTGCCGGCATCGAGTTTTTCTACTTTGTTGCCGGAGTCTTCCCATGATCCTTCACTATATTTACGACCCATTGTGCGGTTGGTGCTACGGCGCCAAACCCTTGGTGCAAGCTGCCCAAGCCGTGTTGCCGGTGATCGGCCACGGGGGCGGCATGATGAGCGGTGCCAATCGTCAAACCGTTTCGCCACAACTACGCAATTACGTCATGCCCCATGACCGACGTATCGCCGAGTACACCGGCCAGCCGTTCGGCGAGGCGTATTTTGAGGGATTGCTGCGTGATGGGACGGCGGTGTTCGATTCCACGCCGCCGATTGCCGCCGTGCTGGCAGCCGAGCAGATCGCCGGGCGCGGACTGGAGTTGCTGGGGCGTTTGCAGACGGCTCATTACGTGGAAGGTCGACGCATCGCTGACGAGGCTGTTTTGCTTGAACTCGCCGCACAGACAGGTCTTGAGCCCGAGGCTTTCCAGCAGGCATTTAGTGCAGCCGATACCGATCGCCATATCAAGGACAGCCGCGCACTCTTGGCCCGTGTCGGCGGTCAGGGCTTCCCTACCTTCGCGCTGGAACTGGATGGCCAGTTCACCCTGGTCGATATCGGCCCCTGGCTCGGCAAGCCGCAAGCCTTCGCCCAATGGTTGAGCCAGTCGCTTTCGGCAACAGAGTCTTCATCCGCGTTTCAAACCTGTGGCCTCGACGGCTGCGCCCATTGAACTCACCTGGAGTCACCATGGATAACCTGAGCCTGATCAAAAGCACCTACGAAGGCGTCAACTCCCAGGAGAATGCGCGCAACACCGCGGCGGCGCTGGCCGATGACGCCCGCTGGACCGAAGCGGCGGGTTTCCCCTGCGCCGGGACCTACGTCGGTTTCGACGCTATCGTCGAAAACGTCTTCAAGCGTCTGGCCACTGAGTGGGAAGATTTTCAGTTCAAGGTCGAGAACTACGTCGCTCAGGGCGACAAGGTATTTGCCTACGGCAATTACAGCGGCGTCTATAAAGCCACCGGTCGTGCGATGAATGCCCGAGTCGCGCACTTGTGGACTCTGGCCGACGGAAAAGTCACCCATTTCGAACAATTCGTCGACAGCCATGTCGTGCAATTGGCTATCGCTGACAAGTGATTTCTTAGACGATTTTCGCCTATTTACAGAAGATTCACGAAATTGACACATCATTAAGGGCGCAGATAGGATGCGCCCCAACGCCTGTGGCTAACCGCCACGACTGACAAAACAATAAAAGGCCCGCCGCGAATTTTCGTGGGCGGGCCTTTTTGTTTTTGCGGTGAAAAAAGAGCGCGATAGCGCCGTTTCAGCTGTTTGGCACAGAGCGTATCAACCCGTAATAAGGAAAATAACATGTTGAACAAGCGAATCAGCCTGATCGCACTGGGGATGTTGAGCACCACACAGGCCATGGCTAACGACCAGGCCGAATCCAAGGGTTTTGTTGAAGACAGCAGCCTGAAAGTGCTGCTGCGCAACGCCTACATCAATCGTGACTATAAAGATGGCAACCCGGACAAAGCCGAATGGGGCCAAGCGGCCATCGGTACTTACTCGTCCGGTTTCACCCAAGGCACCGTCGGTGTGGGTGTGGATGCCTTCGGTCTGTACGCACTGCGCCTGGACGGCGGCAAAGGCCGCAGCGGCGCCGGTGGTATCGACTTCTTCAAGCAGGGCGACAGCGGCAACGCGGCGGATGACCTGTCCAAGTTCGGTGGCGCGGTCAAATTCCGTATCTCCAGCACCGTGCTGACCTATGGTGACCAGATGCCGGCCCTGCCGGTGCTGAACTACGACAACTCTCGCCTGCTGCCTGAAAGCTATACCGGCACTTTGATCACCTCCAAAGAGATCAAAGGCCTGGAGCTGAACGCCGGTCGCTTCACCGCCGAATCGCGCAAAAGCGCTGAAGGCCGTGACAGTGGTGGCTTGAAGTCGATCAACGTATTGGGCGGTAGCTACCAGTTCACCGAACAGTTCAAGGCAGCGCTGTACGCTTCCGACGTCGAAGACGTACTGAAGAAACAATACGTGAACGCCAACTACGTATTCCCGATCGCCAAGGATCAGTCCCTGACCCTGGACTTCAACGGCTATCGCACCAAGCTGGACAACTCCTACGTCCGGGAAAACGGTGTCACCGGCGACGACAACAAAATCTGGAGCCTGGCAGCGACCTTCGCCACTGGCCCGCACTCGTTCACCCTCGCCCACCAGCGCAGCACCGGCGACAGCAACCTGGGTTATGCCTACGGTGGCTATCAGCGCGGCCAAAACCGCGTCGGCGACGGCGGCAACACCATATACCTGGCGAACTCCTACTGGTCCGACTTCAACGCCGAAGACGAACGCAGCTGGCAGCTGGGTTACGGTCTGGACTTCGGCGCCTTCGGCGTTCCGGGCCTGAGCTACAACGTGGCCTACGTGCGCGGCGACAACATCACCACTTCCACCAGCGAAGGCGGCACCGAGCGCGAGATCTTCAACCAGTTCAAGTACGTCGTGCAGAGTGGCCCGGCCAAAGACCTGAGCGTGAAGGTACGCAGCTCGATCCTGCGTGTGTCGCAGAAATCCAGCGAGTACAACGTCAGCGGCAACGAACTGCGCGTATTCGTGGATTACCCGATCAACATCTTCTGATGATCGGCTGAGTTGTTCAGACTCGATAAAAACCCTGACTGGTTCGGGGTTTTTTTGCCTCATAACCATATAAAAACACCGAAAACGGCTGTTTTCGATCGTAAAAAGTCGAATTGGAGCAACTTTATCCTGCGTTTCAAGCAACGCTTGATATGCCTGAAATTCTTTCTCATGGGCCGTCAATCCGGCACCTACTAGATTAGGCCGCTTAATGCAGCGGAGACCTAGTAATGATCGTGTTGAACAGAGAAGTTGGCGAATCGCTACGGCGCGACAAGTATGTCAACGTCCAGGGAGCCGACTTCAACCTCTTCGGTCATTTTTCCGACTTCGTCAGATTGACCAAAAGTTGGGAAAACATGGAGCCGGACAGTTATTACGGCCAAGCCGATGCGGGCATGCGTTTTCGTCGCTACAGCGATTTTGAATACAACCCGGTCACCCGTGACTTGAAGCAATTGGAACATCGCGCCTACGTGCAATCGAAGGCCAACAACAGCTACGTCGGTGGACTGGAGCGGCACTTCCAGGACTTCTCCAATGAAGTCATTAATTCGCCGGTGATGCGCAGCCTGATCGATACGGATTTCGAGGTGTACAAACACGTATTGCCGCCGGAACTGCACGACGAAATCTGGCAATGCCAGATTCATCAGATCCGCATCGAGATCAAGCCGGGCAAGCAACTGGAAATTACCCCGGAAGGTATCCACTGCGACGGTTATCCGTTCAGCGGTGTGCATTTCTGGGGGCGTAACAATGTGGACGGGGCGGAGAGCCGTTTGTATTCGGCCCAAGAGGAACAGTTGGCGGCAACGACCTATCTGGAAATCCTCGACACCACCTACTTCCTCGATCGCGACATGCGTCACTACGTGACACCGGCACGCAACACCCATGCTCACGAAATGGCCTATCGGCAGATTCTGGCCATTTCCTTCTCGCGGCCCGGGACCGCTTTCGACATTGTTCGCTGAACAGTTCGACCCCATGATGAACATCGCCGAGTGCTCTGCACCGGTGATGCTGCGACGCGCGACGGCCAAGGATGCCCAACGCCTGGAGCGCTTCTTTCGGCAATTCGAAGAAGTGTCGTTCTGTGAATGGCAGGACGCCAAATGCCTGCGCGGTGTGCTGGTGCAGAAAACCACCACCGCGTTCCTCGCACTCGATGTCAGTGGCGAAGTGGTCGGCGCGGTGTTGGGCGGCATGCTTGGCAGCCGTGGCACCATCAATCACCTGGCGGTGAGCCCGTTGTATCGCAGCCAGGGCGTCGGTCAGCGTCTGGTGGAAGCGGCCTCGGCGGACATGAAACGGGTGGGTGTGCTGCGGATGTTCCTGTTCGTCGACGATGCTAACCTTGCCGGCAAACGTTTTTGGAGTGCCCAGGGCTTTTGTGAGCCGCGCGGCGAAACTACCTTTGAGAGGGACCTATGAATGAGACGTCCAGCAGCCAGCCGCTGATGGTCGAGCCCCAGCCCTCGCGCACGTTTGCTGAAGCCAGCCCGGTGGTTGCGGGCTACTTCACGGTGTCGTTTGTGTTCGGTCTGATGGCCGTCAATGCCGGGATGCCCGTGTGGCTGCCGGTCGCGATGTGCCTGTTCGTCTACGCCGGTGCCTCGCAGTTCGCCGCTCTGGCGCTGATCTCCAGCGGCGCGTCGCTGACCACTATCATCCTCACCACGTTTCTGATCAACGCGCGGCACATGCTGATGTCGGTCTACATGGCCAAGGCCCTGCAGGCGATGGGGCTCAGCCGTCTGGAACGCTGGTGTTATGCCGGTGGGCTGACCGATGAATCGTTCGCCTTCCACAGCGTCAAACTGGGCAAGGGCTCGCCGGTCAATGTGCGTTACCTGATCGGCTTCAATCTGTATTGCCACACCTCGTGGGTACTCGGCGGTTTGCTGGGGGCGATCTGCGCGCAGTACGCGGCGCACCTGATCAAATATCAGCTCGACTATGCACTGACCGCGATGATGCTCTACGTGCTGGTATCGCTCTGCAACACCCGCAACAAACTGATCGCTGCACTGGCCGCGGTCGCTTGCATGGGGGCACTGAGCCTGATTGGCAACTCACCCTTCAACGTATTCATCGCCACATTCGTGGGCTGCGGAGTGGGTGTATGCCTGACCAAACGTTCCTGATCCTGGTCGTCGCGCTGATGATGGCCGTGACATTCCTGCCACGCGCGTTACCGCTGCAGGTGAACACCGATCATTGGCCACCTCTGGTCGCCCGGGCGCTGGAATACCTGCCGGTGGCGATCGTGGCTGCCATCAGCCTCACGCCCCTGTTGATCAAGGATCAGCATGTGCAGCTCGATCGCCCGGAATTTTATGCAGCCATTCCGACGTTGTTATGTGCGTATTTCAGCAAAAACCTCTTTCTCTCCGTTGCGGTGGGAACGGCTGCGTACATTGCGCTCGGCTCGTTCATGTAACGGCAGATCGACCACTTCATTCAAGGCCTGACCCGACAACTCGGGATTATTGATCGCCAGCCGCACTTCGAGGGAATCCTCGAACCCCGGGAAGATGGTCAGGCCGTTACGCAGGGCCGCCTCACGGGAAACCATGCCCAGGCCGTCCATTTGCGTGATCAACGATAGGGTCAGGGTTTCACTGCAGGAATAGATCATCCGCTTGCCTGACTCGTAGTTGCCAAGGCCTGCGTCGAGAAAGCGCAAGAAGCTGTGGGAGTACGGACAGTCGTCGGCCGGCCGAACCTGAAATTTATTGCCAAGTAGCACCAGCGGGTCGTTTTCCTGACCGCAATGAGCACCGACCACCTGCACTTGCACATCGGGCAGGGCAATGCTGGGCAACCCCGGCTGTTGCGGCCCGATCAGCACGGCCAGGTCGAAGTCCTCATTCTTCAATTTACTGAGGTTTTCCATCGACTCGGCGTAGCTGAATTCCAGCTGATAATCAGGAAACACCTCGATGAGGCGTCCGATCATTCGCCGGTTGAAGTCGGCCGAGAGCGTGGTGTTAAGCGCAACCTTGAGCGTGCGCTGCCCGGGCACCTTGAGCGCGGCGACTTTCTCTTCCAGCTGCCGCGTGGCGACCAACACTTTGTCCATGTAGGGCGTGAGCTCCGTGCCCTGTGTGGTCAGGGTCAGCCCCTTGTTGGAGCGACGAAACAACCGAAAACCGAACTGCTCTTCGACCTTGTTCAACTGCGCGGCCAATGCCTGCACGGTCAAAAAGGAATGCTCTGCCGCCGCCGACAACGAGCCGGTCTGCACGATGCGCATAAGGTTGCGTAAGGTTCTGCTATCCATTTGGGTAATGCCCTCTAAAGTGGGCTGGCTATTGTTGTGTACCTTGCCGCCCGGTGGGCGTGGGTCGCGTGCCGGCTATGATCCTGCACCAGAGCATGCTTGTCCCGAGTTTAGTAGCGAAATGATTCTGCGTCCGATGGCTGGAGGCTTGCACAGGATCGAGATTTTTGTTGGAGGGGAGATGATCGGGGTCAAGAAAGTGGCCCGGATGGGGGAGGTGTGGGCGTTTTTGGGTGTTTGTTTATCAACGAAACCTTTTCCCAAGGCAAAAAAAAAGCAGCCTGATCAGGCTGCTTTCATGAAAAGGTGCTTGATATTGTGCTCCCTCAAGCAGGGGAGAAGAGGTCTCACCAGGCGTCGATTTCCAAGTCATCAACGAGGTCCCTCCGCCGACTATTGCCACTTGGAGGCAGTCGGTTTCGCGCTCTCAATTAAATTCTCTGCCCCTATAGCCTGGGTGTCAACGTGTGTGTCGGACCGTGTGTCGGCATCTTTTCAGGCTGCGGAAAAGCCCAACACCGCCGCACCGTTCAATGGCCAGTCGGCATTGAGCTACAGGCTTCATCTGGATTCTAACTGGCATCAATCAACGCTCGTTCTTCCAACCAAATCTCCTGAACAAACTGATCCGTAATCGCATAGATCCCATGCCCACGCCGCATGATGATGTTCTCGGCAACCAGCGCAATCACCACCGGTTGAATCTCTTCCACGCGTACCTCACGACCTGTCGCAGTGCCTTGAGCATTTCCTCTGGCCGATTCCCCAGGGTGTTGAACGCTTCAATGGCAACATCAAGAGACGGCAATTTCTCCTTCTTCACCGTCATTGCGAGGCGGTTCAGCAGGTACTCAACGTAATCCCCTTTCAACACCGGATAAGCCGCCGACGTTGCACCGGAAAATGCTTGGTTCCGCTTTGCAGTCAGTTCGCTGACTTGCGCCCTGTGCGATCCCGTTCCGATGAACAGAAAGTAGCCAGGTGTATTAGGGCGTGGGTTTATTGCATCACGAGCGGCTTTGAGTGCCAGGAGCAGTTGATTGCCGTCGTCGGAGGAAATCGCGTGCTGCACTTCGTCGATGATCAGCACCAAATCTGTTTTCGCTTGGTCGACCACCTCTTTTTATGGACACGCCATAATTATTGGCCAGCCATAATTAGCATAAAGGTTAAGGTCTGATCTGAGGACTGACTCATTACATCACGTCACTAATGATGTTCCCGCCCCCACCTTTATCCCCCCAAACCAACCTCCTACATTGAGCTCCACCCACCTACCCATTCATCCCGAAGGGCAGGTCACTGGAGACTCATCATGCCTTTTGTCAGCGTACGCATTACCCGCGATGGCGTTACCTCGGAGCAGAAAGCTCAGGTGATCGCTGAAATCACTGAAACCCTGGAACGCGTCCTCAACAAACGCCCGGACCTGACCCACATCGTGATCGAGGAAGTCGACACCGATAACTGGGGCTATGCCGGTATCACTACCACCCAGTACCGCAAGCAACTGGCTGAGGCGGAGGGGCAGTCATGACCGCCTCCGTCACCATCGATTTCGTTTCCGATGTGGTGTGCCCGTGGTGTGCCTTGGGTGCGACGGCGTTGGAGCAAGCGATCGAGAACGTGGCGGGTGAGGTCTCGGTCGAGCTGACTTTCAAGCCTTTCGAACTGAACCCTGACATGCCGGCCGAAGGCGAGAACGCGGTTGCGCACTTGATGCGCAAGTACGGGCGCAGTGCCGAGGACGTCGCCGCTGGCAAAGCGATGCAGATCGCTCGGGGTGAGGCCATCGGGTTCAAGTTCGATCTGGAGAAGCGCACCCACTTCCATAACACCTTCGATGCTCACCGATTGCTGTTGTGGGCGTTGCAGGAGGGGCGGCAGCTCGCACTCAAGAAAGCTTTGCTACGTGCTTATTTCACCGACGGCCAGAACCCGAGCGATCGCGAAACGCTGGTTCGACTAGCGACGCAAGTGGGATTGGATGCGGCGAGTGCGCGTGAAGTGTTGGTATCCGGAGCGCTTGCCCAGGAAGTGCGTGAGCTTGAAGTGTTTTACCGCGAGCGCGGGATTAATTCGGTACCGGCCATGGTGCTGAACGGTCGTCACCTGGTGTCCGGTTCGCAATCGGTCGAGTACTACGAACAGATGTTGAGACAAATGGCGCAGGCGCCTGTTGAAGCCTGATTAATCACTTTTTCAAACCATCATTTATGAGTAGAGGTTCATCATGAGCAATTCGAAAAAAGTCATCGTTATTACTGGCGCATCCCAAGGTCTCGGCGCAGGCATGGTCAAGGCTTTCCGTGATCTCGATTACAAGGTTGTCGCCACCTCGCGTTCGATCAAATCGTCCACCGACCCGGATATCCTCACCGTGGCGGGCGACATCGGCGACCCGGCAGTCGCTCGGCAAGTCATTCGTGAAGCGATCGCACGTTTTGGCCGCATCGACACCCTGGTCAACAACGCCGGGATCTTCGTCGCCAAACCGTTCACGGCTTACACCCCTGAAGACTATGCCGCGGTGCTGTCGGTGAACCTGAATGGTTTTTTCTACATCACCCAACTCGCGATCACCGAGATGGAGAAGCAGGGCAAAGGCCACGTCGTCAACATCACCACCAGCCTGGTGGACCACGCCATTGACGGTGTGCCATCGGTACTGGCTTCGTTGACCAAAGGTGGCTTGAACGCGGCGACCAAATCCCTGGCCATCGAGTACGCCAAGCGCGGGATTCGAGTGAATGCGGTTAGCCCCGGCATCATCAAAACGCCGATGCATGATGAGGAAACCCATGAAGCGCTGGGGAATTTGCACCCGATCGGGCATATGGGCGAGATCAGTGATATTGCTCAGGCTGTGGTGTATCTGGACAGCGCCAACTTTGTCACCGGGGAAATTCTGCACGTTGATGGTGGGCAGAGTGCGGGTCACTAAGACCTGTTTTCTAAACATCAGAAACAACAAAGCCCTCGCGTTTTGCGAGGGCTTTGTTTTGTATGGCGCACGCTTTACCAGCACGTGCATCCGAAGATCGTCTCTTAGCCAACCCGCTAAGTCTGATAACTCCAGGTACTTAGTGGTACTTCATTGCTCCCGAAAAATCTAAATCCATCCTGTTGTTTCTACGATGGTTAAGAGTTCATTTGCTGGAGTCGTGCTGCAGCCGGCTCTGGCATGGCCGCCAGCGAACTAAACTAGTTATATCTCTATAGAAGATGTCTCTACAGAGATAAGGAGGTGTCAAATGGCCATTCGTGATACCTATCAGGAAATTGAACAGACCCTGGGTCTGGTTCCGGAGTGGATCAAGCAGATGCCGGAAGGCGGCGCGATCGGATTCTGGGGCGTAGCCCGGGATTTCTGGCTGGCAGATACCAAGATTCCTAATAAGTACAAGGAGTTGATAGGTCTGGCGGTATCCGGGGCGACCCGTTGCAAGTATTGCGCCCTGTTCCATACCGAAGCCGCGCGCTTGTTTGGCGCGAGCGATGAGGAAATTTCCGAAGCCAGCTTTATGGGCTCGCTGACCATGATGGGCAGCACCTTTATTAACGCCCAGCAGATCGACTACGAGCAGTTCCGGCAGGAAACGCTGAGTATCGTCCGGTATGTCAAAGATCACTCGCAACCCAAAGCAGCATAAGCCGTTGCGAGAACCTGCCCTTCGCCAGCTGACGAAGGATAAGTTGATTGCAATCACCAGCGATGGTCCCAGGACCACCGCTCGGTGGCAAGCGGCTGTATTGCGAGCCATCAGCGAACTAATGCAATACAGCGATACCGCCCGCGAAGAAAACCAAGACCTGCGCATTCCCTTCGCCAAAGCACTCCATGACCTCTATGCGGGACAGAAGTCCGACGCCGAGTTGACGGAAATGGTGTTGCTGATGCTGGAAGTGGAGACCGCCCCTTTTCTCGGCAAAGGGCACGAGGCAGGAGCGGCGTCCGGGAGCAATGGCCTCTGAGAAGTGGAAAAGGGACAACGTTATTTTCCTAAATGGAAATCGTCATATCCCAGGTTTGAGCAAAAAAGACCCGCACGATTTGAGCATGCTGACAACATCAACCTATAGTGCAGCGCTGGAGCTGCGAAGGATGCTCCAGGCTGATGATTTTCTTCCCAGGATGGATGTTTACCCAATGCTCAAGTTCAATGCTCATCTCGGTTTCCAATTCAATGAATTGCCTTTTCTGCAACGCATCGAAGCCGCCGCTGCAGCTGGTTTTCGGGCGGTAGAGTTCCCATCGCCCTATGAGTTCGACGCGAGTCTCTTGGCCGACCATCTGGCTCAATACAGTCTGCCGTTGATTCAATTCGCTGCACCGGCTGGCGTTACCAAAGGCATCGCTGCCTTGCAGGGCAAGGAGGAAGAGTTTCGCAACGGATTGCTCCGGGCCGCCAGCTATGCAAAGGCGCTGGCATGTTCGGATGTCCATATTATGTCTGGTGTTACGACGCAGGATGACGCAGGGCGTGTCTTCGGGAGCAACCTGGAGTATGCCGTCAAGTACTTCGAGGATCAGGGTTTGCGGCCGCTTATCGAAGTAATTTGTGCGCAGGAGATGCCGGGCTATTACATGGCTGACTTCAGCAAGGCGCAACAAGTGCTGGAAACCTTCCCGAGTGTCGGGCTGATCCTCGATCTTTACCATGCCCAGCTTCTGACTGGAGACGCAGCAGATATTCTGGCTCGGTTTTACGACAGAACAGTTCATGTGCAAATTGCCGACTGCCCGGGGCGCCACGAGCCGGGAACGGGGAGCATCGACTTTGCAGCCTTGTTCGCAGCGCTGCAGCAGCGTGGCTACACAGGATGGATCGGGTGTGAATACCGGCCTTCCGGTTCTACCGTGGCGAGCCTTGACTGGATTAGGCAGTTAAGTGCTTAGCGCTGAAGTGAAATTGTGATGGGGCGGTGTGCAGGTAGATTTGGCGCAGGGGAGGGTTAAGACGGTATCTACAAGGGCAGTTTTTATAGATGCCAGAAACAACAAAGCCCTCGCATTTCTGCGAGGGCTTCGTTTTGTATGGTGCGGCACCAGGAGTCGAATAAAAAGATAACCTATTAGTTTTTAACAGGTTTTTAAAAATTATAAACGTTTATACCCCTAAAATTATCCTTCAGATCAGATACTGCTTCTTTAAACGAAGGGGGATCTACGAACGCGTGATCCTCTGCCGTAGGGGCATTAGCCCAAAATGATCTTTCGGTTCTGGTGATTATCGTCATTGTAACCACGATTTTATATCTCAGATGGCTCCAAGGCCGCTCCTACAGGTTTGATAGCCAAATAACATGCTAGGGTACTATTTTCGATGGAGAATTTAAGTTTTTGGTTTGAAGTTGGTAATTATTTCGGAAAACTCACCAGCGTATTTTTGATGTAATTTATTAAGGATGCTATTTGGATACCTATTGATGATTGCATCAAAAAGCGCAGTTGCTAGGTATACTACATAGTTTGAGCTAGCTATAAGGGATTCTGGTTGAGATACTTTGCCAGAAACGGCTCGTACACTGCCTAGGACCATTTCGTTGATTTTGTTAATGTGGCGCTTAGGAGGCTGCTCAAATGCCCATAGGGAGCCCTTAAACTGATAATTGATCTCGGACCTAACCTTCGGTGGGCCGTAACCTCCTCCGTTGTAAACAAACTTTTGATGTTCGATTAAGCTTATACTTTCTGATGCATATTCTTGAATGTCGTCTTCGGCTTTAAGAAGTAATTCTTTTATTATGCTTTCCCAGCAACACCAGGCATCCTTATGTGATCCGCCGCCTTTTGGCATCTTGGTGAACTCAATATTATCGAGGTCTCTGAAGTCGATTTTATATAGCCCGGTTGAAGGGGCTATCTGTTTCTCGGTCAGGTTGGCTCTTTGGATGTGTGAGACGGCTCCGGCGTCGAGATTGGATAGGCTAAAACCCGTAAGGCGCATTGTAAAATGCACAGCATAGTAAGCAGCATAATAAAGCTCTACGACTTGCCAAGCCGCATTGCTTTCTTGACATTGCCTGGCTCGTACAAATGACAGCATTGATGCTAGCCAAAATCGAGCAGCTTCTCCCGACATGTAGTTACCAAAAGACTGTTTGTCAATCGCTTGAACTGTAAAGCAGGAGCTGCCTTCATTGCAGTTCTTAACTGATATTTGGATTTCCTTTAAGTTTTCCATAACTCGTTCCCCTTTGAAGCGTCGTGCAGAAGCAACTTCGCTCACAGCTGAGGAAAATAAAAGTCGAGAATATTTTACAAAACTATTCATATTTTCATTTTACTGCGTAGGAGGCGTCTGTCTAGATTCTCCACTTCTTTCAGATATGACTTAGCAGTGAGGATGTTATCGAAATTTGATGCTATCGACCTTTGTAAAAACTTCTTGTGCTCGCTTATTTTAGTCGTAAGGCCTGGATCATTTTCCGCTATTATCGAGATCACTGCTTTGCAATGTGCAGTCATGATCTTAAATACAGTAGGTTTTGTAATCACATCGTCAAAAGCGATTCCGCCATTAGTTACTACGTCGTGTGCCGCTTTGAGAAATGCGTTAACCATACTATAAAGTCGCTTGACATTGCTAACTTCAAAAGAGCGCAAGAGTGGCTTAAAGGCTTCGTAAAAAGTAACTTTTGATATTTTATTTTTCTTTTTCTCAAATCTGCTTAATTTGTCAAATAGATAGCTGTCAGGTTCTTCCTCAAAGAAAGAAAATAGGCAGTCAAGCAGGATTTCTTCCTCATTTTCAGTTTCGGCCAATCTTTTAATGTCTAGTAAAAGTTCTTTGGGGACGGGCCGCTGAAGTGTGTTGACGTCTATAAATATTCTTGCTTCTTGTACTGGCGTTAGATCGGTAAAAATCACAACCGGAATGCGCAGTTTCTCGCCAAAACCACTTTCCATTAGTTTTCTGAATCCATAGACCCTATGTTGCCCGTCAATAATAAGAAAGGAAGACACATGAGGGTTAAAACCTATTGTTTTATTTCGGCTTTTGTACTCGAATCCGGAAGTTATCTGCGCCGAAAGAATAATGCTGGAGGGGATCACTCCACCATCACGAACATATGAGGCAATGGACTCTGCACGATTAACATCTAAAGACCTTTGAAAACCGTCTTGTGGATCCTCGGCTCGAGGGTTAGGGGAGCAACATCTTACAATAACGTCGATAGGCATTGTTAACGTGTAAAACTTATGCTCACCTTGTGTGATCAAAGCAGCGCTTAAGAATTCCATATCAAGTGAGTTGCTCATAAACCCTACTATTTTCAAAAAAAATTCTGATGAGAGGTAGCTTAGTTTTTTTGCAACTTAAATGCAATCGGTAAAATTCAGTTGTGACTGAGAAAGCACTCCTGTTTAGAGTGATTGATTTTTAGATTTATTATCGTAAAATCCTTTGGCTCTCGACGAACATAAACTTATGGTCTTAGCTGAAGCTTTTCCTTTCCAGTCATGCTGTAATTTTATCTCTTGTTGCTTGCAGTGGTCACTAGTCAATGGTGGGTAGCGGTATTAGTTTGTTGTTCGTCGATTTTATAGGAGGTCCCATGGCTTACCTATTCGTTTCGCTATCAGTTGAATCGTTAACTGATAATAATAGCGAGTCGTATCTTTTCGATTATTTATCCTGTGGCTCAGGAACCATACCAGGTGCTTTCGCTGCCACGTCCATGGGTTGTCCCGCTGCCAGCGTTCTACGATTGCGGCGTGAATGGCTTTTGCTTGACGAATATGACGCAGGCGCGTGGTATACGACCCGGTCAGCACTCCCTCTAGGAAAAGCTCCATATCATATGGTTTGCTCATGCTCGGCCACCAATGTAAGCCGAAACCACGTCGATACGACTGTGGCCCAGTTCGTAGCTGATTTGTGTTCTGGCCTCCCGATCACGATATGAGTCCAGTCGATGGCAATTACCGCCGTTGATAGGTGCGGGATGACGAGTAATCTGCTCATAACGTTTACACGCATAGACCGCTCGTAGCTCGTGGAATCCTTTGAGGCCTTGGTGATGGAGAACGTCTCGAGCGGGACGAACGACGCTCTGGTTGAAATCACGGTAGTTTTCGTCTGGAGCTAACAGGTTGCGGCTACCGTCAGGCAAGACCTGTTGGGCAAATGTCAGTGCATTACAGATGTGTTCATCCACCGTTATCCACCGAGGGGCTGAGGCGCCCGAACGACCTCCTTTGGTACCGTCCTGGATGTTTATCTTGCCTAGTTGTTGGGCTTCACGTTGCAGACGCTGGATGTCGGCCAAAATCGCTTCACGCAAGCGCATGCCGGTGGCTCGCGCTAACTGAGCGATGGCCGCGGCGCGCGGTATTTGGTGTTCGCAAAGTACCTCTACGATCCGCTTCACCTGTTCGCGGTCTTGGCCTTGCGGCACTGAACGACGAACACTGGTGCGCTGCATTCCCAGCGCCTTACTCGGGCTCGACACTTTCACATACTGATCACCGCGAAGCGCAGCCATGGTTCGGTTCACGCTGGACAACCGGTTTTGTGCGGTCGTGATGGCCAACCTGCCTTGCTGCACCTGTTGACGCAGATGTTTTGCGTAATCTAACAGCATCTGTCGATCAATCTTCCGCGCATCATTGCAGCCCGGCCCATCCTCAGATCGGCACCACCGCACAAACGCCTGCCAGCGATCACTGTGCGCTTTGACCGTGCCGTAATGCCCACCGCCAAACAGATCTTTCAGCGCTTGCGGCCCCGCATAACTCAGTTGCCGGCCAAAGCCAAAATTGCGCCCATCCCGTCTACCGACCAATGCCATGATCGAACTCCTCTCGAAGCCAAAACTTTTAAAACCTTCCTCACGTCATCCCGCCAAGAATGCTGAGTGTTATCAGGGATCAGGGTCCCTGCGACCTGTGAGGGTTGTCCACTAACGCGGGACTGGCGGCTCTTTACGACCGGGAGCTTGGGCATCTCATGATCTGGCCTCCTGAACACCGTTATCGGTGGGCGGGTGGAGGCTGCGCTGGCTGACGAGGCCGGCGCCGCGAGATCCTGAGTCAGGTGAAGGCAGTGATGCGATGACCGGGGCATGCCTGACTGTCAGTCAGGTGCAGTCCATTCCGTGGGCTGCGGCACCATCATCTGCATCGCTGTTGCTGGTGACTTCGGTGTTTGTCACGCCGATTGTCGCGAGGGGAAATGCCGCAAAGCCTTGTACGAGTTGGGCTGCAGCAGCGGTAGGAGCGCCCGTCTCTTTCCGGAAGAAAGAGACGGGCGCAGGTTGGCGCAAGGAAATGGCCAAGCGGATAGGTTGCTGCAGGGCAGCTATGAAAGGGGATGAGTTGCCGCAGTGGGCACACTGGTAAAAGTAGGCATCCATCACATCGCTGTGACCGTGCGAGCCGCCGGACGCTAATCGCACTTTGGGAGAACCACCACGGTGTGGCGTAGCCTTAAAGGTTCTGGCTACCTGGGTTGCTGTCAACGACAGCGCTTTGCCCGATCTTTTCTACGCCTGTGGATAATTCGGGTCAAGGCTCGAATTTTCGGGAGTTCTGCGGCTGTGGATGAAATTATCCACCGGTGGAAATCAGTGGTTTTCCACAGACAGTTACTTGGGCTTTCGATTTTTTAAGTGAGGTCCATCCAAGCAGGGCGGCTTTGCAGCCCTGCTTGGATGGACCCGCGTGGAAAAGCGGATCACTGAGATATGAAGACCGAGCGCTTACTCGGTTGCGCCACGTTTTGCTTTTAGGCGAGTGACGTTCGCTCCGGTCTGGTTCGCGAATTCGTGTGGAGTGACATGCTCTTGCCGGTTGGCCTCCAGATACCGACTCCACCAGTTCATGATCAGCCTGCGTTCCTCGATGAACTCTGCCTTGTGAATGTAAGCGGCGCGGACGTTGTTGCGTTCCTTGTGGCTCATCTGCCTTTCAATGGCCGTCTCCGACCACAATCCTGATTCAATCAGCGCGCTACAGGCCATCGAACGAAACCCATGCCCGCAGATATCGGTTTTGGTGTCGTATCCCATCGTTCGTAGCGCGTTGTTCACGGTATTTTCGGACATGGGTTTCCAGGGTTTGGCATCACCTGCGAAGACCAATGCGAATTTGCCTGTGAGTGCATGGATTTTTTCGAGTAGCGCCACTGCTTGCGGCGATAAGGGTACTAAATGGATATCCCCTGCCATCTTCGTACCCCTTGTGGAAAAGGGTACTCCCTCCAACGCGGGTCGAGTGTCCGGTATCTCCCAGGTGCCGCGCTTGAGGTCGAACTCGCTCCAGCGTGCGAAACGCAGCTCGCTGGATCGTACAAACACATGCAGCGACAGCATCACCGTCAGACGGGTAAGTGCCCGGCCTTTATAGGTGTCGATCCGCTCTTGCAGTTCCGGCAGTCGCGATAAGGGTAGAGCGGGGCGATGTACCACCCGCGGGGCTTTGATCAAGCCTTCGAGGTCGTAAGCAGGGTTTGCGGTGATAAGCCGGAGGCGTTTTGCCTCGCGCATGATGCTCTGCAGGTAGTTTTGTACCCTTAAAGCTACGTCTATCGTTCCGCGCTTCTTGATCGCTTCCAAGGGCTGCATGAGGTCATGGGTGTCGAGGTCGACAATGGCGCGGGCGCCGATCAGCGGGAACACGTGGGTTTTGAGGCGGCTCATCACAGTCTTGGAATGGCCTGGTGCCCACTTGGCCGACATTTCCGTATGCCAGTCGAGCGCAACGCTTTCAAAGGTTCTGCCTTTGATTACGGCTTCCGCCTTGGCTTGGTGCTTGGTCTCTATAGGATCAACGCCATCCGCCAGCATTCGCTTAACTTCCAAGCGCTTGCGGCGCGCATCGGCGAGGCCAATGACGGGGTAGTTGCCGAACGAGGTCAGTCCTTCGCGTCCGTCAGGTTTGACGTAACGGAGCCGCCAGCCTTTGCGGCCATTGGGCTGGACTAGGAGGTAGAGGCCATCGCCGTCGAAAAGCTTGTAGGCGCGGTCTGTAGGTTTTGCCAAGCGGCAAGCTGCGTCGGAGAGCGGAGCTGTGGTGCGCGACATAAGGGTACTCCCTTTTATCGAAGTGACCTGTATCCCAAACTCTACCCTTAAAACGGTTGGAATCCACCAGTTTCTGACGGAAACCGATGGAACGCTAAAACGAAAAAACCCGCCAGAAGGCGGGTTTTTCGGGGGTTCCAGAGACTTTGAAAGCTTTCTATGGAACCTTGTATGGTGCCGGCACCAGGAATCGAACCCGGGACCTACTGATTACAAGTCAGTTGCTCTACCATCTGAGCTATACCGGCGTGTCAGGGCGACGATTATAGCGATTGGGTTGGTTCTGTAAACCCCTGAATTCAGACTATTTTTGCGCAGGCTTTCGGTCAGGCGCGATGCAGTACTTTCTTGAGTTTCTGCAGGGTGCGCCGGGCTCGGCTGTTTTGCATAGCCCGCAGTTGCACTTCGGCGTGTTCAGCGCGTTGCAGGGCGGCGGCGAGGTGGTTTTCGGCGTTGGTGACGGGGTGGCTGAATTGATGGCCTCTGCAGAACGTCACGGTCGAAGATTTTTCTTGTTCTTGGCCGCACTGTCGGCGCCTTCGTATGCGTGTATAGCAAGGGGGATTACAAGGCGCAATTTTCCGCCCGTGATGTCCGGAATTCGGCGGTTATGTCGTTTTGATTTAATGCTTATGCACAACGGGCTGGCGGAATCTGCTTGATCATTGCGCTTTTGTGGACTCGTTCTCATTTGTCCGCAAATACCTGTTTTACGGGTTTTTTATTTTTGTGAACAAAAAATGACCAGTAGTGTTTTAGGCGTAAAACAGCGTGGATATTGGATCCACGATAATTCCATCAACAGAGTTATCCACAGGTTGCGGCTGTTTAAGGGCGCTCTGCCAGGAGCAGGAAATTGCGCGGTGTGAGTGGGGATTCGCAGAAGGTGCCGAGACGAACGACATAACCCTGCTCAATGAGGAAAAGTGCCCGATCGAGTACCAGCCACAGCTCCAGAGGCCGTCGGAAAAGGCCTCGCAGCAGCTCCAGGTTGCGCACTTCGGCCAGTCGCTGCCAACCGGCGGCTTCCAGTGCGGCCCAATCTGGCGTGCGGACTGTGGATAAGTCTTTGAGTGCGGCCAGATCGCGGCAGTAATCGGAGAAGGGTTTGTCCAGCCAGGCGCTGGGCAGGGAAGGGGTGGGCAGGTAGTCGTCGACACCGCGAAGTTGCCGTTGCAGCAGGTCGAACCCCAGGCGCCGGGCCATGGAGGTGTCGCGCTGGCGTCGGACGCGAGCGCCAGCGGTGACGGTTTCGCTCATCGGCAGCGCAAGATCATCGAGGGAAAGGTGTAGGTCGGAGCGCTCAGCCGCACAGGAAAGTGGCCGATAGGTGTTCAGACTGATCCGGTTGTAGCAGCACGGTGCGATGGCCAGTTGTTTGCAACCGGCGGCGCTGGCGAGCTGGATCAGTCGCACATGCAGATCCCCGCAAGCGTGCAGCGCTACGGGTGTGTGATCGGCATTCAATAAGGGTGCTGCGCCAGGCGCGAGTACATCCTGTTCGACATGCAGCGCATGCATTTGATGGCGCTGGCTGAGTGCCTGGCCGCTGGCGACCAGCGTCGGGTCGTATTCCAGGCAGGTCAATTGTTGACCGATTTGTAGCAGGCGTCGCCCCAAATGGCCCTTGCCCGAACACCAGTCCAGCCAATGCGTCGGTGCACGGGCAAACTGCAAGCAGCCGGCGAACGCTTCAATCTGCTGCCACTTGCGCCCCGGCACATCCACATTCAACCGATGGCCCGCCGCTTCGAGTGCACGAGCCGGCAATTCACCTACCGCACTCAGCTCAAGAGACATCGCTGCCAATGAAGCAAACGGCTCCGGCGCATCGAGCCAGCCAGGCTGGTTATGACTGTTTTCCGCATCTTCCAGCGACCGCCCGCGTAGCCACAACGCCAGTTCCGGGTAGGACGCTTCCCAGGGTAGTTGCAGATGGGTAAACGGTCGGGGCTTCCACAGCGCCTGATGCTCGATCAGAAAAGCATCCAGCGCAGCGAAGCGGGCGAGTAGGGTCTCGCCCGTCAGCACGCAGGCATCAGCGCCCTTGGCAGGCATCGACGCGCAACCAGCGCTCCAGCAGCTTGAAGCCGCGCACCAGCACGTAAGCCATCAGCAGATAGAACATGCCCGCGGCGAAGAAGATCTCAACCGGCAGGTAGGTGCGGGCAATGATGGTGCGGGCCATGCCGGTCAGCTCCAGCAGGGTCACGGTACTGGCCAGGGCACTGGCCTTGAGCATCAGGATCACTTCGTTGCTGTACGCCGGCAGGCCGATACGCGCGGCACGGGGCAGCATGATGTAGAACAACGCCTTGGCCCGGGACATGCCCAACGCCCGCGCCGCTTCGATCTCGCCCGGTGGAATCGCCTGGATCGCGCCGCGCAGGATCTCGGCGATGTAGGCGGCGGTGTGCAGGGTCATGGTTACGGTGGCGCACCAGAATGGATCGCGCAGGTACGGCCACATCGAGCTGTTACGCACCGCGTCGAACTGCGCCAGCCCGTAGTAGACCAGAAACAGCTGAACCAGCAGCGGCGTGCCACGGAAAAAGAAGATGTAGCCGTAGGGGAATGCCCGCACGTACCAGAGTCGAGACGAGCGAGCGATGCCCAGCGGAATCGCCAGCAGCAACCCGGCGATCACGGCGATGGCCACCAGTTCCAGGGTCAGTGTCGCGCCCTGAGCCAGTTTCGGCAGCCACTTGATGATGACTTCCCAATTCATTGGGTGCTCCTCGCAAAGCCGCGAGCGGCGCGTCGTTCCATGAAGTGCATGCCGGTCATGGCCAGAATGGTCAGGCCCAGGTACATAAAGGCGGCCACCATATAGAAGGTGAACGGTTGCTTGGACACGGTCACGCCGATTTGCGCGTGACGCATGATTTCTTCAAGGCCGATGACCGATACCAGCGCAGTGTCTTTCATCAGAATCATGAACAGATTGCCCAGGCCCGGTAGGGCGATGCGCCACATCTGCGGCATGATCAGCTTGGTGAAGATGCGAAATTTCGACAGGCCCAGGGCCACACCGGCTTCACGGTGACCTTTGGGAATCGCCAGAATCGCCCCGCGAAACACTTCCGTGGCATAGGCGCCGAAACACAGCCCCAGCGCAATCACGCCGGCGGCAAAGGCGTTGAGTTCGAGCTCGGGGTTGCCGAAGAACTCACCCAGCGCACGCATCAGGTTGACTGTGCCGAAGTAGATCAACAGCACCCAGAGCAATTCCGGGATGCCGCGAACCAGCGTTGAATAAGTGCCGCCAAGCCATTGCAGCGGCTTGTACGGGGAAGTCTTGGCCAAGGCGCCGAGCAGACCGAGCACCAGCCCCAGGCACAAGGCCGAGAGTGCCAGTTTCACAGTCATCAGTGCGCCAGCGGCGAGCGCCGGGCCGAATCCGTAGAGGTCGATAATCATGGATTTCTTTTCAAATCGCGGCAGGCAATGCCAAGGACTGGCGCCGTCAGCGAACGGCGCCGGTCAGGCAGGTCAGAATCAATAGATGCTGAACGGGAAGTACTTGTCGTTGATCTTTTTGTAGGTGCCGTCAGCGACGATTTCTTTCAGCGCAGCGTTCAGCTTTTCGCGGATCGGGTCGTTCTTGCGAACGGCGATACCGATCTTGTCGCTTTCTTCCACCGGGTCGCCCTTGAATTCGTAAGCGCGGCCTGCGTCGCTTTTCAGCCATTCATAGTTGACGTACTTGTCGGCCAGGATGCCGTCCAGACGACCGGAAGTCAGGTCCAGGTAAGCGTTTTCCTGGGTGTCGTAGAGTTTGACTTCGACGCCTTCCATGTTGTCTTCCAGCCAGGTGCCGGCCAGGGTCGCGCGTTGGGCGCCGATCACCTTGCCTTGCAGCGAAGCCTTGTCGGTCTTGAAGTCGACGTCTTTTTTGGCAATGAACTGCAGTTTGTTGGAGTAGTACGGTGCGGTGAAGTCCACCGCTTGCTTGCGCTCATCGGTGATCGACATCGAGGAGATCAGGAAGTCGAACTTCTTGGCGTTCAGGGCCGGGATGATGCCGTCCCAATCGGAGGTGACCACGGTGCACTCGACTTTCATCTTGGCGCACAAGGCGTCGCCGATGTCTTTGTCGAAGCCGACGACATTGCCACTGGCATCTTTATTGTTGAACGGCGGGTAGGCCGCTTCGATGCCCATCTTCAAGGTCTCGGCGACGGCACCGGCGCTGAAGGCCAGGGTGACGGCCGCAGCCAGGAAGATCTTTTTGTAGTTCTGCATGCGGGTAGCTCCGTTAGCGGTTGCTGGACATGAATTGTTTGCAGCGCGCCGAAAGCGGGTTTTCGAACACCTGCTGCGGCGATCCTTGTTCTTCTACCAAGCCTTGGTGGAGGAACACCACTTCGCTGGAAACCTGACGGGCGAAGCCCATTTCATGGGTCACGAGCAGCATGGTGCGGCCTTCTTCGGCCAATGCGCGGATGACATTAAGTACTTCCTGGACCATTTCCGGGTCAAGGGCGGAGGTGGGTTCGTCGAACAGAATCACCTTGGGCTGCATCGCCAGGGTACGGGCGATGGCCGCGCGTTGCTGCTGGCCGCCGGAGAGTTGCGCGGGGTAGGCGTGGCGCTTGTCAGCGATGCCGACCTTGGCCAGCAGGGCTTCGGCGACTTCGATGGCCTCGGCCTTGCTCTGGCCGAGCACGCGGCGCGGGGCCTCGATGATGTTGTCGAGCACGCTCATGTGCGGCCAGAGATTAAAGTTTTGAAACACAAAACCGATCTCGCTGCGCAGGCGATTGATCTGCTTGCCGTCGGCAGCGACCAATTCGCCGTTCTTGGCGGGCTTGAGCTTGAGTTCTTCGCCAGCCACCAGGATCTGGCCCTGGTGCGGGTTTTCCAGCAGGTTGATGCAACGCAGGAACGTGGACTTGCCGGAACCGGAGGAGCCCAGGATCGAGATCACGTCGCCGTCGCGGGCGGTCAGCGAGATGCCTTTGAGCACCTCAAGCTGTCCGTAGCGTTTGTGCAAGTTGCGGATTTCAAGCGCGGGCGTGGCCTCAGCCATGTGCGTTCCTCATAGTGTGTTGCGCTCCTGCTGTTGGTCGCCTTCCTGGCGAGGCGGCCAAGCTAGCATAGCGTTCGAATGGCAGCCAACAGCGCTCGGGACGGTAAACGGATGGCGTGTGGCAGGTTGTCGCATCGGTACAGCAGACTGTCGCGCTGCTATCAACCGAACAGCCGTTTGAACCCGATGGGGTGCGGCTGCCCGTAAAAAAGGGCGCGATGTTGCCAGCTTTGGCGGGGTGTTGGAAGCGTTAACCGGCCAAACGTTCCTGATCCGCACTTTTATTGTGCGAGGGGTGATTCCGGGGTGTGTTTCTGGTGCGCTGTTTCGTTACTAAAGTGGGTCGCCAGGTAACGCTCTGGCGAATTGCCATTAATCTCAATGACTTGCGATAACTACCCGGTCAGGCTGAGAGCCCCGAGGTTGAGGAGTTTGCAACATTTTGGCGCAATTATTGCGTGCAGAATACGAAACGCCCTGTTGGTTTCTTTTTACGAGAAGGAACGCCAAACGGGATGCACGCTTCCGCTTTTCCTTACAAAGGTAGTTTTAATGAGCAGTTCCCAAAGCTCCAATGGCCTTGAACAGGGGCTCAAACCGCGTCATGTGACCATGCTGTCGATCGCCGGGGTTATCGGTGCCGGCCTGTTCGTCGGCTCCGGCCACGCCATCGCCGCTGCAGGCCCGGCCGTGCTGTTGGCCTACGCTGCCGCCGGTGCGCTGGTGGTTCTGGTCATGCGCATGCTCGGCGAGATGGCCGTTGCATCGCCAGATACAGGCTCCTTCTCGACGTATGCCGATCGTGCGATCGGTCACTGGGCCGGTTTCACCATCGGCTGGCTCTACTGGTGGTTCTGGGTTTTGGTGATCCCGCTGGAGGCTAACGCTGCCGCGACCATTCTGCATGCCTGGTTCCCGAACGTGGCGATCTGGGCCTTCACCTTGGTTATCACGTTACTGCTGACAGTGACCAACCTGTTCAGCGTGAAGAACTACGGCGAGTTCGAGTTCTGGTTCGCCCTGGTCAAAGTCGTTGCGATCATCGGCTTTATCGGTCTGGGCATTCTGGCGATCTTTGGCTTCTTGCCAACAAGTCAGGTCAGCGGCGTGTCGCACCTGTTCGACACTCAAGGCTTCCTGCCAAACGGCATGGGCGCGGTGCTGGGCGCTATCTTGACCACCATGTTTTCCTTCATGGGCACCGAGATCGTGACCATCGCGGCCGCGGAATCGAAGAACCCTGGCCAGCAGATCTCCAAGGCCACCAACTCGGTCATCTGGCGGATTGGCTTGTTCTACCTCGTCTCCATCTTCATCGTTGTGGCCTTGGTGCCATGGAACGACCCGATTCTCGCCAGTGTTGGTTCTTACCAGACTGTGCTTGAGCGCATGGGTATCCCGAATGCCAAGCTGATCGTTGATATCGTGGTTCTGGTTGCGGTCACCAGCTGCCTGAACTCCGCGCTCTACACCGCTTCGCGCATGATGTTCTCGTTGGGCAAGCGCGGCGATGCGCCGGCCGTTTCCCAGCGCACCAATAGCAGCGGCACGCCTTATTGGGCCGTGATGCTGTCGACCGCTGCGGCATTCCTTGCAGTCTTCGCCAACTACGTGGCCCCGGCTGCCGTGTTCGAGTTCCTGCTGGCCAGTTCTGGCGCCATCGCGTTGCTGGTGTACCTGGTGATCGCGTTTTCGCAACTGCGTATGCGCAAACAGCGCATGGCTCGCGGTGAAAAAATCGCCTTCAGCATGTGGCTGTTCCCGGGCCTGACCTACGCGGTGATCGTATTCATCATCGCGGCCCTGACCATTATGTTGTTCCAGGAAGCGCATCGCGTGGAGATCCTCGCAACTGGCTTGCTGAGCGTGTTGGTGGTGGCAGCCGGTTTGATTGTGGCTCGCCGTCGCAAGCTGCAGAAACTGGGCGCGGTGGTGCTGAACTGATTCGTACCGCGTAACGAAAAACGGCCGCTGTCAGTGATGACAAGCGGCCGTTTTTGTTTCTGAGGGGATGTTTACTCGCCCTTTTCTTCCTGCGCATCCAGCGACTGACGATAACTGTCCAGTGCATCGCCAAAGTCGGTGATGAATTGCGGATCGGTCAGCCAGGCCTGGGCGGCATCGCGGTCCATGCCATCGGCCCACATGCGGTAGTCGATCAGCATGTCGGCGGCCAGGTGCGTGGCGGCCATGGCTTCGTTGTCGGCGTTTTCCATGTCCAGCAGTTCTGGATGGTCGCTGATGATGCCGGCGAGGTTCGACAGCAAGGTCAGCAGCATGTCGTTGCGGCTGGTGGCTTCGGCGTCACGCATTTTGCTGAACATCGCCAGGGTGTATTCCGGGATCGGCTCGCCGATCTCACCCAGGTCATCGTTCAGATCGGCAGGCTTTCTGCCGACCATGCGGATCTGTTTGGCTTTGGCCTTTGCGCGTTTGGCGCGTTTCTGTTGCTTATTCAGGGATGCCATGGGAACTCAGTGGGTTTTCTGTTGGGTTTGGGCCGCGATGGCGTCGGACGCCGCCACGTAATCAGCCTGGAAGGCCGGTGATTCGATCCACGCCAGTGCACCGGCCTCGTCGGTCTCGGTGGACCATTGGCGGTATTCGATCAGCGCTGCGAGGATGAAGTCCATCGCGCCTTCTTCGCCTTCCTGTTCGTACACCAGCTCCAGCAACGGGTCTTCAAGGAAGGCTGTGCACATGGCCTGCTGACTGGACTTTTCGGCGTCGATCATTTTTTTGAACAGTTCGGTCAGGTCCACCGATTCGAAGTCGATGCGATCGTCGTTCGGGTCCAGCTCGACCGGCGCGGCGGCCCGCTGGGTGCGGTTCTGCTTGGCCTTGGCTTTGGCGCGGGAGGCGCGTTTGTTCTGCTTGTTGGCGGAGGCCATGGGCGTCGTTCCGTATTTCGTTGAGAGGGTGCATCAATCAGTTGCGTGGCACTCGCCGCCCGGGTGTATCGGGGGCCAGCTCGCCGGTCTGCAGCCAGGACAATGCAATGGGCCATAGTGTGGCTTGGTATGCGCTGCGAAAAAAGGCGAAATGTCCGACTTCTTCTTCGCCGATGTCCTCAGGTGTGATTCTCAGGTGGGTATTTGTACTGCCGGTGAAGTAGCCAAGCAGGCGTTCTATGGCTGGAATCGTGCCGTAGGGATCGTCGCTGAGGCTGATGGCCAGGGTTTGTGCGCTGACGTTGGCGAAGGGCAGTCGACCGGTTCTGGCGTGGATGAGGCGACCGCTGGGGCGTTTCTCATATCGGTTGCTGGGCGTGCTCCAGTCGCGAACCACGCCAGCGGGGGTGTCTTCGAGCCAACCCAGGCGTTTGCCGGGGAAGTAGCCGCAAAGCATCGTCATCAACGGCATCACCACGTGCCACTTGGCGAACATCCGCCAGCGATGAGCGGGGGCGTAGTCGCGCCAGTAAGCGAACTGCGCGCCCACTGTCACCAGGCGTCGGATCAAATGCCCGGAGGCCCCCAGCCCCGCAGCACAGCCGCCGAAGCTGTGGCCGACGACATTGATGGGTTGTCCCGCAAATTCGCGTTGCGCTCTTTGCAGCATCGCCTCGAAATCCAGCGCGCCCCAGTCGGACCATGAGGCCTCGAGCCCTTTCAGCGATGCGGGACGCGACTCGCCGATGCCACGGTAGTCATAAGTGATCACATCAAAGCCGTTGGCGAACAGGTAATCGGCGAAGCGCGAATAGTGCCGGCAACGGACAGAGGTGGCGGCGTTGATGATCACCACCGGGCGAGTTGGGTCTTGATGGGTGTGCCGCCAGGTGAAGCCGCCAAGGAGGAAACCATCGGCGGCGGGTTCCTTGAAGGATTCGCCGGGTGTGCGGGTGGGCAACGGCAACTCGAGTTGCGTCGGGGCCAGTGAGGGTATGTCCTGTAAGTTCATCGGCTTTGAACCTTTGCGACGAGTTACTCACCATAGTCGTCATGCCGTTTATGAACAATCTGCCCGCGCTTATCGGGGGCGCTTGAGTAACCGTTCCTCAAGCACCGCCCGTTCCCGATTCAGTTCTGCATGAGATTCCTCCTCGCTCAGGCCCGCATTGGGCAAGCCGAGAAACTCCAGTAGCACGGGGTCCCGGATAAAGTCCCGAGGGCTGGCGTTGATTTGCTGGATGTTGGTGGCGGCTTCCTGTTTGACGGCAGACCGGTCGCGGCTCGCCAGCAGGCGTTCGTAGTAGAGGGTGTTGATCTGGCGCTCGAGGGCGCGACTTGACCAGTTCTGGAGTGCTGATTCGTTCATGTACCAGTGGCGAGCGTTGTCGTTGTCGACTCGCAGCAGCCTGCGGTAGTGGGTCCAGCTCAATTCGTGACGCAGTGCGTCACGAATCGGGAATGCTTGATAGAACTGGCGCATGTAGCGGAGATTGGAGGCGTCGAAGCCTTTCCCAAACTCCGCTGTCAGTGTATGCGCCAATGTCGACAGCAGCTGCTTGCCATAAGCCGCCCGCCGAGCCCCTTCCTGCTCGAACTCCACGATATGCCGGCCGATCTGCCAACAGGTTTGCACCTGAACGGTATCGACCGCGCGCAGCACCTTTTGGCGCGCGTCACGGATCAGCTCGCCCAGACTGCCGAGCAGTGAAACCATTTGTGGATCTTGAGTGTTATCGGGTTTGAGGAGGCTCATGACATCTTCCGCATCTGGAGGGAACAGGCGCAAGAGGATGGCAAGAGAGCGATAGTCAGCGATGCCGGGCGCTGCTGATAAGTCGGAAGGAATTACCGGATTCGTCTTGCAGGACACCACCGACTACAGCTCGTACTTGAGGAGCAAATCGTGTAGTCCGATTCGCAGTGAACCCAATTCCGAATCGATCTAAAACTTGAGTATTCGGCGATAAATCTAAAAGGAGTAACGAGTGGGTTCTACGTAACCCGGGAGTCGCCATCATGAAGTACGTCCATTCATTCATGCTGCCCATCGCCGCTGTCGGCCTACTGCTGTTGCCAATCGCGCTTAACGCCGCCAGCCTTGAGCCAATTGACAGCTCGGCCGTGCAAGTCCAGCAGCAACAACAAAACGGGATTACCTACCTGTCCGGGGGGATTGGAGAGGACGAGGCTAAAGCCATTCAGCAAACCAAGGGCTACAACCTGCACATGACATTCTCCACCGGGCCTCAGGACGAATACGTTCCCGATGTGGATCTGGTTATCCAGAAAGCCGCAGGGCAGACCGTGCTGACACTGAGTGAGGCTGGACCGTTGGTTTACGTTCAGCTGCCTGCCGGCAAGTACACCGTTGTCGCCACGCATAAAGGTGAGGTGCGGCGTGATACAGCGGATGTAGGCAGTGGTGCCGCTCGCAATCTGGTTTTCCACTGGGGCGGTCAAAACTAGTCAGGAGAGGTGGCTTGCGTGATGTCCGATCAAATCGCAGGCATAAAAAAAACCCTGAATCTTGCGATTCAGGGTTTTCGGTATTTGGTGCCCAGAGACGGAATCGAACCGCCGACACGGGGATTTTCAATCCCCTGCTCTACCGACTGAGCTATCTGGGCAACGGGGCGCATTAAACGGGTTTTTCAGGGGGTCGTCAAGCAAGTTTTCAAAAAATATTTAATTATTACCGTCGCTTACGTGCCGACCCCGGTTTTTGATCAATTATTGAGCAGGCGGAACGTAGCCTTCAGCCTTGGCGTATTCCTCGCCGGAAAAGTATTTGTCCATCTCACCCTGAAGGTATTTGCGGTCTTCGGCGTTCATCATGTTCAGGCGTTTTTCGTTGATCAGCAGGGTCTGGTGTTTCTGCCAGTCGGCCCAGGCCTTGGCCGAGACGTGGTCAAAAATGTCCTGACCTTTTGCACCCGGGAATGGAGCGCGCTCCAGGGCGGGCAGTTCTTCTTTGTACTTGCGGCACATGATGGTGCGGGTCATGACGACTCTCCTGCGTTCAATACGGCGGCCGCGCGCTCGAGCAAGGTTTTGACCGGGGCGGCAAGGCCCAGGCGCGGCGGGGTGGCGAGGTTATACCAGAGCCAGTCGGCCTCGGCCACGTGATGGCCGGCCTCCTGGACCTGCACCAGCCAGGGTTCGATGGATAATTGAAAGTGGCTGAAGGTGTGCACCAGGCTCGGCAGTGCCTGCTGGCTGCCCAGTTCCAGCGAGTGCTGCGAAGCCAGATGTTGCAGGTCGTCGAGGTCGTCGAGTTCCGGCAGGCTCCAAAGACCGCCCCACAGGCCCGTGGAAGGGCGTCGGTAAAGCAGAATCGCGCCGTCGCCGTTGGCGAGCATCGGCATCAGCGTGCGCTTCTGTGGCACGGATTTGCGTGGCTTGGGGATCGGGTAGCGGGTTTCCAGGCCGAGCATGTGTGCTTCGCAGCCCTTTTCCAGCGGGCAGAGCAGGCAGCTCGGCTTGCTGCGGGTGCAGAGCGTGGCGCCCAGATCCATCATCGCCTGGGTGTAGGCGTTGACCCGATCATGTGGCGTGAAGCGCTCAGCGTTCGCCCACAGCTGTTTGGCGACCTTCGGCTCGCCCGGATAACCCTCTTGCGCAGTAAAGCGCGCCAGCACCCGTTTGACGTTGCCGTCGAGGATCGGCGCGCGGATACCCATGCTCAGGCTGGCAATCGCCCCGGCGGTGGACAGGCCGATACCCGGCAGCTCGGTGAGTTTTTCCACATCACGGGGAAACTCGCCGCCATATTCGGCGACCACAATCTTCGCGGTCTTTTGCAGGTTGCGCGCGCGAGTGTAGTAACCGAGGCCGGTCCACAGGTGCAGTACTTCGTCTTCCGGTGCTGCGGCCAGGGCTTCGACGGTTGGCAGCGAGGCCATGAACCGGTCGAAGTAGTTCAGCACCGTGCTGACCTGGGTCTGCTGCAACATGATTTCCGAGACCCACACCCGATAAGGGGTGATGCCCTGTTGCCAAGGCAAATCGTGGCGGCCATGGCGGTCGTACCAATCCAGCACGGCCGTTGAAAACTGCTCGGCTCTCATCGCTTGAACAGCCCCTTGAGCGCGTTTTTCAGTTCCGGGCTGACTTTATCGCCAAGCTTCTCGTCGATTTTTTCGCTGATGCGCTCGCCGGCCAGCTTGCTGGCGACCTGGCTCATGCGTTCGCTGTCGAGGCGGCAAGCCTTGGCGCCCAGCTCCAGCGGGCCACGGCAGCGCAGCGGCCATTCAATGCCGACGAATTTCTCGCCGACCTGACAAGCCGGGTCCGGCATGTCGCTCTTGTCGCCTTCGACGATGATGCCCAGGCGGTAATCCATGCCCAGCACCCGCAGGTCGATGTCGCCGTTACCGTTCACGGTCATGCCCGGGACGCGCACTTTCAGGTCCGGGTTATTGGCCACGCCGTTGCGCAAAGTCAGGTTGCCCTTGAGCTCCTCGAAGGGCGTGTCCTTGCCCCGTGGTTCGCCACTGAGGGTTTTGCGATTCAGGGTGGCGATGCCTTTGCACAGTTGTTGCTCAAGGTTGGCATTGAGCAGCATGCCGTTGTTGATGACGAAGCTGGCGTTGCCGTTGAGACTGTCGATCAGCGCGCTCTCGCTATTGCCACTGCCGGTCAGGGTGCTGTTGAGCGTGACCTGGCCTTTGACCGGTGGATTTTTCCCCTGGCCCTCGAGGATTTTCTCCACCGGCACGTTGTTGATGCGCGTCTGCATGTTCAGTGTCGGCACTTGCTGGCGCACATCCAGGGTGCCCTTGGCTTCGAAGTTACCGTCGTACAGATCGCCGCGCAGGTTCTCCAGGGTCAGCAAGCCGCCCTGGCCGTTGGCCTTGAGCGCCGCGTTCTGGATCGGCAGTTTGTCGAGGGTCAGTTGGCCGAAGGTCAGGTCGGCATCCACGTCGAGTTTGCTCAGGCGCTCCACCGGGAACAAGCGGTCGCTGCTCCACGGGCCTTTGGTCGGTGATGGCGGCAGCGGTGTGCTGCCAGGGCCGGCCAGGGCATCGGCTTCGGTGCTGGCCACTTCGGCCTTGCGGACCTGAGTTGCGCTGTTGGCTTCGGCGGATTTCGGCGGCAGGTAACGGTCGACGTTGAAGGTGTCAGCCTTGAGGGTTGCCCGCAGCGATTGCTTGGCGAAGTCTTCAATGGCGATGCGGCCGCTGAAGTTGCTGTCGTCAAGTTTCAGGTTGATGTTATCGAGCGACAGGCTGGTCGGCGTGCCGGCAACCTGGCTGACCAGTTCAACTTTGCTCAGGCTACCTTCGGCCATCGCCGGGAGTTTCTGGCCGATGCTGTCGACGAATTTCGCCAGATCGAATTGGGCAATCGACAGGCCACCGCTGATTTGCGGGGTCTTGTCGAGGTCATTGGCTTTCAGTTCACCCAAGGCGCGCAACTGGTTGGCGGAGATCTTGATGCCAGTCCATTCGGCGACGTTGGCGGCCTTGTCCAACAGCAACTGACCTTGAGCGGCGAAGGTCATGGTCTTGCCTTGCAGCGGATCGCCAGCGACTTCGCCGGAGAGTTTCATGTCTTCGAACTTGTAGCGTTGCAGCGCCCGCTCGAAGCGCAGCTCGCCAGCCAGCTCGGTCCGCACCCGCAGAACTGGTTGGTTGGTGCCCAGGAACGCCGTGAGTTTGACCGGGATGTTGGTTGAGTCATGGACCGGGCCGGTACTCAGCTGGATGCTTTCGGCGCTGAACTGCTTGCCGGTTTTCTCGTCGTTGTACTCAACGCGGGCGTTGTTGACGGTCAGGCTGTCGATGTCCAGGCGGACCGGCTGAGCCGGTTTTTCGGCCTGGGCGGTGGTCGTTGGCGCGGGTTCGCCGGTAGTGGCGGGCGTTGTGGTGGAGGTCGTCGCAGCCGCAGGCGCCGGCACCTTGCCGATGTCTTCCCAGTTGCCGTGGCCGTCCTTGTCGCGGTTCAGGCGCAGGTTCAGGCCTTCGACGCGCACATCGCTCATCTGCACTTCGCGGCGCAGCAGCGGAATCACACGGACCGACAGACCGAGCATCTGCAGGTCAGCAAACGGCTCGGTGGGCTTGGCCAGGGTCGCCACACTGGCTTCGTGCAATTCCAGGCCCAGCCAGGGGAACAGGCTCCAGCCGATATCGCCATTGAGCGTCAGCTCGATGTGGGCCTTGTCGCGGGCAATCTGGCGAATCTCGTCTTTGTAGTCGTTGGGATCGAAGAAGTGGGTCAGGGCAAAGCCCAGCGCCACAATGATCAGCAACAGCCCGAGAAGTACCAGACCCAGGATTTTGCCGAACGCTTTCATGGGCGAGTCCTTGTATTAGTCGAATTCGAAATTTAGCCGGGGAGTATAGCGCCCCGAAGTGGCTGCCCGGTCAGCGATCATGTCGGGAGCACATCCAGCGGCACTTTCAGCTTAGCCGCCAGCGCCTGGGCTTCTAGGTGCCCGGCGGGCGCCAGCAGGCGCAATGTCGCGCCCGATTGCACCGCCATTTTCTGCGCTTCGCTTACCAGGCGCTCGGCAACACCACGGCGGCGGGTGATTTTTCGTACGCATAAATGGGACAAATGCCAGGTGTCATGGTGCCGTTGCAGACGTGCCGCACCCAGCAGCCGATCGTTGAAGCGTCCAGCGATCAGAGAGCCGTCCCGCAAGCAGCTTTCGATCAGCTCAGCATTGCCTGTAAATGGCGCAAACAGCCAGTCCGGGGCGTCGCGGTAGATCTTCTGCAGATCTTGCTGATCCTGATAAGTGGCCTGGTTCAGCAGCTCGACAATGATCGGCATGGAGATTCCTGTGAAGTTGAACGGAGCCATTCCCCGTACGCGTGAAAACAATGTTCATCCAGTGGTACGAGATCAGATGACATACAAAAGGTGATGTCAGTTTGGTTTTTCTGTCACGTGCAAATGGTAACCTCTGCCCGTTCGTCCGTCCTTCTGCGACGTGATGTCGCACCAAAATGAAGCTTCACCTAACAACAGTCATGTCTGCGTGCATAAAGGCTGGGGGTGAGGAGCGGCTGGCGAACCCTACTAATAATTGGGGGAAACACCATGACTACGAGCATCACGGCGGACGGCTTTGCCGACCGGCCCGCGTTCCTGTCCAAGGAACGCATCATCGCCAAGCCCGGTTTTAACCGTTGGCTTGTACCACCGGCCGCTCTGGCCATCCACCTCTGCATCGGCATGGCCTACGGCTTTTCGGTGTTCTGGCTGCCGCTGTCCAAGGCCCTGGGCGTCACCAAAGCCGTGGCTTGCGCGCCGGACATGAGCTTCATCGCTCAGGTATTTTCGTCGCAATGCGACTGGCCGATCTCGATGCTCGGCTGGATCTACACCCTGTTCTTCATCTTCCTGGGTTGCTCGGCAGCGATCTGGGGCGGCTGGCTCGAACACGCAGGCCCACGCAAGGCAGGTGTTGTATCGGCACTGTGCTGGTGTGGCGGTCTGCTGATTTCGGCGCTGGGGGTCTATACCCACCAGATCTGGCTGATGTGGATCGGCTCCGGGGTCATTGGCGGTATCGGCCTGGGACTGGGCTACATCTCGCCGGTCTCGACCCTGATCAAGTGGTTCCCGGACAAGCGCGGCATGGCGACCGGCATGGCGATCATGGGGTTCGGTGGCGGCGCGATGGTCGGCGCTCCACTGGCTGCGGCCCTGATGGGCCACTTTGCTTCGCCAACCAGCGTCGGTGTATGGCAGAGCTTCCTGGTGATGGCCGCGATCTACTTCGTGTTCATGATCGGTGGCGCGCTGTCCTACCGCGTTCCGCCAACCGGCTGGAAGCCTGAAGGCTGGACGGCTCCGGCGAAAAAAGCTTCGAACGCGATGATCACTCACCGGCACGTCCACGTGAATGTGGCGTGGAAAACCCCGCAATTCCGTCTGGTATGGCTGGTGCTGTGCCTGAACGTTTCGGCGGGTATCGGCATCCTCGGCATGGCTTCGCCGCTGTTGCAGGAAGTGTTCGCCGGTAAATTGCTTGGCAACGACCTGACGTTCGGTCAACTGGACGCTTCGCAACTGGCCTCGATCGCCGCCATTGCTGCCGGTTTCACCGGTCTGCTGAGCCTGTTCAACATCGGCGGCCGGTTTTTCTGGGCTTCGTTCTCGGACTACCTGGGCCGCAAAAACACCTATTTTGTGTTCTTCGCCCTGGGTTTCGCCCTGTACTCGCTGATCCCGAACCTCGGTCACCTGGGCAGCGTTGCGCTGTTCGTGGCGGCGTTCTGCATCATCCTGTCGATGTACGGCGGTGGTTTTGCGACTGTTCCTGCCTACCTGGCGGACCTGTTCGGTACGCAAATGGTCGGCGCGATCCACGGTCGTCTGCTGACAGCCTGGGCGGCGGCGGGTGTGTTGGGGCCGGTGTTGGTGAACTACCTGCGTGAATATCAGCTGAGCATCGGCGTCGAACGTGCCGCGGCATACGACATCACTCTGTACATCCTCGCGGGCCTGCTGGTGTTGGGTTTCATCTGCAACCTGCTGGTGCGCCCGGTGGCGGACAAGTACTTCATGACCGACGCCGAACTGGCCGCCGAACAGGCGCTGGGCCACGACAAGGGTGCTGACGCCAGCACCGTGCTGGAGTGGAAAGCGGATGCGGGCACCAAACCATTGGCGGTGGCTGCGTGGCTGGTTGTAGGGATTCCGTTGGCGTGGGGTGTTTGGGTGACCCTGCAGAAAACCGCTGTCTTGTTCCACTAAGAGACACTTTGTGCCTGACATGTGTGGTGTCAGGCACATTGGGTTTATGCCCGAAAAGATCGCAGCCTTCGGCAGCTCCTACGGTCAGCGTGTGGACTCGGTCGGTGTAGGAGCTGCCGAAGGCTGCGATCTTTTGCTTGTATGGACATGTCTATCCCCGACGGCACGGGGTTCACTCCGTCAGTGATATCACCTCCCGTGTTTCTGTTTAGCGCCCGCGACCCTATAATGGCTGCCTTTTTCGCCCCAATGATTTTTTGCGGAGCTGGTGATGGCCGAACGTATGGCGTCTGTCGAGCGCGACACTCTGGAAACCCAGATCAAAGCCTCGATCAACCTGGATGGCACCGGAAAGGCCCGATTTGATATCGGTGTGCCTTTTCTTGAGCACATGCTGGACCAGATCGCCCGTCACGGGCTGATCGACCTGGATATTGTCAGCAAGGGCGACCTGCATATCGACGACCACCACACGGTGGAAGACGTCGGTATCACCCTGGGTCAGGCCTTCACCAAAGCCATCGGCGACAAGAAAGGCATCCGTCGCTACGGCCACGCCTACGTGCCGCTCGATGAAGCGTTGTCGCGTGTGGTGATCGACTTCTCCGGCCGTCCTGGCCTGCAGATGCATGTTCCGTATACCCGCGCTACCGTCGGTGGCTTCGACGTTGACCTGTTCCAGGAATTTTTCCAGGGCTTCGTCAACCACGCCAACGTCACCCTGCACATCGACAATCTGCGTGGGCACAACACCCACCACCAGATCGAGACCGTGTTCAAGGCTTTCGGCCGCGCCCTGCGCATGGCCGTGGAGCTGGATGACCGCATGGCCGGGCAAATGCCTTCGACCAAAGGCGTTCTGTAATGCAGACGGTCGCGGTTATCGATTACGGCATGGGCAACCTGCACTCGGTGGCCAAGGCCCTCGAGCACGTCGGTGCCGGCAAGGTCTTGATCACCAGCGATGCCGACGTGATTCGCGAAGCCGACCGGGTGGTATTCCCCGGTGTTGGCGCGATTCGCGATTGCATGGCGGAGATCCGTCGCCTGGGCTTCGATTCGCTGGTGCGTGAAGTCAGCCAAGACCGTCCATTCCTCGGCATCTGCGTGGGCATGCAAGCCTTGCTCGACAGCAGCGAAGAGAACGACGGCGTCGACTGCATCCGCATGTTCCCGGGCCAGGTGAAGTTCTTCGGCAAAGATTTGCACGAGGACGGCGAACACCTGAAAGTGCCGCACATGGGCTGGAACGAAGTGAAGCAGACGGTGAGTCACCCGCTGTGGCACAACGTACCGGACCTGGCGCGTTTCTACTTCGTGCACAGCTACTACATCGCTGCCGGCAATGCGCGGCAGGTGGTCGGTAGCGGTCACTACGGGGTCGATTTCGCTGCCGCTCTGGCCGATGGCTCGCGTTTCGCCGTGCAGTTCCACCCGGAGAAGAGCCATACCCATGGCCTGCAATTGCTGCAGAACTTCGCTGCGTGGGATGGTCGCTGGTAAATGGCTGTCAAGAAGAAGCCGCCGATCCTGACCCTCACTCCCGAGCAGGAGAGCGAGGCCAATCACAAGATCAAACGCTTCATGGAAGACCGCTTCGAACTGGACCTGGGTTCGTTCGAAGCGGCTGAAATCCTTGAGCTGTTTACCCGCGAAATTGCTCCGCACTATTACAACAGGGCGATTTTCGATGTGCAGACGCACCTCAAAGAGAGGTTCGAAAGCATCGAAAGCGACCTGTGGGCGCTCGAGAAAAACTGATTTCCGAGCGAAGCTGAACACTCGAATTTGAAGGTTTGCCAGATGCTGATTATTCCCGCTATCGATCTCAAAGACGGTGCCTGTGTTCGTCTGCGCCAGGGCCGCATGGAAGATTCCACAGTGTTCTCCGATGACCCGGTGAGCATGGCTGCCAAGTGGGTGGAGGGCGGTTGCCGTCGTCTGCATCTGGTCGACTTGAATGGCGCGTTCGAAGGCCAGCCGGTCAACGGCGAAGTGGTCACCGCCATCGCCAAGCGCTACCCGAACCTGCCGATTCAGATCGGCGGCGGTATCCGTTCCCTGGAAACCATTGAACACTACGTGAAAGCTGGTGTGAGCTACGTGATCATCGGCACCAAGGCCGTGAAAGATCCGGCCTTCGTCGCTGAAGCCTGCCGCGCGTTCCCGGGCAAGGTGATTGTCGGCCTCGATGCCAAAGACGGTTTTGTCGCCACCGACGGCTGGGCTGAAATCAGCACCGTGCAGGTCATTGACCTGGCCAGGCAATTCGAAGCCGACGGCGTGTCCGCGATCGTTTATACCGACATCGCCAAAGACGGCATGATGCAGGGCTGCAACGTCTCTTACACCGCTGCTTTGGCTGCTGCGACGAAGATCCCGGTCATTGCATCCGGCGGTATCCACAATCTGGGTGACATCAAGTCGCTGCTCGACGCCAAGGCACCAGGCATCATCGGCGCCATCACCGGCCGGGCGATCTACGAAGGCACCCTCGATGTCGCTGAAGCGCAAGCTTTCTGCGATTCGTACAAAGGCTGAGGACTCACCATGGCGCTGGCCAAACGCATCATCCCTTGCCTGGACGTGGATAACGGCCGGGTGGTCAAGGGCGTCAAGTTCGAGAACATTCGCGATGCCGGCGACCCGGTGGAAATCGCCCGTCGCTACGACGAGCAGGGTGCCGACGAGATTACCTTTCTCGACATCACTGCCAGCGTCGACGGCCGCGACACCACGCTGCACACCGTCGAGCGCATGGCCAGCCAGGTGTTTATCCCGCTGACTGTGGGCGGTGGCGTGCGTACCGTGCAGGACATTCGCAATCTGCTGAACGCCGGTGCGGACAAGGTCTCGATCAACACCGCTGCAGTGTTCAACCCGGAATTCGTCGGCGAAGCGGCGCAGCATTTCGGTTCGCAGTGCATTGTCGTCGCGATTGACGCCAAGAAAGTTTCCGGTCCGGGCGAACCCCCGCGCTGGGAAATCTTCACCCACGGTGGTCGCAAGCCAACCGGCCTCGACGCCGTTGAGTGGGCGAAGAAAATGGAAGGTCTCGGTGCCGGCGAAATCCTGCTGACCAGCATGGACCAGGACGGCATGAAAAACGGCTTCGATCTGGGTGTCACCCGCGCTATCAGTGATGCGCTGGGGATTCCGGTGATCGCCTCCGGTGGTGTCGGCAACTTGCAGCATTTGGCCGACGGTATTCTTGAAGGCCACGCCAGTGCGGTATTGGCGGCGAGTATTTTCCACTTCGGCGAATACACCGTTCAGGAAGCCAAGGCCTACATGGCCCATCGCGGAATCGTGATGCGTTAAACATACAGGCCAGTGGACAGCATGGCGGGCTCAGGGCACTCTTGGGCACGCCATGGATTCCGGTAGCCCGACATGCTTAAACGACTTCTTCTTGCCCTCGCTAGTGCTTCTCTGTTGTTCATCAACGGAGTTCACGCCGAAGAAAGTCCCGACACCGGCCTGGTGCTGCTGACGGAAAACTTCCCGCCGTACAACATGGCGAAGAACGGCAAGAACTTTGCCCAGGACGAGAACATCAACGGCGTCGCCGTGGACATCGTCCGCGAGATGTTCAAGCGCGCCAATATCCCCTACAGCCTGACGCTGCGTTTCCCTTGGGAGCGAATCTACAAACTCGCCCTGGAAAAGCCCGGTTATGGCGTGTTCGTAATGGCGCGGCTGCCGGACCGCGAGAAACTCTTCAAGTGGGTCGGCCCTATCGGCCCGGACGACTGGATCATGCTGGCCAAGGCTGATAGCAAAATCACCCTGGAATCGCTGGATCAGGCGCGTAAATACAAGATTGGCGCCTACAAGGGCGATGCGATTGCCGAGACATTGGCCAAGCAAGGGCTGAAGCCGATTGTGGTGCTGCGCGACCAGGACAATGCGAAGAAGCTGGCTAACGGTCAGATCGATCTGTGGGCTACGGGTGATCCGGCGGGGCGTTACCTGGCGCGGCTGGACGGGGTGACCGGGCTCAAGACCGTGCTGCGCTTCAATAGCGCCGAGCTGTACCTGGCCCTGAACAAGGACGTGCCGGATGAGACCGTGGCCAAGCTGCAGGCTGCGCTGGATCAGTTGCGCAAGGAAGGTGTGGTGGACGACATCATGGGGCGGTATCTCTAGACCGCAACACCGAGCCTTGTAGCTTACGCAAAACACTGTGGGAGGTGCGGCAAGTTAGCGGTAGACGCCATCTTTGCCATGAGCAGCCGTCGCACGATTGCCGCGCACGCTGATCATCAATTTGATGTCGATCCAGTCAATTCCCTGTGCCTTGAGCTTGGGCAACTCACGCTCCAGCACCGCCAGAGTCTGCGGATACGGATGCCCGATCATCACCGCAGAGCCCTGCTTGCGCGCCAGGCTGATCGCCGTCTGTAGCTGTGTGAAGATCGCCGCTTCGGTGGGCTCGTCATCCAGAAACACATCCCGCGAAACACTTGCCAGGCCAATCTTCTGCGCCTCGGCGGCGGCCACGGTTTGCGCACTGGTGCGGCTGTCGACGAAGAATTTGTGCTTACGCTGCAAGTCCGCCATCAGCCAGGCCATGGCCGGTTGCTGAGCGGTCATGCGGCTACCCATGTGGTTATTGATGCCGGCGGTATAGGGCACCATGTTGAACGCGGCGTTCAGGCGCTTTTCAAGTTCTTCGATGGGCAACTCGGGATGCCAGGCGAATGGTCCGGTGGCCGGATCCATGGGCATATGCAGAATGACAGTCTTGCCGGCGCGATGGGCTTCGCGGGCGAATTCGGTGGCGTGGGGTGTATCGGGCATGATTGCCGTGGTGACCGGGCCGGGCAGGGCCAGCACGCGGCGATCCCGGGGCAGGTTCTGCCCCAGGTCATCGATGATCAGGCTCAGATAAGCCTTGTGAGGTGTGGTCGCTGTCGTGGCAGGTGCTGCGTGAGCAACTCCCGCCAGACTGCACAGCAGACCGAGTAGTAACCGCAGGCGCATCTCAGTGGCCGCGGGTGATGCTCAGTCCTTTGAGCAGGCTCAGGGCCTGGGCCAGCTGGTAATCGTCATCCTGCGGCATGGCCTTGGCTTTGCCGCCCGAACCGCTCGGTTTGTCGGCGCCGCCGTTGCCATTGCCCAAGTGACCTTGCAGATCGGCTTCCTTGAAGTAATCGCCGTCCTGCTCGTTGGTGATCTTGGCCTTGCGCACTTCGATGTCCGGGACAATGCCCTGAGCCTGAATCGAGCGGCCGTTCGGCGTGTAGTACAGCGCCGTGGTGATTTTCAGTGCGCGGTCGTTGTTCAGCGGCAACACGGTCTGGACCGAACCTTTGCCGAAACTGGTGGTGCCCATGACCACCGCACGTTTCTGATCCTGCAGGGCGCCGGCGACAATTTCCGAGGCCGAGGCGCTGCCACCGTTGATCAGCACGACCATTGGCACGGCTTCGCTTTCGTCCTTGCCGGTGGCGGAGAAGCGCAGTTCAGAGTTGGCGATGCGGCCCTTGGTGTAGACGATCAGGCCCTTGGTGATGAAGTGGTCGACCACTTCCACCGCCGATTGCAGCACGCCGCCCGGGTTGTTACGCAGGTCGAGGACGATGCCGCTGAGCTTCTTGCCGTTGTCCTTGCGCAGCTTGGCCAAGGCCTTGGAGACCTCTTCGCCGGTCTTGACCTGGAACTGGGTGATGCGGATGTAGCCGTAGCCGGATTCCAGCAGCTGGCTCTTGACGCTTTTCACCTGGATGGTGGCGCGGACCAGGGTCACGTCGAACGGAGTGCCGCCATCGCGGACCAGGGTCAGGGTGATCTTCTGGCCGATCTTGCCGCGCATCTTGTCCACGGCTTCGGTCATGCTTTGGCCGCGAGTCGGCTGGCCGTTGATCTTGACGATGAAGTCGCCGGCCTGGATGCCAGCCTTGGAGGCTGGGGTGTCATCGATAGGCGAGACCACTTTGATGAAACCGTCTTCCGCGCCGACTTCGATGCCCAGGCCGCCAAATTCGCCACTGGTGCTTTCCTGCAATTCAGTGAAGTCTTCCGGGCCCAGGTAGGCGGAGTGCGGGTCGAGGTTGCTGAGCATGCCTTTGATGGCGTTTTCCAGCAGGGTCTTGTCATCTACCGGTTCTACATAGGCTGCCTTGATCCGGTCCATGACTTCGGCAAAGGTGCGCAACTCGTCCAGCGGCAATGGCGCCTTGGTGGTCGCAGCAGTGCCGGCAGGCGCGACCGCCGGGGCCGGTTGAGCGGCAAACGCCAGAGGCGCGCCGATCACCAGGGCGATCGTCAGAGCCAGCGAGGTAAGGCGGGACAAATGCAGCATGTCGAACGAACTCCTAATGTAGGTGACTCAACGCCTATCCTTGCGCGCGGCACCATTGCGCCGGGTCACTCGGGTGACCCTGCTGACGAATAGCGAAATACAGCGCTGGTGTGTCCTGCCCGCCACTGTTACCGACAGTGGAGATGGACTCACCGGCTTTTACCACGTCACCCGCAGACTTGAGCAGCGTCTGGTTGTGACCGTAAAGACTCAAAAAGCCGTTGCCGTGGTCGAGAATCACCAGCAGCCCGGCCCCACGCAGCCAGTCGGCAAACACCACGCGACCGCCGTGCACGGCATGCACCTGGCTGCCGGCGGAGGCGCTGATCATCACGCCGTCCCACTTGGTGCGGGCATCGTCGCCACGGGTTTCACCGAAGCGTGCCAGCAGTCGACCATCAACCGGCCATGGAAGTTTGCCGCGAGTCGAAGCAAAAGGACCGCCGAAGGTCTCGCCTGAACTTGAAACCAGGGCACCGGGCGTCGATTTGGCGGGTTTGCGTGGGGCGTCGCTGGCGTCTGCTTCAGCCTGAGCCTCACGTAACCGCTTTTTTTCGGCTTCCTGCTGGGCGATCAGCGCTTTTTGCCGCGCTTCTTCTGCCTCTCGGGCCTGACGAGCCAGGGTTTCTTCAATGGTTTTAAGGACTTTAGACAGGTCTGCCTGATCCTGCTCGCGGGCGGCCAGTTTCTGGTCGCGAGCCTTCACGTCGTCATTGAGCTTGGCCAGGACTTGCTGGCGCTCCTTGCGGACCTTGTCGAGTTCGTCGCGCTGGCTGTCGAGGCTGCTTTTCTGCACCAGCAATTGCGCTTGCTGCATGGAGATGTCTTTTTCGACATTGGCCAGTTGGCGCAGGGTTTCGTTGAAATTCTTCAGCTGCTCCAGGCGGGCCTGGCTCAGGTAGTCGTAATAGGTGAGGGTGCGGGCGAATTTTTCCGGGTTCTGCTGGTTGAGCAGCAGTTTCAGGTACTCCTGGCGGCCATTCTGATAGGCCGCGCGGGCCTGGATGGCGATCAGTCGTTGCTGTTCAACGCGCGCGCTCTGGAGTTTTTTTTTCTCGGCATCGAGTCGCTGCAGCTCGGATTCGCTTTTCTTCAGCTCTTTTTGCAGCGCCTCGACCTGCTTCTCGAGCTTGCCCATCTCGGTTTCGGTGCCTTTGAGGTCTTTCTGCACCCCGGACTTTTCTTCCTGCAGCTTGCCCAGCAGCTTTTTCAGTTCGGCAATGTCCTGACGCGTGGCGTCCAACTGTTGTTGGGTTTGCGTGCGCTCGTCGGCAAAGGCCGGTTGGAGCAGGCATGTCAGAGCGAGGGCTATCAGGACGCGAAGCATAGAGGCGGGCGACACCAGGGAAAGGGACGGCCTAGTATGCCCGCCCCACGCTGCAAAAAAAACGCCCAATTGGGACTGTGTGATAACTGGAGTGAAAACCAATGGGGGAGCGAGCCTGTGTGGCGAGGGGGCTTGCCCCCGTTGGGTCGCGAAGCGGCCCCAAATTTTGCAATTGCGGTGTACCAGGTACACCGCATGCAATGGTTTTACGACTGCTGCGCAGCCGAACGGGGGCAAGCCCCCTCACCACACAAGCCCGCTCCCACAGGGTTTGGCGGTGTTTTTGAAGAAGCGGATTACACCAGAATCGAAGTCCCGGTCATTTCCACAGGCTTCTCAAGCCCCAGCAACTTCAGCATGGTCGGCGCCACGTCTGCCAGCACGCCGCCTTCGCGAACCTTCAAGTCACGCTTGCCGACATAGATGAACGGCACCGGCTCGGTGGTGTGGGCAGTGTGGGCTTGGCCGGTGGAGGCGTCGGACATTTGCTCGACGTTGCCGTGGTCGGCAGTAATCAGGGCTTCGCCGCCGACTTTTTCCAGCGCCGTGACGATACGGCCGACGCAGGTGTCCAGGCATTCCACAGCTTTCACCGCCGCCTCGAACACACCGCTGTGGCCGACCATGTCGCCGTTGGCGTAGTTGACCACGATCACGTCGTAACGCTGGTTTTCAATGGCATCGACGATGCGGTCGGTGACTTCCGGGGCACTCATCTCGGGCTGCAAGTCATAGGTGGCGACTTTCGGCGACGGGATCAGGATGCGTTCTTCGCCCGGGAACGGTTCTTCGCGGCCGCCGGAGAAGAAGAAGGTCACGTGGGCATACTTCTCGGTTTCGGCGATGCGCAGCTGTGTCTTGCCGTTTTTCGCCAGGTAATCGCCCAGTACGTTTTCCAGGCTACCCGCAGCGAAAGCCGACGGCGCGGGGATGCTGGCGGCGTATTGGGTCAGCATGACGAAACCGGCCAGTTTTGGCTGGCGAGCACGTTCGAATTCCTTGAAATCGTCTTCGACGAACACGCGGGTCAGTTCGCGGGCACGGTCGGCGCGGAAGTTCATGAAGACCACGGCGTCGCCATCTTCGACCTTCACCGGCTCACCGATGCTGGTGGCTTTGACGAATTCGTCGCTCTCGCCACGTTCGTACGCGGCTTGCAGGCCTTCCTGGGCGGTGGCGGCATTGAATTCGCTGGCGCCATCGACGATCAGGTTGTAGGCCTGGGACACGCGATCCCAACGGTTGTCGCGGTCCATGGCGTAATAACGGCCAATGATGCTGGCGATCCGGCCTTTGCCGAGGGCCTGGAAGGTCGCGTCCAGCAACTCGATCGACGACTGGGCGCTTTTCGGCGGCGTGTCGCGGCCGTCGAGGAAGGCGTGCAGGTAGATTTTTTCGGCGCCGCGCTTGAAGGCCAGCTCAGCCATGGCGACCAGGTGGTCCTGGTGGCTGTGAACGCCGCCATCGGACAGCAGCCCCATGAAGTGCACGGCTTTGCCGGCAGCGACGGCTTTATCCACCGCGGCGCAGATGGTCGGGTTCTCGAAGAACTCGCCATCGCGGATCGCTTTGGTCACGCGTGTGAAGTCCTGATACACCACCCGACCGGCGCCGAGGTTCATGTGGCCGACTTCGGAGTTGCCCATCTGGCCGTCCGGTAAGCCGACGTCCATGCCGCTGCCCGAGATCAGGCCGTTCGGCACGGTGGCCCACAGACGGTCCAGTACGGGCTTCTTCGCCGCATAGATGGCGTTGGATTCAGGGCTCTCACTGTGACCGAAGCCGTCGAGAATAATCAGGACCAAAGGTTTAGGCGTGGTAGTCATGGATTCCACTCGTGGCTGAATTAAAAGAGGGCGATGGAAAAGGGAGTAGGAGTTTAAAGCTAAGTTCCGGCGCCGTCACCGCCGGACGGGGTTTGGCCCACCATAGTGGCTGTGTATACTGGCCGACATTTTAACGCCCTGGAACCTCCTTCGATGGTTGATCACCTGATTCAATTCGCCACCAACCACTACATTCTCGTGGGTATCTTCGTTGTACTGGCGGCCCTGCTATTGGCCTATCAGATGCAAGGCGGCGGCCGCAGCCTGAGCACCGGTGAACTGACCGGGCTGGTCAACAAGGACGCAGGTGTAGTGGTCGACATTCGTCCGACCAAGGATTTCGCCGCCGGTCACATCGTTGGCGCGTTGAACATTCCTCAGGACAAACTGACCGCTCGCGTCGGCGAACTGGAAAAGCACAAGGCCAAGACCATTATCCTGGTCGATGCCATGGGCCAGACCGCCGGTACTCATGCCCGTGAACTGGTGAAAGCCGGTTTCACCGCTGCCAAGCTGTCTGGCGGTATTTCCAGCTGGAAAGCCGACAATCTGCCACTGGTGAAGTGATATGAACAACGTCGTCGTCTATTCCAGCGATTACTGCCCTTATTGCTCGCGAGCCAAGTACCTGCTCGAGAACAAAGGCGTGGCCTTCGAAGAGATCAAGGTCGATGGCAAGCCGCAGGTGCGTGCCGCGATGGCTCAGAAAGCCGGGCGTACGTCCGTGCCGCAGATCTGGATCGGCAGCACCCACGTTGGCGGCTGTGATGATTTGTTTGCCCTGGAGCGCGCCGGCAAGCTCGACGCCATGCTCAAGGCCTGACTGCGTTACTTAGAAATAGCTAACCCTATAAGACCCGAGATCAGAAAGGATCTGAGATGACTGACCAACAGAACACTGCAGCTAGCGAAGAAGAAAACGCACCGCAATTCTCCTTGCAGCGCATCTACGTACGTGACTTGTCCTTCGAAGCCCCGAAAAGCCCGGCAATCTTCCGCCAGCAGTGGGAACCGAGCGTCGGTCTGGATCTGAACACCCGTCAGAAGGCGCTGGAAGGCGACTTCCACGAAGTCGTGCTGACCCTGTCGGTCACCGTGAAAAACGGTGAAGAAGTGGCGTTCATCGCTGAAGTGCAACAAGCCGGGATCTTCCTGATCAAGAACCTGGACGCGGCTTCGATGAGCCACACCCTGGGCGCGTTCTGCCCGAACATCCTGTTCCCGTACGCGCGCGAAACCCTGGACAGCCTGGTGACCCGCGGTTCGTTCCCGGCCCTGATGCTGGCCCCGGTGAACTTCGACGCGCTGTACGCACAAGAGCTGCAACGCATGCAGGCGGCTGGCGAGACTCCGACCGTTCAATAAAAGAAGTTTCGTTTGCTCCATGAAAAAAGCGCCTTCAAAGGCGCTTTTTTCATGGAGCAAACGAAACCTTCGTGTAGGAGCTGCCGAAGGCTGCGATCTTTTGATCTTAAAAACCAAAATCAAAAGATCGCAGCCTTCGGCAGCTCCTACGGAGGGCGTGTCTCTTACTTGAACCCGAGCTGGCGCCAGGCTTCGTACACCGCGATGGCCACGGTGTTGGACAGGTTCAGGCTGCGACAGCCTTCGCGCATGGGCAGGCGCAGGCGTTGTTCGCCGGGCAGGGCGTCGAGCACTTCGGCTGGCAAGCCACGGCTTTCCGGACCGAACAGGAAGGCATCGCCCTCGGCGAAGCTGGCATCATGGAACGGTCGCGAACCCTTGGTGGTAAAGGCGAACAGCCGAGGGTGGCCGAGGCTTTCCAGACAGCTGGCGAGGTCTGCGTGGCGTTGCAGGGTGGCATACTCATGGTAATCGAGGCCCGCTCGGCGCAGGCGCTTGTCGTCCATCTCGAAGCCCAGCGGTTCGATCAAATGCAGGTGGCAGCCACTGTTGGCGCACAGCCTGATAACGTTGCCGGTATTCGGCGGAATTTCTGGTTGGAAAAGGATGACGTGAAACATGCACGGCTCCGAAGGTAAAGATGAGCAGCATTCTACGCCGCAAGCGGATCCCCGTTCGAAACTATTCCTGCGGGTGATGGGTTCACTGGCGATTGTCGGGGTGATGGTGGGCCTGATGATCGGTCGTCTGACAGCGCCTGACCCCAGCGTTTTGCAGCAGGTCGAGGTGACCAATGATGGACTGGTGGTGTGGTTCAACAACGAACCCAAAACCCACGGCGAGTTGGTCGACGGCAGTGTCGCGCTGTTGTTCGAGGCTGAAGGCCGAGCACAGAAAGGTCAGCTCAAGCTCAACGGCAAGGACGTGAACTGGCGAACGCGATTGAGTGATGGGGGATTGTTGCTGACGGTGGTGGCGGCCCGGCCCCTGCAGGGCGACTGGGCCGGTAGCAAGGTCGATGACCGCTGGCGGCTGGAGATCCATCTCCGAGAGCAATAAAAGAGGGAATCCCCGGCCTGCCTGTACCAAGGACCCCAAAACGGGGGGCTCGTCGCTGTTGCGGTGTGAGCCCGGTGTAAAGAGGGGAATCCCCGGCCTGCCTGTACCAAGGTCCCCGAAACTGGGTAGTGAATCGAATCACTGATTGGACTATTGCAGGGGGCGTGCCAGTTTTTAATATGTTGAAACGAAAAGTCGCTGAGTAGTGCTGAAAGCCCCGTATTCCGGGGCTTTTGTGTTTTTGCAGTTCGGGTTTTGTTACGGATAAATCGAGGATTTCAAAGTAGATGCCGTGCGCGATTGCGGTTCACGGTGCATTGCGGCGGTGCACGGAGCGGCGATGATCATTCCCACGCGGGAGCGTGGGAATGATCAGGTGAAGGGATTAACCCTCATCCCCTTCATCATCATCCCCACCATCGACCTTCATCCCCAATTCCTTGATTTTGCGCGTCAAGGTATTGCGCCCCCAGCCCAGCAGTACGGCGGCGTCGCGGCGGCGGCCGGCGGTGTGTTTGAGGGCGGTTTCGATCATGATCCGCTCGAAGGCCGGTACGGCGCTGTCGAGCAGGCTCGATTGGCCACGTGCCAAAGCCTGGTCGGCCCACTGGCGCAGGGCCTGCTCCCAATTGGTTACCGGTGCTGAATCCTGCGGCAGGCTCAGCAGCTCCGGCGGCAGGTCGCTGATGTGTACTTCGCGACCTGAAGCCATCACGGTGATCCAGCGGCAGGTGTTCTCCAGCTGACGCACGTTGCCTGGCCATGGCAGGTTTTTCAGGTATTCCTCGGTTTCGCTTTTCAGCAGTTTCGGTTCCACCGCCAGTTCTTGCGCGGCGCGGCTGAGGAAGTGCTTGGCCAGGGTCGGGATGTCTTCGCGACGGTCCGACAGCCGTGGAATGTGGATGCGGATCACGTTGAGGCGGTGGAACAAGTCCTCACGGAATTTTCCGGCATGCACCAGGGTTTCCAGATTCTGGTGAGTCGCGGCGATGATGCGTACATCGACCTTCACCGGCACATGACCGCCGACGCGGTAAAACTCGCCGTCCGCCAGTACCCGCAGCAAACGAGTCTGGGTGTCCGCCGGCATGTCGCCGATTTCATCGAGGAACAGCGTGCCGCCGTCGGCCTGTTCGAAGCGCCCGCGACGCAGGTTGGCCGCGCCGGTGAACGCGCCTTTTTCGTGGCCGAACAGTTCGGACTCCATCAGATCCTTGGGGATCGCCGCCATGTTCAGTGCAATGAACGGCGAGGCCGCCCTTGGGCTGTGACGGTGCAGGGCGTGGGCCACCAGCTCTTTACCGGTGCCGGATTCGCCGTTGATCAGCACGGTGATGTTGGAGTGACTCAAGCGCCCGATGGCGCGAAACACTTCCTGCATCGCCGGTGCTTCGCCGATGATTTCCGGGGTGCGGGTCAGTGTCGGGACGACTTCCAGCCCTTGTTGTTCCTGAGCGTGTTGATTGGCGCGCTTGACCAGGGAAACGGCTTCGTCGACGTCGAACGGCTTGGGCAGGTATTCGAACGCGCCGCCCTGATAGGACGCGACAGCGCTGTCCAGGTCGGAGTGGGCAGTCATGATGATGACTGGCAGCCGTGGGTGTTGTTCGCGAATCCGCGCCAGAAGGTCCAGGCCGCTGGCACCCGGCATGCGAATGTCGGAGATGATCACGTCCGGCTGCTGGCGCGCCAGGCGGCTCATCACGCCATCGGCGCTGTCGAAGCTTTGCGTGGTCATGCCTTCCTGTTGCAAGGCTTTTTCCAGGACCCAACGGATAGAACGGTCGTCATCGACGATCCACACGGTTTCACTACGGCTCATGTCGATGTGGCTCCTTGTTCCAGTGGCAGAAAGATCGAGAACGTGGTGTGGCCTGGATGGCTGTCACATTCGATCAAGCCCTGGTGCTGGCTGATGATGTTCTGGGTAATGGCCAGGCCCAGCCCGGTACCGTCCGGGCGGCCGCTGACCATGGGGAAGAAGATGGTTTCCTGCAGCTCGGCGGGGATCCCCGGGCCGTTGTCGATGATCTCGATCTTGGTCACCAGGCGATGGCGCACGTGGCCGATGGTGAACTGGCGCATGGCGCGGGTACGCAAGCTGATGCGGCCAAGGCGCAGCTCGTTCTGGCTGCTGATGGCCTGCATCGCGTTGCGCACGATGTTCAACACGGCTTGAATCATCTGTTCGCGATCAATCAAGACATCCGGAATGCTTGGGTCGTAGTCGCGCACCAAAGTGATGCAACCCTGACTTTCGGCCTCCACCAACTGACACACACGCTCCAGCACTTCGTGGACATTGCACATGGCCAGCGACGGCAGCTTGTTGGAGCCGAGCATGCGATCCACCAGATTGCGCAGGCGATCGGCTTCTTCAATGATCACGTTGGTGTAATCGCGCAGGCTTTCTTCCGGCAACTCACGGGCGAGCAACTGAGCCGCGCCACGAATGCCGCCGAGAGGGTTCTTGATCTCGTGGGCGAGGCCACGCACCAGCATTTTGCTGGTTTCCTGCTTCGACAGTTGCGCCTCTTCCTTGGTGATCCGCAGGAGGCGGTCGCGAGGATGAACCTCCAGCAGCAGCATCGTGTCGCCATTGCTCAGGATTGGCGTCACGGCGTAGTCGACGGTCAAGGTCTGGCCGGTGAGGGCGGTGAGCATCGCTTCGCGCTTGGTGAACGGGTGTGCCTGCTCGACTGCCTGGCGCAGGGAGTTCAGCGCTTCGGTGGACTCGGTGAACAACTCACTGATGAACTGCCCATGGCTACGCTGGCCGCTGATGGCCAGGAGCATTTCCGCCGCCGGGTTCATGTACTCGAGGCGCAGTTCGGCGTCGAGCAGGATGGTGGCGGTGGTCAGGTTGTCGAGTAGCAAGCGGTGTAGTGCGTCGCTAATGGTCATAGTAGGGCGTGCTCACCGTAAATGGCGAATCGCGTTGGCGCTGTGATCGCGCCAGGCAAGGCGTAGGACGCAGAGAATGGCGTTCCCTTTTCAAGTCCTACAACGCAGCATGGCGCGATCACAGCGCCAACCCGAAGGGCAAAGCCCCACGAGACGCAATCCGTCGTTATTCGTCGTTCATTTGGAGCAACCAAACTTCTCTCCTCATGCCTAGTCTTGCGTCTCGTGGGGCTTTGCGCGATCGCCATTTACGGTGAGCACGCCCTACTCCCTCTTTTGGAGCAGGGCATGCGCATGAATAACGCGCCGGTATGAGGAAAATGCAAAAACCAAACCAAGGCTCCGAAAAGAAGCGTTTAGAGCCTGAAACTGGCGTTTTACGCTCGTTTGCATGGCGTTCTGCCAGTTTTTTCGGGTACTTTCGAACCAAAATGGGTTGAGATGTGGGTATGGTGCAGATTGTTGCACCAATATGGTGCGCAAACCTGAACGAAGTTAGAAGAAGGGTAGGAAGGAGCTTCTTTCTTCTTCAGGCCTGTCTTTGAGGGGGCATTCGGGCCGTTGGCCGTAGTCGGTGAGGGTGCAGGGTTTGACCTGGCGTTTCTGCGCCAGGGAAATGCGCAGCATGTGGAACGGCTGATTGGCCGTGCGTTCGACGGTGCGGCCCTGTTCGTCGAGGATTTCCACCGATAGGTTGTGACTGCCGCGGTCGATGTTGCTCAGGGCGAACACCGGGCTGGGGCCGGGCTCGGCGGTGGGCTGGCCGTCCAGCAGCAAACGGTAACGATGACCCTGTTGCAGGCCGGGTTCGCTGGTAACGCTGACGATCAATTCACCGGCACTGCTACGGATCGTGGCATCCGGTTCCGGCACCAGCACCCGAAGCATGTCGTAATGAAACAGTGGTTTGGCCGGGTTTGTTTTCGCAGCGGTCATGGGCGCTGCGCCACTCGGGTTGGCTGACATTCGATTGCTTGTCGCCAACGGCACACGTTTGGCGTTGCGGGTGCCCGGCTGATCGGTGAAGACCCGATTACCCTGAGCGTCGATATATGTGAAGACTTCGGCCATCGCCGGCAGGCTGACCAGGCACGCGATCAACAGCCAGGCCCTCAAGGTTTATGCACCCGTTGGACGGTGAGCGTCACGGTGGGGCTCTGTTGCACGACGTTTTGCCCGTCGATCACCTGAACCGCAAGGTTATGTTCGCCACGGTCGATGTTCACCAGTTGCAGGGTCGGCACGTTGCTCGGCTGGCCGTAGGGTTGACCGTCCAGTAACAGCCTCAATCGATGAGTGCCTTGCAGGCGTGGATTGATCAATACGCTGACGGTGAACGTGCCGTTGTTGGCGCGCAAGGCTTCTTCGGAGGGCAGGCCGCTCAGCTCCAGCACCTGATAGGCGCTGTGCGGTTGGTCACGGCTACTGGCTTGCGCAGGTGCTACCGGCTCGCTTGACGACTGGCGCTCGACGCTGTTGAGCGGTGGCAATTCGACCGGCCGGGCTTTGACGCCGTCGGGCGGCTGATTGCTGTAGGCGGTGTTGCCATTGGCGTCGGTGTACTTATAGATCTGCGCAGCGGCGGGCAGGGCGATCAGTACGAGCAGGCATAACAACAATGAGCGCATTGCAGGCTTCCATTGGCCGTTGGGCAAGTGTCCGGCCCTGTTCCGTTCGTGGCGACTAAGCGCTGAGCATAGAGCACATCAGCGCATGTCGGCAGGCCGGCTCAGCGGCTGGCGCTGCACAACTCAGCGCTGGCGCGTACCTTGGCGAGCTCGCGCAGAGATACTTGGTTGCCGGTTTTATTGGCCTTGGCCAGCCAGGACGGGCACTGCGGGTCGTTGCGATAAGGGCTGAAATCGGCCAGTTGTTGCAGCAGGCGTTTTTGTAACTGATCAAGTTGCGGGCGGATCTGCCCGACGAGGTCGGGGCGAGGGTCGTTGGGAGCCTTGCCTTGCGCATGCCAGTCAGACAAATGCGCGTATTGCACCAGTTTGTTGGCCTCGATCTGCGCCGAGAAGAACTGTTCGACGGCTTCGTTGCTCAATTTATAAGCAGGTGCCAGGGCAACGGCGCCGGCAATCACCTCACGCTCGCGCTGACGGTCCTCGACGGGTTTGCCGCTGTCCCATTTGCTCAACGCGACTTGATCGGCAATCGCCAGGCGCTCCTCGATGGTGCCAAGCAGTGGGGCGAGGGCGGCAGGTGCCGGGCTGGCAAAGGCGCTGTTGGCCAGCAAGGCAGTGAGCAAGGCAAGGCATGGGCGTAGGCGCATGGGAGATCTCGGCTTTATCGGATGACGGGCATGATGCACGCAACCGGGCATCCGATGACAGACGTTCGCCCACAAAAAAGGCCTCCCGAAGGAGGCCTCTCTTTTGTCGCGCCGCGTGACGCGGCGCTACCGGATCAGCAGCTGTAGTACAGCTCATATTCCAGTGGGTGTACGAAGGTACGAACCTTGATTTCTTCTTCGCTTTTCAGAGCGATATAAGCGTCGATGAAGTCGTCGCTGAAAACGCCGCCTTTGGTCAGGAACGCACGACCTTTGTCCAGCTCTTCCAGGGCTTCTTTCAGGCTGCCGCAAACTTGTGGGATCTCTTTCGCCTCTTCAGGCGGCAGGTCGTACAGGTTTTTGTCAGCTGCGTCGCCAGGGTGGATCTTGTTCTGGATGCCGTCCAGGCCAGCCATCAACAGTGCAGCGAAGCCCAGGTACGGGTTAGCTGCTGGATCCGGGAAACGGGCTTCGATACGGCGAGCGCGAGGGCTGGACACGTAAGGAATACGGATCGAAGCGGAACGGTTGCGAGCCGAGTACGCCAGCATTACTGGAGCTTCGAAACCTGGGACCAGACGCTTGTAGGAGTTGGTCGACGGGTTGGTGAAGCCGTTCAGAGCCTTACCGTGCTTGATGATGCCGCCGATGAAGTACAGAGCGGTGTCGGACAGGCCGGCATAGCCTTCGCCAGCGAAGGTGTTCTTGCCATCTTTGGCGATGGACAGGTGAACGTGCATACCCGAACCGTTGTCGCCGTACAGAGGTTTGGGCATGAAGGTCGCGGTGCGGCCGTATGCGTCAGCTACGTTGTGTACGCAGTATTTCAGGGTCTGAACTTCGTCAGCCTTGGCAACCAGGGTGTTGAACTTCACGCCGATTTCGTTCTGACCGGCAGTCGCCACTTCGTGGTGGTGAACTTCGATGACCAGGCCCATTTCTTCCATGGCGTTGCACATGGAGGTACGGATTTCGTGGTCGTGGTCGAACGGCGGAACCGGGAAGTAGCCGCCTTTGACGCCTGGACGGTGGCCTTTGTTGCCGCCTTCCACGTCCTGGTCGGACATCCACGAACCTTGTTCGGAGAAGATTTTGAACATCGAGCCGGAGATGTCGGACTTGAACTTCACTTCGTCGAAGATGAAGAACTCAGGCTCTGGACCCACAAATACGGTGTCGCCGATACCGGTCGACTTCAGGTATTCCTCGGCACGCTTGGCAATCGCCCGTGGGTCACGGTCGTAGCCTTGCATGGTCGAAGGCTCGATCACGTCGCAGACCAGGATCAGGGTCGGCTCTTCGGTGAACGGGTCGAGAACGGCAGTGGTGTCGTCCGGCATCAGGATCATGTCGGAAGCTTCGATGCCTTTCCAGCCAGCGATGGAGGAACCGTCGAACATTTTGCCTTCTTCGAAGAAAGCTTCATCCAGCGCATCGCGAGCCGGCATGGTCACGTGGTGCTGAGTGCCTTTGGTGTCCGTGAAGCGCAGATCAATCCACTTGACGTCATGATCTTTGATGAGTTGAACCGACTTCGACATAGTGTCCTCCGGGTGGCTTAGGGCTAGTAGTGGATGCCCTTATATGTGGGTGATGCCGGCGCGAATACTCTGCCATGGCAACCTGCCTCACAAGGGAGCAAATTGCATGCCAGTGCCTCATCATGGGTTTTTTGCCCCAATATCACGCTTATAAGGGGGCGGCGCACCATAAAGCGCAAAATCTCGCCCTGTAATGTAGCGTCGAATTCCATAAATGACCTGTTTTGGTGCGCGCAAAACCTTCTGCACATTAACTGGTTAAACCTTGAGCAATTTCCGCTATAATCCGCGCCCCCCTTTTTCGGCTGGCCCTGCGCGCGCTGTTTTCATGAAACTAATCGTAAAAGTCTTCCCCGAGATCACCATCAAGAGCCGCCCGGTACGGATGCGTTTCATCCGCCAGTTGGCCAAAAACATCCGTACCGTGCTCCGCGATCTGGACCCGGCCGTGGTGGTGAACGGTGTGTGGGACAATCTCGAGCTGGAAACCCGCGTCAGCGACCCCAAGGTCCTGAAAGAGATGGGCGAGCGCCTGACCTGCACACCGGGCATCGCGCACTTTTTGCAGATCGACGAGTACCCGTTGGGCGACTTCGACGACATCGTCGAGAAGTGCAAGCAGCACTATGGCGATGCGCTGGCCGGGAAGATTTTCTCGGTGCGCTGCAAGCGTGCGGGCAAGCACCCATTCAGTTCGATAGACATCGAGAAATATGTCGGCAGCCAGTTGCGCCGCCAGTGCGGTGCCGCCGGGATCGATCTGAAAAAGCCCGAAATCGAAGTGCGCATCGAAGTTCGCGACCAACGGTTGTTCGTGATCCACAGCCAGCACAACGGCATCGGCGGTTATCCGCTCGGCGCCCTGGAGCAGACGCTGGTGCTGATGTCCGGCGGCTTCGACTCGACCGTGGCGGCCTACCAGATCATGCGCCGCGGCCTGATGAGCCACTTCTGCTTCTTCAACCTGGGCGGACGTGCCCACGAATTGGGCGTCATGGAAGTCGCGCATTTCATCTGGAAGAAGTACGGCAGCTCCCAACGCGTGTTATTTGTCAGTGTGCCGTTCGAGGAAGTGCTGGGCGAGATTCTCGGCAAAGTCGATAACAGTCATATGGGCGTCGTATTGAAGCGTATGATGTTACGCGCCGCGTCCAGTATCGCTGACCGGCTGCACATCGATGCGCTGGTCACCGGCGAAGCAATCTCCCAGGTATCGAGCCAGACGCTGCCGAACCTGTCGGTGATCGACTGCGTGACCGATAAACTGGTGCTGCGCCCGCTGATCGCCAGCCACAAGCAGGACATCATCGACACGGCCAACGAGATCGGCACCGCCGATTTCGCCCGGCACATGCCGGAGTACTGCGGGGTCATCTCGGTCAATCCGAAAACCGCGGCCAAGCGCTACCGCGTTGAACACGAAGAGAAAGAATTCGACATGGCGGTGCTCGAGCGTGCGCTCGAAAACGCCAAACTGGTGCCGATCGATCGGGTGATCGACGAATTGGGCCAGGACTTGCAGATTGAAGAAGTCAGCGAAGCGCTGGCGGGCCAGATCATCATCGACATCCGTCACCCGGATGCCGCCGAAGACGACCCGCTGGAGCTTCCTGGCATTGAGGTACAAACGATGCCGTTTTATGCACTGAACGCTCGTTTCAAGGAACTGGACCCTACTCGCCAGTACCTGCTGTATTGCGACAAAGGCGTGATGAGTCGCCTGCATGCCCACCATTTGCTCAGTGAGGGGCATGCCAATGTGCGCGTTTATCGACCGAGCTAAGTGCCCGGGGCTGTTTGCCTGTGGCCTGCGTCACCGGCCCCCCGACACCGCCGTCAAGCTGTAACGGCCATGCCGGACACTACTGTCAATCGCTGCCAAGACTTGTCAGCACACCGAATCCTCTGATCGAGATACACAAGTGATCGAAAATCTACGCAACATCGCCATCATTGCCCACGTTGACCATGGTAAAACCACCCTGGTAGACAAACTCTTGCGTCAATCCGGCACCCTGGAGCGCAACGAGCTCAACGACGAGCGCGTGATGGACTCCAACGACCAGGAGAAAGAGCGCGGTATTACCATTCTGGCGAAAAACACCGCCATCAACTGGAACGGCTACCACATCAACATCGTGGACACCCCGGGCCACGCCGACTTCGGCGGTGAAGTTGAACGCGTAATGTCGATGGTCGACTCCGTTCTGCTGCTGGTTGACGCTCAAGACGGCCCTATGCCGCAAACCCGTTTCGTGACCAAGAAGGCGTTCGAAGCCGGCCTGCGTCCAATCGTGTGCATCAACAAGGTTGACCGTCCAGGCGCGCGTCCGGACTGGGTTCTGGACCAGATCTTCGACCTGTTCGACAACCTGGGTGCTACCGAAGAACAGCTGGACTTCAAAGTCGTCTACGCCTCGGCCCTGAACGGCATCGCCGGTCTGGACCACACCGACATGGCTGAAGACATGACCCCGTTGTACCAGTCGATCGTCGACAACGTACCGGCTCCTAAAGTTGACCGTGAAGGCCCGTTCCAGATGCAAATCTCGGCACTGGACTACAACAGCTTCCTGGGTGTTATCGGTGTTGGCCGTATCGCTCGTGGTAGCGTCAAGCCGAACACTCCAGTCGTGGCCATTGGCGCCGACGGCAAGAAGCGTAACGGTCGTATCCTGAAGCTGATGGGTCACCACGGCCTGCACCGTATCGACGTTGAAGAAGCGTTTGCCGGTGACATCGTGTGCGTGAGCGGTATGGACTCGTTGTTCATCTCCGACACCCTGTGCCAGCCGGACAACGTCGAGGCGATGAAGCCTCTGACCGTTGACGAGCCAACCGTTTCCATGACCTTCCAGGTAAACGACTCGCCTTTCTGCGGTAAAGAAGGCAAGTTCGTGACTTCCCGTAACATCAAGGAACGTCTGGACAAAGAGTTGCTGTACAACGTTGCACTGCGCGTTGAAGAAGGCGACTCGGCTGACAAGTTCAAGGTTTCCGGCCGTGGTGAGCTGCACCTCTCGGTACTGATCGAAACCATGCGTCGCGAAGGCTTCGAAATGGGCGTTGGTCGTCCGGAAGTGATCATCCGTCAAGTTGACGGCGTGAAGCAGGAACCGTTCGAAAACGTAACCATCGACACCCCTGAAGAATCTCAGGGCAAGGTCATGGAAGAGATGGGCCTGCGTAAAGGCGACCTGACCAACATGGTGCCGGATGGCAAAGGCCGTGTTCGTCTGGAATACAACATCCCTGCTCGCGGTCTGATCGGTTTCCGTAACCAGTTCCTGACCCTGACCAACGGTGCTGGCATCCTGACCTCGATCTTCGATCGCTACGACACCATGAAGTCCGGCGACATGTCCGGCCGTCAGAACGGTGTTCTGGTATCGGTAGAAACCGGCAAGGCACTGACCTACTCCCTGGAAACCCTGCAGGCGCGTGGCAAGCTGTTCGTTGAACACGGTCAAGAGATCTACAACGGTCAGATCGTTGGTCTGAACAGCCGTGACAACGACATGGGCGTCAACCCAACCAAAGGCAAGAAGCTCGACAACATGCGTGCTTCGGGTAAAGACGAAACCATCGCCCTGGTTCCGCCTGTTCGCTTCACCCTGGAACAGGCCCTGGAATTCATCCAGGACGATGAATTGTGCGAAGTGACTCCTAAGTCGATCCGCCTGCGTAAGAAGATCCTGGACGAAGGCGAGCGTACCCGCGCTGCCAAGAAAGCCAAGAACTGAGTTAACTCAGGCTGAATGAAAACGCCCCCGGTCGAAAGGCCGGGGGCGTTTTTGTTTGTCTGGCTGTAGCAGCTGCCGAGCTTGCGAGGCTGCGTTCGACTGCGCAGCAGTCGTGAAATCAAACGCTGCGGTGCATCATATAAATCGTGTTTTCAGGCCTGCGACTGCTGCGCTGCCGAACGCAGCCTCGCTGGGGCTCGACAGCTGCTACGGGGATCGAGGCGGCTTTAAAACTTTTCGAGGGTGCGGCTGGAGCTGCTGTTCTCGCGCACCACTTCTTTAGGCTTGTACGCGCAATACCCTGGCCGCGGTCCGATCTTCGGGTGGTTGCGGCAGGTGTCCGGGCGCTTATCATAAATAGTGCACAAACGGCTTTTACGATCCAGGTACAGGCAATCGTTGTTGCTCATGCGCTGGAGGGTGAAGATCTCGGACTTCTGGTTGTAGCGCTCGACAATCCCTTCCTTCTGCAAGCGCTTGGCGATGTTCTTGGGTGGATCGCCCAGTTCGAATTCGTCGACGATGCCGATACGGATCAGATCCTTGATCTTGACCTCGACCGGCAGCGTGCAGCAGCTGGACATGCACGAGCCGCACATTGGGGCAGAGTACTTGGCCCAGGTATCGAGGCGATCGATTTCCGCGGCGGCGATCAGGTTGGGCTTCATCATCGGTTGTTACCAGCGTGTGCATCAGGGCGCGCGATCATACCGGGACTGGTGGATTTTTGAACAACCTTTCGCCAGATTTTTTTTGCTTGTCGCAAAATAGTCCTGTGTCCGGCACGACCCCTGCATCGTTTCAGGCACGCGATAACCTAATGTCGATCTATCTCGTACTAACAGGAAAAACTGCCGAACCAGAGTCTCTACGGTCTGTCAGACCGACTAGGCTCAGACAACTTCACGCTCGCTCGAGGTCTTATCGATGACTCAAGAACCACTTGTTCGCGAAGCAGAGGTGGCCGCATTCCGCGACGCCGTCTTGACCAAGCTCACTTACGCGGTGGGCAAAGACCCGGATCACGCCTTCGACCATGACTGGTTCGAAGCCATTGCCCTGGCGGCGCGTGATCACATGGTCGAGCACTGGATGGACCACACCCGGCAGATCTACCGCAAAGGCCAGAAACGCGTTTATTACCTTTCCCTTGAATTTCTTATCGGTCGCTTGCTCTACGACAGCCTGAGCAACCTCGGCTTGCTCGATGTGGCCCGCGAGGCCATGACCGAACTGGGCGTCGACATCGAACGCATCCGTCTGCTGGAACCCGATGCGGCACTGGGCAACGGTGGCCTCGGGCGTCTGGCGGCATGCTTCATGGAAAGCATGTCGACCCTCGGCATCGCCGGCCATGGTTATGGCATTCGTTATGAACACGGTTTGTTCCGCCAGGCCATCGTCGACGGCTGGCAGCAGGAGCAGACCGAACACTGGCTGGACTTCGGCAACCCGTGGGAGTTCGAACGACCAGAGGTGGCCTACCCGATCGGTTTCGGCGGCAGTGTCGAAACCGTGACCGATGAAGCCGGCAAGTCGAGGCAAGTCTGGTCCCCGTCGGAAACCGTGCGGGCCATCGCCTACGACACCCCGGTGGTTGGTTGGCGTGGTGCAAGCGTCAACACCCTGCGGCTGTGGCGCGCCCGGGCCATGGAAGAATTGCATCTGGAGCGCTTCAACGCGGGCGACCACTTGGGCGCGGTCGCGGAAGTGGCCTGGGCAGAAAGTATCTCCCGCGTGCTTTACCCGGCGGACAGCAACGAGGCCGGCCAGGAGTTGCGCCTGCGCCAGGAATATTTCTTCGTCTCCGCGTCCTTGCAGGACTTGTTGCGTCGCCATCGCAACATGCACACCTCGGTGCTGACCCTGGGCGATCACGCGGCCATTCAACTCAACGACACTCACCCCTCGATCGCCGTGGCCGAACTGATGCGTCAGTTGGTCGACGTCTATGACGTGGCGTGGGATGCGGCGTGGCAGATCACGGTCGACACGCTGTCGTACACCAACCACACGCTGTTGCCGGAAGCGCTGGAAACCTGGCCGGTCAGTCTGATGGAGCGGATGCTGCCCCGGCACATGCAGATCATTTACTTGATCAACGCCCAGCACATCGACTCGTTGCGAGCCAAAGGCGTTCACGATTTCGACGTGCTGCGTGCGATTTCGCTGATCGAGGAAGACAACGGTCGCCGCGTGCGCATGGGTAACCTGGCATTCCTGGGTTCCCACAGCGTCAATGGCGTGTCCGGCCTGCATACGCAGCTGATGCGCAGCACGGTGTTCTCCGAACTGCACAAGCTTTACCCGGACCGGATCAACAACAAGACCAATGGCATTACCTTCCGCCGCTGGCTCTATCAGGCCAACCCCGAACTCACCTCCATGCTGGTTGACGCCCTCGGCCCGAGCCTGCTGGACAACCCCGAGGAGCACTTGCTCGCGCTGGAGCCATTTGCCGAGAAGACTGCGTTTCGCAAGCAGTTCGCCGAACAGCGGCTGCACAGCAAGAAAGCCCTGGCGTATCTGATTCATGAGCGGCTGGGGATCGCGGTCAATCCGGCGGCAATGTTCGATGTGCAGGTCAAGCGGATCCACGAATACAAGCGTCAGTTGCTTAACCTGATGCATACCGTTGCGCTGTATCAGGCGATTCGTGCCGAGCCGGAAATCGATTGGGTGCCGCGGGTGAAAATCTTCGCCGGCAAGGCGGCGGCCAGTTATCACCAGGCCAAGCTGATCATCAAGCTGACCAACGACATCGCGCGGGTGGTCAACAACGACCCGACGGTGCGCGGCTTGCTCAAAGTGGTGTTCCTGCCCAACTACAACGTCAGCCTGGCCGAAAGCATCATTCCGGCGGCGGACTTGTCGGAGCAGATTTCCACCGCCGGCTTCGAAGCCTCGGGCACCAGCAACATGAAATTCGGCCTCAACGGCGCGCTGACCATCGGCACGCTGGATGGGGCCAACGTGGAAATGTGCGAGCGCATCGGTGCCGAGCACATGTTTATTTTTGGTCTCAGCGCCCAGCAAGTGGAAGCGCGCAAGCGTAACCATGAATTCAACGCCGCGCCGGACATCGCCGCCTCCCATCGGCTCAACGACGTGCTGCAAGCGATTCGCAGCGGGGTGTTCTCACCGGACGATCCGTCCCGTTATACCTCACTGATCGATTCGCTGGTGGACTACGACCGCTTCCTGGTCTGCGCCGATTTCGACTCTTACTGGAACGCGCAGATGCGGGTCGAAGCTCACTGGCACGACTCGAAAGAGTGGTGGCGTTCGGCGGTATTGAACACCGCGCGGATGGGCTGGTTCTCGTCCGACCGGACCATTCGCGAGTACGCCACGGATATCTGGAAGGCTTTGGAGTAACTTTTAGCGACAAATGTGCGCAAGGCCCAACTGTTGTTGGGCCGGCCCGATATACTAAGCGCCAGTTTTACCGGATGTTTCAGTGACCGCTGCGCGGTCAGTGCAAACGCCACAAGGCAATGGGCCGCTTAGGGATATCGACCATGCAATGGATGTTAATGCTGATTGGGCTGCTGCTGGGCTGGATTCTTGACGAGTTGTTCAGTGAGGCGCTGTTGGGCGCTTTGCTCGGGCTGGGTCTCGGCCAGGCCATGCGTATCGGCCGCTTGAGCACTCAAACGGCCGAGCAGCGACGTTTACTCGATCAGGCTCAGGTTGCGCTGAATGCGGTCGAGCAGCGACTGGCGTTGCTGGAGGTGTCGGGTGCCAAGGCACCTGAACCAGGCGAACCGGTTGTCAGCGAACCCGCTGAGTCGCCTGAAATCATTCTTGAGCAAGCCCCTCTCGCACCTACGGAGCTGGTCTGGGAGCTACCCCCCGAATTCGAACCCATCACCGTGGCCGCTGCCGAAACCAGTCGTCCGTTGCCCGCCAATGTCTGGCAGCCCGAGCCGGTCGCCCGCGAACCGCAGCAACCGGCCGAGCCGCGCGGCCCGAACTTCATCGAACGCGCCATCAGCGGCGCACGCAACTGGCTGTTCGGCGGCAATACCGTGTTGCGGGTCGGTGTGGTGCTGTTGTTCCTCGGCCTGGCCTTCCTGTTGCGCTATGCCACCGAAGGCATGGTGGTGCCGATCGAGTTGCGTTATGCCGGCGTCGCGGCGGCGGCCTTGGGTCTGCTCGCCCTGGGCTGGTGGCTGAGACTGCGCAACAGCAACTACGCGCTGATGCTGCAAGGCACCGGGATCGCGGTGTTGTACCTGACGGTATTTGCCGCGATGCGTCTGCATCCGTTGCTTGATCCCAAGGCAGCATTGGGCCTGTTGGTTGTGGTGACGGTGTTCTCGGCGATTCTCGCCATTACCCAAAATGCGTTGGGCCTGGCCGCCGCTGCCGCGTTGGGCGGTTTCGCCGCGCCGATCCTGACCTCCACCGGCGCCGGCAATCACGTCGCGTTGTTCAGCTATTTCGCCCTGCTCAACGCTGGCATCCTCGCCATCGCGTGGTTCAAGGCCTGGCGGCTGCTCAACCTGATCGGGTTTGTCGGCACCTTCGGCATCGGCTTTGCCTGGGGTCTGCGCTCCTATAGACCGGAGCTGCTGTGGAGTACCGAGCCGTTCCTGATTCTGTTCTTCCTGATGTACCTGGCCATCGGTTTATTGTTCACCCGGCGCAAGTTGCTGGAGATGAGCGACGCGCCCGAGGACGACAGCCGTGAAGCACTGCTGCGCTGGTCGGCGCGCAAGGGGGATTACGTCGACGGCACCATGTTGTTCGCGCCACCGTTGGTGGGCTTCGGTCTGCAGTTCGCACTGGTGGAGCACTTTGAATTTGCCGCGGCCTTCAGCGCCTTGGCCCTGGGCATTATTTACATGAGCCTGGCCCGGTTGCTGATGGGTGGTCGAGCACTGTTGTTGGCCGAAACCTGTCTGGCGCTGGGGGTGATCTTCGCCAGCCTGGCGATCCCTCTGGGGCTTGATGCGCGTTGGACTGCCGCAGCCTGGGCGGTGGAAGGCGCGGGGATTTTCTGGCTCGGCCTGCGTCAACGACGGCCGCTGGCGCGGGCCTTTGCCTTGCTGTTGCAATTGGGCTCGGCGTTGGCCTTTATCAGCGAATTGCGCAGCGGCGAGAGCAGCCTGCTCGACGGTGCGCCGCTGGGGGCGTTGATGCTCGGCGTGGCGCTGCTGTTCAGCTTCTACCAATTACGCAAAGCGTTGCCTGAACAGGCGTTGCCGTGGGAGCGCCAGGGGTTGCCGGTGCTGGCCTGCCTGGGCCTGACGTTCCTCTATCTGCTGGCGCCGCTGTTTTTCTTCACTCACGGCACGGCGATCAGTTGGGCGCTGGCCGGGTTGGCGACGCTGTTCGTCGGCCTGCGCCTGCAATCGCGGGCGTTCCTGTTCAGCGCGTTTGCTGTGCAACTGCTTGGCGGTGCGTTGTTCCTGGTGCGGCTGCGAGGGGCGAGCGGAGACTCGGCTGCGGTATTCAGCGCCGGCTGGAGCGGTTTGCTCAGCGCATCTTTGATCGGGCTGGCACTGATCGCCGGCATGTTGTTGGCGGCCCGGGACGAAATGGTGCGCAGTGACGTACGTTTGCTGCGTGGCTTGTCGGTGGTGTTATTGGCCGGTCTGGTGCTGATCAACCTGGCGGTGCTGTTCGTGTTGCCGTGGCAAACCGCGAGTGCGGTGTGGGCGGCCAGTGGTTTGTTCATCATCTGGCTGAGCCTGTACTTGAAGCAGCGGGTGAGTTTTGTCTTTGGTCTGCTGTTGCAGGTGATCGGCGGCGTAGCGTTCCTGTTCGCCGGGCCAGACCTGCTCGGGCCGCTGCTCAGCGAAGGGTTGCGACCGTTGGCGCATAGCGGGTTCTGGACACCGCTGGTGCTGGGGCTGGCGGCATTTGTCGGGGCCTGGCGTTTGCAGCTAGGCAACCATGCTTCGGCTTTCGATGTGTTGAGCCTGCAGCGCTTGTCCGAGGTGTTGCTGGTATGGGGCGCGGGTTGGTGGGCACTGGCGTGGATCAGCGAAGTACTGCGCTTTGCGCCTGTGAACCTGCAAGCGACGTTGTTGCTGGCGGTCGCGGCGGTGAGTGTGGCGCTGTGGGCGGTGCTGGCGCCGCGCCTGAAGTGGGCGTCGCTGGGCTTGCTCTGCACCTTGCTGATTCCCGCCGCCGGTCTGGTGTTGCTCGCGGCCTGGCATTCGCGTTATCACCCGGCCGCCAACTTCGGCTGGCTGGTTTGGGCCGCGGTGTTCGTCGTGCATTTCATCTCGTTGCAGCGTCTGGCGTCGATGCTGCCCGAAAAAGCCCTGAGCACCGCCCATGTGCTCGGCTGCTGGCTATTGATCGGCGTGTTGGCCCTGGAGCTGCGTTATGGCTTGCTGCTGTTGTCGGAGCAGTACAACGCCTGGCGTTGGCTGGGTTGGGCGATTCTGCCGAGCCTGTATCTGGTGCTGATGGCCGCACCGCGTGCGTGGCCATGGCCAGTGTCGGCTTATCCCCGCGAGTACCGGGTCTATGCAGCCGCGCCGTTGGCGTTGTTGATGCTCGGCTGGTTTTGGCTGGCGAACATGGCCAGCGACGGCACCGCCGAGCCGTTGCCATATGTGCCACTGATCAACCCGCTGGAGCTGGGCCTGTTGTTCGCCCTGTTCGGCGTTTATGTCTGGTCCCGCAACGCAGTCACGCAACTGGCGATCCGCAAGGATTACACCGATAACGCCACGCAGGTGATTGCCGGTGTTGCACTGTTCGCCTTCTTTACCGCGCTGGTGATGCGCGCGGCTCACCACTGGGGTGGCGTGCCGTTCGCGCTGGATCTGCTGCTTGAATCGATGCTGGTGCAGGCTGGCCTGTCCATCGTTTGGACCCTGATGGCCCTGAGTCTGATGATCGGCGGGCATCTGCGTCACCGCCGTGAAGTCTGGCTGATCGGCGCAGGGCTGATCGCGCTGGTGGTCGCCAAGCTGTTCTTCGTTGAATTGAGTAACCGTGGCGGGTTGGCGCGGATCGTGTCGTTTATCGGCGTTGGCGTGTTGCTGTTGGTGGTGGGTTATTTCGCCCCGTTGCCACCCAAGCGTGCCGAAGCCGTGCCGGATGCTGAAAAACCGGCCCCTGAAACCGAAGGAGCGTCATCTTGAGTCAGAAGCTGAACCTGGGCTGGTGGGCTGCTGTTGTGCTGGGTGTGACACTGTCGGCTGGCGCGCAGGAAAAACCTGCGGATTTCGCCACGCAGGTGCCATTGTCTGTGAGCGGCGAGGGCCCGTGGTATCGCCTGGAATTGCCCTTGGGCGTGCAACTGAACGCGCGGCAAACCGATCTCAGCGATGTGCGTGTGTTCAACGCCGCCGGTGAGCCTCAGGCGTACGCTCTGGCCCGAGAGCCTGCGCAGACCCACGAAAACCGCACGCTGACCGACGTAAAGTGGTTCCCGTTGTACAACTCGGCGGATGCCAGCGAACGCACGCCGAGCGTACGGGTGCAATCGAACACCAACGGCACGTTGATCGAAGTGCAGCCGTCCAGCCAGTTGGAGGCGGGCGAAGAAGAGCTGCGCGGCTGGTTACTCGATGCCAGCGGCATCAAGGCGCCGTTGCAGCAATTGATCCTCGACTGGACCAGCGAACGCGACGGTTTCCAGCGTTTCAGCATCGAAGCCAGCAACGATCTGCAGCATTGGCAGTCGTGGGGTGAAGGGCAGGTGGCGCGTCTGACGTTTGCCGACGAACGGGTCGAGCAACATGAAGTCGGCCTGCCGGGGCAATCGGCGCGCTATTTGCGCTTGCTGTGGAGTTCACCGCAATCGGCGCCGGTGCTGACCTCGGCGCAGCTGGAAAGCACCAACCCTCGCACCTTGCCGCTGCCGTTGGTCTGGTCGCAACCCTTGGCCGGCAGCAGCGTGAAGGCCGGTGAGTACATCTGGCAATTGCCGATGGGGTTGAACGTCCAGCGTTTGCAGATCGAGCTGAATCAGCCCAACAGCCTGGCACCGGTAACGTTGTCGGGGCGCCGGGAGACCAGCCTGCCGTGGCAACCGCTGACCAACGGTTTGCTCTATCGCTTGACCCAGAATGGCCAGGACGTGGTGCAGAACGAATTGCAGTTGTCGGGCCAGACCGTGCAGCAATTGAAACTGACGGTAGATGAGCGCGGCGGCGGCCTGGGCGCCGAAGCACCCACCGTGCGGTATGCCGTGCGCTCCACGCAATTGGTGTTCCTGGCGCGCGGTGCCGGGCCTTATACGCTGGCGCTGGGAAGTGCGACGGTGAAGGCTGCAAGCTTGCCGTTGTCGACGCTGATTCCCGATTACAGCGCGGCAAAGCTGGCGACGTTGGGCAAGGCGACGGTGGACGGTGGAGCAGTGGTGACCCCGGCGGCGACAGCACCAACGGTGCTGGGCACGAACTGGAAAAAGATCGGGCTGTGGGCGGTGTTGCTGCTCAGTGTGCTGTTTTTGGGGGGTATGGCGTTCAGTTTGCTGCGCAAGCCTGCTGCTAAATCCTGAGGATGGCTGGCGCTGTGCGCCAGATCGCGGGCAAGTCGCTCCTGCAAGGGTGAGGCTTGCCGCGAAGGCGTCCTTCCTGCCACCAAAAATATCGAAACTGGCGCCCAATCCCGGCCCATTTCCAACTACGCTCAATCCCGCGCATGAACTCTATTGGGTGTATCACGTCTGATAGGAGGAAATGCGCCCCGACTCGCGTTAAACTGCGCGGGTTTTTAGCCCCCCATTCCTCCGGAGCCGTCCATGTCCCGCGTTACCCTGAGTCGCTATTTGATTGAGCAGACCCGCAGCAACAACACTCCTGCCGATCTGCGTTTCCTGATCGAAGTGGTGGCGCGTGCCTGTAAGGAAATCAGCCACGCCGTCTCCAAAGGCGCCCTGGGTGGTGTCCTGGGCAGCATGGGCACTGAAAACGTCCAAGGTGAAGTGCAGAAGAAGCTTGATGTGATGTCCAACGACATTCTGCTCGAAGCCAACGAATGGGGCGGTCACCTGGCCGGCATGGCATCCGAAGAAATGGACAATGCCTACCAGATCCCGGGCAAATACCCGAAAGGCGCGTACCTGCTGGTGTTCGACCCGCTGGACGGTTCGTCGAACATCGACATCAACGCGCCGGTCGGTACGATCTTCTCGGTGCTGCGTTGCCCGAACGAATACCTGACCCAGAACGAGCCTTTGAACGAAAAGGCCTTCCTGCAGCCAGGCACTCAGCAGGTTGCCGCCGGTTACGCGATTTACGGTCCACAGACCATGCTGGTGCTGACCCTGGGCAATGGCGTCAAAGGCTTCACCCTGGATCGTGAAATGGGCAGCTTCGTACTGACCCATGAAGACATCACGATTCCGGAGTCCACGCAGGAATTCGCGATCAACGCGTCCAACAAGCGTCACTGGGAAGCGCCGGTACAACGTTACGTCGACGAATTGCTGGCTGGCGATGAAGGCCCGCTGAAGAAGAACTACAACATGCGTTGGGTCGCCGCGATGGTGGCCGACGTGCACCGCATCCTGACCCGCGGCGGTCTGTTCATGTACCCACGCGACAGCCGCGAGCCGTCGAAGCCGGGCAAACTGCGCCTGATGTACGAAGCCAACCCGATGTCGTTCTTGGTGGAGCAAGCGGGTGGCGCATCCACTGACGGCCACCAGCGCATCCTCGACATCCAGCCGGAAGGCCTGCACCAGCGTGTCGCGGTGTTCCTCGGTTCGAAAGAAGAAGTTGCCCGCGTCACGGCTTACCACAAGGAATAAAACATGACCGCGCCCTGGCAGCCGTTACTCGAATGGTGGTTTGGATCTTTCGAATCACCCAACGAAATAGCGGCTGACAAGGGCAAGTTATGGTTCGGCAAGCGTGACAGTCAGGACCTCGAAGCGCGGATGCGTTTCGGGGACTTGGTCGAGCAGGCACTGGCCGGCGGATTGACCGAATGGGCGCAACGCCCCGAAGGTTGGCTGGCCCTGGTGCTGTTACTCGATCAATTGCCGCGAATGATCTTTCGCGACACCCCCAAATCCTTTTCCGGCGACGTCAGGGCCCAGGCACTGGTGGCGCAAGGCATTGCCGCGGATTTCGATCGGCAACTGCGTCCGATCCAGCGGGTTTTTATCTATCTGGTGTTCGAACACTGCGAAAACCTGGCGGTGCAGAACGAAGCGGTTTCGCGGTTTCTCGATCTGGTTGAACAGCAACCCGAGGCGGATCGGGCGGTGTTTGCCAGCAACCTGGATTACGCCGAACGGCATCAGAAGATCATTGCGCGATTTGGGCGGTTTCCCCATCGCAATGCGGTGTTGGGGCGTGAGTCTACGGCTGAGGAGCTGGAGTTTTTGAGTGGGCCGGGGTCACGGTTCTGACTCACGGATTCCCTTGCAGCAGTCGTTTCATCAGCAGTGTCGGCAGGTTTTTTCGCGTATCGGCAATGATGTGGACGTAAACCGTTTGCTCCCGCACTTCATAAATGATCCGGTTCATTCCTGAGAGAATTTGTCGATATTGGCTGAGATTGAGCTTCTCGATCTCTTCCGGGACTGGCCCTGCATAGGGCTGACTTCCCAAATGGCGGATGGCTGCCTTTAGATTGGCGTAGGTGTTTTGCCATGTCTGTGCAGAAAACTGTTTGGTGAGATAAGTACGAATTTCTTTGAGGTCTGTTTCGGCGGATTGAAGAATGACGACCTTTAAACTCATTGATGGTCGGCCTTGTCCAAATCCGCGAAGACGTCTTCAGCATCCCGAAACTTGCCCTCTTCAATCTCCCGATTACCCATCGCCAAGAGCTTCAAAAGAGCCATTGTGTCTTCTTGCTCTTCAAAGCTTTTCACATCCATGACCACGAGCTTCGCTTCACCATTTTGGGTGATCACCAAGGGTTCACGGTTCTCTGTGATTGTTTTGACGATTTCCGCAGTGTGGCTTTTCAGGTAACTGATCGGTTTTATTTGAGATGAAAGCTTCATGGAGTGAGCCTCGCCAGATTGAATAGGACTGAGTTTAGTCTTAATTCAGTCCTGCGTCAGGTTCTGCCGACCGGCGTTCTTTTGTAGAGCATGAGCCCAAGGCTTCAGACAATCATTGCGCCTGATACCGCCTTCGCGGGCAAAAGCACTAGATCCGGAAACTCCCCACCAACTGCTTCAACCGCGCCGCCTGCTGTTCAAGATCGGCACAGGCACGCAAAGTCGACTGCAAGTTCTCCACACCTTCCTGGTTCAGCGTGTTGATCTCGGTGATGTCGACGTTGATCGATTCCACCACGGCGGTCTGTTCTTCGGTCGCGGTAGCCACCGACTGGTTCATCCCGTCGATCTCGCCGATGCGCTGCGTCACGCTGCCCAGGCGTTCGCCGGCCTGGTTGGCGATGCCGACGCTGCTTTCGCTCTGGCGCTGGCTGTCGGTCATGGTGCTGACCGCTTCCCGGGCGCCAACTTGCAGCTCCTCGATCATCTTCTGCACTTGCTGCGCCGAATCCTGAGTGCGGTGGGCGAGGTTGCGTACTTCGTCGGCCACCACGGCAAAACCACGGCCGGCTTCACCGGCCCGGGCCGCTTCGATGGCCGCGTTGAGGGCCAGCAGGTTGGTCTGTTGCGAGATGCTGGTGATCACTTCCAGAATCTGTCCGATGTTCACCGTGTTGCTGTTCAGGGTTTCGATGTTGCCGCACGAATCGCTGATTTTTGCCGAAAGCTGGTGCATCGCGGCGATGGTTTTATCCACTACCTGCTGACCCTCTTCGGCCAAGCTGCGCGCGTCGCTCGAATGTTGCGAGGCGAGGGCGGCGTTCTGGGCGATTTCCTGGGCGGCGGCACCGAGCTGGTTGATCGCTGCCGCGACGCTGCTGGTGCGCGAGGCCTGTTGATCGGAGTTGAACATCGACGAGTTCGAGGCCGCCACTACGCGCAGGGCAACTTCGTTGACCTGACCGGTGGCAGAAGATACTTCGCGGATCGAGGTATGGATACGCTCGACGAAACGGTTGAACGAGGTGCCCAGAGCACCGAATTCGTCCTGGCCGTGAATGGTCAGGCGTTTGGTAAGGTCGCCTTCGCCCTCGGCGATGTCATGCATGGCGCGGCCCATGATCAGCAGAGGCTGCATCAGCACGCGGATCAGCATGCTCAGCAGCGCGATGATGATCACCACGGCGATGACCATGGCGATGATCGCCGAGGTGCGGAACTCGCTGAGCATCGAGAACGCGGTTTCCTGATCCAGCACCAGCGCCACGTACCAGTCCGCCGACGGCACACCGTTAACGTGGGTGAAGGAGATGAACTGGGTTTTACCGTCCAGTTCGACTTCTTTCAGGCCCGGGCTGACTTTCGGCGCGCCGTTGGGGTAGGCGTCGGCCAGGTTCTTGAGCACCAGTTTGCTGTCCGGGTGGATCAGGATCTTGCCGTCGGCGCTGACAATGAACGCATGGCCATGACCGCCGAAGTTCAGCGAGTTGATGATCGCGCTGACGCTGGACAGGTCGATATCCGCGCCGGCGACGCCAATCATCTGGCTCTGGTACTTCACCGGCGTGGCCACGGTGATCACCAGTTTGCCCGACGACGCCGCGATGTAGGGTTCAGTGACGATGGTCTGTTGCGCGTTGTTGGCTGCCTTGTACCAGCCACGGGCGCGAGGGTCGTAGTCCGCAGCGCGGTTGCCGGCCGGGATCGAGAACATCACGCCATCGGTGCCGCCGAAGTAGCTCAGCTGGAAGTTGCTGGTATAGGCCGGCAGGTCGATGGCGCGTTTGAGATTGGCCGGGGCGCTGCCGTCCACGGCGATCTGCTGGGACAGCGATTGCAGCAATTGGATGCGGCTTTCCAGCCAGGTCTGGATGTTGCTGGTGGTCAGGCTGCCGAGTTCCTGCATCGAGGACTCGGTACTGCTGCGCAGGGTTTGACGCTGGCGGTAATCGTTGAACAGGATGAAACAGGCGAATGCAACGGCCACCACGAGAGCGGCTGCCAACAAGATCTTGTGGCTGAATTTCATGTTTCTGGTCATTAAATGATCTACCGCGCAGTGGCTGGTCAGCAAAGGGGCGTCAATTTGCCACAGTCGAGGGCTTGGCGCTGCTTTTATGTCGACTGGCCAGCGCCAAAGATTAGGCGGGTATTGACGAAAACCGACGAAATACCCAATGACCTGAGAAAGGGGCTGATTTATCGGTAAAAGGCTGACGAGTGGCCTAATAAATAGGCGGACGGTCGGGGAACCAGATTAGGGTTTTCTCTTCTAAGCTTCTGGTTGGCAACATGCCACCTCTCTTCCGCTCCAGGAGTTACACCATGTCGCTGCGTTCTATCGCCTTGCTCTCGTTCTGCGTGCTGTTGGCCGCGTGCAGCAAGATCAATCAGGAAAATTATTCGAAGCTGTCGACCGGCATGCCCAAGGCCCAGGTTGAAACCTTGCTGGGCAAACCGACCGACTGCTCGGGCGCACTCGGCATGTCCAGTTGCACCTGGGGCGACAAAAACAGCTTTATCAGCGTGCAGTATGCCGGTGACAAAGTGCTGATGTTTTCGGGCCAAGGCCTGAAGTAAACCGGGGCTTTTCGCCCACGGGAGAAAAAAATAATGAAGCGGTTCCTGATCGTTCTTTTTGCCGGCCTGGTATTGGCCGGCTGCGCCTCTTCTGGCGTAGATCCGTTGGCGCCCAAGACCGTCAATAGTGTCAACCTCAAGCGTTACCAGGGAACCTGGTACGAATTGGCGCGTCTGCCGGTGTATTTCCAGCGTAACTGTGCGCAATCCGAAGCCCATTACAGCCTCAAGCCTGACGGTGAGATGGCGGTGCTGAACCGCTGCCTGACCTCGCAATGGCAATGGGAAGAGGCCAAGGGCAGGGCTTATCCACAGGTACCCGGCAAGGCCGACAAGCTGTGGGTCGAGTTCGATACCTGGTTCTCGCGATTGATACCCGGTGTGTCGAAGGGAGAGTACTGGGTGTTGTACGTCAGCGATGACTACAAGACCGCGATTGTCGGCGACCCGAGTCGCCATCATCTCTGGCTGCTGTCACGGACCCCGACGGTCAATGGCGTAGTGCGTGAAGAGCTGCTGAGCAGGGCGCGTCAGCAGGGCTATGACACGACACGGCTGATCTGGCGTACGTCGGATAGCAAGATGGCCAAGACCTCGAACTAACGGTCACCGAAGAGCAAAAACTGTGGGAGCGAGCAGGCTCGCTCCCACAGTTTTTTGCGTCAGCCCAAGAGATCGCGCAGGACTTGGGTGAATGCCCGGTTACTCTCTTCCTCGTCGGCATGCCGCCCATCGCGCACGACCCACTGGCCATTGACCAGCACATCACGGACCTGGCGATCGCCACCGGCAAACAGCCAGCGATTGAGAATTCCGTCGCCACTGGCCGTCGCCAGGTATGGATCGTTGCCGTCCAGCACCAACCAATCCGCGCGCTTGCCGACTTCCAGGGCGCCGATCGGCTGCCCCAACGCCTGGGCGCCGCCATCCAGCGCGGCGTCGTACAGCGTGCGGCCGACCATCGGCTGATTCGCGCCATACAACCGATTACGCCGCTGATCGCGCAGACGCTGGCCGTATTCCAGCCAGCGCAATTCTTCAACCACGCTCAACGACACATGGCTGTCGGAACCGATACCCATGCGCCCGCCCTGCGCCAGGAAGTCCACCGCTGGGAAAATCCCGTCGCCGAGGTTGGCTTCAGTGGTCAGGCACAGGCCGGCGATGGCGCGGCTCTTGGCCATGAGCGTGACTTCTTCCGGGTTGGCGTGGGTGGCGTGGACCAGGCACCAGCGTTGATCGACCTCGGTGTTTTCGTACAGCCATTGCAGCGGACGGCGACCGCTCCAGCCAAGACAGTCGTCGACTTCCTTCTGCTGCTCGGCGATGTGAATGTGCACCGGGCATTTCTTGTCGCTGGCTGCCAGCACTTCGCTGATCTGCTGCGGTGTGACCGCACGTAACGAGTGGAAACACAGGCCGAGCGACTGCGCCGGTTGCTGCGCCAGAATCGGCTGCAAACGCGACTGAAGCTTCAGGTAGTTTTCGGTGCTGTTGATAAAGCGGCGCTGGCCTTCGTTCGGGGTCTGTCCGCCAAAACCGGAATGGCTGTAGAGCACCGGCAGCAAGGTCAAACCGATACCGGCGGAGCTGGCCGCCTGGCTGATGCGCAGTGCCAGTTCGGCCGGGTCCGCATACGGCTGGCCATTATTGTCGTGATGGACGTAATGAAATTCAGCGACCGATGTGTAACCAGCCTTGAGCATTTCGATGTACAGCTGACGGGCGATAACACCGAGTTGGTCCGGGCTGATTTTTCCGACGAGCCGATACATCAGATCGCGCCAGGTCCAGAAACTGTCATTCGGATTACCCGCCACTTCCGCAAGTCCTGCCATGGCTCGCTGGAAGGCGTGGGAGTGTAAATTCGGCATTCCCGGCAGCAGTGGACCGCTCAACCGTTCGGCGCCATCTGCGTGGGAATCGGCCTGGATATGGGTCAGCACGCCATCGGCGTTGACTTCAAGACGTACATTGTTGGCCCATCCACTAGGCAGCAGCGCGCGTTCGGCAAAGAAGGCGGACATGGTTCAGCACCCCATCGTGTGTTATTTGTATATACATATACAGACGTTTGCCTGCTCGGTAAACTCCGGCAAGCTAGCAACCTCTACCAAATGAACAAGGATTAACCGTGCCGACTCCGCCTGCAGTCTCCCCGTTGGCCGCGAACATGGGCGACAGTCCGGCGCCCTTGTACGCCCGCGTAAAACAGATGATCACCCAGCAAATCGACAGTGGAAACTGGCCGCCGCACTATCGCGTTCCGTCGGAAAGCGAGCTGGTCAGCCAGCTGGGTTTCAGCCGCATGACCATCAACCGCGCCCTGCGCGAGATGACTGCCGACGGCCTGTTGGTGCGTATGCAAGGCGTCGGAACGTTCGTCGCCGAGCCGAAAAGTCAGTCTGCGCTGTTTGAAGTGCACAACATCGCCGACGAGATCGCCTCCCGTGGCCATCGTCACACGTGCAAGGTGATCACCCTCGAAGAAGAGGCCGCCGGTTCCGAGCGGGCCCTGGCCCTGGACATGCGCGAAGGCCAGAAAGTGTTCCACTCGCTGATCGTGCATTTCGAAAACGATATCCCGGTGCAAATCGAAGACCGTTTCGTCAACGCGCTGGTGGCGCCGGACTACCTCAAGCAAGACTTCACCCTGCAAACGCCTTACGCCTATCTGAATCAGGTCGCGCCGTTGACCGAGGGCGAGCATGTGGTCGAAGCGATACTCGCCGAGCCGTCCGAATGCAAGCTGCTACAGATTGAAAAGGGCGAACCGTGCCTGCTGATTCGTCGCCGCACCTGGTCCGGCCGTCAGCCAGTGACTGCCGCCCGCTTGATCCACCCCGGTTCCCGTCATCGTCTGGAAGGGCGGTTCCATAAATAAGAGCCATAAGTAGAGAGACATAAATGGGGCAGTTGAAGGTCTTACGCGCAACCGATTACCCGCGCATGCCGTGGAAGAACGGCGGCGGCAGCACTGAAGAAATCACCCGTGATACGGGGGTAGGCCTTGATGGTTTTGGCTGGCGCCTGTCGATTGCCGACATCGGCGAGTCGGGCGGTTTTTCCACCTTTGCCGGTTATGAGCGGGTGATCACCGTACTGCAAGGCGAGGGCATGACCTTGCGCGTCGATGGTCAGGACACGCGGGCGTTGTTACCGCTGGACCCGTTTGCCTTCAGTGGTGAGAGTCATGTGTCCTGCGCATTGCTCGGCGGACCGATTCGCGACTTCAACCTGATTTATGCGCCGGATCGTTACAGTGCGCGGTTGCAGTGGATGGAAGGCAAGCAGCGGTTTTTTAGTGAAGCCGGGACTCTGCTGGTGTTCAGTGTCAGTGAAGCGCTTGAAGTGAAGGTCGGTAACAAAGCATCGCAACTCAGTCGCCATGATTGCCTGCAGCTGGACGGTAACGTCGGTCTGCAGGACGTCGCCATCAATGGTTCGTGCTGTGTCATTGAGCTGACTGCACGCTGATTCAACGTCCCCAAAAGATCGCAGCCTTCGGCAGCTCCTACAGGTTCGATGTCCATCCACGATATTTGTGGTGAGCACGATCAATGTAGGAGCTGCCGAAGGCTGCGATCTTTTGCTTTTCAACGTTCCCCATCGCGCACCAATTTGTTACCGAACGCCCCAGTGTGGCGCAAAACCATGCTCAAGTAACAATCGGCACGTCCCCGAATAAATCCCCGCGAAAAATTTCATTTACGCCAGAACCCTTGATCCAGGCGCTTTGCAGCCCTTCCAGAAATTTTCTTGGATGCTCATTCAACAAGTTGGCCGCTTGATTGCATATGCTTGTATGTACAAGTAAAGACGTATGTGTATGAGTCACGAAGACTCAACCATCGTCCACTGATTCGCTGATGTGCACTGATGCCCATCGGCTTGCTCGCCCACTGCCTGGGCTGGTTTGGATTGATTGCTGAGGAGTCTTTTTCGTGACTGACATTAAACCTACCAAGTTTCGTGATGTTGAAATCCGCGCTGCCCGTGGTAACAAGCTGACCGCCAAGAGCTGGCTGACTGAAGCGCCGCTGCGCATGCTGATGAACAACCTCGACCCGGAAGTCGCCGAGAACCCTAAAGAACTGGTGGTTTACGGTGGTATCGGTCGTGCGGCACGTAACTGGGAATGCTACGACAAGATCGTCGAAAGCCTGACCAACCTGAACGACGACGAGACCCTGCTGGTGCAATCCGGCAAGCCGGTCGGCGTGTTCAAGACCCACAGCAACGCCCCACGCGTTCTGATCGCCAACTCCAACCTGGTACCGCACTGGGCGAGCTGGGAACATTTCAACGAGCTCGACGCCAAAGGCCTGGCCATGTACGGCCAGATGACTGCCGGTAGCTGGATCTACATCGGCAGCCAGGGCATCGTTCAGGGCACCTACGAAACTTTCGTTGAAGCCGGTCGCCAGCACTACAACGATGACCTGAAAGGTCGTTGGGTCCTGACCGCAGGCCTCGGTGGCATGGGTGGCGCTCAACCACTGGCTGCCACCCTGGCCGGCGCGTGCTCGCTGAACATCGAATGCCAACAAGTGAGCATCGATTTCCGTCTGAAAAGCCGTTACGTCGACGAGCAAGCCAAAGACCTCGACGACGCCCTGGCCCGTATCGCCAAATACACTGCCGAAGGTAAGGCGATCTCCATCGCCCTGCTGGGCAACGCTGCGGAAATCCTCCCTGAACTGGTCCGTCGTGGCGTGCGCCCGGACATGGTCACCGACCAGACCAGCGCCCACGACCCGCTCAACGGCTACCTGCCGGCCGGCTGGACCTGGGACGAATACCGCGCCCGCGCCAAGACCGAACCTGCTGCCGTGATCAAGGCCGCCAAGCAATCGATGGCCGTTCACGTCAAAGCGATGCTCGATTTCCAGAAGCAAGGCATCCCGACCTTCGACTACGGCAACAACATCCGTCAGATGGCGCAAGAAGAAGGCGTGGAGAACGCATTCGACTTCCCAGGCTTCGTACCGGCCTACATCCGTCCGCTGTTCTGCCGTGGCATCGGCCCGTTCCGTTGGGCTGCGCTGTCGGGCGATCCGCAGGACATCTACAAGACCGACGCTAAAGTCAAAGAACTGATCCCGGACGACGCCCACCTGCACAACTGGCTGGACATGGCTCGCGAGCGCATCAGCTTCCAGGGTCTGCCGGCACGTATCTGCTGGGTTGGCCTGGGCCTGCGCGCCAAGCTCGGTCTGGCGTTCAACGAAATGGTCCGTAGCGGTGAATTGTCCGCGCCAATCGTGATCGGTCGCGACCACCTGGACTCCGGTTCCGTATCCAGCCCGAACCGCGAAACCGAATCGATGCAGGACGGTTCCGACGCCGTGTCCGACTGGCCACTGCTCAACGCTCTGCTGAACACCGCGAGCGGCGCGACCTGGGTTTCCCTGCACCACGGCGGCGGCGTCGGCATGGGCTTCTCCCAGCACTCCGGCATGGTGATTGTCTGCGACGGTACTGACGAAGCGGCCGAGCGTATCGCTCGCGTGCTGCACAACGACCCGGCCACCGGTGTCATGCGTCACGCCGATGCCGGTTACCAGATCGCGATCGACTGCGCCAAGGAGCAGGGGCTGAACCTGCCGATGATCACCGGCAAATAAGAGAAAAGACCGCTGCAGGAGCTGCCGTGGCAGCTCCTGCAGAGATCACGACGTTGCAGACCTAACAACAAGCGGGGCGGGTAGCGCGGTTGCGCAGGCCTGATTGGACGTGGACAGGGCTGGATGCCTCTTGACTGCCGTAAGCCAACTCATGATTAGGAGCGTCACACAATGAAATCGAACAAGACCCTGCTGACCACTTTGCTTTCCATGGGCCTGCTGGCCAGTGCCGGTGCCACCCAGGCGGCTGGCTGGTGCGAATCGGGTAAACCGGTGAAATTCGCTGGCCTGAACTGGGAAAGCGCCATGCTGCTGACCGACGTGCTGCAAGTCGTGTTGGAGAAAGGCTACGACTGCAAGACTGACAGCCTGCCGGGCAACTCCATCACCATGGAAAACGCCCTGAGCAGCAACGATATCCAAGTGTTCGCCGAAGAGTGGGTCGGCCGTAGCGAAGTCTGGAACAAGGCCGAGAAGGCCGGCAAGGTCGTCGGTGTCGGCGCTCCGGTGGTGGGTGCCGTCGAAGGCTGGTACGTGCCGCGCTACGTGATCGAAGGCGACGCCAAGCGCAAACTGGAAGCCAAGGCGCCGGACCTGAAAAACATTGCCGATCTGGCTAAATATTCCGCGGTATTCAAGGACGCCGAAGAGCCATCCAAAGGCCGTTTCTACAACTGCCCGGCCGGCTGGACCTGCGAGCTGGATAACAGCGAAATGCTGAAAAGCTACGGCCTGGAAAACAGCTACACCAACTTCCGTCCGGGCACCGGCCCGGCGCTGGATGCGGCGGTGCTGTCGAGCTACAAGCGTGGCGAGCCGATCCTGTTCTACTACTGGTCGCCAACCCCGCTGATGGGCCAGATCGACGTGGTCAAACTGGAAGAAAAACCGGGTGTCGACAAGCGCGTGACCATCAAGGTCGGCCTCTCCAAGACTTTCCACGAGCAGGCCCCGGAACTGGTGACCGTGCTGGAAAAGGTCAACCTGCCGATCGACCTGTTGAATCAGAACCTGGGGCGTATGGCCAAAGAGCGGATCGAGTCGCCAAAACTGGCCAAGATCTTCTTGAAGGAACATCCTGAAGTCTGGCACGCGTGGGTGAGCGAAGACGCAGCCAAGAAAATCGACGCGGCCTTGTAGGTTGAGCCTCTCCGACTGTCGGCAACGGCAGTCGGATGCTTGATCGCAACCCCTTGATTGAGAGTCTCTTATGTTTCCCGAAAGCTTTACCTTTTCCATCGCCGACTGGGTCAACGGTTGGGTCGATACGCTGGTCACCAACTACGGCGACGTGTTCCGCAGCATCTCCGACACCCTGCTGTGGGCCATCGTCAATCTTGAAGGGCTGCTGCGTGCGGCGCCCTGGTGGCTGATGCTGGCGATCGTGGCGGGCGTGGCCTGGCACGCGACCCGCAAAGTCGTGACCACGGCGGTCATCGTCGGCCTGCTGTTCCTGGTGGGCGCGGTCGGTCTCTGGGACAAGCTGATGCAGACCCTGGCGCTGATGATGGTGGCGACGGTCATCTCGGTGCTGATCGGCATTCCGCTGGGCATTCTTTCTGCGCGCAGCAATCGCCTGCGTTCGGTGTTGATGCCGTTGCTGGACATCATGCAAACCATGCCGAGCTTCGTGTACCTGATCCCGGTGCTGATGCTGTTTGGCCTGGGCAAGGTCCCGGCGATTTTCGCTACCGTTATTTACGCTGCGCCGCCGCTGATCCGCCTGACCGATCTGGGTATTCGCCAGGTTGACGGTGAAGTGATGGAAGCCATCAACGCCTTCGGTGCCAACCGCTGGCAGCAACTGTTCGGCGTGCAACTGCCGCTGGCCCTGCCGAGCATCATGGCCGGGATCAACCAGACCACCATGATGGCCCTGTCGATGGTGGTGATCGCCTCGATGATCGGTGCCCGTGGCTTGGGTGAAGACGTATTGGTGGGGATTCAGACCCTCAACGTCGGACGTGGTCTTGAGGCCGGTCTGGCGATCGTGATTCTGGCAGTGGTGATCGACCGCATTACACAGGCGTACGGTCGTGCACGGCATGAGGTGAGCAAATGAGCAACGCAGCCATCAGCAAGATTGAAGTCAAAAACGTCTTCAAGATTTTCGGCAACCGCTCCAAGGATGCGCTGGGCATGATTAGCCAGGGCAAAACCAAAGACCAGGTACTGGCCGAAACCGGTTGCGTGGTCGGCGTGAATGACCTGTCGCTGAGCATCGGCACCGGCGAGATCTTCGTGATCATGGGCCTGTCGGGATCCGGCAAGTCGACCCTGGTGCGTCACTTCAACCGCCTGATCGACCCTACCAGTGGCGCGATCCTGGTGGACGGTGTGGACATCCTGCAATACGACATGGAAGCCCTGCGCGAATTTCGCCGGCACAAGATCAGCATGGTGTTCCAGAGCTTCGGCCTGCTGCCGCACAAAAGCGTGCTGGATAACGTCGCCTACGGCCTGAAAGTGCGTGGCGAGAGCAAGCAGGTGTGCTCCGAGCGCGCGCTGCACTGGATCAACACCGTGGGCCTGAAGGGCTACGAAAACAAATACCCGCATCAGCTTTCCGGCGGTATGCGCCAGCGTGTGGGCCTGGCTCGCGCCCTGGCGGCGGACACCGACATCATCCTGATGGACGAAGCCTTCAGCGCCCTCGACCCGCTGATCCGCGCCGAAATGCAGGACCAGTTGCTGGAACTGCAAAAGACCCTGCACAAGACCATCGTCTTCATCACCCACGACCTCGATGAGGCCGTGCGCATCGGCAACCGCATCGCGATTCTCAAGGATGGCCGGCTGATTCAGGTCGGCACGCCACGAGAGATCCTGCATTCGCCGGCGGATGAGTATGTGGATCGGTTCGTACAGCGGCGGGCTGCGGTGGTTTGAGGTTGATCGTTTTTGTGGCGAGGGAGCTTGCTCCCGCTGGGCTGCGAAGCGGCCCTGAAAATCTGCGACCGCTGCGCGGTCGAACGGGAGCAAGCTCCCTCGCCACAGGTGTCATACGTCCATGAATTTTGTATGAGGCTCTAGATGTCCCAGGCTGAAAAAATCGTTATCGCCGATGCCCCGTTGCGTTGGCAGGATGTGGTCGCGGTCGCCCGCCACGGTGCGCAGCTTGAGCTGTCGGCCCAAACCTGGGCGCGGATCGAGAATGCCCAGGCGATCGTCCAGCGCATCGTCGCCAGCGGCGAGCGCGCCTATGGCGTCAACACCGGCCTGGGTGCCTTGTGCAACGTCTCGCTCAAGGACGAACAACTCAGCCAGCTGTCGCGCAACACCTTGCTCAGCCATGCCTGCGGCGTCGGTGCTCCGCTGTCCGACGAGCAGACTCGCGCGATTCTCTGCGCCGCGATCCACAACTACAGCCATGGCAAATCCGGCATTCACCGCCGGGTGGTCGAAGCGTTGCTGGCGTTGCTCAATCGCGGCATCACTCCGCAAGTGCCGTCCCAGGGGTCGGTCGGTTATCTGACCCACATGGCCCACATCGGCATCGCGCTGCTGGGCGTCGGCAATGTCAGCTATCGCGGGCAGATCGTTTCTGCACAACAAGCCTTGGCCGAAGAAGGGCTGCAACCGGTTCAACTGGGTGCCAAAGATGGTTTGTGCCTGGTCAACGGTACACCGTGCATGACCGGCCTCAGCTGCCTGGCCCTGGCCGATGCAACGAACCTGGTGCAGTGGGCCGATGTGATCGGCGCCATGAGCTTCGAAGCCCAGCGTGGTCAGATTGCCGCGTTCGATGCCGAGATCATTGCGCTCAAACCGCATCCGGGCATGCAGCAGGTGGGTATCAATCTGCGGGCGTTGCTCGACGGCAGTGAAGTGATCGCCAGCAGCAAAGGCATTCGCACTCAGGATGCATTGAGCATCCGCTCGATTCCGCAAGTGCATGGCGCCGCGCGCGATCAGCTTGAACACGCCAGAAAACAGATCGAAACCGAGCTCAACTCCGCGACCGACAACCCGTTGCTGCTGGGTACGCCGGACAACTTCCGTGTCATGTCCCAGGCCAATCCGCACGGCCAATCGGTTGCTTTGGCGGCTGACTTGCTCGCTATTGCCATGGCCGAAATCGGCTCCATTGCCGAGCGTCGCCTGGACCGCTTGGTCAACCCGCACGTCAGCGGCTTGCCAGCCTTTCTGGTGGCCAACCCGGGCGTGAACTCCGGGATGATGATCGTGCAATACGTCGCCGCGTCGCTGTGTGCGGAAAACCGCCAGTTGGCGCAACCGGCGGTGCTCGATAACTACGTCACTTCGGGCTTGCAGGAAGACCACCTGAGCATGGGCACCAACGCCGCGCTGAAGCTGCATCGCGCGTTGGAAAACTGCACACAGATCCTCGCCATCGAGTATCTGTTGGCGGCTCAGGCTTTTGAGTTCCTGAAAGAGCAACGCTTCGGCGCCGGCACCGATGCCGCATGGCGCCTGCTGCGCGAACGTATTCCGGCCTACGACCAGGACCGCTGGCTGGCGCCGGACATCGCCAGCGCCGCTGCTGTTTTGAAAGACCCGATTTTGCTGCACAAGGCTGTACCGAACCTCAACTGATTTCCACAACACCAGCGTGCCAAGGCGCGGCCCCTCCAAAAGGCGGGAAGCGACGGACAACGGATATCTCCGGAGCGTCTGGTTAGTTAATAAAAAACTCTCAAAAGGAGAATGAATGTGACTGCGCTTAATTTGATTCCCGGCCAACTGAGCCTTGCCCAACTGCGTGATGTTTATCAGCACCCGGTCAAAATCACCCTCGACGAAAGCGCTTCGGCGCAAATCGAAGCCAGCGTTGCCTGCGTGGAACAAATCCTCGCCGAGAACCGCACCGCGTATGGCATCAACACCGGTTTCGGCCTGCTGGCCTCGACCCGCATCGCCAGCGAAGACCTGGAAAACCTCCAGCGCTCGCTGGTGCTGTCCCACGCCGCCGGTGTCGGCGAGCCGATCAGCGACGCCCTGGTGCGACTGGTCATGGTGCTCAAGGTCAACAGCCTGAGCCGTGGTTTCTCCGGCATTCGTCGTCAGGTGATCGATGCACTGATCGCGCTGATCAATGCTGAGGTTTACCCGCACATTCCTTTGAAAGGTTCGGTTGGTGCATCCGGCGATTTGGCGCCGCTGGCGCACATGTCGCTGGTACTGCTGGGTGAAGGCAAGGCGCGCTACAAAGGCGAATGGCTGCCCGCCACCGAAGCGCTGAAAGTCGCCGGTCTGACACCGCTGACCCTGGCAGCGAAAGAAGGCCTGGCGCTGCTCAACGGCACTCAGGTGTCCACCGCCTACGCCCTGCGTGGCCTGTTCGAAGGCGAAGATCTGTTCGCCGGCGCCCTGGCCCTTGGCGGCCTGACGGTCGAAGCGGTACTGGGTTCGCGCTCGCCATTCGACGCGCGTATTCATGCCGCTCGCGGCCAGAAAGGCCAGATCGACGCCGCTGCCGCTTACCGCGATCTGCTGGGTGAGCGCAGTGAAGTGTCCGACTCGCACCAGAACTGCGAAAAGGTCCAGGATCCGTACTCCCTGCGCTGCCAGCCGCAAGTCATGGGCGCCTGCCTGACCCAGTTCCGTCAGGCCGCCGAAGTGCTTGCCATCGAAGCCAACGCCGTATCGGACAACCCATTGGTGTTCGCCGCTGAAGGCGACGTGATCTCCGGCGGTAACTTCCACGCCGAGCCGGTGGCCATGGCTGCCGACAACATGGCGCTGGCCATTGCCGAAATCGGCTCCCTGAGCGAACGCCGCATCTCGCTGATGATGGACAAGCACATGTCGCAACTGCCGCCGTTCCTGGTGGCCAATGGCGGCGTGAACTCCGGTTTCATGATCGCCCAGGTGACTGCGGCGGCATTGGCCAGCGAGAACAAGGCGTTGTCCCATCCGCATTCCGTGGACAGTCTGCCGACGTCGGCGAACCAGGAAGACCACGTGTCCATGGCGCCGGCTGCCGGCAAGCGTCTGTGGGAAATGGCCGAGAACACTCGCGGGATTCTTGCGGTGGAATGGTTGGCGGCGGCCCAGGGTCTGGATCTGCGCGACGGTCTGAAAACCTCGCCAAAACTGGAAAAAGCCCGCGCGATCCTGCGTGCCGAAGTGCCGTTCTATGAGAAGGATCGCTTCTTCGCTCCGGACATCAATGCGGCCAGTGAGTTGTTGGCCACGCGTTGCCTGAATGACCTGGTGACGGCGAAGTTGCTGCCTAGCCTGTAATGGCCTTCGCGAGCAGGCCCGCGCCCACATTGGACTGTGGGAGCGAGCCTGCTCGCGATTCAATTTAGCGTCGAATAAGAATAATTAAGGACGAGAGATGCAACAGCCAGCAAAAGGTTTGAAACGCGGGCTCTCTGCCCGACATATTCGCTTCATGGCACTGGGGTCGGCGATCGGCACCGGGCTGTTTTACGGTTCTGCCTCGGCCATTCAAATGGCTGGCCCCGCGGTCCTGCTCGCTTACCTGATCGGTGGCGCGGCGGTGTTCATGGTCATGCGCGCCCTTGGCGAGATGGCGGTGCATAACCCGGTGGCCGGTTCTTTCGGCCAGTACGCCAGCACCTACCTGGGGCCAATGGCGGGCTTTATCCTCGGTTGGACCTACGCATTTGAAATGGTCATCGTCGGTATGGCCGACGTGACCGCATTCGGCATTTACATGGGTTTCTGGTTTCCGGAAGTCTCCCGCTGGATCTGGGTGCTGGGCATCGTTTCGGTGGTCGGCGGCTTGAACCTGTGCAACGTCAAAGTCTTCGGCGAAATGGAGTTCTGGTTGTCGCTGCTCAAGGTCGCGGCCATCGTCGCGATGATCCTCGGTGGTTTCGGCATCATGCTGTTCGGCATCAGCAATGCGCCCGGTGCCCAGGCGACCGATATCAGCAACCTCTGGACCCAGGGCGGCTTCATGCCCAATGGCCTGGGCGGCTTGATCGCCTCGTTTGCAGTGGTGATGTTTGCCTTTGGCGGTATTGAAATCATCGGCGTTACCGCCGGTGAAGCCAAAGACCCGCAGCATGTGCTGCCTCGCGCGATCAATGCCGTACCGTTGCGAATCCTGCTGTTCTACGTGCTGACGATGCTGGTGCTGATGTCGATCTTCCCGTGGCAGCAGATCGGCAGCCAAGGCAGCCCGTTCGTGCAGATTTTCGACAACCTGGGGATTAGCTCGGCGGCGACCATCCTCAACATCGTGGTGATCTCGGCGGCGGTGTCGGCCATCAACAGTGACATCTTCGGCGCGGGCCGCATGATGTATGGCCTGGCTCAGCAAGGGCACGCACCGAAAGGCTTCGCCCGCTTGTCGCGCAATGGCGTGCCGTGGTTGACGGTGATAGTGATGAGCTGCGCGCTGCTGCTGGGTGTGTTGCTGAACTACCTGATCCCGGAAAACGTCTTTCTGCTGATCGCCTCCATCGCGACCTTTGCCACGGTGTGGGTCTGGCTGATGATTCTGTTCACCCAAGTGGCCATGCGTCGCTCCATGAGTGCCGAGCAGGTCGCGCAATTGAAATTCCCGGTGCCATTCTGGCCCTATGCGCCGATGGCGGCGATTGCCTTCATGCTGTTCATCTTCGGCGTGCTGGGTTATTTCCCGGACACCCAGGCGGCGTTGATCGTCGGCGTGGTCTGGATTGTGTTGCTGGTGCTGGCCTACTTGACGTGGGTCAAGCCGGCGGCAGGCAAGGCGGTACCGGTGGAACAGGAACCCATTTTTTCTCATCGATAACCTAACGGAGGCCAAGGATGAAAACGCTCTGGCAACACTGCCACGTCGCAACCATGGCGCAAGGCGTCTACTCGATCATCGAGGATGCGGCCATCGTGACGTCCGGTGCGCACATTGAGTGGATCGGCCCACGCGCCGAACTGCCGGCCGGCGAGTACCCGGCCGTCAATGACTTGAGCGGGGCCTGGGTCACTCCGGGCCTGATCGACTGCCACACCCACACGGTATTCGGCGGCAACCGCAGCGGCGAATTCGAGCAGCGCCTGCAAGGCGTCAGCTACGCGGAAATCGCCGCAGCCGGCGGCGGCATTGCCAGCACCGTGCGCGCCACCCGCGCCGCCAGCGAAGACGAGCTGTTCGCCAGCGCCGCCAAGCGTCTGAAAAGCCTGATGCGTGATGGCGTGACCACCGTCGAAATGAAATCCGGCTACGGCCTGGACCTGGCCAGCGAACGCAAGATCCTGCGGGTGGTCCGCCGTCTCGGCGCCGAGCTACCCGTCAGCGTGCGCAGCACATGCCTGGCGGCCCACGCCTTGCCGCCGGAATACACCGACCGCGCCGACGCGTACATCGATCACATCTGCAGCGAAATGCTCCCGGCCCTGGCGGCCGAAGGGCTGGTGGATGCGGTAGACGCTTTCTGTGAATACCTAGCGTTTTCGCCAGAGCAGGTCGAGCGGGTGTTCGTCGCCGCGCAGAACCTCGGCTTGCCGGTGAAGCTGCACGCCGAGCAATTGTCATCGCTGCACGGTTCGAGCCTGGCGGCGCGTTACCACGCACTGTCCGCCGATCATCTGGAATTCATGACCGAAGACGATGCCATCGCCATGGCCAAGTCCGGCACCGTCGCGGTATTGCTGCCCGGCGCGTTTTACTTCCTGCGGGAAACCCAATTGCCACCGATGGAAGCCCTGCGCAAACACGGTGTGAAAATCGCCATCGCCAGCGACCTTAACCCGGGCACTTCGCCGGCGTTGTCGTTGCGCTTGATGCTGAACATGGCCTGCACCTGCTTCCGCATGACCCCGGAAGAGGCGCTGGCGGGCGCGACTATTCATGCCGCCACCGCGTTGGGCATGGGCCAAACCCACGGTTCGCTGGAAGCCGGCAAGGTCGCAGACTTCGTCGCCTGGCAAATCGATCGTCCGGCCGACCTGTCGTACTGGCTGGGCGGCGACCTGGAAAAACGCGTCGTGCGTCACGGCGTTGAATCAAATCTGTAGGAGAGCGGTTGTGGATAAGGTTCTGAACTTCAAACAAGGCCGCGTGCCGCTGCTGATCAGCATGCCCCACGCCGGCCTGCGCCTGACCCCGACGGTGGAAGCGGGGTTGATCCCCGACGCGAAAAGCCTGCCGGACACCGATTGGCACATCCCCAGGCTTTATGAATTCGCCGCCGAACTGGGCGCCAGCACCCTGGCGGCCGAGTACTCGCGGTTTGTCATCGACCTGAACCGGCCGTCCGACGACAAGCCTTTATATGTCGGCGCCACCACCGGCCTGTATCCGGCGACGCTGTTCGATGGCGTGCCGTTGTTCCGCGAAGGGCTGGAGCCGTCGGCTGCGGAACGGGCGACGTATCTGGAGCAGATCTGGACGCCGTACCACCGCACCTTGCAGGAAGAACTGGCACGGCTGAAAGCCGAGTTCGGCTACGCGCTGCTGTTCGACGCGCACTCGATCCGCTCGGTGATTCCGCACCTGTTCGACGGCAAACTACCGGACTTCAACCTCGGCACCTTCAACGGCGCCAGTTGCGATCCGCAGTTGGCCACACAGCTGGAAGCGATCTGCGCGAAGCACACCGATTACAGCCATGTGCTGAACGGCCGCTTCAAGGGCGGACACATCACCCGGCACTACGGCAACCCGGCCGAGAACATTCATGCCGTGCAACTGGAGTTGGGCCAGTGCACGTACATGGAAGAGTTCCAGCCGTTCCGTTATCGCCCGGATTTGGCCGAGCCGACGCAAGTGGTACTCCGGGAATTACTGCAAGGGCTGTTGGCGTGGGGCGAAAAGCATTACAGCGCGTAACCCTGTGGCGAACGGGCCTTTGTGGCGAGGGAGCTTGTCGGATCGCCGCACCGTCCCGCTCGGCGGCGAAGCCGTCGTAAACCCGGTTGGTCGGGCGTACCTGATAAAACTCGGTTGAATGGTTTGGGGGCTGCTTCGCAACCCAGCGGGAGCAAGCTCCCTCGCCACAGATTAGTGTTCGCCTTGATAACGCATCAGGACAGTCGCCACCGTGCAAAACACGGTCGCCACAGGTCACTTTTGCCGACTCGGTGCTGCGTAACGTTGTGGGCACGGTGCACAAAGACACCGGGCCCACAATAATCTGCTGCCGAGCGAGCCTTCCCGATGAAACGACTGTTCAACCGCTGTCTGTTAATCCTCACCGGCACTGCTCTTCTGAGCACCAGCGTTTTCGCCAACGACCCCGCTTCCTGCAAGACCGTGCGTATGGGCGTGGTCAACTGGACCGACGTCATTGCCACCAGCGGCATGGCCGATGTGCTGCTCAATGGCCTTGGCTATGAAAGCAAGCAAACCAGCGCCGTGCAGCAAATCATCTTCGCCGGCATCCGCGACAAGCGTCTGGATATTTTCCTCGGTTACTGGAAACCGGCGATGGACAAGAACATCGCCCCGTTCGTGTCCGCCAATCAGGTGAAGGTCATGGACAAACCGAGTCTGGCCGACGCCCAGGCAACGCTCGCGGTACCTGACTATGTCGCTGCCGCCGGCCTGAAAACCTTCGCCGACATCGCCAGGTTCAAGGATCAGTTGGGTGGCAAGATCTACGGCATCGAGCCGGGCAGCGGCGCCAACACCACCATCAAAACCATGATCGAGACCAACCGCTTCGGTTTGAAGGACTTCAAGTTGATCGAGTCCGGTGAGGCTGGGATGCTCGCCGCCGTACAACGGGCGGTCAATCGCAAGGAGTTCGTGGTGTTCGTCGGCTGGACCCCGCATCCGATGAACATCAACATGAACATCGCCTACCTGACCGGCAGCGAAGACGTCTACGGCCCGAATGAAGGCGCGGCGACCGTTTCCACCGTGACCGCGCCGGACTATGCCGAGCGTTGCCCGAACGTGAACCGTCTATTGGAAAACCTGACCTTCACCGCTGCCCAGGAAAGCCAGTTGATGGTACCGATCATGGAGCGTAAGACGCCGCAGGATGTCGCCAAGCAGTGGCTGCGTGATCATCCCGAAGACCTTCAGCGCTGGCTGGCGGGTGTCAGCAGTTTCGATGGAAAGAATGGCGCGGCAACCGTTCAGGCCAGTCTCAAAAATTGACTGCGCCACAGGTTATCAATCAAAAACTTTGAACTGACTGGCTGTAGTCCATGGCTTCTTATCCACTCTCTGAACAGATGGCGGCTTTCGTCGAGAAAACCCTCAGCTTCAACAGCACTGACAGCAGCCTCGCCGGTATGCGTCAGGCCTACAGCGAGATGTGCCGGGCGTTTACCCCGCCACATCCCGCGGGGCTTGAGGTGGTCGATCTAGAGTTGGCGGGAGTGGCGGTGCGCGCCTGGCAACCGCCGGTTCCGCTGCCGACCAACGGTTGGCCCTGCATTGTGTATCTGCATGGCGGTGGTTGGGTGGTGGGGGATCTGGATTCCCACGACTTCATCTGCGCCGAACTGGCGTCGGTGCTCGGTGTGTTGGTGATCGCCGTCGATTATCGGCTGGCGCCGGAGCATCCGTTTCCAGCGGCGTTCGATGACTGTCTGGGTGTCTGGCGAGCGCTACGCACGGGGCCGTTTCAACTCGACCTGGCGCGGACGCTGGTGGCCGGCGACAGCGCTGGCGGCAACCTTGCCGCTGCGCTGTGTCTGGCCTTGCGCGATGCCGGCGAACCGGCGCCTTGTGCACAGGTTCTGATCTATCCGGGCCTGGGCGGCGATCACCGGTTGCCATCACGCAGCGAATGCGCCGACGCGCCATTGCTGGGTAGCAGCGATCTGGATTGTTATCACGCGCTGTACTTGGGTGGTATCCGTCAGCCAACGGCCTATGCGATGCCCTTGCTCGCCGACGACTTCAGCGGTCTGCCACCGACGTTGATCGCCGTGGCGCAGTTCGATCCGCTACGCGATGACGGCGTGCTTTACGCCGGGCGACTCAACGCCGCCGGCGTGAGCGCAATGCTTTATTACGGTCAGGGGCTGGTTCACGGTTGTTTGCGGGCGCGGGGGCAGGTTGCCGAGGTCGACCGACTCTATGAAACCCTGCTCGGGTATTTGGCTGAGAAGACGGGCTGACAAGATGGGCTGACAAGCGCTGACGCTGCAAGGGGCATGCTCATTGAAGTAATTCGGGTTTATGATGCCGGACGGCAGAATAATAGAAGTCCCTACAGGGATGACCTCGACCCCTTACGGAGCGCGCAATGCAGACTTTGTACCCGCAGATCAAACCCCACGCCCGGCACGATCTGGCCGTCGATAAAACCCATACGCTGTATGTCGACGAAAGCGGTTCACCGGAAGGTTTGCCGGTAGTGTTCATTCACGGCGGCCCTGGCGCCGGGTGTGATGCGCAGAGCCGCCGGTATTTCGATCCGAACCTGTATCGCATTGTCACCTTCGACCAGCGCGGTTGCGGTCGCTCCACGCCCCACGCCAGCCTTGAGAACAACACCACCTGGGATCTGGTCGCCGATCTCGAGCGGATTCGCAAACACCTGGGCATCGACAAATGGGTGCTGTTCGGCGGTTCCTGGGGTTCGACCCTGGCCCTGGCTTACGCGCAAACCCACCCGGAGCGCGTGCACGGTCTGATTCTGCGCGGGATTTTTCTCTGCCGTCCCCAGGAAATCGAGTGGTTCTACCAGTGTGGCGCCAGTCGCCTGTTCCCCGATTACTGGCAGGACTACATCGCGCCGATCCCGCTGGACGAGCGCGACGACTTGCTCACGGCATTCCACAAACGCCTGGTCGGCAACGACCAGATCGCCCAGATGCACGCGGCCAAGGCCTGGTCCATCTGGGAAGGCCGCACCGCGACCCTGCGTCCGAACCCGCTGGTGGTCGATCGTTTCTCCGAACCCCAGCGTGCGTTGTCCATCGCCCGCATCGAATGCCACTACTTCACCAACAACGCTTTCCTCGAGCCGAATCAGCTGATCCGCGACATGGGCAAGATCGCCCATTTGCCCGGCGTCATCGTCCATGGTCGCTATGATGTGATCTGCCCGCTGGACAACGCCTGGGAACTGCATCAAGCCTGGCCGAACAGCGAATTGCAGGTGATCCGCGACGCCGGCCATGCGGCGTCCGAACCGGGGATCACCGATGCATTGGTACGCGCCGCCGATCAGATGGCCCGTCGCTTACTCGACCTGTCGCCTGACGAAGCATGAAGGCCCTGCTGCAACGCGTGCGCGGCGCGCGAGTCGAGGTCGCGGGAGAGGTGGTTGGTGCGATAGATCAGGGGTTGCTGGTGCTGGTGGCGGTCGAACCCGACGACACGCAGGCCAGCGCCGACAAACTTCTGCATAAACTGCTTAACTATCGAGTATTCAGTGACGCCGAGGGCAAGATGAATCTGTCCTTGGCTGACGTGGGCGGCGGGTTGTTGCTGGTCTCGCAGTTCACCCTGGCCGCCGATACCAAAAACGGGTTGCGTCCGAGTTTTTCGACTGCAGCCCCTCCGGCCTTGGGCGAGGCGCTGTTCGACTATCTATTGGGCAAAGCGAAACAGGTGCATGGCACTGTGGCATCAGGTAGATTCGGCGCGGATATGCAGGTGCACCTGGTCAATGATGGCCCGGTAACCTTCCTGTTACAGACGTGAAAGCGCTTGAAACATGTTTTTAAGGGCATTTCGGCTGAAAACAGAGGCTTTTCCCGATAAATACTTGCTTCCCCCTGATGCGTTGTAACGCGGCCTACTAGATAATCGCGCGCTACGGGGATCAGCGTTCGTTGGTCCATTTTGACTTAGGTAGAGACTTGTCCGCGGCCTGTTGGGGAATCATTTTGCCCCATGGGAGTCGGAACAATGCTCGCCAACTTGGCAAGAGTGGTCCGCAGGGTCGGTTTTTTTCCACCGTACACCGTGCTGGCACTTTAACTGGCCGTTGGTTTTTTGATCTGTTTTCGGCGAGGGTTGCTCGTGATTGTTAGTCCCTGTAATGCACCAAAATTGTCTGCCAAACGGTTTCGAAATGCTCTGGTAGCGGGCTCTGCACTGCTCTGCCTGTTCAGCGCCGGCCAGCTTTGGGCATTCAATCTGGATGACGTATCGGTCAAGGCAAAAGAGCTGGCCGGGCAAAAATACGAAGCCCCGCGCAGTAACCTGCCGAATGAATTTCGTGAGATGAAATTCGCGGATTATCAAAAAATTCGCTTCCTCACCGAAAAAGCCGAGTGGGCTAACCAGAAAACCCCATTCAAGCTGTCGTTCTATCACCAGGGCATGCACTTCGATACGCCGGTGAAAATCAACGAAATCACGGCCAACGCCGTCGAAGAGATCAAATACGACCCAAGTCGTTTCGATTTCGGCGATATGAAGTTCGATCCTAAAGCCACTGAGAAGCTGGGTTATGCCGGTTTCCGTGTGCTCTACCCGATCAACAAGGCCGACAAGCAAGACGAAATCATGACCATGCTCGGCGCGAGTTACTTCCGCGTCGTCGGCAAGGGCCACACCTATGGCTTGTCCGCTCGCGGCATGGCCATCGATACCGCCTTGCCGTCCGGCGAAGAGTTCCCGCGTTTCACCGAGTTCTGGATTCAGCAGCCGAAGCCGGGCGACAAGCACCTGGTGATCTTCGCCCTGCTGGATTCGCCGCGCGCCACCGGTGCCTATCGCCTGACCCTGCGTCCGGGCAGCGACACGGTCGTCGACGTCAAGGCCAGGATGTTCCTGCGTGACAAGGTCACCAAACTTGGCGTTGCGCCGCTGACCAGCATGTTCCTGTTCGGCGCCAACCAGCCGTCGAAAGTGCTGAACTACCGTCGCGAACTGCACGACTCCAGCGGTCTGTCGATCCATGCCGGCAACGGCGAATGGATCTGGCGCCCATTGAACAACCCGAAACACCTGGCCGTGAGCAACTTCTCGATCGAGAACCCGCGCGGTTTCGGCTTGCTGCAGCGTGGTCGTGACTTCAGCCACTACGAAGACCTCGATGACCGCTACGACAAGCGCCCAAGTGCCTGGATCGAGCCGAAAGGCGATTGGGGCAAGGGCTCCGTCGATCTGGTGGAGATTCCTACCGCTGACGAAACCAACGACAATATCGTTGCTTTCTGGAGCCCGGAAAAACTGCCAGAGCCTGGGCAGCCCCTGGACGTCGCCTATCGCATGCACTGGACCATCGACGAAGCCGCCCTGCATTCGGCGGACAGCGCCTGGGTCCAACAGACCCTGCGTTCCACGGGTGACGTGAAGCAGTCGAACCTGATTCGTCAGCCGGACGGCAGCGTGGCCTACCTGGTGGATTTCCAGGGTCCGTCCCTGCAAGACTTGCCGGAAGATGCCGAAGTGCGCAGTCAGGTGAGCGTTGGCGACAACGCGGAACTGGTCGAGAACAGCGTCCGTTACAACCCTGAAACCAAGGGCTGGCGCCTGACCCTGCGGATGAAGATCAAGGATCCGAACAAGTCCACCGAAATGCGTGCAGCACTGGTCAAGACCATCACGCCTGCCGAGACGATCAAGACCACGGCGCCAGCGTCCAGCTCTTCCGTTGCCAAGGCCGACAAGATCGCCGCCCGTCAGCAGGAGAAGAAGGACAAGGAAGCCAAGCAAGCTGAAGCGCAAGCCCAGCAAGTCAAGGACACCAAGGACAAGGACAACAAAGACGCCAAGCAGCCTGTCGCTGCCGAAGCGGCCCCTGCCACACCGGAATCGGCACCGACTGAACAAGTCCTGACCGAGACCTGGAGCTATCAGTTGCCCGCCGATGAGTAATTCACAAGTACAGCCACAAACGCTTGCCGAGTACCTGGCGCATTTGCCGATGACCGACGAGCAGCGCGCGGAACTCGCGGGCTGCAAGTCTTTCAGTGAGTTGCACGAACGTCTGTCGTCCCAGGCGTTCGACGCGCCAACCGATGCCGCCCAGGCGTCGGTCGGGCGGCGCCTGACCCTGAACACCGCCGAAGAACTGGCGGATGCGCAAATGTTGGGACTCGACGCCAGTGGTCGGGTTTGCCTCAAGGCAGCCCCGCCGATCCGTCGGACCAAAGTCGTTCCGGAGCCATGGCGCACCAATATTCTGGTGCGTGGCTGGCGTCGGCTGACCGGTCGCACCAACCCGCCGCAGCCGCAGAAAGACGAGAACGTGCTGCCGGCTGCTCGCTGGCGCACCGTCGGTTCGATCCGCCGCTATATTCTGCTGGTGCTGATGCTCGGTCAGACGATCGTCGCCGGCTGGTACATGAAAGGCATCATGCCGTACCAGGGCTGGTCGTTCGTCGATCTTGAAGAAGTCCTGCACCAACCGCTTCTGCAAACCGCGGCCCAGGTGCTGCCTTACGCGTTGCAAACCAGCATCCTGATTCTGTTCGGGATTCTGTTCTGCTGGGTGTCGGCCGGTTTCTGGACCGCGCTGATGGGCTTCCTCGAGTTGATCACGGGTCGCGACAAGTACCGCATTTCCGGCGCCAGCGCCGGCAACGAGCCGATCGCCAAGGACGCACGCACCGCATTGGTGATGCCGATCTGCAACGAAGATGTGCCGCGGGTATTCGCCGGTTTGCGGGCGACCTTCGAGTCGGTTGCAGCCTCGGGTAACCTCGATCGCTTCGACTTTTTCGTGCTCAGCGACAGTAACGACGCCGATATCTGCGTCGCCGAACAGCAGGCCTGGCTGGACGTCTGCCGTGAAGCCAAGGGCTTCGGCAAGATCTTCTACCGCCGCCGTCGTCGTCGCGTAAAACGTAAAAGCGGCAACCTCGACGACTTCTGCCGTCGTTGGGGCGGTGACTACAAATACATGGTCGTGCTCGACGCCGACAGCGTAATGAGTGGCGAATGCCTGAGCAGCCTGGTGCGCCTGATGGAAGCCACGCCGGACGCCGGGATCATCCAGACCGCGCCGCGTGCGTCGGGCATGGACACCCTTTATGCGCGTATGCAGCAGTTCGCCACCCGTGTGTACGGTCCACTGTTCACCGCTGGCCTGCACTTCTGGCAGTTGGGCGAATCCCACTACTGGGGCCACAACGCGATCATCCGCATGAAGCCGTTCATCGAGCACTGCGCCCTGGCGCCGTTGCCCGGTAAAGGCGCGTTCGCCGGTGCGATCCTGTCCCACGACTTCGTTGAAGCTGCGCTGATGCGCCGTGCCGGCTGGGGCGTGTGGATTGCCTATGATTTGCCGGGCAGCTACGAAGAACTGCCGCCGAACCTGTTGGACGAACTCAAGCGTGACCGTCGCTGGTGCCATGGCAACCTGATGAACTTCCGGCTGTTCCTGGTCAAGGGCATGCACCCGGTACACCGTGCGGTGTTCCTGACAGGCGTGATGTCTTACCTGTCGGCGCCGTTGTGGTTCTTCTTCCTCGTGCTGTCGACAGCCCTGCTGGCGACCAACACGCTGATGGAGCCGCAGTACTTCCTGGAACCGCGTCAGCTCTATCCGCTTTGGCCACAATGGCACCCGGACAAGGCGATCGCGCTGTTCTCGACGACCATCGTGCTGCTGTTCCTGCCGAAGCTGCTGAGCATCATCCTGATCTGGGCCAAGGGCGCGAAAGAGTTCGGTGGCAAGTTCAAGGTGACGCTGTCGATGCTGCTGGAGATGTTGTTCTCCATGCTGCTGGCGCCGGTGCGGATGATTTTCCACACCCGTTTCGTGCTCGCCGCGTTCCTCGGCTGGGCCGCGACCTGGAACTCGCCGCAACGTGACGACGATTCCACGCCTTGGAGCGAGGCGGTCAAGCGCCACGGTCCGCAAACCGTGCTGGGTTTCTTCTGGGCGCTGCTGGTGATCTGGCTGAACCCGAGCTTCCTCTGGTGGCTGGTGCCGATCGTCGGTTCGCTGATGCTGTCGATTCCGGTGTCGGTGATCTCCAGTCGTGTCGGCCTGGGCCTGAAATCCCGTGACGAGAGCCTGTTCCTGATTCCTGAGGAATACGCTCCGCCGCAGGCGTTGCTGGCGACTGATCAGTACACCCACGAAAACCGCTGGCATGCACTGCACGACGGCTTCGTCCGGTCGGTGGTCGATCCACAGCAGAACGCGTTGGCGTGTGCGCTGGCGACGTCTCGTCACCGTCAGGCCGAGCCGATCGAATGGCTGCGTATCGAGCGGGTTCGCCATGCGATGAAGGTCGGGCCTGAAGGGCTGACCAACAACGAGCGCGTGGCCCTGCTGAGTGATCCGGTGGCACTGGGTCGCTTGCATGAGCAAGTCTGGAGCGAAGGCCATGCCGAGTGGCTGCAAGCCTGGCGCACTTCGGTGGATGCCGATCCGCATGCGCCGCTGTTGCCGCTCAAGCCGTTGAGCGTGCAGCCTCAGTTGGCATAATGAAAAACCCCGCGAAAGCGGGGTTTTTTTTGTGCTGATGATCGTTCCGTGTTCTGCGTGGGAACGATCAAACAAATCTCCTTCAACCCCTTGTGCAAACGGCCGAGTGCGTTAGCATCCGTCCCCGAATTGGTGCGCCCGGACAACTTTCTGTTCGTATCTGCCGGTTTCCCAAAGGAAACCTGCGGTTTGCGTGCCTCACAATGCGATGGGTTTTGGGGACTTGAAGATGAAGAAGTATCTGTCGATGCTGCTGGTCGGCGTCACGGCATTGGTTGCAGTCAGCGCGGTGCAGGCCGGTGCCATCGATGACGCGGTCAAGCGCGGCACGCTGAAAGTCGGCATGGACCCGACCTACATGCCGTTCGAAATGACCAACAAGCGCGGCGAAATCATCGGCTTCGAAGTCGACATCCTCAAAGCCATGGCCAAGGCCATGGGCGTCAAGCTGGAAATGGTATCCACCGGCTACGACGGCATCATCCCGGCCCTGCTGACCGACAAGTTCGACATGATCGGCAGCGGCATGACCCTGACCCAGGAGCGCAACCTGCGCCTGAACTTCAGCGAACCCTTCATCGTGGTCGGCCAGACGCTGCTGATCCGCAAGGAGCTGGAAGGCACCATCAAGTCCTATAAAGACCTGAACACCGCCGACTACCGCATCACCTCCAAGCTCGGCACCACTGGCGAGATGGTCGCCAAAAAGCTCATTTCCAAAGCCAAGTACCACGGCTACGACAACGAGCAGGAAGCGGTGCTCGACGTGGTCAACGGCAAGGCCGACGCCTTCATCTACGACGCGCCTTACAACGTCGTGGCGGTGAACAAGGTCGGCAACGGCAAACTGCTGTTCCTCGACAAGCCGTTCACCTATGAGCCTTTGGCTTTCGGCCTGAAGAAAGGCGATTACGACAGCCTCAACTTCATCAACAACTTCCTGCACCAGATTCACGAAGACGGCACCTACGATCGCATCCATGACAAGTGGTTTAAAGACACCGCCTGGCTCAAGGACATGGAGTAACACCGCCTTTGTGGCGAGGGAGCTTGCTCCCGTCCGACTGCGAAGCAGTCGTAAATCGATTGACTCGTTTACCCGACGTTGCGCAGTGGCTGATTTCAGGGTTGCTGCGCAACCCAGCGGGAGCAAGCTCCCTCGCCACAGAGGGAGCGGGCGCCCTGATCGTTATGGATTTGCCTTTAAATGAAACAGAAAAAAGCCCAATGGCCCTGGCACGTATTAACCGTGCTGGTGCTGATCGGCCTGGCTGGCGCGTTGTACTACGCCACCTCGCTGATGTCCTACGAATGGCGCTGGAACCGTGTGCCGCAGTACTTCGCCTACCATGCCGAAGAGTCCCAGCGCGCGGCCGACATCTCCACCGTCAGTGAGCTGGTGCGCAAGGGCAGCAAGACTGAAGTCACCCTGCGCAATGATGCCGGGGATGAGCAGCACCTGACGGTTGACGACAACAGCCTGCAAGTCGCGCAAGGCGATGATGTGGCCGAAGGCGATGTGATCGGCGTGACCCGGCATTGGGCCGCCGGCCCGCTGCTATGGGGGCTCTGGACCACGTTGTGGTTGTCCCTGGTGTCTGGCGTGCTTGGCCTGCTGATCGGCCTGGCCACCGGGCTGTGCCGCCTGTCGAACAACCCGACCCTGCGCGACCTCTCGACGATCTATGTCGAGCTGGTGCGCGGTACGCCGCTGCTGGTGCAAATTTTCATTTTCTACTTCTTCATTGGCACCGTGATGAACCTCTCCCGGGAGTTCGCCGGGATCGCCGCGCTGTCGCTGTTCACCGGTGCCTACGTGGCGGAGATCATCCGCTCTGGCGTGCAATCAATTGCACGCGGCCAGAACGAAGCGGCGCGCTCCCTCGGTTTGAGCGGTGGCCAGTCGATGCGTCATGTGGTGCTGCCGCAAGCGTTCAAGCGCGTGCTGCCACCGCTGGCCGGGCAGTTCATCAGTCTGGTCAAGGACACCTCGCTGGTGTCGGTGATCGCGATTACCGAACTGTTGAAAAGCGGTCGTGAAGTCATCACTACCTCGTTCTCGCCGTTCGAAATCCTGTTCTGCGTGGCTGGGTTGTACCTGTTGATCAACCTGCCGCTGTCGAAAATCGCCAGTCGGCTTGAGCGGAGGCTCGCGCAAAGTGATTGAAGTCCGCGATCTGATAAAAGTCTTCGACACCCGCGGTCAGGTGGTTCGCGCGGTGGACAACGTCACCACCCAAGTGGCGAAGGGCGAAGTATTGGTGGTGATCGGCCCGTCCGGTTCCGGCAAGTCGACCTTTCTGCGCTGCCTGAATGGCCTGGAAGCGTTCGACTCCGGTTCGGTGAGCATCGACGGTCTGCAACTGGCCGACCCGAAAACCGACGTCAACGCCTACCGCCGCGAAGTCGGCATGGTGTTTCAGCATTTCAACCTGTTCCCGCACATGACCGTGCTGGAAAACCTCTGCCTGGCCCAGAAAGTCGTGCGCAAGCGCGGCAAGAAGGAGCGCGAGGCCAAGGCCATGGTGTTGCTGGAAAAGGTCGGTATCGCTCAGAAGGCCCACGAGTTTCCATCGCGCCTGTCCGGTGGTCAGCAGCAGCGCGTGGCTATAGCCCGGGCGTTGGCGATGGAGCCGAAAGTCATGCTGTTCGATGAGCCGACGTCGGCGCTCGACCCGGAAATGGTCGGTGAAGTGCTGGATGTGATGAAGACCCTGGCCGTGGAAGGCATGACCATGGTTTGCGTCACCCACGAAATGGGCTTCGCCCGGGAAGTGGCGGACCGGGTGCTGTTCTTCGATCACGGCAAATTGCTGGAAGACGCCTCACCGGCCGAGTTCTTCGATGCACCGAAGGATCCCCGTGCGCAGGCGTTTTTGCGCCAGGTTCTCTAACTTCGTCGCCTGATCCATCGCATTCGCGGGCAAGCCTCGCTCCTACAGGAATTCCCCCGTAGGAGCGAGGCTTGCCCGCGAATGGCTTCACCTCGGTCTTAAGCGAACGCTCAAACCTTGAATCTGCCCACCAGCATCTGCAGATGCGTCCCCAGCCGCGCCAGTTCCACGCTGGAGACCGCGGTCTCTTCACTGGCGGCCGAGGTCTGCTCGGATACGTCACGCACATTCAGCACGCTGCGGTTGATCTCTTCGGCCACCGCGCTCTGTTGCTCGGCGGCTGCGGCGATCTGCTGGTTCATCGACTGGATCGCCGACACGGTGCGGGTGATGCTTTCCAGCGAGCCGCCGGCGCGGCGGGTCAGTTCGACGCTGCTGTCGGTCAGGCTGCGGCTGTTGTCCATGATGGTCGCGACTTGCTGAGTGCCGGTTTGCAGGCCAACGATCAACTCTTCGATTTCTTCGGTGGACTTCTGGGTACGCTGGGCCAGGCTGCGGACTTCGTCGGCGACCACCGCAAAGCCACGCCCGGCTTCACCGGCGCGAGCGGCTTCGATGGCGGCGTTGAGCGCCAGCAGGTTGGTTTGCTGGGCCACGGATTTGATCACGTCGAGCACGCTGCCGATCTTGTCGCTTTCGCGCTTCAGATCGCCCATGGCGGCAGTGGAGTTGCCGACTTCGAGGGCCAGGCGCTCGATCTGGGCGATGGCTTCGCCGACCACCCTGTCACCCTCGCGGGCCTGCTGGTCGGCGGCGACGGCGGCTTCGGACGCTTCCTCGGCATTGCGCGCGACTTCCTGCACGGTGGCGGTCATTTCGTGCATGGCGGTGGCCACTTGATCGGTTTCGACCTTCTGACTGTTGACCCCGGCGCTGGTCTGCTCGGTAACGGCAGACAGTTCTTCAGCGGCGCTGGCGATTTGGGTCACGCCGTCGCTGATGCCGCCGATCAGTTCTCGCAGGCCCAGGGTCATGCTCTGCATGGCGCGCTGTAGTTGGCCCAGTTCGTCCTGGCGTTCAGAAATCAGGTTGTGGCTCAGGTCGCCCGCGGCGACACGCTCGGCGACTTTGAGGGTCTGGCTCAGGGGAATGACGATCTGGCGGGTGATGGCCCAGGCCGCGAACAGACCAAAGGCCGACGCGAGGACGGTGGCCATCAGCAGCAGGTTTTTGGCATGCGCCGTATCGGCGTCACGTATGGCGGTTTGCGAGGTGGTGAGCTTTTTGCTGACGTCGAACAGAATGTCGCCTTGGGCGCTCATGCGTTTGAAGGCGGCAGCGCTGGCGACCTGGGAGTCGCGGAACTGGCTGACCGCCGCGCGATAGGCTTTGAGCGAGTCGGTCGCCTGTTGCAGGTTGGCGATGTGCTGCTCCGGCAGTTTGGCTGGCAGGCTTTCGAGGTTTTTCAGGGCGTTGTCGATGGCGTCCAGCGCTGGCTGCTCGGCCTCGGGTTTGCCGCTGTAGGTGTAGCCGCGGACCTGGAAGCGCGCTTGCTGAATCAGTTTGCTCAGGTCGATCACACTGTTGAACTGGGTGACGCTGTCGCCCTGCAGCATGGATTTTTCGACTTCGGCGACGCGGGCCACGGCGTTATCGGCGGTGGCGCCCAGTTTGCTGCGAGCGTCTTCGCGAGCGGCGGTGGCCTGGGTCAGATCGGCGAAGGCGCGTTTGTACTCGCTGATGGCGGCCAGTTGCTGGTCGAGCAATGCCACGTCGTCAGGTTGTTCGATTAGCGTGCGGGCGGTTTTCAGGCCGCTATCGAGTTTGCCGATCAGCTCGTTGACGGCGCCCGGGCCTTGTTCGCCACGGCGCATGTCGTAGTCCAGGCGGGCCAGGCGCAGGTCTTTGGTCAGCTCATTGAGGCTGGAAATAAACCCGAGCGTGTCGCCACGGCTGATCACACCGCTCAGGCCGGTCCAGCCGGTGAAGGTGATCAACAAGGTTAGAAGCAGCACCAGACCGAAGCCGACACCCAGTTTGCGATTGACGCTTACGTTTCCCAGTTTTTCGGCTAGCCAACGGTACATGCTGCAACTCCCCTCGGACCATTATTCGGTTTTATGGGGACTGTATCGGCAGGCAGGCTGGAACCTGTAGGTGAGCAAACACCTGTGGCGAGGGAGCTTGCTCCCGCTCGGCTGCGAAGCAGTCGTAAAACCGGTGAATGCGGTCTTGCTGGAAAAAAGCGGTGGCCGCTTCGCGCCCAAGCGGGAGCAAGCTCCCTCGCCACAGGGTAAGTGTCTGGGTTAGAACAGCCGCGAAAGCAGTGCAGTGACGGCGGTTTCGACCCGCAGGATGCGCTCGCCGAGCTGCACCGGTTGCAGGCCGGCCTTGGCCAGCAGGTCGATTTCGTAAGGAATCCAGCCGCCTTCGGGGCCGATGGCCAGGGTCACGGGTTCGTCCAGGCCACGGGGGCAGGGCGGGTAATTGCCGGGATGACCGATCAGGCCGAGAGTGCCTTCAGTGATTGCTGGCAGGCGATCTTCGACAAAAGGTTTGAAGCGCTTCTCGATGACGACTTCCGGCAGCACGCTGTCCCGGGCTTGTTCAAGCCCCAGGATCAATTGCTCGCGAATCGCCTCAGGTTCCAGGAACGGGGTTTGCCAGAAGCTCTTCTCGACGCGATAGCTGTTTACCAGAACGATTCGTGGCACACCCATGGCAGCCACGGTCTGGAACACCCTGCGGAGCATTTTCGGGCGTGGCAGGGCCAGCACCAGGGTCAGTGGCAGCTTGGCTGGTGGCGGCTGGTCGAGGGTGACGCGCAACTCGGCTTCGTCAGCGTCCAGGCGCAGCACTTCGGCGGCCCCCATCAGCCCACCGATACGCCCGACGCGCATGCTGTCACCCACTTCACAGCGGTGGACTTCCTGCATATGAGTCAACCGGCGATCGCGCAGGATCACTCGGTCGGCCGCAATAAAGTCGGCCTCTTCGAGGAGCAGCAGGTTCACGCTTGGGTCGCTGGCGGCTGGTCGTTGTGATCGTCAGCCGGTTTTTCGTCCGGGTGCTCGCCGCGCTTGCTGATCAGGCCGCCGAACAGGACGCCGATCTCGAACAGCAACCACATTGGTACGGCCAACAGCGTCTGCGAGAAGATGTCCGGCGGCGTCAGGATCATGCCGACCACGAAGCAGCCGATGACCACGTACGGGCGGATTTTCTTCAGGTAGGCGACGTTGACCACGCCGATCCACACCAGCAGCACCACGGCCACCGGGATCTCGAACGCCACACCGAAGGCGAAGAACAGCGTCATGACGAAATCGAGGTAGCTGGTGATGTCGGTCATCATTTCCACGCCGGCCGGGGTGGCGGCGGCGAAGAACTTGAAGATCAGCGGGAACACCAGGAAATAGGCGAAGGCCATGCCGGTGTAGAACAGCAGGATGCTGGAGACCAGCAACGGCACGGCGATGCGCTTCTCATGCTTGTACAGGCCTGGCGCGATGAAACCCCAGATCTGATGCAGGATCACCGGGATTGCCAGGAACAGCGAGACCATCATGGTCAGCTTCAGCGGCGTCAGGAACGGCGACGACACGTCGGTGGCGATCATCGTCGCGCCGGCCGGCAGGTACTGGCGCAGAGGCGTGGAGACGAAGGTGTAAATCTGCTGGGTGAAGGCGAACAACCCGGCGAAGATAATGAAGATCGCCGCTACACAGCGCAGCAGACGGGTGCGCAACTCGGTGAGGTGCGAGACCAGTGGCATGTGCTGGTCGTTTTCGGGGAGATCGCTCATGGGGCTCGCGGCGGCAAAGTGGTGTCGTGAGGCGCCGGCGTTGTCGGCGCGGCGGCAGGAGCAACAGGTTCTACTGGAGCAATAACCGGTGCTGTTTCAACGGTTTTCACCGTTTCAGTCGGCGTAGTCTCGGCCGCCGGCGCATGAATCGTCGGCGTGGCTACAGGTTCCACCGGTGTTGGCTCCTGCTGAGTCGGCGTGAAAATCTTCCGCGCCTCCTGCTCCAGGGACAGAATGTGCTCGTTGTGCAGTTGCCGGCGAATCTCGTCGGCACCGATTTCACGTTCAACTTCCTGTTTGATCGCGTTGAAGCTGCGCTTCAGCCGCCCGACCCACAGGCCAGCGGTGCGCGCAGCACCCGGCAGGCGCTCGGGGCCCAGCACCAGCAGGGCGACGAGGCCGACGAGCAGCAGTTCAGAGAAGCTGATACCAAACATTAGTCAGTGCTCACGAGTCTTTGCGGATCGGCTCTTCGACTTTTTGCGCCTGCACGTCGATGGTGTGCGGCGGGTTCACAGGCGTTGTGGCCTGTGGCTGGGTCGGCGGAACCGGTTGGGCCGGAGTCGCAGTCGGGTCGGCCGGTTTCTCTTCGTCGTTCATGGCCTTGCGAAAGCCCTTGATCGACTCGCCCACGTCAGTGCCGAGGTTTTTCAGTTTCTTGGTGCCGAACACCAGCACCACGACAACCAGGATGACGATCCAGTGTTTCCAGTCAAAAATGCCCATGTTGCGTTCCTCTCTAATAATTATTCAGGCGGACGGACGCGAGGCTTTCTCGGCGTGTCCGGACAGACCGAAGCGACGGTCCAGTTCATCGAGCACAGCCTGTGGATGTTGCCCCAACTGGGCGAGCATGACCATGCTGTGGAACCACAGGTCGGCGGTCTCGTAGATCACATCGCTGCAGTCACCGCTGATGGCGGCATCCTTGGCGGCGATAATGGTTTCGACCGACTCTTCGCCGACTTTTTCCAGAATCTTGTTCAAGCCCTTGTGGTACAGGCTGGCGACGTACGAGCTGTCGGCGGCGGCGCCTTTGCGCTCTTCCAGCACCTGGGCCAGACGGGTCAGGGTGTCACTCATGAGTATGTCCTGCGGAGTAAATGGCGTGCGGGTCTTTGAGAACCGGGTCGACGGTTTTCCAGTCGCCGTTCTCGAAGACGCGGTAGAAGCAGCTCTGACGGCCGGTATGGCAGGCGATGTCGCCGATCTGCTCGACCATCAGGATGATCACGTCAGCGTCACAGTCCAGGCGCATCTCATGCAGGGTTTGCACGTGGCCGGACTCTTCGCCCTTGCGCCACAGCTTGCCACGGGAACGTGACCAGTAAATGGCACGGTTCTCGGCGGCGGTCAATTGCAGAGCTTCGCGGTTCATCCAGGCCATCATCAGGACGCGTCCGGTCTTGTGATCCTGGGCAATCGCGGGCACCAGGCCATCGGCGTCCCACTTGATCTCGTCCAGCCAGTTTTTCATCTTCGACTCCGACAGCGGGCTCTACTTCAATAGTTGAGGCCAATGTTCAAATTCAGCGTTCAAACAGTGTGCCAGCCGATGATCCAACTGGCTATCGGCGAACGACCAGATACAAGCCGATCGCCACCATGATTCCGGCGGGCCAATGCCCCAGTTCGTGTAACGGGCCACCGGCGGCGAGTATCGTGCCACCCGCCAGATGAGCGGTACCGAGCAGGCGCAGGAACACGTCGTCCTTGCGCCGGTGCCACGGCGGCGGCGGGTCGTTGGCGTGGGGTTGGGACATGCGCTCGAGCAGGTCGCGGGCCATGTTGGCCAGGTGCGGGAGCTGCTCGAACTGGCTCTGCACGTTGCCCAGCAAGGCTTTGGGGCTGACGCGCTCGCGCATCCAGCGTTCGAGGAACGGCTGGGCGGTGTTCCACAGATCGAGGTCCGGGTACAACTGGCGACCCAGGCCTTCGATGTTCAACAGGGTTTTTTGCAGCAAGACCAACTGCGGCTGCACTTCCATGTTGAAGCGTCGAGCGGTCTGGAACAGGCGCATCAGCACCTGACCAAAGGAAATATCTTTTAAAGGTTTTTCGAAGATTGGTTCGCACACCGTGCGGATCGCCGCTTCGAATTCGTTGAGTTTGGTTTCTGCCGGTACCCAGCCCGAGTCGATGTGTAATTGCGCGACACGCCGGTAGTCACGCTTGAAGAACGCGAACAGGTTGCGCGCCAGATAGTCCTGGTCTTCCGGGGTCAGGCTGCCGACGATGCCGCAGTCGATGGCGATGTACTGCGGGCTCCAGGGCTGCACGGTGCTGACGAAAATGTTGCCGGGGTGCATGTCTGCGTGGAAGAAGCTGTCGCGGAACACCTGGGTGAAGAAGATCTCCACACCACGCTCGGCGAGCATTTTCATGTCGGTGCGCTGGTCGGCCAGGGTCGCGAGGTCGGTGACCTGAATCCCGTAGATGCGCTCCATCACCAGCACTTTCGGCCGGCACCAGTCCCAATAGACTTGCGGCACATAGAGCAGCGGCGAACCGTCGAAGTTGCGCTTCAACTGGCTGGCGTTGGCCGCCTCGCGCAGCAGGTCGAGTTCGTCGTAGATGGTTTTTTCGTAGTCGCTGACCACGTCCACCGGGTGCAGCAGGCGGGCATCGGCCGAGAGTTTTTCCGCGGCGCGGGCAAGAATGAACAGCCATGCCAGGTCCTGGGCAATCACCGGCTTGAGGCCCGGGCGGATCACCTTGACCACTACTTCTTCACCGGTTTTCAGCTGCGCGGCATGTACCTGCGCCACCGAAGCCGAGGCCAGCGGTTCGACGTCGAAACGCGAGAAGACTTCATTGATCTTCTTGCCGAGCTGCTCTTCGATCAACCGGACCGACACTTGCGAGTCGAACGGCGGTACCCGGTCCTGCAACATCATCAGTTCATCGGCGATGTCTTCGGGCAGCAAGTCGCGGCGCGTCGAAAGGATCTGGCCGAACTTGATGAAAATCGGCCCAAGGTCCTGCAGCGCCAGGCGCAATCGTGCGCCACGGCTCAGGTCCAGGGGCTTGCGCGGGAACCAGCGCCACGGCAAGGCATAGCGCAGCGCCAGCAGAAACCAGGGCAATGGCAGGGCGAACAGCAGGTCATCGAGGCGGTAGCGGATCACGACGCGCTGGATGCGCAACAAACGGCGGACGGCAAGCAGCTTCATGCGTTATCGCTTGGGTCGAGGGATCGGGAAAGGCGCTCGAAACGCGCCTCGAGACGTTCCAGATCGAGCTTGATCTGGTCCAGTTCACTGAAACGGGCTTCGGCTTCGCGCTGACCGACGAGGGTGCGCGATTCTTCGGCCAGGTACTCGCCCAGGTTCTGGTTGAGGCTGGCGAACCCTTGCTGATACCAGCGTGCGCGACTGCGCAGGTGACCGCCGACCAGTTGCGTGGCCACAGGTCCCAGCCAGCGCGAGAGTTCGTACTCCCAGTCCAGCTCCAGGTCCTGCAGGACCGTCGCCAGTTCCAGCAGCACGCCGCTGTCGCCGTCGAGCTCGACTTCCGGGCCATGCAGCACGGAAGTCTTGTCTTTGCTCGTCGCCAGTTTCAGCAGGCTTGAGGCGGGTGCGCGCAACGTGCAGTCGGCACCGGTTTCCCAGTGGGACGCCAGCATCAGACCTTCATCGCTGGGCAGGATGAACAATTGCAACGCCGGGCTGCGGCAGTCGACGGCAATCACCTTGCCACTCAAATGCGCCAGCCGCGGCAGCGCCGTGCTGTCGAGACGCAGCACCCGGTTCAGACCGAGTTCAACGCTGGCGAGCAGGCCGGCCAGCAACATCAGGGTTTGATGCCACGGTGCAGGGCGACGATGCCTGCGGTCATGTTGTGGTAGGTCACGCGGTCGAAACCGGCCTCGACCATCATCGACTTCAGGGTTTCCTGATTCGGGTGCATGCGGATCGATTCGGCCAGGTAGCGATAGCTTTCCGAATCATTGGTGATCAGCTTGCCCATCAACGGCATGAAGGCGAACGAATAGGCATCGTAGGCTTTGGACATCAGTGCGTTGGTGGGTTTGGAAAACTCCAGCACCAGCAGGCGACCGCCGGGCTTGAGCACGCGCAGCATCGAGCGCAGGGCGTCTTCTTTATGCGTCACGTTGCGCAGGCCGAAAGCGATGGTCACGCAGTCGAAGTGGTTGTCCGGGAACGGCAGCTTTTCAGCGTCGGCCTGGACGAATTCGACGTTGCCGGACACACCCAGATCCAGCAGGCGGTCACGACCGACCTTGAGCATGGATTCGTTGATGTCGGCCAACACTACCTGACCAGTCGGTCCCACAAGATGCGAAAACTTTTTGGTCAGGTCGCCAGTGCCGCCGGCGATGTCCAGCACGCGGTTACCGGCACGCACGCCCGACAGTTCGATCGCGAAACGCTTCCATAGACGGTGCATGCCGCCCGACAGGAGGTCGTTCATCAAGTCGTACTTGGCGGCTACCGAGTGGAAAACCTCAGCGACTTTTTCCGCTTTCTGGCTTTCCGGAACGTTTTTGAAGCCGAAGTGAGTGGTGGGTTCGGCATCGCTGCCTTTGCGCTGATCAGTCATATCGCTGTCACCAAAATAGAATGCGGGACATTCTAATCCCGGTGGCCTGCTTTGTCTTGGCAAGGCTGAAGGTAAGATATAGAGAAACCGGGACGTTTTGACGCAGTAACGGTCAAGATGCTTCAGGAAGTGTCCATAAAGCAGGAGTCATTCGATGGCCCATATTAGTGTTGAGCGTGCCCATGGCCTGGGTAAGGAAGCGGCCCGCGAGAAGGCCGACAAGTTGGCGCAGAAACTGTCCGATCAATATGGCCTGGAGCCGCAGTGGTCCGGTGACACCCTGAACCTCAAGCGCTCCGGTGTGAAAGGCGCGGTACATGTGGGCGAGGACTCGATCAGGGTCGATGTCGAATTGGGGCTGTTGATGTCCGCCATGAGCGGCACCATCAAATCGGAAATCGAAAGGGCCCTCGACAAAGCCCTCGCGTGATTCCCCAAAGATCGCAGCCTTCGACAGCGCCTGCATTGAAATGTGTACATCTGCAGGCGCTGCCGAAGACTGAGATCTTTTCCCGGAGGCACCACCGATTTGTGTCATTTGTTAGGGTGCCGTTTCTAATTTTTCTCCCTACTTTGTGCCTGAGCCCGACACTTTCGCGGGCAGTTCCTCAACCCTTCTGCGCGTGAGGTGGACCATGGCCAAAGTTATTTTGAAGAAAAAAGTCGACGTTGAGACCAACACTCTGAACGACGTCAAATCGTATGCCCGCAAGATCTGGCTGGCGGGCCTGGGTGCCTACACCAAGGTCGGTCAAGAGGGTAGCGAGTACGTTCAAGAGTTGATCAAGGCTGGTCAAGCTGTTGAAAAGAAAGGCAAAAAAGTAGTTGCTGAGAAACTTGAAGCGGCTAATGCCGAGATCGATGAAGCCAAGAGTGAAGTGAGTACTTTCAAAGGCAAAGTCGAACTTCAACTCGACAAAGTCGAGAAGGCTTTCGATACGCGTATCGCAAGTGCCTTGAATCGTATCGGCATTCCGTCTAAACATGACGTGGAGACACTCTCTGCTAAGCTCGATGAGCTGACAGCATTGCTCGAACGTGTCGCGCGTAAATCTTAAGGAGAACGGGATGGCTGGCAAAAAGAATACTGAAAAAGAAGGCAGCTCGTGGATCGGGAAGGTCGAAGACTACTCCCGCAAGATCTGGCTGGCTGGTTTAGGCGTGTACTCGAAGATTGATACTGACGGCAGCAAACTCTTCGATGCATTGGTTAAGGACGGCGAGAAAGCCGAGAAGCTCACCAAGAGCGCTGTCGGCAAGACTGTCGATGCTGCCAAGGACTCCGCTTCGTCGGCCAAGTCGCGCATCAGCGGCGTGAAAGATCGCGCACTGGGCAAGTGGGATGAGCTGGAAGGGGCTTTCGACAAGCGCCTGAACAGCGCCATTTCGCGCCTGGGTGTACCGAGCCGCAATGAGGTCAAGGCACTGCACAGCAAGGTCGATACCCTGACCAAGCAAATCGAAAAACTCACCGGTGCCAAGGTTGCGCCTGTTGCGGCGAAAACCGCAGCGGCCAAACCGGCAGCCAAAAGCGCTGCCAAACCATTGGCCAAGGCCGCAGCGAAACCTGCCGCCAAGCCGGCAGCCAAAACTGCTGCTGCGAAACCTGCAGCCAAAGCGGCCGCTAAACCCGCTGCAAAAGCTGCTGCAAAACCAGCCGCTAAACCAGCGGCCAAACCTGCAGCTAAAACCGCAGCGGCCAAACCCGCTGCGGCGAAGAAGCCAGCAGTGAAGAAACCAGCCGCCCCGAAAGCGGCCGCTCCGAAACCAGCAGTGGCTGCCGCCAAACCGGCAACCCCGGTCAGTCCGGCGAACTCCGCCGCTGCACCGACCCCTGCTGTAACCCCGACTATCGCACCGACTCCATCGGCGCCAACCAGTCAGTCCTGATTTCCAGGACGCAAAAAAACGCCCGGCCTGTAAAGGTCGGGCGTTTTTGTTTTGAAAATTCAAGATTTGGGTAGTTTGTCGAAAAAAGATCGCAGCCTGCGGCAGCTCCTACAGATTCGATGTTCGCCACCATATCGCGGCTGAACACAACTCCGTGTAGGAGCTGCCGAAGGCTGCGATCTTTTGATCTTAATGCTCTTCGAGGTACTGCAACGCCAACCGCTCGGTCGCGACTTTGACCGGCGGCAACAAGTGCGGGGCCACCAGCATCATGATCTGATACACCACCAGTCGTACTTCACCTTCACGGTCGAGAATCCGCTGATAGTCCAGCGAGAACAGCAATGTCATGGTGATTTGTTCCACCAGTTGCCCCAGCGCCTGGGTGTCGCTGACCAACTGCCCCTGAGCCTTCAACTGCGCCAGCAATGAAGCCAGTGTGCGCTTCAACGCATTGAGCAAGTTGCGTATCCCCTTGGCCAGTTTCGGTAGGCGGCCGGCAAGGTTCGACAAGTCCTGGAACAGAAACCGGTATTGGGCCAGGCGTTCGACGATCAGGTGCAGGAACAGCCAGTAATCTTCGGGTGCCAATTCCACATCGGACGGTGGATCGAGCAAGGGCGTCAGTTCGGTCTGGAAGCGTTCGAACAGCCCCAGGATCAGCGGCTCCTTGCCGTGGAAGTGGTAGTAGAGGTTGCCGGGGCTGATGCCCATTTCGTTGGCCACCTCCATGGTGGACACGTTCGGTTCGCCCTTCTGATTGAACAACTGCAGGGCACATTCGAGAATCCGGTCGCGGGTTTTCATCCAGTCTTCTTAATGGTCGAGTCAGGCCACGGCCATTGGCGGCCGTGGATCATTGAACGTCAGCGCACGCGCACGTAAGTACCGGGTGCCGCCTCCATCGGTGGATAGTTCTGGTTGCCAAGGGTCATCAGGGTTTCGTGTTGAGTGCCGGAGCGTTCCTGAATCCAGCTCAGCCATTGTGTCCACCAACTGCCGTCGACGCGTTTGGCGTCGTAATACCAGGCCCGTGGGTCGCTGCTCAGTTTCGGGTTCTCGACGTAGTTGGCTTTCGAGTTGTGCGGCGGGTTGAGAATGCTCTGCACATGACCGCTGCTCGACAGCACGAAGCGCCGCTCGCCACCCAGCAGCAAGGTCGAGCGATACACCGCATCCCACGGGGTGATGTGATCGTTCATGCCGGCCACGCTGAAACTGTCGACGGTGACTTTCTGCAGGTCGATCGGAGTGCCGCACACTTCCAGCCCGCCCGGATGACTCAGCGGGTTGTGCTTGAAGAAGTCCAGCAGGTCGCCATGAAACGCTGCCGGCAGGCGCGTGTTGTCATTGTTCCAGTAGAGGATGTCGAACGCCGGTGGCTCCTTGCCCAGCAGGTAGTTATTGACGAAGTAATTCCAGATCAAATCGTTGGGGCGCATCCAGGCAAAAACCCTGGCCATGTCGCGACCTTCCAGAACGCCCTTCTGATATGAGCGGCGCTTGGCCGCTTCCAGCGTTTGTTCGTCGACGAAGAGGGTGGCCGGGCTTTCTATCTGACTGTCGAGCAGGCTCACCAGATAGGTCGCGCTGGACACCCGCCGCAGCTGCCGCTTGGCCTGCAAGTGCCCTTGCAGCGCGGCGATGGTCAGCCCGCCGGCGCAGGCACCCATCAGGTTGACATCGCGGGAACCGGTAATCGCCCGGCACACATTCATCGCTTCTTCGGTGGCTTCGACGTAAGACGACAGCCCCCATTCGCGGTGACGCACATCAGGATTGCGCCAGCTGATCACGAAGGTCTGCAAGCCGTTTTTAAGGGCGAACTGGACGAAGCTGTTACTGGGGCTCAAGTCGAAAATGTAGAACTTGTTGATCTGTGGCGGCACGATCAGCAACGGCTTGGAATACTGTTTTTCGCTCATCGGCTTGTACTGGATCAGTTCCAGCAGCTCATTGCGAAACACAACGGAGCCGGTGGTGGTGGCGACTGTCTTGCCTACCTCGAATGCTTGTTTGGTGACCTGTCTGGGCAAGCCGTCGTTGTGCAGCAGATCGTCAAGCAAATGGCCGATACCCCGCACCAGGCTGTGACCGCCAGAGTTGAAGATCTCCTTGACCGCCAGCGGATTGAGCAGGGTGTTGGACGGCGCCACGGCGTCGTTGATCAAGGCAAACGCAAAGTGGGCGCGGGCGCGATCGTCCTGGCTCAGGTTGCTCTCGTCGATCCAGTTTTTGACCTCCTTCTGCCAACTCAGGTAGGCCTGCAAACTGCGGCGATAAAAAGGGTTGAGGCTCCACGCCGGGTCGGCAAAGCGATTGTCTTGCGGATTGATCGGGTGCAGGGTCTCACCCAACAGCACGCGGCCAAGCTGGCCGCCCAGCTTCAAGGCATGCCGGGCCGTGTACACCGGGTTGCGCAGGCCATGGGTGGCCAGGCTGCGCAAGGTTGAAAGCAAGTCCCGGCCGCGCAGACCGGTAACCGCACTCTGTGCGTTGATGAATGCAGCGGGAGTGGGCAAAGAGCCCTTCGCTGGTTTGTCGCGCATGAGTCAACACTCCTTCGTCATCAGGCCAAAAACAAACTCACCGAACAAATCACCATAGACGTTGTTGCGGATTGTTGCGCGGTACGACGTCCTGTCGACGCTCTTTTCCTGAACCAAATCCGGGGCAGGTCAACTGCCCGATGGCGCCGGATGCGGATGCATCACTGCGCGCTGACGTTCCTCTTCGAGAAACTTCATGATGATCGGTGCCACCGCTTCGGCCCGGGTAATCAAGAACAGATGCCCGTCGTCGATGATGTGCAATTGGGCATTGGGAATTCGCCAGGCCAGCATGCGCATATTGATCAGCGGGATCAGAGGGTCATCGTCGCCGGCCAGCACCAGGGTCGGTTGATGGATCTTGTGCAGCCAGTGAATGCTGGTCCAGCCGAACCCGGCGAACAGCTGCCAGTAGTAGCCCAGTTTGCCTGCCGAGCGAACCCGCGCGGCGTGACTGGCCGCCAGGGTCGGATCGCGACGGAACGAGCCGCCATAGATCATCGGCGCGATGCGAATCACATGGGACGGCTGGATGTAGCGTCGTGGGCTGGCCATCATCCACAGCACTTTCGGTTTGCCCGGCACCATCACTGTGCCGGCCGCCGTGGCTGCCAGCACCAGCTTCTTGCAGCGCTCGGGATAGTCATAGGCAAATTGCTGCGCCAGGGCGCCACCCCATGACACGCCGATCACATTGACCTGCCCGTAATCGAGATAATCGAGCATTCGCGCCGTCAGTTTCGCCAGGCCCGAAAAGCGATACGGCCGGCTGGGCGTCGATGAGCCGCCGACACCGGGGACGTCGAAGGCGATGACTTCCAGGTCCGGATCCAGCGCCTGGACGAACGGAAATATCAGCTCCAGGTTGGCACCGATGCCATTGAAAACCAGCAAGGGCGTCAAGTGAGGCTTGCCGGGGCGTACCGCGGTGCGGAGGGTCTGCCCATCCAGGTTGACGGTACGAAATACGAACGGTTGCGGCATGCACGAAGCCCTGTAGGTTTTAAACGCTGCTCGGGCCATCCCGGGCCGTCGCAGAATGTTCGAGGCTGGCCTCGAGGCTGATTAATGACAATCGCGGCACCTCCCAGTGCCGCGGACTGCGAGTTGTTTGAAGCTCAACGTTCGTGCACATACGTGCCTGGCGACGCTTCACCCGCGGGATAGGCCTTGTTGCCAAGGTTGGCGGGGGACTTTTTCAGTTTGCCTGAGCGTTCGGCCTGCCACGCCTGCCAATGCAGCCACCAGGAGTCGGTGTGCTTGGTGGAGTTTTCCATCCAGTCTTCGGCTTTGACCGGCATGTCGGTGCTGGTCATGTAGCGTGCTTTCGGATTGCCGGGCGGGTTCAGAATGCTCTGGATATGTCCGCTGCTGGACAGCACGAATTCGACCTTGCCGCCGAACAGCTGTGCCGACTTGTAGCAGGACTTCCACGGGGTGATGTGATCGTTGGTGCCGGCCAGGGAAAAGATGTCGGCAGTGACCTGTTTCAGGTCAATCGGCGTGCCGCACACTTCCAGTGCGTCAGGGCGGACCAGTGGATTGTTTTTGAACATCTCGATCAGGTCGCCGTGGAAAGCGGCCGGCAGGCGAGTGGTGTCGTTGTTCCAGAACAGAATGTCGAACACCGGTGGCTCGTTGCCCAACAGGTAGTTGTTGACCCAGTAGTTCCAGATCAAGTCGTTGGGGCGCATCCAGGCGAAGACTTTCGCCATGTCGCGGCCTTCCAGCACACCGGCCTGGTAGGAATGGCGCTTGGCGGCTTCGAGGGTCTGCTCGTCGACGAACAGGGCCACGTCGCTGTCGAGGGTGGTGTCGAGCACGCTGACCAGCAGTGTCAGGGCGTTTACTTTCTTTTCGCCGATCGCTGCGTAATGACCCAGCAGGGCGGTGCAGGTAATGCCGCCGGAGCAGGCACCGAGCATGTTCACGTCTTTGCTGCCGGTGATCGCGGTGACTACATCGACCGCTTCCTTGAGCGCTTCGATGTAGGTCGACAGACCCCACTCGCGTTGTTCCTTGGTCGGGTTGCGCCAGCTGACGATGAACGTCTGCACGTTGTTGCGCAGGCAGAAGCGCGCCAGGCTCTTGTCCGGGCTCAGGTCGAAAACATAGAACTTGTTGATTTGCGGCGGCACCACCAGCAGTGGGCGTTCATGCACCTGCTCGGTGATCGGCTTGTACTGGATCAATTCCAGCACGTCGTTGCGAAAGACCACTGCGCCTTCGGTCACGCCCAGGCTCTTGCCGACTTCGAACGCGCCCATGTTGACCTGGCTCGGCATGCCGCCATTGTGGATCAGATCCTTGGCCAGATGGGAGAGGCCGTCGAGCAGGCTTTTGCCGCCGGTTTCGAAGAAGCGTTTGACCGCCGCCGGGTTGGCCGCCGTGTTGGTCGGGGCCATGGCTTCGGTCATGAGGTTGATCACGAAATGCCCGCGAGCGACGTCCTTGGGCGAGAGATTGCTCTTATCGATCCAGGTGTGGAGCTCCTTGCGCCACGCCAGATAAGTTTGCAAATAACGTTTGTAGAGAGGGTTTTGACTCCAGGCCGGGTCGAGGAAACGGCGGTCGTCGCTTTGCGGTTGAAGCTCGGATTTTCCGAACAGCACGTTCTTGAGTTCGATGCCGAAATGGGCGACGTGCCTGGCACTGTGGATGGGTTGTCTGATGGCCTGGGTCAGCACCATTCGAGCGGAACCCAGTAGATCCTTTCTACGCAGCCCAACAACAGGATTCAGTCCCAAGGTATTTTCTGAAGCCTGGAATTTCAGGTCATCGTTTTGCTTGTTACTCATCTACGACGCTCCATTGTCCTGAGGCGAGTACCTGAGCCCAGCTGTGTAGTCACACAATGCGCCAGGTACTACTGCTCGGGTGACCGTTGATTGCATAGCTGCTTTTCAGTTCAGAGAGCACTGCACGGAACTTGCCAGCTCCATTGGTTACCCGAGTTTAATTTTTTTCGCAAGCGGGCCAATCGTTGACCCGGCAGCCAAGCATTCAAACAGATGGAATTAGAAAATGCCCTCTAAATACCTAGAGGCCTGACCTAGAGCATCAGCTTGACGACCGACTCGTTCGGATCACGGGTCTTTCCAGCCGCTTTGAGTTCGGCAAGATAATCGTTCCACAGATCCTCTTGGCGCACCGCCAGCTGGTACAGATATTCCCAAGTGAACAGGCCGCTGTCGTGGCCGTCGTCGAAGGTCAATTTCAGTGCGTACTGACCGGCTGGTTCGACCTTGCTCAGGCCTACGCCGATCTTGCCAAATTGCAGGATAGGTTTGCCGTGGCCCTGGACCTCGGCGGAAGGAGAGTGCACGCGAAGGAATTCTGCGGGCAGGTGATACTCCTCGCCGGACGCGTATTTGAGCGTCAGGGTTTTCGAGGCTTTGTGCAGTTTGATGTCGGTGGGGAGTTGGGTCGTCATGGGGCCGATCTTCCGTTTGTATGAAGGCCCTGTGTCGGCGGGTGACCTGTGGCGAGGGAGCTTGCTCCCGCTCGGCTGCGTAGCAGTCGTAAATCCGGCGAATGAGGTCTTGTAGATAAACCGCATTCACCGACTTTGGGGCCGCTTCGCGACCCAGCGGGAGCAAGCTCCCTCGCCACAGAAGCCCGCTCACACAGAATGAGACCTACAGGATATAACGGGACAGGTCTTCGTTCTGCGCCAATTCGCCCAAGTGGCTGTTGACGTAATCGGCATCGATCAGGATCGCCTTTTCGTCATGGGTGCTGGCCAGATCGCCGGCGCTGAACGACACCTCTTCAAGCAGACGCTCCAGCAAGGTGTGCAGGCGACGGGCGCCGATGTTCTCGGTCTTCTCGTTGACCTGCCAGGCAATCTCGGCAATACGCTTGATGCCGTCCGGCTGGAACTCGATGAGCAGCCCTTCGGTTTTCAGTAGCGCGCAATACTGCTCGGTGAGCGAGGCATGCGGTTCGCTAAGAATGCGTTCGAAATCTTCCGGGCTCAGGGCCTTGAGTTCGACGCGAATCGGCAGGCGACCTTGCAGTTCTGGCACCAGATCGCTCGGCTTGCTCAGGTGGAACGCACCGGAGGCGATGAACAGGATGTGGTCGGTCTTGACCATACCCAGTTTGGTGTTGACGGTGCAGCCTTCGATCAGCGGCAGCAAGTCGCGCTGTACGCCTTCACGGGATACGTCGACGCCACCGGTATTGCCGCGCTTGGCGACCTTGTCGATTTCGTCGATGAACACGATGCCGTGCTGTTCGACAGCTTCCAGCGCCTTGGCCTTCAACTCTTCTTCGTTGACCAGGCGACCGGCTTCTTCGTCGCGAACCAGTTTCAGCGCCTCCTTGACCTTGAGCTTGCGGCTCTTGCGCTTGCCCTTGCCCATGTTGGCGAACAGGCTCTGCAACTGGTTGGTCATTTCTTCCATGCCCGGTGGCGCGGAGATATCGACGCCGGTGATTTCGGCGACTTCGATTTCGATCTCCTTGTCGTCCAGCTGACCTTCACGCAGGCGTTTGCGGAACAGCTGGCGGGTGTTGGAGTCCTGGGCCGGGGCGGCGTCTTCGTTGCTGAAGCCCATGCGTGCCGGAGGCAGCAACGCGTCGAGGATGCGCTCTTCGGCAGCGTCTTCGGCGCGGTGGCGAACCTTGGTCATTTCCTGTTCGCGCAGCAGCTTGATCGCCGCGTCGGCCAGATCACGAATGATCGATTCGACGTCACGGCCGACATAGCCCACTTCGGTGAATTTTGTTGCTTCGACTTTGATGAACGGCGCGTTGGCGAGTTTGGCCAGGCGACGGGCGATCTCGGTTTTACCGACGCCGGTCGGGCCGATCATCAGGATGTTCTTGGGGGTGACTTCGACGCGCAGCTCTTCTGGCAGCTGCATCCGGCGCCAGCGGTTGCGCAAGGCAATGGCGACGGCGCGTTTGGCATCGTCCTGGCCGATGATATGGCGATTGAGTTCGTGGACGATTTCACGGGGGGTCATGGGCATAGTAATTGGCGGTCCTCAAGCAAAAGTGAGCCGTGGCGCTAGGCCAACACAGGCTTACTCAGCGAGATCCTGCTCCTCGATGGTGATGTTGTGGTTGGTGAACACGCAGATGTCGCCAGCGATGCCCAAAGCGGTTTCGACGATTTCCCGGGCCGACAGGTCGGTCTTTTTCAACAGTGCGCTGGCCGCAGCCTGGGCGTAGCCGCCGCCGGAACCCATGGCGATCAGGCCTTCTTCAGGCTCAACCACGTCACCGTTGCCGGTGATGATCAGGGAGGCATCCTTGTTGGCGACCGCGAGCATGGCTTCGAGGCGGCTGAGGGAGCGGTCGGTGCGCCATTCTTTGGCGAGCTCGACAGCAGCGCGAACCAGGTGGCCCTGATGTTTTTCGAGTTGGCCTTCGAAACGTTCGAAGAGGGTGAAGGCGTCAGCGGTAGCCCCGGCAAAACCGGCGATAACCTGACCGTGGTACAGGCGGCGAACTTTCTTCGCGTTGCCTTTCATCACGGTATTGCCGAGCGAAACCTGGCCGTCGCCGCCCATGACGACTTTGCCGTGGCGGCGAACTGAAACGATGGTGGTCAAGGGGGAGTCTCCACGCAGCGGGGCGAAAATGCCTTATGCCAACTCATATGGGGGTGGTGGAGCGTTTTTCAACTGTAGGGCGCGGCGGGGGACGAGCGGTGTGTCATTTGCGAAGGCGGGTGCAAGTGAATCCCTGTGGCGAGGGAGCTTGTCGGATCGCCGCACCGTCCCGTTCGGCTGCGAAGCAGTCGTAAATCCGGGCATCGCGGTTTGTCTGGCATACCGCGATGGCCGGATTGGGAGTGCTTCGCACTCCAGCGGGAGCAAGCTCCCTCGCCACAAAAGCAGATTGCTTCTGGCTGTAAAGTGGGATCAGCGGCTCTGGCGTTGTTGTAACAACAGGTTACTGAAGCCGCTGCCCGCCAGTTGCTTCTGGGCGGTGGTCAGTTGTTCGCGGTTGCTGAACGGGCCGACCAGTACCCGGTACCAGGTCTCGTCCTTCACCGTGCCGGATTCAACCGCCACGGCCTGACCCAGCAGGATGATCTGCGCCCGAACCTTGTCGGCATCGGCTTGTTTGCGGAACGAACCGGCCTGCAGGAAGAACTTGGTCACCGGCGCGGCTTTAGCCACCGGTGGCGCTGGTGGCGGAGTGATGCCGGCCAATGCCGCTTGAGCCCGGGCAGTGTCGATCTTCGCCGCTTCCGCAGGCGTCACTGGCGTGGTCGGTACGGCCGGCACTTGTGGTGTCGGCAGGGTTTTCTCCGGCACCGCATCCGGCGGCACGATCACTTCCGATTCCGGCAGCAAGGTGTAGAAGTCGTACTTCGGCTTCACCGGTTGCGTCGGGCTCGGCGGGGTCTTGTTGGCCTCGGCGATCTTGGTGGCTTTCTGTTGCTGCTCGACCTTCTCGCGCTTGACGCTGTCACTGCCCTTGCCCGGCTCCAGCTTCATCAGGAACACAATGAACGCGCCGACCGTCAGGCCGATGGCCATCCACAGCCAGCCCGGGATCGGTTGCTTTGCAGGAGCTTGGTAACGGCTGGCGCCACGCTTGGGTGCAGGTTTTTTCTTGGCAGCCAACTTACATACGCTCCAGAGTTTCCAGACCCAAGAGTTCCAGGCCTTGCTTGAGAGTGCGGCCGGTCAGTGCGGCAAGGCGCAGACGGCTCTGCATTTGCGCCGGGGTGTCGGCGCTGAGGATCGGGCAGTTCTCGTAGAAGCTGGAGAACAGGCCAGCAACATCGTACAGGTAGGTGCAGAGAATGTGCGGCGTGCCTTTGTCGGACACGTTATTCAGGATTTCGCCGAACTGCGCCAGTTTCGCCGCCAGCTCATGTTCGTGCGGCGCTTCGAGGACGATTTGCCCTTCGACTTCGCTGAAGTCCTTGCCAAGCTTGCGGAATACGCCGGCCACTCGGGTGTAGGCGTACAGCAGGTACGGTGCGGTGTTGCCTTCGAAGTTCAGCATCAGGTCGAAGTTGAAGCTGTAGTCGCTGGTGCGGTGCTTGGACAGGTCGGCGTACTTCACCGCGCCAATGCCCACGACCTTGGCGATGTTGCGCAGCTCGTCTTCGGCCAACTCCGGGTTCTTCTCCTTCACCAGCGTGTAGGCGCGTTCCTGGGCTTCGGTCAGCAGGTCGATCAGCTTCACGGTGCCGCCGTCACGGGTCTTGAACGGACGGCCGTCGGCGCCGTTCATGGTGCCGAAGCCCATGTGTTCCATATCCATCGGATGGGTCACGAAGCCGGCCAGGCGCGCGACCTGGAACACTTGCTGGAAGTGCAGGGCCTGGCGCTGGTCGACGAAGTACAGCGCGCGATCGGCTTTCAGCACGCCGCTGCGGTAGCGCACGGCCGCCAGGTCGGTGGTGGCGTAGAGGTAGCCGCCGTCGGCCTTGACGATGATCACCGGCAGCGGATCGCCATCGGCGGTCTTGAATTCGTCGAGGAACACGCATTGAGCACCGTTGCTCTCGACCAGCATGCCTTTGGCCTTGAGGTCGTTGACCACGTTGATCAGGTCGTCGTTGTAGGCGCTTTCACCCATCACGTCGGCCATGGTCAGTTTGACGTTCAGCAGTTCGTAGATTTTCTGGCAGTGGGACAGCGAGATGTCCTTGAACTTGGTCCACAGGGCCAGGCAGTCCGGGTCGCCAGCTTGCAGCTTGACCACCAGGCCACGGGCGCGGTCGGCGAACTCTTCGGACTCGTCGAAGCGCTGCTTGGCGGCGCGGTAGAAGTTTTCCAGGTCCGACAGCTCGTCGCTGGTGATCGGGTTTTCCTGCAGATAAGCCATTAGCATGCCGAACTGGGTGCCCCAGTCGCCGACGTGGTTCTGACGAATCACGGTGTCGCCGAGGAATTCCAGCACCCGGGCCACGCCGTCGCCGATGATGGTCGAGCGCAAGTGGCCGACGTGCATCTCTTTGGCCAGGTTCGGTGCCGACAGGTCAACCACGGTGCGCTGCACCGGGCCGGCCTTGCGTACGCCGATGTGGTCGTCGGCCAGGGCCGCGTCCAGGCGGGTCGCCAGGGCTTGGGTGTTCTGGAAAAAGTTCAGGAAGCCAGGGCCGGCGATTTCGGCTTTGGAGACGTTCTCGTCAGCCGGCAGCGCGGCGATGATTTTCTCGGCCAGGTCACGGGGCTTCATGCCGGTCGGTTTGGCCAGCATCATAGCGATGTTGCTGGCGAAGTCGCCGTGAGTCTTGTCACGGGAGTTTTCCACCTGGATCGCCGGCGACAGGCCTTCAGGCAACACACCTTCGTTGACGAGTTGGGTGATGGCTTGTTGGATCAGCTGGCGAATGGTGTCTTTCATGGTCTTCTCTTTCGACCGCAGGCGCGGCGGCGCTTCGATGCGCTGGTGGAAAAACTGGGCATTATCCGTTGCGAAGACGGGCTTGCCAACTATAGCGGGCAGGTTATGGATATGTGGTGACAAAAGCGGCAAAGATCGCAGGGCAGGAGCTGCCGAAGGCTGCGATCTTTTGATCTTGATCTTTTAATACAAATCGACCGGGTCCACATCCAGCGACCAACGCACCGCCCTCCCGCTCGGCATCTGCTCCAAGGCCAGCAACCAACTGCTCAACAATCGATGCAGCGGCGCCCGGGCCGTGGCTTGCAGCAACAACTGCGCGCGATAGCGCCCGGCCCGGCGCTCCATCGGTGCCGGAACCGGCCCCAGCAACTCGATGCCGGTCAGATGCTGTTCGGCCAGCAGTCGTTCGGCCTCGCTGCACGCTTCATCGAGGAACCCTTCGGCCTGTCCCGGTTTGTGCGCTTCGGCCCGCAGCAGCGCGAGATGCGCAAATGGCGGCAACCCGGCGGAGCGGCGTTCGCTCAATGCCTGTTCGGCAAAGGCGAAATAGCCCTGCTCGGTCAGTTGCACCAGCAGCGGGTGGTCCGCCAGGTGCGTCTGGATGATCACTTTGCCCGGCTCTTCGGCGCGGCCCGCGCGTCCGGCGACCTGGACGATCAACTGCGCCATGCGCTCGCTGGCGCGGAAGTCACCGGAGAACAACCCGCCGTCGGCATCGAGAATCGACACCAGTGTCACCCGAGGAAAGTGGTGCCCTTTGGCAAGCATCTGTGTGCCGACCAGAATGCACGGCTGGCCTTTCTGGATGGTCGCGAACAACTGATTCATCGCGTCTTTGCGTGAAGTACTGTCGCGGTCGACCCGCAGCACCGGGACGTCCGGAAATAGAATCCCCAAGCGTTCCTCGGCACGCTCGGTGCCGGCGCCCACGGGCCGCAAATCGACCTTGCCGCACTTTGGGCAATGCCGAGGCACGCGTTCGACGTAGCCACAATGGTGGCAACGCAATTCGCCCGAGCGCTGGTGCACGGTCATTCGCGCGTCGCAGCGCTGGCATTCGGACATCCAGCCGCAATCGTGGCAGAGCAGCGTCGGGGCGAACCCTCGGCGGTTGAGGAACACCAGCACCTGCTGGCCGGCGGCGAGGGTTTGACCGATGGCTTGCTGCATCGGTCCGGAAATGCCGCTGTCCAGTGGGCGACTTTTTACGTCCAGGCGCAGGAAGCGCGGTTGCTTGGCACCACCGGCGCGCTCATTCAGGCGCAGCAGGCCGTAACGACCGGTGTAGGCGTTTTGCAGGCTTTCCAGCGAAGGCGTAGCGGAGCCGAGGACAATCGGGATGTTTTCCTGCCGGGCGCGAACCAGTGCCAGGTCGCGGGCGTGGTAGCGCAGGCCTTCTTGCTGTTTATAGGAGCCGTCGTGCTCTTCATCGATGATGATCAGGCCGGGGTTCTTCATTGGCGTGAACAGCGCCGAACGGGTGCCGATAATAATGTCGGCTTCGCCATCCCGCGCGGCCAGCCAGGCGTCCAGACGCTCGCGGTCGTTGACGGCGGAATGGATCAGCGCGATGCGCGCATTGAAGCGCTGCTCGAAGCGCGCCAGGGTTTGCGGGCCGAGGTTGATCTCCGGGATCAGCACCAGGGCTTGCTTGCCGGCCTCAAGGGTTTCGCGGATCAGCTGCAAATACACTTCGGTCTTGCCGCTGCCGGTGACGCCGGCCAGCAGGAACGCATGATAACTGTCGAACCCGGCGCGAATCGCTTCATAAGCGGCGCGCTGCTCCGGGTTGAGCGGCAATTCCGGTTGTGCCAGCCAGTGTTCGTGGCGAGCGCCGGGCGCGTGCCTGCGGATGTCTACCTGCACCAGATCCTTGGCCAGCAACAGGTCGAGGCTGTCCTTGCTCAGCATCAGTTTGCTCAGCAACTGATGAGCGACGCCGTGGGGATGTTGCGCCAGGGTCGCCAGCGCTTCGCGCTGCCGCGGGGCGCGGGCGATGCGCGGGTCATCAAGGCTGGCGCCGGGCGCGGCGGACCAGAACCGCTCCTGACGGGCTTCGGCCAGTTCACCCTGACGCAGCAACACCGGCAGCGCCCAGCTCAACGTGTCGCCGAGGCTGTGCTGGTAATACTGGGACGTCCACAGGCACAGCTTGAACAGCGCGGGCGGCAGCGGCGGTACGGCATCGAGCAGCGCCAGCGCCGGTTTGAGCTTTTCCGTCGGGACCTCGCTGTGGTCGGTGATCTCCACCAGAATCCCGATCATCTCCCGCCGGCCGAACGGCACCCGCAAACGCATGCCCGGGTGTAACTGGGCGCGCAGGACTCCGGCCGGCGCGCGATAGTCGAACAGGCGGCGCAGGGGCGAAGGCAGGGCGAGGCGCAGAATGGCGTTGGGCACGCGATTGTTTTCTCGATAGGGGAGCGATGACGAAGGCCGGGAGCCTAGCAGACGGTCGGTTTCAGTGACAGCTTGCGTGATCGGCATTGTCTGGTAGAATCCGCGGCCTAATTACGTGCGGTATTCAACAATAGTGTTGGGTGGCGGCACGCTAGCCTGAGGAAGACACCATGAAAGCTGATATCCATCCAGAATACCCAGCAGTTGCTGTTACCTGCAGCTGCGGCAACAAGTTCGAAACCCGTTCGACCTACGGCAAAGCCCTGGCGATCGACGTTTGCAACGAATGCCACCCGTTCTACACCGGTAAGCAAAAGACTCTGGACACTGGCGGCCGCGTTCAGCGTTTCGCAGACCGTTTCGGTGCTTTCGGCGCGAAAAAGGCCTAAGGCCGATCAACTTGGGAAGCCGTTACGGTTTTTCCATGCTGATAAAAAAGGCGTCCCTCGCGGGCGCCTTTTTTATGCCTGCGATTTGGCTTTCCGCTGCCCAGGCCTTCTGCCCGGCACCGAGCGGGCTGACGCCGGTTGTGGTGCAGCGGGTGGTGGATGGCGACACCTTGCGTCTGAGCGATGGGCGCAGTGTGCGCATGATCGGTTTGAACACGCCGGAGCTGGGCAAGCAGGGTCGTTCCGACGAGCCGTTCGCCGTGGCCGCGCGCAAACGCCTGGAAGCCCTGGTGGCCGCCAGCGACGGGCGGGTCGGTTTGCTGTCGGGTAAAGAAGGCAAGGACCATTACGGTCGCACCCTGGCCCATGTCTACAGCGTCGATGGCGCCAACCTCGAAGCGCAGATGCTTGCTGAAGGTCTCGGTTTTCAGGTCGCGGTAGCGCCGAACGTCGATTTGGTCGGCTGCCAGCAGGCGGCGGAACGCAGTGCTCGTCAGGCCGGCCTCGGGCTGTGGCGACAGTCACCTGTGCTGAAAGCGGAGCAGATCAACGCGTCCGGCTTCGCCGTGCTCAGTGGCCGTGTGAGCAAGGTTCAGCGCAATCGTGGCGGGGTTTGGATCGAGTTGCAGGATTCAGTTGTATTGCGGGTTGCACCCAATATGTTGGGCCAGTTCGATGGCGCATCGCTTGAAAGGCTCATAGGCAAGCAAATCGAGGCTCGTGGCTGGGTCGTGGATCGTTCGCGCCGTGGCGGACTGAAGCCCGGACAGGCGCGCTGGCTTTTGCCGCTGACCGATCCGGCGATGTTGCAGGTCGCACCGCAATAAAAATTGTAGACATTTATTCTGTAGATTGTGAACAGTCTATCCCTTGTATTCCGTGGCTCTTGGCCCAAAGTCGTAGGGCAGGGCGCTTGACAGGGGTGACTGGTCAGTCTTGTGGGGACTTTGCGACACGAGTATCCTCGGCGGTCCGTCTGTCCAACAGTAAAAAGCGGAATGCCCACATGTCTGATTTGAAAACTGCCGCTCTCGAATATCACGCCAATCCTCGTCCAGGGAAGCTGAGTGTCGAGCTCACCAAGGCCACTGCTACCGCCCGCGACCTGTCGCTGGCCTACAGCCCCGGCGTAGCCGAACCAGTACGCGAAATCGCCCGCGATCCTGAACTGGCCTACAAATACACCGGCAAAGGCAACCTGGTTGCAGTCATTTCCGATGGCACCGCGATTCTGGGCCTGGGTAACCTCGGTCCATTGGCTTCCAAGCCGGTGATGGAAGGTAAAGGTGTTCTGTTCAAGCGCTTCGCCGGCATCGACGTGTTCGACATCGAAGTCGACTCCGAAAGCCCGCAAGCCTTCATCGACACCGTCAAGCGTATCTCCATCACCTTCGGTGGCATCAACCTGGAAGACATCAAGGCACCTGAGTGCTTTGAAATCGAACGCGCTCTGATCGAGCAGTGCGACATTCCGGTATTCCACGATGACCAGCACGGTACCGCGATCGTGACCGCTGCCGGCATGATCAACGCCCTGGAAATCGCCGGTAAAACCCTGCCGGAAGCCAAGATCGTCTGCCTGGGCGCCGGTGCTGCCGCCATCTCCTGCATGAAATTGCTGGTGAGCATGGGCGCCAACATCGAAAACATCTACATGGTTGACCGTACCGGTGTGATCCACTCCGGCCGTGACGACCTGAACCAGTACAAGGCTGTCTTCGCTCACGCGACCGACAAGCGCACCCTGGCTGACGCGCTGGAAGGCGCTGACGTGTTCGTTGGTCTGTCCGGCCCGAACCTGCTGAGCGCTGAAGGCCTGAAGTCCATGGCGGCCAACCCGATCGTGTTCGCGTGCTCGAACCCGGATCCGGAAATCTCCCCGGAGCTGGCGCACGCCACTCGCAACGACGTGATCATGGCCACCGGCCGTTCGGACTACCCGAACCAGGTCAACAACGTACTGGGCTTCCCGTTCATCTTCCGTGGTGCCCTGGACGTTCGCGCCAAGCGCATCAACGAAGAAATGAAAGTGGCTGCCGCCAACGCCCTGCGTGAACTGGCCAAGCTGCCAGTGCCTCAGGAAGTGTGCGACGCCTACGGCGGCATCAAGCTGGAATTCGGTCGTGAGTACATCATCCCGAAACCAATGGATGCCCGTCTGATCACCGTGATCTCCGATGCCGTGGCCAAGGCTGCGATCGAGACCGGCGTGGCGACCCTGCCGTATCCGAAGAACTACCCGCTGAAAAGCGTGGATGACGTGTTCAACGGCTAAGCCGTTGTAGCGCTTCAGCCAAAGGCCCCGGCTCATTCTGAGTCGGGGCTTTTTTGTATCTGAGGGGTTTGCAGGCAGGCAATAAAAAGCCCCGCACTTCTTTCGAAGGCGGGGCTTTTTGGTGTGCGGCGATCAGAACAAATCGATCGGCGCCGCTTCGTCCGCTGGCAGCGGGCTGCCCGGCACATTGCCGTTACCCAGCTCATTCACCGACGGTGGCGTATCTTCGGCCTTGAACAGCTCAAAGTAGGCGCCCGGCGTGCTTGGAGTGGCTGCACGACCGCTGACCGGGTCGACCCGCAGGCTGAGGATGCCTTCAGGTTCCGGCTGGGTATGAGGCGGCTTGCCTTTGAGGGCGGCGCCCATGTAGTTCATCCAGATCGGCAGGGCGACGGTGCCGCCGAACTCGCGTTTGCCCAGGCTTTCCGGTTGGTCGAAGCCGGTCCAGACGGTGGTCACGTAATCGGCGTTGTAGCCGGAGAACCAGGCGTCCTTGGATTCGTTGGTGGTGCCGGTCTTGCCCGCAATGTCACTGCGGCCCAAGGCCAGTGCGCGACGGCCAGTGCCGAGCTTGATTACGTCCTCAAGCATGCTGTTGAGGATGTAGGTAGTGCGGCCATCGATGATGCGTTCGGCCACCGCTGGTGCTTGTGACACTGGCTGGGTGCCCGGCGCTTCGCCTGGGGTGGCGTTGACGGTGAAGGTATTGGCGGCCGGCACGGCGATGCCGTCGCTGACTACGTTGCCTTTCGGAACGCTCGGCGGGTTGGCAACGAACAGTGTGTCGCCGTTGCGGCTTTCGATCTTGTCGATGATGTACGGGGAAATCTTGTAGCCGCCGTTGGCAAAGGTGCTCCAGCCAGTGGCGATTTCCATTGGTGTCAGGGTCGCGGTGCCCAGTGCCAGGGACAGGTTGCGTGGCAGGTCCTGCTTGTTGAAGCCGAACTTGCTGATGTAGTCGATGGTGCGGTCGACGCCCAGCGCTTGCAGCAGGCGGATCGATACCAGATTGCGCGACTTGTAGAGCGCTTCACGCATGCGGATCGGGCCGAGGAAGGTGTTGGTGTCGTTCTTCGGGCGCCAGACCTTGTCCAGGTACTCGTCGACGAACACGATCGGTGCGTCGTTCACCAGGCTGGCGGCGGTGTAGCCGTTATCCAGGGCGGCACTATAGACGAACGGCTTGAAGCTCGAACCCGGCTGACGCTTGGCCTGCATGGCGCGGTTGTAGTTGCTCTGCTCGAAGGCAAAACCGCCGACCAGGGAACGAATGGCGCCGTTCTGCGGATCGAGGGACACCAGTGCGCCCTGGGCCTGCGGAATCTGGCTGAATTTGAGCGAATTGTCCGGCTGACGTTGTACGCGAATCAGATCGCCGACCTGCGCGACGTCCGACGGCTGCTTCGGATTGGCGCCCATGCTGTTGGTGTTCAGGAACGGACGGGCCCACTTCATGGTGTCCCAGGCAACATGCTCTTCGCCGGTGCGGGTCAGCACCTGCACGCCGTTCTTGTCGACCTGGGTCACGATCGCCGGCTCCAGGCTGCTGATGGTCCGCTGCTTGGTCAGTTCCAGGGTCCAGGCCTCTCGGGTTTTACCCGGCAGGCGTGACTCGGGGCCGCGATAACCGTGCCGTTGATCGTAGGTCATCAAGCCTTCGTGAACCGCGCTGTTGGCCATTTCCTGCAAGTCGCTCGGCACCGTGGTGGTGACGCGGAAACCTTCGGTGTACGCATCGCTGCCATAGCGACCGACCATTTCGGCGCGGGCCATTTCGGCGACGTACGGTGCGTTCACTTCCGGGGTCGGCACGTGATAGCTGGCGTTCAGCGGTTCGTTGATCGCCGCGGTGTAGTCGGCTTCGGTGATCTTGCCGAGCTTGTACATGCGCCCCAGGATCCAGTCGCGACGCTCCTTGCTGCGGGCCGGGTTGGCCAGCGGGTTGAAGCGCGACGGGGCTTTTGGCAGACCGGCGATCATCGCCATCTGCGCCAGGCTGACGTCACGAATCGACTTGCCGTAATAGACCTGCGCCGCTGCCTCGATGCCATAGGCGCGGTTGCCCAGATAGATCTTGTTGACGTACAGCTCGAGGATTTCGTCCTTGGTCAGCTGCCGTTCGATCTGCAGGGCCAGGAGAATTTCGGTGGTTTTGCGCGAGAAGCTGCGTTCGCTGCTCAGGAAGAAGTTCTTCGCCACCTGCATGGTGATGGTGCTGCCGCCGGACTGAATGTGTCCGCTCTTTACCAGCTGGGTGGCTGCACGCATCAGGCTGCTGGGATCGACGCCATAGTGGTTGGCGAAATTGTCGTCTTCCGCACTTAGTAACGCATTAATGAAATTTGGGGGAATGTCGGCGAAACGGATCGGCGTACGGCGCATTTCGCCAAATTCTGCGATCAACTTGTTGTCGCTGCTGTACACCCGCAAAGGAATCTGCAACTGAATGCTTCTCAGCGCCTCCACAGATGGCAATCCAGGGCTAAGGTAAAGAAAGGCGCCGCTCAGACCCAGGAGCAGTCCGCAGAAAACGGCGACGATGGACCAACCGAAGAATTTCAGCAGACGAATCAAGGCTTTTGGATATCCAGGGCAAAGAATGAATTAGGCATCAGGGTTCAGGCTATAAAGAGAATGACCCGCGCTTGCAGTGAAAGCGGAAAAACGCTCGGCATTATAAGCATTTTTCCGCAGGGAGCGTCATTTGCGCTTCTGTCAAGACGGGGGGTATTGAACGCAATGGATATTACAGAGTCCGTAACTCACGGATAGTCATAGGGAATTGGTAGTGCTAGGACTCTTCAATAAAAAAACCAATGCGCTTCTGGGGATCGACATCAGCTCTACGTCGGTGAAGCTGTTGGAGTTAAGCCGCCAAGGCGACCGTTATCGGGTCGAGGCCTATGCGGTCGAGCCGCTGCCCGCCAGTGCCGTGGTCGAAAAAAATATTGCCGAGCTCGAAGGCGTGGGGCAGGCCCTTGCGCGCGTGCTGCTCAAGGCCAAAACCAGCCAGAGGAACGTCGCCGTGGCGGTCGCCGGCTCGGCGGTGATCACCAAGACCATCGAGATGGACGCCGGTCTTTCCGACGACGAGATGGAAAACCAGCTGAAGATCGAGGCCGATCAGTACATCCCGTATCCGCTGGATGAAGTGGCGATCGACTTCGAAGTGCAAGGCGCGTCGGTGCGCAACCCCGAGCGGGTCAATGTGCTGCTGGCCGCCTGTCGCAAGGAAAACGTCGAGGTTCGTGAAGCGGCCCTGGCCCTGGCCGGGCTGACCGCGCGAGTGGTCGATGTCGAAGCCTATGCCCTGGAGCGATCGTTCGGCCTGCTGGCAACCCAGCTGGCCGCTTCTCAGGAGCATCTGACCGTGGCGGTGGTCGATATCGGCGCCACCATGACCACCCTGAGCGTGTTGAACAATGGGCGGATCATCTACACCCGCGAACAATTGTTCGGCGGCCGACAACTGACGGAAGAAATCCAGCGCCGTTATGGCCTGACGGTCGAGCAGGCAGGGTTGGCGAAGAAACAGGGCGGTTTGCCGGACGATTACGTCAGTGAGGTCTTGCAGCCGTTTCGGGATGCGTTGGTGCAACAAGTATCGCGCTCATTGCAGTTTTTCTTTGCCTCCGGCCAGTACAGCTCGGTCGATCACATTCTCCTGGCCGGCGGCACTGCCTCGGTCCCAGGGCTGGACCGGTTGATCGAGCAGCGTCTGGGGACGCCGACCCAGGTCGCCAATCCATTCTCTGACATGACCCTGAGCAGCAGGGTCAACGCCAGTGCCCTGGCGAGCGATGCGCCGGCACTGATGATCGCCTGCGGGCTGGCCCTCAGGAGTTTCGACTGATGGCACGGATCAATCTTTTACCCTGGCGTGAAGAGTTGCGCGAAGCGCGGCGCAAACGCTTTTTGCTGGCGTTGGTCGGTGTGCTGGCAGGGTCGGTGGGGGCACTGCTGATCACGGACCAGGTCATTAACAGCGCCATTGATCGACAAGTCGCGCGTAACGATTACATCGCCAAGCAGATTGCCGTGGTCGACGAGCGGATCAAACAGATCAGCGATCTGAAGGCTCGTCGCCAGCAGCTCGTCGAGCGCATGCGCATCATCCAGGACCTGCAAGGCAACCGGCCGATCAGCGGGAGGATCTTCGATCAGTTGGCGCGCACCTTGCCGGACGGCGTGTATTTCACCGAAGTGAAAATGGTCGGCAAGACCTTGTCCATCTCCGGCGCGGCGGAGTCCAACAATCGTGTTTCGGATTTGATGCGCAATCTGGATGCATCCGACTGGTTCGATGCGCCCAATCTCACGGAAGTCAAAGCGAACACCGCCGGTCAGCTGGATCAGGCCAATGTTTTTCAGTTGACCGTCCGTCAGACTCAGCCGGCAATTGTGGGGGTGGCTAAATGAGGCCGTCCGAATGGCTCGAAGGGTTGCGCCAGATCGACATCAGCGATCTGGACACCAACAACATGGGTTCCTGGCCAAGGGCGATCAAGGTCCTTGCGAGTGTTCTGCTGATGGTGCTGGTGCTGGCCCTGGGCTATAGCTTCCTGATCAGCGACCTGCAAAGCCACCTGGAACTCAAGCGTGAGGAGGAGTCGACGCTCAAGGAGCAGTTCGCGACCAAAGCCCACATGGCGGCCAATCTTGAGCTGTATACCCAGCAGATGAAGGAAATGGAGAATTCCTTCGGCATGCTATTACGGCAATTGCCCAGCGACACCGAAGTGCCCGGCCTGCTGGAGGACATCACCCGCACCGGCCTGGGCAGCGGCCTGGAATTCGAAGAGATCAAGCTGCTGCCGGAGGTCACCCAGCAGTTCTACATCGAACTCCCTATCCAGATCACCGTCACCGGCGCTTATCACGACCTGGCCACTTTCGTCAGCGGCGTGGCGGGGTTGCCCCGGATCGTCACCCTGCATGATTTCGACCTGGTGCCGGCCAATCCCGAAGGCGGTCCGAAGCTGCGCATGAGCATCCTTGCCAAGACCTACCGCTACAACGACAAGGGGTTGCAGAAATGAACCCGATTCGTTGCCTGTCGATGGTGATGTGCCTGGTCATCCTGGCCGGTTGTGGTGGTGACAATGGTTTCAGCGACATCGACGCCTACCTGAACGAAGTGCGCCTGCGAGCGCCCGGCAAGATTGAGCCAGCGCCGACATTCCAGTCTTATCCGACATTCACCTACAGCGCTGCCAACCTGCGCAGCCCGTTCTCCCGGCAGGTCAGAGTCGATCTGGCTGGCCAGAAGCACGGCTCGCGCAACGTCAAACCCGACCCCAATCGGGTCAAGCAGTACCTCGAAGGCTTCAACATCGAACAATTTGAAATGGTCGGCACAATCTCCAATGCCTCCGGCTCCTTTGCGCTACTGCGCGGGGCGGGCGGTGTGCATCGGCTGAAAGTCGGCGATTACCTGGGACGTAATGATGGGCGGATCGTCGCCATCAGCGCTTCGCAAGTCGATGTGGTCGAAATCGTTCCCGATGGCGAAGGTGCCTGGCTGGAGCGGCCGCGGACCATCCCTTTGAAAGAGCACTCATAGTGGAACTCGAACAATGAACAGGATTTTCTCAACCTTCGGTATTTCGCTATGGATAGCGTTTCTGTCGCCGTTGGTACAGGCGGCCAACCTCAAAGCGCTGGATGTCGCCGCGCTGCCTGGTGACCGTGTCGAGCTGAAGTTGTCGTTCGACGGGCCGCCACCGCAGCCGCATGGCTATACGACGGAGCAGCCTGCGCGGATTGCGCTGGACCTGCCGGGCGTTACCAGCCAACTGGCGAGCAAGAGTCGAGACCTGGGCAGCGGCAATGCCCGCAGCGCCACGGTGGTGGAAGCCAAGGACCGCACACGGCTGATCATCGGTCTGACTCAGCTGACTCCGTATAACGCACGCGTCGAAGGCAACAACCTGTTTGTGGTTGTCGGGCAGGCGGCCGGTAACAAGGCGTCCAAACCGATTGCCAGCGCACCACGCGCGGCCACGGCGGTACCCGCGCCCGCCAGAGCCAGTGCTCCCGTGGGCAAGGCTATTCGTGGCGTGGATTTCCAGCGTGGCACCCAGGGTGAAGGCAACGTGGTTATCGATCTGTCGGATCCGTCCATCGCCCCGGACATTCAGGAACGCGATGGCAAGATCATCGTCGGCTTCACCAAAACCCAATTGCCTGAGCGGTTGCGCGTCCGTCTCGACGTCAAGGATTTCGCTACCCCGGTGCAGTTCGTCAACGCCAGCGCCACGGGCGACCGGGCCATCATCAGTATCGAGCCCAGCGGCGCCTTCGATTATTCGACCTACCAGACCGATAACAAACTGACCGTCAGCATCCGGCCGATGACGGTCGATGACTTGCAAAAACGCAACGCCGAACGTTTTGCCTACAGCGGCGAAAAGCTCTCGCTAAATTTCCAGGACATCGATGTGCGCTCGGTGCTGCAACTGATCGCCGATTTCACCAACCTCAATCTGGTGGCCAGTGACACGGTGCAGGGCGGCATCACGTTGCGCCTGCAGAATGTGCCGTGGGATCAGGCGCTGGACCTGGTGTTGAAAACCAAAGGCCTGGATAAGCGCAAGATTGGCAATGTGTTGCTGGTAGCGCCGGCCGATGAAATCGCCGCCCGGGAGCGTCAGGAACTGGAGTCGCAGAAACAAATCGCCGAACTGGCGCCTCTGCGTCGCGAACTGTTGCAGGTCAACTACGCCAAGGCCGCGGATATCGCCAAACTGTTCCAGTCGGTGACCAGCGCCGAGGCGAAAGTCGACGAGCGCGGTTCAATCACTGTCGATGAGCGGACCAACAACATCATTGCCTACCAGACCCAGGACCGCCTCGACGAACTGCGTCGCATCGTTGCACAGCTGGATATTCCGGTGCGTCAGGTGATGATCGAGGCGCGCATCGTTGAGGCCAACGTCGATTACGACAAAAGCCTCGGCGTGCGCTGGGGCGGTTCGGTGCAGAAGGGTAATTGGAACGGCTCCGGGGTCAACGGCTCTTCGACCACCGTCGGCACGCCGGGCAGCACCAGCACCAACTCGCCGTTCGTCGACCTTGGGACTTCCTCCAACACCTCGGGGATCGGCATCGCTTTCATTACCGACAATGTGCTGCTGGATCTTGAGCTGACGGCCATGGAGAAAACCGGCAACGGGGAAATCGTCTCGCAGCCCAAGGTGGTCACGTCTGACAAGGAAACCGCGAAAATCCTCAAGGGCACCGAAATCCCCTATCAGGAAGCCAGCTCCAGCGGTGCCACTTCAGTGTCGTTCAAGGAAGCCTCGCTGTCCCTGGAAGTGACGCCGCAGATCACCCCGGACAACCGCATCATCATGGAGGTCAAGGTCACCAAGGACGAACCGGACTACCTGAACAAAGTGCAGGATGTACCGCCGATCAAGAAAAACGAGGTCAACGCCAAGGTATTGGTCAACGACGGCGAGACCATCGTGATTGGTGGGGTTTTCTCAAATACTCAGAGCAAGGTTGTAGATAAGGTGCCATTTCTCGGTGATGTGCCGTATCTTGGCCGCCTTTTCCGGCGTGACGTGGTTTCGGAGAAAAAATCCGAGCTGCTGGTATTTCTCACTCCGCGTATCATGAACAATCAGGCGATTGCTGTGAGTCATTGATTCTGTGCGAAATTTGATTCTTGTTGGACCGATGGGGGCTGGAAAAAGCACCATCGGCCGGTTGCTGGCCAAAGAGCTGCGCCTGCCGTTCAAAGATTCCGATAAGGAAATTGAATTGCGCACGGGCGCCAATATCCCGTGGATTTTCGATAAAGAAGGCGAGCCGGGCTTTCGTGACCGCGAGCAGGCGATGATTGCCGAGCTGTGCGCGTCCGACGGCGTAGTGTTGGCGACCGGTGGCGGAGCGGTAATGCGCGAAGCCAATCGTCGGGCGCTGCACGCCGGTGGTCGGGTGGTCTATCTGCACGCGTCTGTCGAGCAGCAAGTGGGCCGAACGGCTCGCGATCGCAATCGGCCACTGCTGCGCACCGCCGATCCGGCCAAGACCCTGCGGGACTTGCTGGCGATCCGTGACCCGCTGTATCGGGAAATCGCCGACCTGGTGGTGGAAACCGATGAGCGGCCGCCGCGGATGGTGGTGCTCGATATTCTCGAACGCTTGCAGCAGCTGCCGCCCCGTTAATGCACGGGGCGAAATGCGCTATCCTCGGCGTCCTGTCGCAGCCGCTCAAGGTTGTGGCGGATGGCTACCGGACGGCGTCACACCAGCAGACGCCATGGAATTCGTAAACTCAAGGCAGGACGCCTGATTCCATCTTCACTGTGGGGACACATGCAGACACTCAAGGTCGATCTAGGCGAGCGCAGCTACCCGATTCATATTGGCGAAGGTTTGTTGGATAAACCTGAGCTGCTGGCCCCGCATATTCGCGGGCGGCAGGTGGCGATCATCTCCAACGAGACCGTCGCGCCGCTCTACCTCGAGCGTCTGACCCGCAGTCTGGCGCAGTTTTCGGTCATTTCCGTGGTGCTGCCCGACGGCGAAGCCTTCAAGACCTGGGAAACCCTGCAACTGATTTTCGATGGCCTGCTGACCGCTCGGCACGACCGTCGCACCACGGTGATTGCCCTTGGTGGCGGCGTGATCGGTGACATGGCCGGCTTTGCGGCGGCCTGCTACCAGCGCGGCGTCGATTTCATCCAGGTGCCGACCACATTGCTGTCGCAAGTCGATTCTTCGGTGGGCGGCAAGACCGGGATCAATCATCCGCTGGGCAAGAACATGGTCGGCGCCTTCTATCAGCCCAACGTGGTGCTGATCGATACCGCCACCCTCAATACCCTGCCGGCCCGTGAACTGTCTGCCGGGCTGGCAGAAGTCATCAAGTACGGGCTGATCTGCGACGAGCCGTTCCTGACCTGGCTCGAAGAAAACGTCGATCGCCTGCGCGCCCTGGACCAGGCCGCCCTGACTTACGCCATCGAACGTTCCTGTGCGGCCAAGGCGGCAGTGGTGGGTGCCGACGAGAAAGAGACCGGCGTGCGTGCCACGTTGAACCTGGGGCATACCTTCGGCCACGCGATCGAAACCCATATGGGCTATGGTGTCTGGTTGCATGGTGAAGCAGTCGCTGCTGGCACTGTGATGGCTTTGGAAATGTCCGCGCGCCTGGGCTGGATCAGCGAAGAAGAGCGTGATCGCGGTATTCGCCTGTTCCAGCGCGCCGGCCTGCCGGTCATTCCGCCGGAAGAGATGACCGAAGCCGATTTTCTCGAACACATGGCAATTGACAAGAAAGTGATCGACGGTCGTTTGCGCCTGGTGCTGCTGCGCCACATGGGCGAAGCAGTGGTGACCGACGATTATCCGAAAGAGGTTTTACAGGCCACGCTGGGAGCGGATTACCGCGCCCTGGCTCAGCTTAAAGGTTAATAAGATCCCGATGACTAGTTTGCATGCCGACGAGGCTTTCCTCGGCCATTACCAGTTAAGTCATGACCCTTTCGCTCCACGGGTGCCTGGCTTCAAATTCTTCCCGGCCCAGCGCAAGCCGGTGCTGGGCCAGTTGCACCACCTGGCTCGCTACAGCCAGTTGCTGCTGGTGGTCACCGGCCCGCAAGGCAGCGGCAAAACCCTGTTGCGTCAGGCCCTGGTAGCCAGCACCAACAAACAGTCAGTGCAGAGCGTGGTGGTTTCCGCCCGTGGCGCCGGCGATGCCGCTGGCGTGCTGAATCAAGTGGCTCAGGCGCTGGACGTTGCCCAGGCCGAGATCGGTGCGATCCTGGCTCAAGTGGTGCAGCTTGCGCTCACGGGGCAGGAAGTCTATTTACTGGTGGATGACGCCGAGCAACTCGACGAGTCTGCACTGGAAGCCTTGTTGGCCCTGGCTGCCGGCGCGCCGGAAGGTCGTCCGCATGTATTCCTGTTCGGTGAGTCCTCGCTGATTGCTCAACTTGATGCGCTGAGCCTCGAGGAAGAGCGTTTTCACGTCATCGAATTGCAGCCCTACACCGAAGAAGAAACCCGCGAATATCTGGATCAGCGTCTCGAAGGTGCTGGCCGGGGAATCGAACTTTTCACCGCGGATCAGATCTCTGATATTCACGAAAGCTCCGACGGTTGGCCTGGCAACATCAACCAGGTTGCCCGCGATGCAATGATCGAAGCCATGATTGCCAGCCGCTCAGCGGTCAAGCGTCCAAGTATGGGGTTCAACATGCCGAAGAAACACGTATTGGCAATTTCCGCCGTCGTCGTGGTCGCGGTAGCTGCCGCCTGGTTGATGCCGGGTCGCAACAAAGCACCGACCACCGGCGCGCCTGCCAACGAACAAGCGCAACTGCCGTTGGGTCAGGGCACGCCAAAACCTAACAGTGGCGGCGCTCCCGCTGTGGAATTCGCCGGTAACACGCAACCGATGCCATTACCGCTGGTCGGTAACTCGCAGCCGGTGATGCGTGGTCCGTTGGCCGAAGCGGCCGGAGGCATTACCGAAGGCGATGATGGCGTACCGGTCGAAGGCTCCAGCGCCACACCGCCGACCGTGACCACCACTGCGCCACCGGCAGGCGTTCCAGCGGGGCCCGCGCCAACACCGGCCGCCAAGCCGACGCCTGCGCCGACTCAAATCGCGACCGCCAAGCCTGTCGCGCCTGTGACCAAGCCAGCGCCAGCGCCTGCACCGGCTGCCAAACCGGCTCCAGCGCCCGCCAAGCCGGCCGTCGTGGCCAAACCCGCCGAGAAACCAGCTGCCGTGGCCAAAGCCGCTGGTGGCAGCTGGTACGCAGGCCAGGCACCGGGCAGCTACGTAGTGCAGATCCTTGGCACCAGCTCCGAATCGACCGCGCAAAACTTCGTCAAGGAGCAGGGCGGCGAGTACCGTTATTTCAAGAAAGTGCTCAACGGCAAGCCGCTTTACGTCATCACCTACGGTAGCTTCGCCAACCGCGATGCAGCCGTTACTGCCATCAAGGCCTTGCCAGCGAAGGTTCAGGCTGGTAAACCTTGGCCTCGCACTGTCGCCAGCGTCCAACAGGAACTGGCAACAACTCGCTGAAGATTCGGCGGCCTTACCCAGGCCGCCTCTCCAAGCACCTCAAAATTTCTACAAGCGCATGCCGTCTCTACAGACCGCGTGCCTTGTGGTGTCTGCGTCACAGTAGTCTTTGAGTCGCTGCGGTCAAAATTAAAAAAGTTTTGACTAGCACAGCATATCGCTTTAAACCTTTCACAAATGCGACATAGATTTGCGACATTTCGTCGTCAAATTTGTGGGCCTCTGTGTCGGTGTGTACAATGACCTCCCTTTTGCCCCGCAAAGCTGGCGTACGTTCGGCGTGGATGGTAACTGGTTGAATTGAAAAGAAATTTGCCTCGAAAAGAGGCAGCCTGGTGAGAAAGTGTCTATGAAAGCAGGTCTGTACCAACCAGATGAATTCAAGGATAACTGCGGTTTTGGCCTGATAGCCCATATGCAGGGCGAGCCCAGTCATACCCTTTTGCAAACGGCCATTGAGGCCCTGACCTGCATGACCCACCGCGGTGGGATCAACGCCGACGGCAAGACCGGTGACGGTTGCGGTCTGCTGATTCAAAAGCCGGATGTGTTCCTGCGTGCCATCGCCCAGGAAACCTTCGGCGTCGAACTGCCCAAGCAATATGCCGTGGGCATGGTCTTCTTCAACCAGGATCCGGTGAAAGCCGAAGCCGCTCGCGAGAACATGAACCGCGAAATCCTGGCCGAAGGCCTGACCCTGGTCGGCTGGCGCAAAGTGCCGATCGACACCAGCGTCCTCGGCCGCCTGGCCCTCGAGCGCCTGCCGCTGATCGAGCAAGTGTTCGTCGGTGGTGAAGGCCTGAGCGATCAGGACATGGCGATCAAGCTGTTCAGCGCCCGTCGTCGTTCGTCCGTGGCCAACGCCGCCGATGTCGATCACTACATCTGCAGCTTTTCCCACAAGACCATTATTTACAAAGGCCTGATGATGCCGGCGGATTTGACCGCCTTCTATCCAGACCTGAGCGACCAGCGCCTGCAAACTTCGATCTGCGTGTTCCACCAGCGCTTTTCGACCAACACGCTGCCGAAATGGCCGCTGGCGCAGCCGTTCCGCTTCCTTGCCCACAACGGCGAAATCAACACCATCACCGGCAACCGCAACTGGGCGCAGGCCCGTCGCACCAAGTTCACCAATGATCTGATGGATCTGGATGAACTCGGCCCGCTGGTGAACCGTGTCGGTTCCGACTCCTCCAGCATGGACAACATGCTCGAGCTGATGGTCACCGGTGGCATCGACCTGTTCCGTGGCGTGCGGATGATCATTCCGCCTGCGTGGCAGAACGTCGAAACCATGGACCCGGACCTGCGTGCGTTCTACGAATACAACTCGATGCACATGGAACCGTGGGACGGCCCGGCTGGCGTAGTAATGACCGATGGTCGCTACGCGGTGTGCCTGCTCGACCGTAACGGCCTGCGTCCGGCGCGTTGGGTCACCACCAAGAACGGCTTCATCACCCTGGCGTCGGAAATCGGTGTCTGGAACTACCAGCCTGAAGACGTGATTGCCAAGGGGCGAGTCGGCCCTGGCCAGATCTTTGCCGTGGACACCGAAACCGGTCAGATCCTCGACACCGACGCCATCGACAACCGCTTGAAGTCCCGTCATCCGTACAAGCAATGGCTGCGCAAGAATGCCCTGCGCATTCAGGCGACCATGGAAGACAACGACCACGGTTCGGCGTTCTACGACGTCGATCAGCTCAAGCAGTACATGAAGATGTACCAGGTCACGTTCGAAGAGCGCGACCAAGTGCTGCGTCCGATCGGCGAGCAAGGCTACGAAGCAGTCGGCTCGATGGGCGACGATACGCCGATGGCCGTGCTGTCCCAACGCGTGCGTACGCCGTACGACTATTTCCGTCAGCAGTTCGCGCAGGTCACCAACCCGCCGATCGACCCGCTGCGCGAAGCCATCGTCATGTCGCTGGAAGTCTGCCTCGGTGCCGAGCGCAACATCTTCCAGGAGTCGCCGGAACACGCCTCGCGCGTGATCCTCAGCTCGCCGGTCATTTCTCCGGCCAAGTGGCGCTCGCTGATGAACCTCGATCGCCCAGGCTTCGAGCGTCAGATCATCGACCTCAACTATGACGAGAGCGTCGGTCTCGAAGCCGCGGTGCGTAACGTCGCCGATCAGGCTGAAGAAGCCGTTCGCGCCGGTCGCACCCAGGTCGTACTGAGTGACCGTCACATTGCTCCGGGCAAGCTGCCGATCCACGCTTCGCTGGCGACCGGTGCCGTGCACCACCGCCTGACCGAAAAAGGCCTGCGTTGCGACTCCAACATTCTGGTGGAAACCGCGACCGCTCGTGATCCGCACCACTTCGCGGTGCTGATCGGTTTCGGCGCCTCGGCGGTCTACCCGTTCCTGGCCTATGAAGTGCTGGGCGACCTGATCCGTACCGGTGAAGTGCTGGGCGACCTCTATGAGGTGTTCAAGAACTACCGCAAAGGCATCACCAAGGGCCTGCTCAAGATCCTGTCGAAGATGGGCATCTCGACCATCACGTCGTACCGCGGTGCGCAGCTGTTCGAGGCCATCGGTCTGTCCGAAGAAGTCTGCGAACTGAGCTTCCGTGGCGTGCCAAGCCGCATCAAGGGTGCACGTTTCGTCGACATTGAAGCCGAGCAGAAAGCCCTGGCGGCCGAAGCCTGGAGCCCGCGCAAACCGATCCAGCAGGGCGGTCTGTTGAAGTTCGTCCACGGTGGCGAATATCACGCCTACAACCCGGACGTGGTCAACACCTTGCAAGCCGCTGTGCAGCAGGGTGACTACAGCAAGTTCAAGGAATACACGTCACTGGTGGATAACCGCCCGGTGTCGATGATCCGCGACCTGCTCAAGGTCAAGACCCTCGACACGCCGTTGGATATCAGCGAAGTCGAGCCTCTGGAATCGGTGCTCAAGCGCTTCGACTCCGCTGGTATTTCGCTGGGCGCTCTGTCGCCGGAAGCCCACGAAGCCCTGGCCGAAGCCATGAACCGCCTCGGTGCGCGTTCGAACTCCGGCGAAGGCGGCGAAGACCCGGCGCGCTACGGCACCATCAAGAGCTCGAAAATCAAGCAGGTCGCCACTGGCCGCTTTGGTGTGACTCCGGAATACCTGGTCAATGCTGAAGTGCTGCAGATCAAAGTCGCCCAGGGTGCCAAGCCCGGCGAAGGTGGTCAGTTGCCAGGCGGCAAGGTCAACGGTCTGATCGCCAAGCTGCGTTACGCAGTGCCGGGTGTGACCCTGATTTCGCCTCCGCCGCACCACGACATCTATTCGATCGAAGACTTGTCGCAGCTGATTTTCGACCTGAAACAAGTCAACCCGAATGCGCTGGTTTCGGTGAAACTGGTGGCAGAAGCGGGCGTCGGCACCATCGCGGCCGGTGTGGCCAAGGCCTACGCGGACTTGATCACCATCTCCGGCTACGACGGCGGCACCGGTGCATCGCCACTGACCTCGATCAAATACGCGGGCGCACCGTGGGAACTCGGCCTGGCCGAAACCCACCAGACCCTGCGTGGCAACGACCTGCGCGGCAAAGTCCGGGTACAAACCGATGGTGGCCTGAAAACCGGCCTCGACGTGATCAAGGCCGCGATCCTCGGCGCTGAAAGCTTCGGCTTCGGCACCGCGCCAATGATCGCCCTGGGTTGCAAATACCTGCGTATCTGCCACCTGAACAACTGCGCCACCGGCGTTGCGACTCAGAACGAGAAGCTGCGCAAGGATCACTACATCGGGACCGTCGACATGGTGGTGAATTTCTTCACCTACGTCGCCGAAGAAACCCGTGAGTGGCTGGCCAAGCTGGGCGTGCGCTCCCTCGAAGAGCTGATCGGCCGTACCGATCTGCTGGAAGTCCTCGAAGGCCAGACCGCCAAGCAGAACCACCTGGACCTGACTCCGTTGCTCGGCAGCGATCACATCCCGGCAGACAAGCCTCAATTCTGCCAGGTCGACCGCAACCCGCCGTTCGACAAAGGCCTGTTGGCCGAGAAAATGGTCGACATGGCCACCTCGGCAATCAATGACCTGAGCGGTGCCGATTTCGCCCTGGATATCTGCAACTGCGACCGCTCCATCGGCGCGCGGATCTCCGGTGAAATCGCTCGCAAGCACGGCAATCAGGGCATGGCCAACGCGCCGATCACCTTCCGCTTCAAAGGCACGGCGGGTCAGAGCTTTGGCGTGTGGAACGCTGGCGGCCTGAACATGTACCTGGAAGGCGATGCCAACGACTACGTCGGCAAAGGCATGACCGGCGGCAAACTGGTCATCGTTCCGCCGAAAGGCAGCCTCTACAAGACTCAGGACAGTGCCATCATCGGCAACACCTGCCTGTACGGCGCCACCGGCGGCAAGCTGTTCGCCGCCGGCACCGCGGGCGAGCGTTTCGCGGTGCGTAACTCCGGTGCTCACACTGTGGTGGAAGGCACAGGCGATCACTGCTGCGAGTACATGACCGGTGGTTTCGTCTGCGTTCTGGGCAAGACCGGTTACAACTTCGGCTCAGGCATGACCGGCGGTTTCGCCTACGTGCTCGACCAGGACAACACCTTCGTTGACCGGGTCAACCACGAACTGGTGGAAATCCAGCGGATCAGCGGTGAGGCGATGGAAGCCTATCGCAGCCACCTGCAACGCGTGCTGAACGAATACGTCGAGGAAACCGACAGCGAGTGGGGTCGTAACCTCGCTGAAAACCTCGATGACTATCTGCGTCGTTTCTGGCTGGTCAAGCCCAAGGCTGCCAACCTGAAATCGTTGCTTTCCAGCACCCGTGCCAACCCGCAGTGATATGCGCCTGAAGAGTTTGATGAGGTTTTAACTATGGCTGAACGTCTGAATAACGACTTCCAGTTCATCGATGTCGGGCGCAAGGATCCGAAGAAGAAACTGTTGCGTCAACGCAAGAAAGAGTTCGTGGAAATCTACGAACCGTTCAAACCCCAGCAGTCGGCCGACCAGGCCCACCGCTGCCTGGGTTGCGGTAACCCGTATTGCGAATGGAAGTGCCCGGTGCACAACTTCATTCCCAACTGGCTCAAATTGGTGGCCGAGGGCAACATCCTCCAGGCCGCCGAACTGTCGCACCAGACCAACACCCTGCCGGAAGTCTGCGGCCGGGTGTGTCCTCAGGATCGTCTGTGCGAGGGTGCCTGCACCCTCAACGACGGTTTCGGTGCGGTGACGATCGGTTCGGTCGAGAAGTACATCACCGACACCGCGTTCGCCATGGGCTGGCGTCCGGACATGTCCAAGGTCAAGCCGACTGGCAAGCGTGTTGCGGTAATCGGTGCGGGCCCTGCGGGCCTGGGCTGTGCCGACGTACTGGTGCGTGGCGGTGTGACGCCGGTGGTGTTCGACAAGAACCCGGAAATCGGCGGTCTGCTGACCTTCGGCATTCCTGAGTTCAAGCTGGAAAAGACCGTGCTGAGCAATCGCCGCGAAGTCTTCACCGGCATGGGCATCGAGTTCCGCCTGAACACCGAAGTGGGCAAGGACGTGACCATGGAACAACTGCTCGAAGAATTCGATGCGGTCTTCATGGGCATGGGCACCTACACCTACATGAAGGGCGGCTTCGCCGGCGAGGACCTGCCGGGCGTGCACGATGCGCTGGACTTCCTGATCGCCAACGTCAACCGCAACCTGGGCTTTGAAAAGTCGCCGGAAGATTTCGTCGACATGAAAGGCAAGAAGGTGGTGGTGCTGGGCGGCGGCGACACGGCGATGGACTGCAACCGTACCTCGATTCGTCAGGGCGCCAAGGCGGTGACCTGTGCCTATCGTCGTGACGAAGCGAACATGCCGGGCTCGCGCAAAGAGGTGAAGAACGCCAAGGAAGAAGGCGTGAAATTCCTCTACAACCGCCAGCCGATCGCAATCGTCGGTGAAGACCGTGTCGAAGGCGTGAAGGTGGTCGAGACCCGTCTCGGCGAACCGGACGCCCGTGGCCGTCGCAGCCCCGAGCCGATCCCGGGTTCCGAAGAGATCATCCCGGCCGACGCCGTGGTCATCGCGTTTGGTTTCCGTCCAAGCCCGGCGTCGTGGTTCGAGCAGTTCAGCATCCAGACCGACAGCCAGGGCCGCGTCGTGGCGCCGGAGCAAGGCCAGTACAAGCACCAGACCAGCAACCCGAAAATCTTCGCCGGTGGCGACATGGTGCGCGGTTCCGACCTGGTGGTGACGGCGATCTTCGAAGGCCGCAATGCCGCTGAAGGGATCCTGGATTACCTGGGCGTTTAACCCTCCACTGATCGTTCCCACGCTCTGTGTGGGAACGATCTTTCGATGCCGAAACCGCGACAAATTGACCCGATAGACAAAAGGATCGGCTCTCGCCGTGCCTTTTGCGTCGCGCTCTGAGAAAATGCCCGCACTTTTTTTCCGGATGCCGACATGACTGCCCTGAAGAACGACCGTTTCCTCCGCGCCCTGCTCAAGCAACCCGTAGACGTCACCCCCGTGTGGATGATGCGCCAGGCCGGCCGCTACCTGCCTGAATACCGCGCCAGCCGTGCCAAGGCCGGTGACTTCATGAGCCTGTGCATGAACCCGGCGTTCGCGTGCGAAGTCACGATGCAACCGCTCGACCGCTATCCGCAACTGGATGCGGCGATCCTGTTCTCCGATATCCTGACCATCCCCGATGCCATGGGCCAAGGCCTGTACTTCGAGACCGGCGAAGGTCCGCGCTTCAAGAAAGTCGTCAGCACCCTGGCTGACATCGAAGCCTTGCCGATTCCTGATCCACAGAAAGACCTCGGCTATGTGATGGACGCCGTCAGCACCATCCGCCGCGAACTGAACGGCCGCGTGCCGCTGATCGGTTTTTCCGGCAGCCCATGGACCCTGGCCACCTACATGGTCGAAGGCGGTTCGTCGAAAGACTTCCGCAAGACCAAGGCCATGCTCTACGACAACCCGCAAGCCATGCACCTGCTGCTGGACAAGCTCGCGCAGTCGGTCACCTCGTACCTCAATGGCCAGATCCTGGCCGGCGCGCAAGCGGTGCAGATCTTCGACACCTGGGGCGGCAATCTCTCGGCGGCGGCGTATCAGGAATTCTCCCTGGCCTACATGCGCAAAATCGTCAGCGGGCTGATCCGCGAACACGAAGGCCGCAAAGTGCCGGTCATCCTGTTCACCAAGAACGGCGGCCTGTGGCTGGAAAGCATCGCCGACGCCGGCGCCGATGCGCTGGGCCTGGACTGGACCTGTGACATTGGCGAAGCCCGCCAACGCGTCGGCAACAAAGTCGCCCTGCAAGGCAACATGGACCCGACCGTGCTTTACGCCAAGCCAGAAGCCATCCGCGCCGAAGTCGGCCGGATCCTCGCCAGCTACGGCAAGGGCAGTGGCCACGTGTTCAACCTCGGCCATGGCATTACGCCGGAAGTTGATCCGGAGCATGCCGGTGCATTCCTGCGCGCGGTGCATGAGCTGTCGGCGCAGTATCACGAGTGATCGTCACCCGATAAAAAAAACGCCCGGCATTTGCCGGGCGTTTTTGCATCAAGATCAAAAGATCGCAGCCTTAAGCTTTCAAATTCTCCAACGGCGGCAACTTCGCCAATTTCAACGCCACCAACAGCGCAATCACCAGCAATCCGCTGATGAACAGCCCGATCCCGTTCCAGCCACCCAGATGCCAGGCCATGCCGCCCGCCGTCCCCGCGATACTCGACCCGGCGTAATAGCTGAACAGGTACAACGACGTTGCCTGCCCCTTGGCCTTGGTCGCGCGACGACCGATCCAGCTGCTGGCCACCGAATGCGCGCCGAAGAAGCCGAAGGTGAAGACCAGCATGCCGAAGATCACTACTGGCAGGGGCGTAAACATCGTCAACGCAAGGCCCGCGAGCATCACCACAATGGTTGCCCAGAGCACTTTGCGCCGGCCGAGCTGGTCGGCCAGGGCGCCGATTTTCGCCGAGCTGTAGATGCCCGACAGGTACACCACCGAGAGTAGCCCGACGAAGGCCTGGTCCATGTGATACGGCTCGGCCAGCAGGCGATAGCCGATGTAGTTGAACAGGGTAACGAACGCACCCATCAGCACGAACGCTTCGACAAACAGCAGCGGCAGGCCGGCGTCGCGAAAGTGCATGGTGAAGCCGTCGAGCAGGCTACGCGGGTGCAGCGAGCGGGCGTGGAAATTGCGCGACTCGGGGAGGATTTTCCAGAACACCGCAGCGGCAATCAGCGCCAGGCCGCCGATGACCAGCATTGCCGTGTGCCAGCTGACGAAGTCGATCAGCACCCCGACGATCAAGCGTCCACACATGCCGCCGATGGCGTTGCCACCGATGTACAAGCCCATGGCCAGGCCGATGTGCTGCGGGTGAATTTCTTCACTCAGGTAAGTCATTGCCACCGCCGCCAGACCGCTGAGCGACAGCCCGACCAGCGCCCGCATCACCAACACGCCTTGCCAGCTCGGCATCATCGCACTGGCCATGGTGCAGAGTGCGGCGGCGAACAGTGCGGCGACCATCACCGGTTTACGCCCGATGCGATCGGAGATGGGGCCGGTGATCAGCAAGCCGATGGCGAGAAGGCCGGTGGCGACCGACAGGATCAGGCTGCTCTGGGCCGCATTGATGGAAAACTCGCGGGACAGCAGCGGCATCATCGGCTGCACGCAGTAGAGCAGGGCAAAGGTCGCGAAGCCTCCGGAGAACAGCGCCAGCACCGTGCGCATAAACATCGGTGTGCCTTTCTCGATGTAGATCTCGTTGTGTTCAGCGACGACATCATTCAGCGCGGCGGGCGGGATTTCATGGGCGAGTGGGGCGACAGCAGTTTTCACTTCGGACCTCGGAGGACGCAGCCGGTCAGGCAATGAAAAAATCATATAGCTGGCTAATGTTTCTATCCAATATATTATTCGACCTGTTTGATAGGTTTAACGACCTAATGGAGTTTTCATGGAATTGCGTCACCTGCGCTACTTCATTGCCGTCGCCGAAGAACTGCATTTCGGCCGCGCCGCCCAAGTGCTGGGCATCTCGCAGCCGCCGCTGAGCCAGCAGATTCAGGCGCTGGAACAGGAAGTGGGGGCGCGTCTGTTCGAGCGGACCAATCGTCGGGTCGAGCTGAGTGAGGCCGGTCGGCTGTTTCTGGAAGAGGCGCGGCTGGTGCTGGCGCAGGTCGACAAAGCGGCGGATGTGGCTCGGCGGGCACAACTTGGTGAATTGGGTGAACTGAAGATCGGCTTCACCTCGTCGGCGCCGTTCAACTCGACCATTCCCCAGGCGATTTTCTCGTTTCGCCAGCGCTTCCCGGCGGTGCACCTGAACCTGCGGGAAATGAGCAGCACCCAAGTGGCCGATGCGCTGGTGGACGAGTCGATCGAGGTCGGCATCATGCGACCGTTGGGCTTGCCGGACTCCCTCAGCGTGGTGGAACTGATGCGTGAGCCATTGGTGGCGGTGCTCAGCTCCAAGCATCCGCTGGTGGATGGCAGCGAAGAAGGTCTGTTCCTGTCCGCTCTGGCCCTCGAGCCGTTCGTATTTTTCCCGCGCAGCTATGGCAGCGGTCTGTACGCACAACTGCTCACTCTGGCGCGGGACGCCGGCTTCAGCCCGCACTTTGCTCAAGAGGCTGGCGAGGCGATGACCATCATCGGGCTGGTGGCGGCGGGTTTGGGGGTATCGGTGTTGCCGGCGTCTTATCAGCGGATGCGTATCGATGGTGTGGTGTATCGGCCGTTGCTCGATCCGGAGGCGATTTCGGCGGTGTGGCTGGTGCAGCGCAAGGATCAGAAGTCGCCGATGGCCAAGGCGTTTGTGGAGTTGTTGACGCGTAAGGTTGAAGGGAAGTGAAAGCGAGCAAATCACCGCACTCAGGACACTTCAAGTAATGGATCCGTCCTAGTGATTTATCTGAGTTTTACGCAATCAAAGCCGCGGTACGCAACGCTCTTGGCCTGTGATGCCATCAGAGGTGGCACAGTTGGGCGAGTCGCCACCCGTTGTCTCCCGTTAAGTTTCAAGCAATACTGCCCGCGTTCCCGAAAGGGGCTTGTGAGACTCTGAGGATCCTGGGTAACCAGCCATCGCAGAGCCAGGCAGGTACCGGGCGATGACAAGCCGACCTGTTTGTGAAAGGGCGCCGAAAGGCGCCCTTTGTCGATTCTGGCGTTACTGAACCTTCGCCAAATCCCCTTTCAGCGCAACCCCGGTAATGATCGCCCCTGCGTGGCTCGTTTACGACCAGCGGCGGAAGATCAACGAGGTGTTGACCCCACCAAATGCGAAGTTGTTGTTCATCACGTACTGGTTGCTCATCTGCCGGAATTCACCGCGCAGGTAATCGAGCTTGCCGCACTGGGGATCGACCTCATCGAGGTTGAAGGTGTGCACGTACAGGTCGCGGTTCATCATTTCGATGCTGAACCAGGACTCCAGCGCGCCGCAGGCTCCCAGGGTGTGGCCGAGGAAGCTCTTCTGCGAGCTGATCGGCATGTGTTCGCCGAACAAACTGTTGGTCGCCAGTGTTTCGGCAATGTCACCCTGTTCTGTCGCTGTACCGTGACCATTTACATAGCCGATGGCGCTTGGGTCGAGCCCGGCGTCTTCCAAAGCCAGCTCCATGGCCCGGCGCATGGTGATCAGCTCGGGGCGGGTGGCATGCTGGCCGTCGGCGTTGCTGCCGAAACCGACGATCTCGGCGTGGATGCGGGCGCCACGCGCCAGGGCGTGTTCGAGCTCTTCGAGTACCAGCATGCCGCCGCCCTCACCGATGACCAGGCCATCGCGGCCGCTGTCGTAAGGGCGCGGGCTGGTTTGCGGGGCATCGTTTTTCAGGCTGGTGGCGTAGAGCGCATCGAACACCATGGCCTCGGTCGGGCACAGCTCTTCGGCGCCGCCGGCGAGCATCAGCGGCAGGCGGCCGAACTTGATCGACTCGTAGGCGTAACCGATGCCCTGGCTACCGCTGGTGCAGGCACTGGAGGTCGGGATCAGTCGGCCGGTGAGGCCGAAGAAGATGCTGATATTCGCTGCCGTGGTGTGCGGCATCATCCGCACGTAGGAGTTGGCGTTCAGGCCTTCGGCCACCGAATTGAGCAACATTTTGCCGAACGCCTTGATCTCGTCGGTGCTGCCGGTGGACGAGCCGCAGGACACGCCCATGCGCCCGTCCTTGATCGACTCATCACCCAGTAGCCCGGCGTCCGCCAGGGCCTGTTCTGCAGCACCGACTGCCAGCCGCGATACCCGGCCCATGCTGCGCAACTGCTTGCGCGTCCAGTGGCCTGGCACCTGGAAGTCGTCGATTGGCCCGGCCAGGCGGGTATTGAGTTCGGTAAAGCGATCCCACTCGTGCATGCGACGAATGCCGCTGCGGTTGGCGGCGAAGTTGGCGGCGATGGTGTCCCAGTCGCTGCCCAGTGAGGTGATGCCGGCCATGCCGGTGACGACGACGCGCTTCATCAGCACAGGCCTCCGTTGACGGCCAGAACCTGCCGGGTGATGTACGAAGCTTCCGCCGACATCAGGAAATTCACTGCACTGGCCACCTCATCCGGGGTGCCCATGCGTTGTGCGGGGATCATTTTCATCAGTTCTTCCACCGGCACGTTTTCATCGAGCATCGCCGTGTCGATCAGGCCGGGTGCGACACAGTTAACCGTGATTTTGCGCTTGCCCAGCTCAATCGCCAACGCCTTGGCCGCGCCGATCAGACCGGCCTTGGAGGCGCTGTAATTGACCTGTCCGCGATTGCCGATCAGCCCGGACACCGAAGTAATGCAGACAATCCGCCCGGCGGCGCGACGACGGATCATCGGCATCATCACCGGGTGCAGCACGTTGTAGAAACCGTCGAGGTTGGTGCGCATCACCACATCCCAATCCTCCTCGCTCAGGGCCGGAAAAGCACCGTCGCGGGTCAGGCCGGCGTTGAGTACCACGCCGTAATAGGCGCCGTGAGTTTCCACGTCGGCTTCAAGGATGGCTTTGCAGCTGGCGCGGTTGCTGACGTCGAATTGCAGGATGCGCGCGTTACGCCCGAGGGCTTCGACTTCGGCTTTGACGGCTTCGGCGTCCGCCAAGCCGTTGCGGCAGTGCAGCACGATGTCATGCCCCGCTCGGGCCAGACGCAATGCGATGGCGCGGCCAATACCACGGCTGGAGCCGGTGACCAGTACGGATTCAGTCATCACTCGACTCCTTGGGATTCATGCAGATATTGAGCGGCTTGAGGCGGGCGGAACACGTTCAACCGGGCGGTCGCGTGGATGCCGGGGGCGGTGATGTGGCATTCGAACACGCCCATGCCGTTGTCGTCTTCCAGCGAGCGTATCCCATGGATGGTCAGCTCGGTGCCGGCAGGGAAGTGTTCCACGTTGCATTCGAATTTGCGGCTGCCGAGCAGGAAGCCCAGTTCCACCGCATTGCCTTTCTGGCGCGCATGGCAGCCAGCGTAAGCGGCGACGCTCTGGGCCATCAACTCGATGCCGACCCAGGCCGGCAGACTGCCGTCGGGGCGATTGAACAGGCCGCCGGGCTTGACGGTGAGTCGGGTATAGATCTGCTCGTCGTCGAACGACAGGATCTGATCGATGAGGATCATGTCGCCGGCATGGGGCAGCAGTTCGGCGAGCGGCCAGGTAATCATGGGGCGTCTCCGATAATCAGGCTGACGTTATTGCCACCAAAGGCAAAGGAATTACTCATCAGGTAGCGGGGTGCAATGGACGTCAGGTGGTCGGTCGGGGTCACCCAATGCAATGCCGGCAACTCGGGGTCGGGCTGCCCGTCCCAGACATGGGGCGGCAGGGCATGCTCGTGGTTATCCGCGCTCAGGCTCAACCAGCAGAACGCCGCTTCCAGGGCGCCAGCGGCGCCGAGGGTATGGCCGGTCATCGGTTTGGTCGATGAGCAAGGCACGCCTTGTGGAAACAGCGCCGTCACAGCCAGGCTTTCCATGGCGTCATTGTGTTGGGTGGCGGTGCCGTGCAGGTTCAGATAGCTGATCTGTTGGGGTTGCAGGCCTGCGCGGCTCAAGGCTTTGTGCATGGCTTGCCGGGCACCACGGCCGGTGGGCTCCGGCGCGGAAATATGGTGTGCATCGGAGCTGGCACCACTGCCGAGCAAAGCAATCGGTTGGCCGCTGCCGGCGGTTTTGCTCATCAGAAACAGCACTGCGGCTTCGCCGATGTTGATACCGTTGCGGTTGGCCGAGAACGGGTTGCAGCGCTGCTCGGACACCGCTTCCAGGGCTGAGAAGCCATTGAGGGTCAGCTTGCACAAACTGTCGACACCACCGCACAACACGGCATCGCACATGCCCAGGTCGAGCAGTCGTTGGGCACTCATCAGAGCGCGGGCGCTGGAGGTGCAGGCGGTGGAGATCACATAGGCCGGGCCGCTCAATTGCAGCCAGTCGGCGAGAAACGTCGCCGGTGCGCCGAGCTCTTGCTGCTGATAGTCATAATCAGCCGGGAAGTGATGTTCGCGGATGTAATGGGCCAGGCCGCGGCTGGCTTCGTCGATGCCTGAGGTGCTGGTGCCCAGAATGACGCCGATACGGTCGCGGCCGTAGGTCTGGATCGCCTGCTCGATGTCTTGGCGAATTTGCAGCGCGGCCTCCAGCAGCAATTGATTGTTGCGACTGCTTTGATGAGCCAACTCAGCCGGAATCGGTGCCAGCTCACCACGCACCGCCGCCACTGGCAACGAGCGCTCCGCGACCCAGCCGGCCTCGTTGCGTATGCCCGAGCAATCGCCGGCAAACAGGTTGCGGGCGACTTCCTGCTTGTCGCGGCCGAGGGCGCAGATTACCCCGAGGGCGTTCAGGTAAGCGGTCATGGTGTGTTCTCGCCTAACGGGGTGACGCGATAATGCGGGCCTTGGGACACGTTCAATTCAAAGCTCGGTGGTTGCGAAAGACTTGGTTGTGAATAGCGGATGTTCCAGCGCGCCGACAACGACCGTTGCCCGTCATGCTGCCGGGCGGCGGGATAGTTGCCGTGCAACTCGCCTTCGGGGGTCAATGCAAACAACAGGGCGGCGAACAGCTCCCGGGCTTCCGGATTGGGTGGTAGCAAACCGTCGGCTTGCCATTGGCCATCGATCAGTTTCTGTCGTGCCACGGGAATCCCCAACGGGTCCATCATCGACCAGCGAATGCCCGGGCCTTCACGCTGGATCACCAGGAGCCAGTCCTGACGCTGCTCGGCCATCTGCCGTTCGATGTGTAGTTGCAGTGGCAACGCCAGGTTCGGGGTTCGCTCGGGCAGCGGCGTCTGGCTGGCACAGGCGCTCAGTAGCAGGACACAACCCAGAAGCAGGAAACGGATCATCAGACACTCTCTTCAAGGGGCTTGCGCGCGACCACATTGACCAGGGTTTCTTCCCGTTGGCCAAAGGGTTTTGGCTGGCGCAAGCCGAAGCGTTCGAGCAGGCCGAAATCCTTGGCGCGACTCCACCACAAGTAAGGGTAAGACACGTTTTTCGGGCCGAATTCAAAACCCTGCCGACGAATCATCTCCAGGTAGCCGGCGGCGCTCTTTTGCACGTGCATCGGATGGCGGAACAACCAGCGAATCACCCACGTATCAATGTAAGCCTCGGTGGACTCGGCGAACAGCAGATAACCGCCCGGCTTGAGCACCCGATAGAACTCGGCCAGGGCCTGATCCTGCTCGACAAGATGATGGAAGGTCTGGTGACAGAACAGCAGATCGACACTGGCGTCCGGCACTTTGATGCTGGCGCAGTCACTGCCGATCAGCTCTACATCAATGCCCTGGCGGACCGCTTCTTCGCCGCTCAGGTTCAGGCTGTGAGGGTCGGCGTCCAGCCCGATCAGGCGCTTGGGCGCGAAGGTCTGGCGCAAGTACTGGAACGACTTGCCCTGGCCGCAACCGGCATCGAGCAATACCGGGTTGTCGGGCAATGGCTCGCTGAACAGGCTGCGCAAATCATTGATCGCCACTCGCAATACATGGTGCTGCCAGGTGTGGCTGCGCAGGAACCAGAAACCGAAACGGGTTTCTTCGACGTAGTTGTCGCTCAAATAACTCATGTCGCATCCTTTGCGCAAAGCTCTGAGATCATCCGCAGTCGACGTTTGGCTTCGCTGACGAACGGGTTGCGTTCATCCCAGGCGTAACCCGCGAGGATCGAGCTGATCATGCGGCGAATATCCTCTGTACCGCCCTGATAGAAAATCACATCCTGAAAAGTCCCTGCGTACCAGCCTTCGACGTAGCAACGGAAGGTGTCGACGCCGCGCTTGAGCGGTTCGGCGAATTCGGTCTGCCAGTCGACGCTTTCACCTTGCAGTTGGCGGTGCAGCACCCCGGCGGCCATGCTCGCCGAACGCATGGCGATGGTCACGCCGGAGGAGAACACCGGGTCGAGAAATTCCGCGGCATTGCCCAATAAGGCGAAGCCAGGGCCATGCAGGGTTTTGACGTTGGCCGAATAACCGCCGATGGTTCGCGCGGGGGTATCCCACACCGCATTGTTCAGCACCCCGGCCAGGCTTGGAGTTTCAGCGATAAAGCCGCGCAGGCAGTCGTCCAGATTCTCGGTGCGGCCTGCGAAGTGTTCGGCGGCGGCCACTACGCCCACCGAGCAACGACCGTTGCTGAACGGGATGGTCCAGAACCAGATGTCGCGCTGGGTCGGATGGGTGGTAATGAGGATTTTTTCCCGTTCGAAAGCCGGGCTGTCGATACAGTCTTCGACGTGGGTGAACACCGCCTGGCGCACCGGAAAGTTCGACGGTGCCTCAAGGTCCAGCAAGCGTGGCAGTACGCGACCGTAGCCGCTGGCATCGAGCACGAAATCGGCCTCGACGCGGTATTGGCTGCCATCTTCGCGAAGCACATCGAGCTGCGGTTTCGCCAAGCTGAAATCAACGCTGACGATGGCTTCGCCGTAACGGACGTCGACTCCCTGCAGTTCAGCCTGGTCGGCCAGCAGCTTGTCAAAGTCGGCGCGCTGGACCTGGAAGGTCGTCGGCTTGCCGTTGCTGAACGTCTCGCCGAAATCGAAGGTGCTGTACTGATCGCCCCAGGCGAATGCCGCACCGTTCTTCAACTGGAAACCGGCCGCATTAACCGCCTCGAGCATGCCGGCTTCTTCGACGAAATCCAGGCAGTGGGACAGCAGGCTTTCACCGATGGAAAACCGCGGGAAATGCTGGCGTTCGATCATCAGCACATCATGGCCTTTGCGCTTGAGCAGCGCGGCGGCGATGGCGCCCGAGGGGCCGGCACCGATCACCACCACCTGACGACGTTCCATTTCAACTGTTGGCACGGGTGCTCCTTGCCGGGGCGGCGATGTTCAAAGGGATTCGGTGCATGCCGGCGAGTGCCGGCAGCAGGGTTGCGACCAGGCCCATCAACATCAGCGCGAAATACAGCTCGGGGCTGATGAGTTGTTGTTGCAGCAGCAGGTTGAGAAAGACGATTTCGCTCAAGCCGCGGATATTCAGTAAAAGGCTTTCCCGCCAGCGGCTGGCGCCTTCAAACGAGACGCCGGCCCAGCCGAGGCCCAGCCAGTTGCCCAACAGCTTGCTGGCGATCGGCAACAACAGGAGCGCGGCCAGTTGCACCCCACCGAGGCTGTCGATGGCGTTGTGCACGTTGATCTGCACGATGCCGAACGTGAGGATCAACGGGATGGCGATCCAGGTCTGCAAACGACTCATCCACGCCGTTGGCAATGGCAGTACCAGCGACACCTTGAGCGCAGCCATGCACAGCAGGTAACCGATGCCGAAAATCAGCGCATTGAGCTTGAAGTGTTCGGCGACCACCAGCAGCGCGAAGAAGCAACCGCTGTGCAGCAACGGTTGGCGCAACCCGAGCAGTCGCAGCAATAACGGCAGACAGGCGCTGGCCAGCGGCAGCAACAGGCTGCTCAGGTGCAGGCTGCCCTGGGCGAACGCGAACAGGGTCCAGCAGGTCAGGTCGATCAATATCGCGGTCTGCACCAGGCGTCGGGTGGCGGCGGGCGGGTAGTTGATGTGTCGCAGGTACAGGTACAACACCGGAATCGCGGTGATGGCGAACAACAGACCGACCGCCAGCGAGCTGATCCACGGCTGTGGCGGCAGTAACCAGACCGCTGTCGCCAGCCCGCAGGCAAATGGAATGCAGAAACTCGGCAGGGCGATTTTCAGGCTCTGGCGATCCAGTCGCAGGTCGATCACGTCGCTGAGAATGTGCCCCAGCAGCAAGGCAAAGCTCAGGCTGTAGAGGTTCTTCAGCCAACCTGGCGAGATCAGGTCGGCACCGCTCAGTTGCCAGCCCGGTTCGATCCAGAAATACATCAGCAGCGGCAGGCCGAAGGTTGCCAGCAACAACTGGCTGACGATCGGAATCAGACCGAAACGTCGACCGACGTGGGTGGCCATGGCGAACAACACCAGGGCCATGACCCAGAACGCCGCAACCATCACGCTGCTGGCTCCGCAACCGGTGCGGTATGGACTTGGCGTCCGGCCCACGGCGCCAGGATGAAGCTGTATGCCAGGCCGAGGCTCACCGACAGGCCGAAGTTGCTCACCGCCGGTGTGCTGGATACCGCCAGCAGGCCAAACGACAACCATGTGGTTGCGGCTGCCAGCATGGTGCCCAACAGGCTCGCGGCGGCACCGCCGATCTGTTCGCGCATGAGGATCGCGTAGTCGACGCTGATGGCTGTCACCAGCAGCAGGCCGAACAGGCTGAACAGCGTCAGCGGCTGACCCAGCCAGCCGAGGCTTGCCAGGCTGCACAACGCCGCCAGCAGCGGCAGGGAGACGATTCGCAGCGCGCCGCCGAGACCGAAGGGCAGGATCAGCACCAGCACGATCAACACGCAGGAGGCGAGTTTCAATTCAGCGGCGCTGATTTGAGTTGCGGCGAATACCTTGTTCAGGTCGCCGAGGCGGTCGACCAGTTGCACACCCGGCAAGTCCAGCGCCTGGACCCGCAACAGCGCTGGATTGTTCAAGCCCTGCAGGCTGACCATCGCGGCCACGCCGTTATCGGTCGGCCCCAGCCACAGGGTGCGATAGGGCTCGGCCAATGGGCCGGCCAGCGCCGCGTCGATGTCTTCGGTGGGCAGCGCCTGTAACTTCACCAGCTCGGCTTGCAGCGCGTCAGCAGGCACGCCAAGGTCGAGCAACGGTTGCCAGAATTGCGGCAGCTTGCCCAGTGCATCACGCACTTTACGCTGTTCGCTCGGCGTACTGACCAGCTGGTTGAGCGACAGGTAGCCCTGGAGTTTTTCCAGATTGACCAACTGATCCAGACGCTCGCTCAGTGCCGTCAGGCGTTCGAGCAACTCCTGCTGATTGGCCGCGCGCACCAGGAAGAACTGGCTGGTGGGTTGATGGCCGGTGACGCGCGCAATGGTCTGCGCCTCGTCCGTCAGTTGTTGCGGTGCGCCGATCCATTGGCGAATGTCGTTTTTGGTCTGCAGCTGCAACAGACCGCCGACACAGAAGGCGATCAGCAGCGCCAGCAGCACCGGCGTGCGTACGTATTTGAGCAGCGATTCACGCAGCGCCAGCAAAGACTCGGCAATGCGCATCGGCCATTGCGCCGGACGCAGTTGCACGCCCTTGAGCAGCGCCGGCAGCAGACACACCGCCGACAGATAAGCGCCGAGCAGGCCGGCGGCGGAGAACACGGCAATCTGGGTCAGGGCCGGGAACGGCGTCCAGGCCAGGGCCAGGTAGCCGATGCAACTGGTGATCAGGCTCAGCGTCAGTCCCGGCAGGGTCAGGCGCAACGCCGGCCAGCTGTGCCAGGGTTTCAGGCTCCAGCTTTTCGACAGGTAATGCAGTGGGTAATCCACCGCCACGCCGATCAGGCTTGAGCCCAGCACCAGCGTCATCACATGCATCTGACCGAACAGCGCCACGCAGGCCACCGCGCCGAACAGCATGCCCACCAGCACCGGGACGAACGCCAGCACCACCCGCCAACGCCGGAAGGCCAGCAACAGCAGCAACAGAATCCCCATCGTGGCGCCGCCGCCGACCCAAGTAATCTCGCGTGCGGCTTGCCGTTGACCGCTGGCGGCATACAGCAGGCCGCTGGCAGCGAGCAGTTGTACATCCGCCTGGGCGGCTTCTTCGCGACTGTGCTGGAGCAGGTCGGCCACTTGCAGCGGCAGGTTCATGTCGAATGCGTTGCCGACGGTTCGCGCCCGCAGCATCACCCAGCTCTTGCCGTCGGCATCGGCGACCAGCACGCCGCTGCCGATGTCCAACTGCACCGAGCCGCGCTGTGGCTGGCTGTTCTGGATGCGCCCGGTCAGGCCGAGCCAGTCATCCTGGCTCGGCACCAGGCTGAACCCGGTGAAGGGATCGAACAGGGCTTGCACCCGTTGCTGGATAAAGGCGTCGGGGTGCTCGATGAGTTGCTGGCGGTCGGCCGCGGACAGCATCGCCAGTCGGCCTTGCAGCAATTGCGTGCGCAGCGCCGGCAAGTCGGCTTGCAGGTTCCACTGGACCTTTTCGAACACGCCGCTGGCCTGCCACTGCTCACCGATTTTTTGCGCCATGGCGATGGCTTGCTGACGGTTTTTATGGCCGACCAGCACCAGCATTTCCCGGTTCAGCGGTTCTTGCATGCGTTGTTCGGCGCGCAGTTCCAGCGCGTCCGGCGCGGTACCTGGCACCAGTTCCATCAGGTTGGCGGACAGTGGAGCGCCATCGCGCCACTGCCAACCGGCAAGCGCGAGCACCGCCAGCAGCAGGATCAGAAACAGCCGTGGCAGCGTCCGTTCACTCGGCAAAGTCATGTTGCTCCGCATCGCTCAAAGGTTGGGCGCTGGTGCTGTCCTGCATGCGCAACAGGGTTCGGTCACCCTGGGTTTCGAGCAGCTCGATGTTGTGCACCAGTTCGCCGCCGTCAATGTTGATCTGATTGAACACCTGCTTGAGCAGCATCGAACGCGGGGTCAGGGTCAGTTTCCAGTTCTGCGCATCGCCGCTCAGCGACAGCTCGAAATCCCGTTGCAGGCCACTGCTGTCGCCTTGCAGCACGGCGAGGAACAAACGGTTCTGTTCGGCGCCGGCACTCTTGTTCGGCAGCATTTGCCAGCCGCTGGCATCCCGCCGGGCAATGCCCTTGTCGCTGATGCGGTAGTCCTGTTGCAGCGGTGTTTTCAGCAGCCAGAGCAAGCCGTGACTCTTCGCCAGAACGAAGGTGCCCTTGCTGGTCAGCGGCTGGGGCAGGGCACGCAGGTGTTTTTCCTGGATGAAGTTGCCGTGGATCACATCGGGTTTGGCCAGTTGATCGCTCAGTTGCTGCAGATCGAAGGCCTGGGCCAACGAAGAAAAGCCCAGCATCAATATCAAGCTCACACCAATCCCGTAGCAGCTGCCGAGCCTGCGAGGCTGCGTCCGGCGGCGAAGCCGTCGTTCAGGCATATCCGGTGGCGACTGCTGCGCAGTCGAACGCAGGCTTCGCCAGCTGCTACAAAGGAATCGCAAATTCATGGCAGCACCCCTTCAACCGCGTCGGTAAACACCTTGGGCGAAGCCAACTGCATTTCGCGGCTGCTCATGTCGACGGCAACCTGCACTGAAACAGCGCGGGTCAGACGTTCGCCGGTTGCTAGATCGCTGATCAGGTAATTGATCTTCAGTCGGTTCTCCCATTCCACCAGGCTGGCGCGCACATTCAGCTTCTGGCCGAACACGGCGCCGCGCACATAGCGCAACTGCAAATCGATCACCGGCCATGCGTAACCCGACGCAACCATGGCGTCGTAGTTGTGGCCGATCCTGTCCAGCAGCGCACAGCGGGCGACTTCCAGGTATTTGACGTAATGGCCGTGCCAGACCACGTTCATGGTGTCGACGTCAAAGAACGGGACGAGGATTTCCGTATCGGTGTGAAGCACTCCCTTGCTACGCATGCAGCCTCCAGTGTTGCTCGGCGATGCGTTGCAGGCACAGGCGCAATTCGCCTTCCAGGGCACGGTCTTCGATGACTGGCGGGAAGTCCTTGGCCAATTCTTCGTGCATCGCGGCCAGGGCCGGCGGCAGTGGGCGCGCGTCTTCAGCCTGGCCGCGCAGCCACACGCCTTGATTGGCGGCCAGCAGCGTGGCGGCGGCAACCTGTTCGGTCAGCTCCAGCACGCGGATGGCGTCGCGGGCGGCGATGGTGCCCATGCTGACTTTGTCCTGGTTGTGGCACTCGGTGGAGCGCGAGAAGACGCTGGCCGGCATGGTGTTTTTCAGGGCTTCGGCGGTCCAGGCGCTGGTGCCGATCTGCACGGCCTTGAAGCCGTGGTTGAGCATCGCACGGTCGGCAGTGGCGCCGGACAGGTTGCTCGGCAAGCCATGGTTGTAGCGTTCGTCCACCAGCAGCGCGAGCTGACGGTCGAGCAAGTCGGCGACGTTGGCCACCAGGTTTTTCAGGCTGTCCATGGCGAACGCGATGTGGCCGCCGTAGAAGTGCCCGCCGTGCAGCACGCGTTCGGCTTCAGCGTCGATGATCGGGTTGTCGTTGGCGCTGTTGAGTTCGATCTCGATGAACGAGCGCAGCCAGTTCAGGCTGTCGGCCAGCACACCGAGCACGTGTGGCGCGCAACGCAGGGAGTAACGATCTTGCAGGCGATGCAGCGGCGCGGTCGGCGCGTCGATCGCCAGATCCTTGCGCAACCACGCGGCGACTTGCATCTGCCCTGGATGGGGTTTGGCGGCGAACAGGCGCTCGTCGAAGTGCTCCGGGTTGCCCTGCAAAGCGACCACGTTCAGCGCGGTGATGCGCGTGGCCAGCTGCAGCAGGTAATCGGCACGGGCGTAAGCCAGGCACGCAAGGCCGGTCATCACGGCGGTGCCGTTCATCAACGCCAGGGCTTCCTTGGGGCGCAATACCAGCGGCTGCCAACCCAGTTCGCGGTGCACATCGGCAGCTTGTCGGCGTTCGCCGCGGAACATCACTTCGCGCTCGCCGGACAAGGTTGCGGCGACGTAGGACAGCGGCGTCAGATCACCGCTGGCGCCCACGGAACCTTCTTCCGGAATCAGCGGCAGGATGTCGTGTTCGAGGAACGCTTGCAGGCGCTCCAGCAATTCCACGCGTACCCCGGACACGCCCTGGCACAGCGACTGCAAACGCGCCGCCAGCACCGCGCGGGTGGCCTGGGCGTCGAGCAGTTTGCCCAGGCCGCAGCCGTGGAACGTGTACAGATGACGGGGCAACGCCTCGACGTGATGCAGCGGCACCGCCACCACGCAGGAATCGCCATAACCGGTGGTCACGCCATAGATCACACCTTCCTTGTCCAGCAGGGAGTCAAGGAACTGCGGGCCCTTGGCAATGCGCTGGCGAAACTCGGGGTCGCCCTGCAACTGCGTTGGCACCTGACGGTTAGCCAGGGCCAGCACGTCTTCGATGCACAAAGGGAGTTCGCCGAAGGTTACCGGCTCAAGCGTTGGCGTCGTCATCGGTCTTCCAGAAAGGGTAAAAGTTGAACCATTGTTGGGGCGCTTCGAGGCAATAGTGACCCAGACGTTCGGCGTAGCGGGAGGCCCACTGATGAATGACCTGTTCGCGCTCGCTGCGTTTCCATACCACCGCCTCGGTGAACGGTTCGAGGGTCAGTCGATAGTCGCCCGTGGGTTTCTTCAGGCACAGCAGCAGATTGACCGGGCATTTCAGCAGACCGGCCAATAGCCAAGGGCCCTGAGGGAAGGCTGCCTGATGACCGAGAAAGTCCACCGTCACGCTACGCCCGCCATGCAGCGGTACGCGGTCGCCGGCAATTGCCAGCCACTCGCCGCGCTCCAGGCGCTCATGCAGTTGCAGCATGATCACCGGGTCGAGCTCGCTGACCTGGATCAGCCGCAGATTGGTTGCCCCGGCTTCGCCCAGCAGGCGGTTGAACTGCTCGGCGTGCTTGGTGTGCACCAGCACGTTCATGGTGACTTTCTCGCCGATCTCGGCCAGTGCCCGGCAAACCTCGAGATTGCCCAGATGCGTGCCCACCAGCATCTGCCCGCGTGTGCCGCGCAGTTTATTGCGCAGCAGCGCCGGGTCGATGATTTCGATCTGCTCGATGCTCAGCTTGCCGTTCCACACGTCGAGTTTGTCGAGCATGGAATCGGCGAAGGCCATGAACTGGCCGAACACCCGCCAATGGGTCGGACGCAATTCGCTGCGCCCGCTCCAGTCGGCGAGCCGCTGCTGGTATTGCCAGGCGCTTTGGCGGGCGCTGCGTCCGAACAGGAAAAAGTACAGCACGATGCCGTACAGCAGTGGGCTCAGCAGGCGTCGGCCCAGGACCTTTGCGCAGAATGCGGTGAACTTCATCAGCCAGAAACTGCCACGCTCCTGGCGATCGGCCCAGTGCTGTTTGTCTACGTTGTCGCTCATGCTCGCCACCGTCGCCAGAGGATCACCGGTGCCCGCAGCAACATGCCGAAGAACAGCCGGGTGTGCATGCTCGTAATCAGTACGTTGTCGTAGAACAGACGGAAATGTGAAACGCCATCCAGCGGGTAATGGACCCTGGTTTTCAGCCATTGCATCGGCAGATTGCGCCAGGCCAGGCGCACCAGGATGTCGGAGTCGAAGTCCATGCGCTTGCCGATTCTGGCCGAGTCGATCAGTGCCAGGGTTGGCGGTAATGGATAGACACGGAAGCCGCACATCGAGTCGCGAATCTGCAGCGACAGGGTGTTGATCCAGACCATGACGTGAGTCAGGTAGCGCGCGTACAAACGACCTTTCGGCACGCTGGCGTCGTATTGCGGATAGCCACAGATCACCGCCCCAGGATGGTTGCGTGAGTATTCGATGAAGACTTTGACGTCTTGCAGGTCGTGCTGGCCGTCGGCGTCTACCTGCAGGGCATGGCTGAAACCCAGGCGCGAAGCTTCCCGCAGACCGGTCATCACTGCGCCGCCCTTGCCCTGATTGACGGTGAGCCGGATCAGATAAACCCGGTCGCGCTGCGCCAGTTGGTCGAGTACCTTGGCGCAGGCGGGGCTGCTGGCATCGTCCACCAGAATGCATGGCAGGTCACAGGCAAGCAGCGCATCGACCACGGCAGTGATTGCGGTTTCGTGGTTGTAGACCGGGATTACGGCGCAGGGGTTATGCATCGCCGGTAGCCTCCAGCAAAATCCGCCCGCTGGAGCAGGTGGCGGTTTCGTTGCGATAGGCGAAATACAATTTGCCGCGCGCCGGGTCGAAGCGCAGGTGCAACTGGATTTCATCGCCAGGGCGTACCAGTTGCTGGAATTTCAGCACTTCCATGCCGGCGAACTTTGCCGGCAGGTCCATCAATTGCTGGCCCAGGCTCATTGCCCACTCCACTTGCACCACGCCGGGCAATACCGGGGCCCGGGGAAAGTGTCCGCTGAAATACGCCAGGTCCGGCGGGACGGCCAGTTGCAGGCTCCACTCACCATCGGCTTCGACCTGCTCCAGCACTTGCGGCGCCTTTGGGCGGGGCGCCAGCAGCAAGGCTTCAACCTCAGCCTGGGGCAGTTTGCCCTGCGCGTTCAGCGGCAACTGCCGCAACAGGCGCCAGCGTCGTGGCAGGGCCAGCGTTTCACAGTGCTGGCTCAGATGCTGACGCAACGCTTGCGTGAGGCTGCGTCGTCCCTGATTGCGCAACGCGTGCATACCTCGCTCGCTGAGCACCAGCAGCGCCCCCAATGAGGCGCGGTTTTCCTGAACCACTCCCAGGCGGGCTTCGGCGACCCAGGCGTGCGCCATCAGCGCGTGTTCGAGCATGGGTAGCGAGATACGTTTTTCTTCCAGTTTGACGATCCGGTCCAGCCGCCCCAACAGCTCGAAACGGCCGTCGGCGGCGATGCGCGCGGCATCGGCGGTGTGTTCGATATGACCTGCCGGCAGGTATGGCGATGCGATAAGCAGGGCGCCATCGCTGTCCTGGCTCAGCTCCACGCCGGCGAAGGGCTGCCAGAGAGCCTGACCCTGACGCCAGGCGATGCCACCGGTTTCCGAGCTGCCGAGGATCTCGGTCGGCCATTGTTGCAGGCGTTCGTAAAGGCTTTGCGAGGCTTCGGCGGGTAACGCGCCACCGGAGGAGAACACTCGGCGCACTGCGCTCAGCGCTGGCCAGTCGAGGTTGTCGCCCATGCGCTTGAGCAATGCCGGGCTGGCGACCCAGGCGAAGGCCGGGTGTTCACGGCTGGCGCGTTGCAAGTCTTCCGGGAAAGCCAGTTGCTTGCGCACGAACGAACGCCCGGCGCACAGCGGCCACAGCACCCGAAACAGCAAGCCGTAGATGTGCTGGGTGGCGACGCTGCCGATGATGCAGGCTTCGCCCAGATCTGCGCCCCACAATTGCTCCAGCGCTTCGACTTCATTGGCCAGTTGGCGCAGGGTTTTGTCGATGCGCTTGGGTTCGCCGCTGGAGCCGGAGGTGCACAGGCTCAGCTGACAACGATCCAGGTCCAGCGGGTGGGCTGGCAGCGGCGGATGCCGATAATCGCTCAGGTGTGCATCGTCGGCCTGATCGGTCAGCCACAGATCGACCTCGGTCGACCAGCGCTGGCGCGTCTGCGCTTGCAGGTCGGCGGGCAGCAGTACGCTGACCCCGGCACGCCAGGCGCCGAGCAGGGCAATGGCCAGGTCGGCGGCGTCTTCAAGGTGCACGGCGATGCGCTGCACACCCTGGGCTTGCAGGCCGGCAGCCAGGCTCAGGGCCCGGTCGCACAATTGCGCGTGATTCAACGCCGGCTCCGCCGTCACGGCACGCTCCGGCTGAGCCTTGAGCAGCAGTTGCTCAAGTTTTATCCAATTCATGGGTGGCCTCGTACCCGTTGTCGTATCAGCCATTCAATGGCAAACATCAGGCCGATCAATCCATAGGAGATCAGGCCGGTGTACAACATCCACCAGCTCAGCGGCGCCCAAAGGGTCAGGGCGGCGGCGCACAAACCGTTGCAAAGAAAAAACACGCTCCAGGCAATGGTCACCTGGCGGGTGTAGCGAATGGCCCTGGGCGGTAATTCCGGTTCTCGCAGGCGGGCCAGGCGTTCGACCATCGGCGGGCCGTATTTCAGGCTAAGACCGAACAGCACCAGCATGAACGCGCTGATCAGCACTGGGTACCAGCGCAGCAGCACCGGGCTGTCGAACGCTGCCAGCAGCAGGCAGAACGCGATGGCGACCGTGGACATCCACAGGCTGCCGGGGCGCCGTTCGCCGGTCAGCGCTCGCGCCAGCCACAGGCTGCCCAGCAGCAGACCGAACTGCCACGGGGCAAAATGCTCCATGCCGAAATACACCGCAAAGGGGTACAGCAGGCCTGCGAGCAGCAGGCCAAGGCCGATCAGTCGGCTCATGCGGCGGGCTGAACCAGACGGTAGACCGCCTCGACCACGTCGCTGACGGTACGCACCGATTTGAATTCTTCGGCGGCGATTTTCTTGCCGGTCTGGCGTTTGATGTGATCGATCAGGTCGACCGCATCGATGCTGTCGATTTCCAGATCCTGGTACAGGTTGGATTCCAGGCTGATGCGCTCGGGGTCCAGCTCGAAGAGTTCGACCAGAGCATCGCGCAGGGTGTTGAAAATATCGTCACGAGTTTGCATGGTCCGGTCTCAAGCTGCCTGTTTTGCAGTGACGAACGCCGCAAGGCTCGCCACGTTGCTGAAGTGATTACGGGTGTCCTTGGCGTCGGCATCGATTTTGATACCGTACTTTTTCTGGATCGCCAGGCCGAGTTCCAGTGCGTCTACCGAGTCCAGGCCCAGGCCTTCGCCGAACAGCGTCTGGTTGTCGCCGATGTCGTCGACGCTGATGTCTTCGAGGCCCAGGGCTTCGATGATCAGCTCTTTGATTTCCTGCATCAGGCTAACGGTGTTCTGATCGCTCATCTTCGGCGAGCTCCTTGATAAAGTAAGAATGCAAATAGTCGTTGAGCTTTCGCGAGGCCTGGGGTGCAGGGCCTTGCGTAGCGAAGGCCTGTGGGTCTATATCGGCCCCGACGCGAAAACTGAAGTGCACGCGGCGTTTGGGGATCCGATACCAGGGTTCGGCCTTGGTCAATGTGGTCGGGTTGACCTTGATAATCACCGGGGTGAGGATTCTCGCACCGCGCAGCGCGATTGCCGCCGCCCCCCGATGAAAGGCCGGCGGTTGGCCGGGTCGGGTCCGGGTGCCCTCGGGAAAGATGATCAGGGTCTGACCGCTTTTCAGCGCATCGGCAGCGGCGTCGAGCATGTCCATGCTGCCATCGTTGCTGATGTATTCGGTACAGCGTAGCGGACCGCGAGTGAACGGGTTTTCCCAGAGGCTTTTCTTGACCACGCAGTTGGCGTGGCGCACCAGGCCGATCAAAAACACCACATCGATCAGCGAGGGGTGGTTGGCGACGATCATTTGGCCTGGGCGCCCGAGCTTTTCCGCCCCCTGAATGTCATAGGTCAGCACGCCACTGCGTGCCATGAACTGAATGAAAAACCAGAAACACCGACTGACCGTATGTCGCGCGCGCTGACGATGGACCTGAGCGTCTCCTGGCAGGCAGTTCAACAGCGGGAACACCACCAGTCGCAGGCACAGGCTGCTCAACCCGAACAGGGTAAAGCTTGCGGCGGTGGCCAGCAGGCGCCAGTAGTAGGCGTCGCGGTTTTTATCGGTTACGGGTTGCGTTGCCAGGTCCATACACGATTTTTCCAGACATGTTGGCAGGTAGTCTGCTGGCCGAGCAGCGTATGCAACAGATTCAGGGCATGGGGCCAGCGGGCTTTGGACAACGTGTGCGGGGCGCTGTTCAGCGACAGTTGCCACTGATTGCCGGGGGTGATCAACAGGCCGACTGCGTAAGGGAATGGCACATCATCGATCCAGGCCGAGTAGGCGGCGGGCGGTTGCTCTTCGGTGACGATCAGCAGTACCGCGGGCGCGCCTTCCTCAAGCAGCGCCGCGGCCTCTAGCATGCCGTGTTCAAGGCCATCGCCGGCGGCGGCGAGGGCGGTCATTTCGCTGGTTTCGCCACGCATGATCGACCACAGGCCGATGACCGCGTTGTGCACCGAGAGGCTGAACTGGGTGGGCGATAACGGTTGGTCGGTCGCCAGATCGCTGAGAATTTCGAAGGTGCGCGGGGTTTCGCCGTGGCGAGAAATAAAGACCAACGGTAAATCCGGATGACCATCGGCCAAGGGCCAGCCGACACTGAACGCCATCCGCGCCAGACGGCTGAGTCTCCGACGCTGCATGGCCGGCAGAAACGACACATCCGGGGCGGCATCGCTGGGCTCGAGCACGACCGGTTGTCGGCTCCAGGCCTGCCAATCATCCACGCTTTCAAGCCCAGGGGCCCAAGCGCGCCATTGGGCGATGTTGAAGTTGATCACAGACATTCATCCCGCCCCTGCGGGCTTCCTTTAACGCGGTGAGTCGCAAGAACCGCGGCTGACCTGACGTGGCGCTTAACGCCGAGTGGCGCGCATTATCCCGGTGCTGCGGGCGTGTAGCAAATGCTGGTTACATTTTGCGCAACGAAATGTACCGTCTGGTTCGCGAAAAGCTGTCGTTTTGCCATTATCCACAATGCGGCGGACATGTCTGTCGGCACTGTCGGCTATCAATGGACGAGTTGGCAGCTTTTCAGGCCAGAGATTTGCCTATGACTGTGTAGTCTAGATGCTGGCGAGGTAGCTAAGCAGCGATGTGGACCACTACACTCGGTCATTCTTTGATACACGGAGGTTTAGACATGCGGCGCGTGGTGTTCAATCAGAAAGGTGGCGTGGGCAAATCAAGCATTGCCTGCAATCTGGCGGCGGTCAGCGCCAGCGAAGGCTATCGCACGTTATTGGTGGATCTCGATGCCCAGGCCAACTCCACTCAATACCTGACGGGGCTCACCGGTGAGGATATCCCGATGGGTATCGCCGACTTCTTCAAGCAGACCCTTTCCTCCGGGCCGTTCTCGAAGAAAGGTCAGGTCGACATCTACGAAACTCCGTTCGACAACCTTCACGTCATCACTGCCACCGCCGAGCTGGCAGACTTGCAGCCCAAGCTTGAGGCCAAACACAAGATCAACAAGCTGCGCAAATTGCTCGAGGAGCTGGACGGCGATTACGACCGGATCTACCTCGACACCCCGCCGGCGCTGAATTTCTATGCCGTCTCGGCCTTGATCGCCGCTGATCGTGTGCTGATCCCCTTCGACTGCGACAGCTTCTCGCGCCAGGCGTTGTATGGGCTGTTGGCGGAAATCGAAGAGTTGAAGGACGACCACAATGAAGGGCTGGAAGTCGAAGGCATTGTCGTCAACCAGTTCCAGGCTCGCGCCAGCCTGCCCCAGCAAATCCTCGACGAACTGATCGCCGAAGGGCTGCCGGTGCTGCCGGTGTACCTGGCCAGTTCGGTGCGCATGCGCGAATCCCATCAGGCCAACACGCCGCTGATCCACCTCGACCCGCGGCACAAGCTGACCCAGCAATTCGTCGAACTGCACAACCTGTTGGAAAATGCCTGAAAGGCAATCAGATCCCCTGACTGCGCAACCAGCTCATCAACTGCGGTAACGGGAAGGCCCCGCTTTGGCGAGCCACTTCCCGGCCGTTCTTGAACAGAATCAGGCTCGGGATCGAGCGAATCCCCAGCTGCGCCGACAACTGTTGATTCGCCTCACTGTCCAGCTTGGCCAGCCGACACTTGCCCGCCAATTGCCCCGCCGCCTGCTCGAACACCGGCGCAAACGATTTGCACGGCCCGCACCAATCCGCCCATACATCCACCAGCAACGGCAGGTCACCCTTGATCTGACTGGCGTAATCGCCTTGCTTCAATTCGAACGGCTTGTTCAACAAGACCTCGGCCTTGCAGCGGCCGCACTTTGGATGATCGTTGAGGCGCTCGGCGGGGATGCGGTTCAGGCCGTTGCAGTGGGGGCAGGGGATGAGGAGTGGGTCGGTCATGATCGGGTTCCGGATGAGTAGGCAATCTATGGAACTGATCTGGAGTCGGAAATGATGTTTATCAAGGTGGGAGTTTGTAGGCAATAGCCTTCCTTGGTTAGAGATACCCCCTACGAGTAATGGTGTCCCCGACTGATTGGCTGCGAGCGATTCAACTCTTAGTCTTGATCCGTATCTTCACGCAGCAAGACCGAAGCGCCACTAATAGGGAGCAATAATGAGCGATATCGTTAAGCAAGCCATTGAACATTGGCCATTTGTAGCCTGGTTGTTAAAGCGACCTGAATCGGAAGCTGAGTACAACCTGCTGGCTGAGTCGCGGTACGAGTTGCTAGCAATGATGGACGGCGATGAATTACATCCATTGGAAAACCTGGTGGAGATCATAGGCGACCATATCGAAGCCTATGACCAAAAGCGCCGGCGAGTACCCGTCTGAATATTCAGTGTTGTTCAGTCTCACGACGAACAACTGATCTCCAGATGCTTGCCCCATTCAGGTGGCCGCTCGGCATAACTTTCCATCCCCGGCTGCTCCTCGAACGGATTGCTCAGTACCGCGTGCAGTCGACGAACTTCTGAATAGTCGCCGCTTTCCGCTGCATCGATGGCTTTCTGCGCCAGGTAATTGCGCAGAATGTACAGCGGATTCACCGCATGCATCCGTTCGCGGCGCAGCTCCTGATCAGCCTCACCTTCACGGGCAACTCGGGCACTGTAGCGCTCACCCCAGGCATCGAAGCCCTTGATGTCGACGAAGTCATCACGCAGGCGGGCGACGGCCAGTTCGGGTGATTCATCGCCCAGGCGGCGGAAGAACAGGCTGTAATCGACGCCGCTGTTCTGCATCAGTTGCAGCAGCTGCTCCAGCAGTTTCTGGTCGTCGTCTTCGGCGGTAGTAAGGCCGAGGCGGCGGCGCATCAGGTCCAGGTAGTGGGCCTGGAACAGTGGCAGGTACAGGCCGAGGGTCTCGCGCAGGGCTTCGACGCTGATGAACGGTGTCAGGGCCTGGGCGAGGGCGCTGAGGTTCCACTGGCCGATCGGTACCTGGTTGCTGAAGGAGTAGCGGCCCTGGTCATCGGAGTGGTTGCAGATGAAGTGGGCGTCGAAGTCGTCGAGGAAGGCAAACGGGCCGAAGTCGAAAGTGATGCCGAGGATCGACATGTTGTCGGTGTTCATCACGCCGTGGCAGAACCCATAGGCCTGCCATTTGGCGATCAGTTCGGCATTACGCTCGACGATTTCGCGGAACATCGCCAGGTACGGTTCCGGCTGTTCCAGGCAGTGCGGGAAGTGCATGGCCAGCACGTGCTGGCCGAGTTCTTTCTGCTGCTCGGGGCGCTTGGTGTAGTAGAAAAATTCGAAATGCCCGAAGCGCACATGGCTCGGCGACAGGCGCAGGACCATGGCCGCGCGTTCCTGTTTCTCACGCCAGACCGGCGTGTCGGAGCCGATCACGCACAATGCGCGCGTGGTGGGGATGTTCAGGGCATGCAGGGCTTCGGAGGCAAGAAATTCGCGGATCGAGGAGCGCAGCACCGCGCGTCCATCGCCCATGCGTGAGTAAGGCGTCTGACCGGCACCCTTGAGGTGCAGGTCCCAATGCTCGCCGGCTTCGTTATAAACCTCGCCCAGCAACAGGCCGCGCCCGTCGCCCAACTGCGGGTTATAGGAGCCGAACTGATGCCCGGAATAGACCATCGCCCGCGGCTCGGCTTCGGCCCACAGCTTGTGGCCGCCGAACAGCTCGGCGAACACTGGCGTTTCGGCCTCGGCCGGATCCAGGTCCAGCAGCGCCATGGCGGCGGGGCTGGCGACCACCAGTCGCGGAGACGCAATGGGCTCAGGCAGTACATGAGTTGAGAACGCGTCGCCCAGGCGGGCGAAGCGATTGTCGAAGGTCAGTTCGTCGAGGGCTTTCAACGGCCATCTCCAGCAGAATGTCCGAGCATTCTGCTAGGGATAGCACGCTTAGTCGAGTTCGACAGGCGGTGGCTCTTGCCGCGGTTTGCTGGTGGGTGCCGGAACAATGGTTTTGGTTTCCGGTTCGATCGGCACCATCTTGTATTCCTGGCCCTGAAGGTTCTTGAGATAGACCTCCATCTGCCGGAACGAGATGTTGATGTGCTGCTTCTTGAACTCGCGATTGATGAAACGGTTGACCTCATCGAGCACCGGGTTACGGTCGCCGAGGTCACGCACATGCATGCGCAACTCGTGGTCGAGGGTGCTTTCGCCGAAGTTCAGGAAGTACACCTGGGGTTCCGGGTCCTTCAGCACGCGCGGGTTATTGCGGGCCGCCTTGAGCAGCAGCTCTTTGACCAGGTCCAGGTCCGAGCCGTAGTCGACGCCGAGCTTGAGGGTCACCCGGGTGATGGTGTCGGTCAGCGACCAGTTGATCAGTTGCCCGGTGATGAACGTCTTGTTCGGGACGATGATGTCCTTGCGGTCAAAGTCGGTGATGGTCGTGGCACGGATGCGGATCTTGCTCACCGTGCCCGACAGGTTGCCGATGGTGATGGTGTCGCCGATCCGCACCGGGCGTTCGAACAAGATCATGATGCCGGAGATGAAGTTGGCGAAGATTTCCTGCATCCCGAAACCGAGACCCACCGACAGCGCCGCCACCAGCCATTGCAACTTGTCCCAGCTCACGCCGAGCGTGGACAGGGTCGAAACAAAACCGACGCCGGCAATCACATAGGACAGCAACGTGGTCGTGGCGTAGGAGCTGCCCTGGGCCAAATTCAGCTTCGACAGCACAAACACTTCCAGCAGACCCGGCAAGTTGCGCGCCAGCGCGAAGGTGATGCCGATGATGATCAGCGCGCCGAGCATGTCGCCGATGCTGATCGGCACCATGCTCATGTTGGCGCCGGTGCCGCTGGTGTATTCGTAGAGGGTGATGTTGTCCAGGTACGAGAACACCGAGATCAGGTCCGACCAGACCCAATACAGCGCCGCGATGAAACCGCCGAGCAGGGCCAGGCGGATCAGTCGCAGGGACTGCTCGTTAACCTTCTCGATGTCCAGGGTCGGCTCTTCGATCACCGCTTCGCCGTCGCCAGCCTCTTTCGCGGCCTGGCGTTTGGCCAGGGCGCGCTGATAGGCCAGGCGGCGTGCCGCAACGCTGAGGCCGCGCACGAAGGTTGCTTCGATCACCAGCCAGAACATCAGCAGGTACAGGGTGTTGATCAACCGGTCGCTGAGTTTCAGCGCGGTGTAGTAGTAGCCGAAGCACACGGCGACGAACAACGCGATCGGCAGGACAGTGAACATGATTCCCACGGCCTTGCGGAACAGCGAGGCGTTTTCATGGGTTGGGCTGCTGACCAGCAGGCGGCTGAGCAGCCAGGCCATCAAGGCGTAGCAAGTCAGCACCACCGGCATGCCAAGCACGTCATCGGCCAGCACCGCTGGTTGCAGTTCGGCGACCGCCACCACCGTCACCAGGGCCATCACCACCAGCCCGAGCCGGCGAATCCAGCCTTGAAGGAATTCGACCTGGGGCTTTTCCCAGCGGAAATGCAGTTCGGCCACGCCACCCGGCGCGAGGATGCGGTAGGCGGTGTAGAACACCAGCCAGGCCTGGGCCATCTGCAGCAGTGCCGCGCCCATATTGGCGTTCTGCCCGCGGGCGTCGATCTGCAAGGCCAGGCCGCACAAGGCCAGACCCAGGGAAACCGGCATCGCCAGCAGGATATTGATCAGAATCGCTTGCGGGGTGTGCCACTGGCTGTCGCGCTTGAAGTGGCCGATGTCCTGGTGAACTTTGCTCAGGCGGGCATAGAGATTTTTGCGGCGCCACAGCAGCGCGCCGATCAGCAGGGCCAGCGGCAGGAACAGCAGCGGCCGCTGCGTCAGGCCATCGGCCAATTCGCTCAGGCTCGAAGCCCACGGCAGGGTCGTGACCTGGCGTTGCAGGCGTTCCGGCACGCCGTGCATCCACTCAAGATCCAGCGGCTTGTTGCTGGGAATCCAGAACATCTGCTCGTCCAGCGTAGCCCGCAGACTTTGCGCGGTGCTGAGCAGTTGTTTCTGGTTGAGTTGCAGCGTGATGGATTCGTTGAGCACCGCGCTCAGTTCGCGATTCAAGCGCTCCAACAGGTCCGCACGGGTGTTGGCCAGGTCCAGCAAACTCTTGCGCAGTTGCGGGGTGACTTGCTCGGGTGGTTGAGTCGCCAGCAGGTTATCGACGTAGGTGATCGGGTTGCTGAGCAGTTCCCGTTGCTGGCTGACTTCGAACTGATACAGGCGAATGTCGGCAATCTGGTCGGCCAGATCGCGGTCGAGCCTTAGACGCGGCAGGGCCTGTTTCTGTTTGTAGAGAATCTTGGAGAGCAGCAGGCTGCCCTTGAGCACGTTGATCTGTTCGTCCAGCGCCGAGTCGCTCTGGGTCACGCTGTCCAGTTGCTGCTTGGTCTGCAGGTTCTGTTGAGTGACTTCGTTGAGGCGGTCGGTGCTTTTGAGCAGGTAGTCGGAGAGCTTCAGGTTGGCCGCGCTTTCGGTGGCCAGCAGGCTACTGCCACCGGCCTTCTGCGCCTCGATGGACTGCTGGGTCACGGTCTCTTGCGACTGGGCCAGGCGTTTCTGGTTGATCAGGGTTTGCAGGTCCTGGATCTCCTGATCCAGGCGATCGGATTTTTCCGACAGCAAGTCGTGCTGGCTGTTGCCCAGGTCCTGCAACAGGCTGTTGCCGGCCAGTTCCTGGCGACGCAACGGAATCAAGGCGTTCAGTGCCGTGAGTTCGGCGTTGAGCTGATCGCGTTGCTCGGCGGTCAGGGTCTTGCCGCTGTCCTTGCCGAGCTTGAGGATGTTGTTGATCTGCTGGATGCGCGTCTGGCTGGCGGAGATCTCGGCCTGGGCACGCTCGGGGCGGGTCTGGGCGGTAATGATCAGGCTGTTCGCTTCGGCCAGGGCTTTCTGCAAATCGCTTTGCTGAGTGGAGCGTTCGGTCAGCAGTTGTTCGAGCTGCTGAATCGTCTCTTTGGTATAGCGTTGCCCCACCGGCACCACTCTGGTGGCCTTGAGGCGGGTCAGCTCGCGCTGGTTCTCGATGTTCTGCCTTGGAGCGTTGGTCAATTGCTGCTTGAGATCGATCAGCTTCTGGTCGTAATCACGCCGGTTGTTGAGCTGGGTGAGCGTGCTCTGCAGGACCGCTTGCAGGGCTTTCTGATCGGCCTCCGGCAGTTTGCGGTCGGCGATCTTGTCCAGGCTCGCCTGCACGGCTTCGCTGGATGGCGGCTCGGCGGCTTGCAGCGTGTTGATGGAAAGACTCAAGCCCAGCAGGGCCATGATGAAAAAGGTGCGCAGAGTTGACATAGAGACCGATCGAAAACGAGACGAAGTGTGGAGTTTAGAGGAACAGGCCGGGGCCGGGGCGACTTCCTTCGGGGAATCTGACGCCCACTTTACCAATCTTGTTCCCTTCCATGACCGCGACGGTCCAGAGGGTGTTGTTCCACTCCACCTGGTCACCGACGACTGGAGCACCGCCCACTTTCTGGGCAATGAAGTGGCCCAGGGACATGTTCGGATCGATGCCCTCGACTTTCAATCCGTACAGGGCAGCAACCGCGCCCAGCTGGGCGTCTCCTTCGAGTACGAAGTCGCCGAAGAAACGCAAATCCAGCCCCCGTTGCGGTGCCTGGCTGAAGAGTTTTCCGAGGGCCGGAAGGTTGTGTTCATGGCCGATCACGCAGAGTAAATCATCGACTTCGAGCACCGTACTACCCGACGGATGGAGCAGCTGCTGGCCACGAAACAGGGCTGCGATACGGGTGCCTTCGGGCATTTTCAGCTCGCGAAGGGGTGAGCCGATGCACCATTTCTCGGCACCGAGGCGATAAACGAACAGCTCCCACTCGCTGGTGACATGCACTTCCAGCGCCGATCGGGAGATTGGCAGGGGCTCCGGCGGGACGGTCACTTTCAAAAGCTTGGCGACCCACGGCAAGCTGGTGCCCTGCACCAACAGCGACACCAGCACGATAAAGAACGCCAGATTGAAATACAGCTGCGCGTTGGGCAACCCCGCCATCAGCGGGAACACCGCCAGAATGATCGGTACGGCGCCGCGCAGGCCAACCCAGGAAATGAATGCCTTCTCGCGTCCATGGAACGCCTTGAAAGGCAGCAGGCCAGCCAGCACCGACAGCGGACGGGCAAACAGAATCATCCACAGCGCCAGGCCCAGCGCCGGCAAAGCGATCGGCAGCAGGTCATGGGGCGTGACCAGCAGCCCCAGCACCAGGAACATGCCGATCTGGGCCAGCCAGGCCATGCCGTCGAGCATATGCAGAATACCGTGGCGGCTGCGCACCGGGCGATTGCCGATCACCAGGCCGCACAGGTACACCGCCAAAAAGCCGCTGCCGTGCAGGGCGTTGGTCAGGGCGAACACCACCAGGCCGCCGGCAATCACCAGAATTGGATAAAGGCCGGTGGCCAAGTGGATGCGGTTGACCAGTTGCAGCATCAGCCAGCCACCGCCGAGGCCGATGACGGCGCCGATACCGAACTCACGCAGCAAGTGCCCGAGCAGGCTCCAGTGCAGGCCGGTCTGGCCGCTGGCGAGCATGTCGATCAGGGTGACGGTGAGGAACACCGCCATCGGGTCGTTGCTGCCGGATTCGATCTCCAGGCTCGCGGTCACCCGTTCGTTCAGGCCTTTGCCGCCCAGCAGCGAGAACACGGCCGCGGCATCGGTGGAACCGACGATGGCGCCGATCAGGAGGCCCTGAATCAGGTTCAGGTCGAACAACCACGCCGCCGCCATGCCGGTCAGCCCGGTGGTGATCAACACCCCGACCGTGGCCAGCGACAGCGCCGGCCACAATGCCACGCGAAAACTCGCCACCCGGGTGCGCAAGCCGCCGTCGAGCAGGATCACTGCCAGGGCGAGGTTGCCGACCAGATAGGCCGTGGGGTAGTTATCGAAAATGATGCCGGCACCGTCGACACCGGCCGACATGCCCACCGCGAGGATGATCACCAGAATCGGGATCCCGAGGCGCGATGAAAGTGAGCTCACCAGAATGCTCGCACCTACCAGCAACGCGCCGATCAAGAACAGGCTGTTGATGGTCGTCGCATTCAAAGGCAGTACTCCGGAAGCATAAAGGCGGGCGCAAACTGACCATGCAGTCCGCGTGCCAGCGATTCTAACCTGTTGAAATGTGATGCTGTCAAAAAGCTTTTGACGGCGATCATCCCCTGTGGCGAGGGGGCTTGCCCCCGTTGGGTCGCGCAGCGACCCCAAAGCCGGCGCTGCGGTGCGCCAAGTTCAACGCGTGGGTCAATTTGCGACTGCTTCGCAGCCGAACGGGGGCAAGCCCCCTCGCCACAGGGGGGAGCCGTTACAGGCTAAACCGCCCAACCATGTTGTTCAGGTCCAGCGCCAGGCGCGACAGTTCGTTGCTGGCCGCACTCGTCTGGTTGGCGCCGGTGGCCGATTGCACCGACAGGTCACGAATGTTCACCAGATTGCGGTCCACTTCACGGGCCACTTGCGCCTGTTCTTCGGCCGCGCTGGCGATCACCAGGTTGCGCTCGTTGATTTCGACGATGGCGCTGTTGATGGTGTCCAGCGACAGGCCGGCACCGCGCGCGATGTTCAAGGTCGACTCGGCGCGCTCGGTGCTGTTACGCATCGAATCCACGGCGTGTTCGGTACCGCTCTGAATGCTGCCGATCATGCGTTCGATTTCACTGGTCGACTGCTGGGTGCGATGGGCCAGGGCCCGCACTTCATCGGCAACCACCGCAAAACCACGACCGGCTTCACCGGCACGGGCCGCTTCGATGGCAGCGTTCAACGCCAACAGGTTGGTCTGGTCAGCCAGGCCGCGAATCACGTCCAGCACTTTGCCGATGTCTCGCGACTCGTTGGCCAGATCGCCGATCAGGGTGGCGGTGCTCTGCACGTCGGCGCTCATGCGTTCGATGGCGCTGACGGTTTCCTGCACCAGGTCACGACCGTCGCCTGCCGAAGTGGTGGCGTTTTTCGAGGCTTCGGAGGTGCTCACGGCATTGCGCGCGACTTCTTCCACGGCGCTGGTCATTTCGTTGACGGCGGTGGCGGCCTGTTCGATTTCGTTGTTTTGCTGGGTCAGGCCGCGGGCGCTTTCGTCGGTGACACTATTCAGTTCTTCCGCTGCGGACGCCAGTTGCGTGGCCGAACCGGAAATCCGTTGCAGGGTGTCGCGCAGTTTGTCCTGCATCTTCGCCATGGCGGCCAATAGACGACCGGCTTCATCTTCGCCATCGACCGTGATCGGGCGCGTCAGATTGCCTTCGGCGATTTCTTCGGCGGCGCTCAGGGCGTTGGCGATCGGTTTGGTGATGCTGTTGGTCAGCAGCCAGGCGAACAGCAGGGTCAGGCCGGTGGCGATGACCAGCAGGGTCACCACCAGGTTGAACGCCGAGGAGTACTGGTCGGCGGCTTGCTGGTTGGTGTCGATGGTCTGCTGGGTGTTGATCTCCAGCAAGCGATTGAGCACGGTGTTCATGGCTTCAGAGTTGTTCAGCAAATCGGTGTTGACCAGCGTGCGCTGTTCGTCGACCTGATTGTTGCGCGACAGACTTTTCATCCGGTCTTCGATCTGGCGGTACTGCCCCAGCAACTGCACATACTGATCATAGGCTGCACGCTCCTGCGGGCTGGCGATCAGTTTTTCGTAGCCGGCCTGAGCCGCTCGGATCTGCTGGTTTCGGGTTTCCAGCAGCTCGATGGTTTTCTGCTGGACGTCCGGCTCACGATTCACGAGCAGACGATAGGCCAGCACACGCAGGCGCAGGGTCAGCTGGGTGAATTCGTCGAGGCTTTTAATGCTCGGTACGCTGTTTGAGGTGATCTCCTCGGCGGCGCCGCGAATCTTGCTCATCTGGTTCAGGGCGAACACACCCAGGATCAGCATCATGGCGCCAATCAGGGTGAAACCGAGGAACGCCCGCGGTGCGATATTCATATTTCTTAGGGACATGGTGTTCACCGAAAAAAGCGCCTCCGTGCGAGGCTGAGACTGTTGTATGGATGACTTATCGGTCATACGACTAAAGTCTTGAGTCGCTGCGCGTATTTGTCGCAGAAGGGCCGCGACGACGAAGTGCAGGAACCAGAACCGGCAATCACAGTCTTTAAAGTTCGCGAGGAAGGTCGACCGCCAGGAAAATCAAGGCCTTGCGCCTGCATAACCCTGGCTTCCACAGTGACTTTTCTTTATCGTACGCGCCCTTTGAAAATGCCCGGAAAATCAAAATGTTAGAAGCATCCCTAAGCCAATTGGAACAACTGGTCAGCGACCTGGTGCAACAGAACCAGACCCTGCTCGGCACCAACCAATCCCTGAGTGCGGAGCTGGCCCAGGTCAAGGATGAAAACGAAAGCCTGCAACTGAGCCTGATGGAACAGGAAGAGAAACAAGGCGCCACTGTTGCACGCATTCAGGCCTTGGTTGAGCGCGTCAGCGCCGGCCCTGTCAGCGCATGAGTTACGGCGCCGCAGGGGTAAAAGTCGTCTCGATTCTGGGTGAAGACTATTCAATCAAGGCACCGGCCGGGGAAGAGCAGACCCTGCTGGACGCCGCCTTAATGTTGAAGGCCGCTCTGGCCGAGACCAAAAAGAAATACCCGGCGCTGATCGGTGACCGCTTGCTGGTGCTGGCGGCGATGAATCTGTGCTCGCAGCAGATCGAAATGCAAAAGCGTCACCAGCAGGAACTCGACCGTTACCAAGAGCAAGTCAGCGCCACGGTTGAAGTGATCGCCAAGACGATCAACCAGGCCTGAGCGGCTTTGCGCACAACCAAAGAATAAATTGTCGATCTAGTTGTATACAATCGGCATGGCTGTTGCAGTGTTTCAGCCCTTTATTCTTTGGGGGTGCTCCATGCAGTTCTGGCGACGCAGTATTCAATGGCAGTTGATCCTGAGCATGGGCACCGCCCTGCTGGTCAGTATTCTGATCGTGGTTGGCATTTATACCCTCGTGGTCAACCGCCTCGCCCAGCGCTATCTGGTCGAGCAGGCGCTGCCGTCGAGCATCGAAGCGATGCGCAACGACATCGAGCGCATCCTCGTCCAACCCCTCACCGCCGCCAAGGACATCGCCAGTAACAGCATGGTGCGTGACTGGCTGGCCGGGGGTGAAAACGGCACCCAGACCGCCGGTTTCGTCAGTTATCTGGAAGGCATCCGTGCCGAGCACAAGGCCTTTACCGCGCTGATCATCGGTGCCGCTTCAAACCATTACTTCACCGAAAAGGGCCTGGACCGCACGCTCAGCCGCTCCAATCCCAATGACGCCTGGTTCTATTCGTTCCTCGACGGCAATCAGCCGCGCACCCTCAATATCGACAATGACACCGCCACCGGCGAGTTGGCGCTGTTCATCGACCTCAAGGTCGAACAGGCCGGCAAAGTCGTGGGCGTTGCCGGGCTGGGCCTGAGCATGAAAGAGCTGTCGGAGCTGATCCACAACTTCAACTTTGGTGAGCGCGGCAAGGTCTATCTCGTGCGCTCCGACGGTTTGATCCAGATTCATCCCGAGGCGCAGTTCAGCGGCAAACGTACGCTGGTCGAACAGATCGGCGCTTCGGCGGCGCAAGCGGTGATGACCTCCACCGCGTCTGGTAGCAGCAGTTTTGCCCGCGATGGCGAAGATTTTCTGGCCTTGAGCCTGCCGCTGCGTGATCTGGGCTGGACCCTGGTGGCCGAAGTGCCGCAGTCGCAGATCTACGCCGAAGCTCGTCGGGCGATGTGGATGAGCAGCGGCATCGGCTTGGCGGTGGCGCTGGTGTGCCTATTGCTGGTGGTATTGCTGGCCCGTGGATTGGTGCGACCGATTCGTCAGGTAACAGCGGCGCTGGTAGCCATCGGTAGCGGTGGTGGAGATTTGACCCACCGGTTAGATTCCAGTCGCGCCGATGAGCTGGGTGATCTCGCTCGCGGTTTCAATCGGTTCCTGGAAAGTCAGCGCGAGATGATCGGCGAAGTGCTGACCACCAGTGAACATTTGCGCACGGCGGTCGGTCAGGTGGCGCGGGTGGTGGACAACACCGCTGAGCGTTCCGGACGTCAGCAGGAAATGACCGACATGGTCGCCACCGCCGTTCACGAGATGGGCCTGACCGTGCAGGAAATCGCACAGAACGCCGGCAATGCGGCGGTCGCTTCACAAGCCGCGCGGGATGAAGCGCTGCAGGCGCGGGAAGTGGTGGGCGGGTCGATCAGGCATATAGAAAGCATGTCCGACGAAATTGGTGTCGCCGCCGGAGCAGTGGGCGAGTTGGCCCATCAGGTGGCGTCCATCGATCAAGTGCTGGCGGTGATTCGCGGGATTTCCGAGCAGACCAATCTGCTGGCGCTCAACGCCGCCATAGAAGCGGCGCGGGCCGGGGACATGGGCCGCGGCTTTGCGGTGGTGGCCGATGAAGTGCGGACCCTGGCGCGACGGACTCAGTCGTCCACCGACGAAATTCAGCAAATGATCGGCAGCCTCAAGCAGGGCGCGGAAAACGCGGTGTCTTCAATGCACTCCGGGCAAGCGGCGACCGGCACAGGCGTTGAGTCGAGCCAACGCACCGGGGCGTCGTTGACGGCGATTACCGGGCAGGTCGAGCGCATCAGCGACATGAACCATCAGGTGGCGACAGCGACTGAAGAGCAATCGGCGGTGACGGAAGAGATCAACCGCAACGTGCAGGGGATTTCCGATTTGGCACGGGCCACGGCGGGGGAGGTCAGGGCTTGTCGTGAAGACTGTCAGACGTTGCAGCGTTTGGCCGATGATTTGGCGCGGCAGATGGGTGGGTTTCGGTTGAGCTAAAAGATCAAGATCAAAAGATCGCAGCCTGCGGCAGCTCCTACAGAGATCGATGTTCGCCGAAATATCGCGGATAAACACCGATCCTGTAGGAGCTGCCGCAGGCTGCGATCTTTTTTGTGGCCGTTACACAAATCCATGTCCGATCAGAACCACTCATCCTGCATGTTCAGGCACACATCATCCCGCGCCTCAAGAATCGCCAGTTCATGGTGACAACCCGGCACTTCCCACGTCAGGAAATACCGCGCCGCCTGTAGCTTGCCTTTATAGAAGCTCACATCTGCCGCGTTACCGTTGGTCAACCCTTCCTCGGCACGAATCGCCTGTTCCAGCCAGCGCCAGCCGATCACCGTATGACCGAACACTTTCAGGTACAGCGCCGAGTTCGCCAGGCTGCTGTTGACCTTGCCCTGGGCCAGATCGGTCAGCAGGCCGATGGTCACGGTTTGCAGGCGCGCCACCAGTTTCTCCAGTGGTTCACGCAATGCACTTAATGTTTCGTACGTCTGCGCCCGCTCGGCGGTGTCGGCAATCAGGCGGATCAATTGCTTGAGTCCCGCGCCGCCGTTCTGCGCCAGTTTGCGCCCCAGCAAGTCCAGCGACTGAATGCCGTGGGTGCCTTCATGAATCGGGTTCAGGCGGTTGTCGCGGTAATACTGCTCCACCGGGTATTCACGGGTGTAGCCGTGACCGCCGAGAATCTGGATCGCCAGTTCGTTGGCCTTCAGGCAAAACTCTGACGGCCAGGATTTGACGATCGGCGTCAGCAAATCCAATAGCTCATGGGCCTGTTTGCGCTCGGCTTCGCTCTCAAGCGTCGTGGTATCGTCGAACAGCCGCGCCGCGTACAAACCGAGGTCGAACGCGCCTTCGACGTAGGCTTTCTGGGTCAGCAGCATGCGTTTGACGTCGGCGTGCTGAATGATTGCCACCGGTGCCGTAGTCGGGTCCTTGCTGTCCGGCACCCGACCTTGCGGACGCTCGCGGGCGTATTCCAGGGAATACAGATACCCAGCGTAACCCAGCATCACTGCGCCCATGCCGACGCCGATCCGCGCCTCGTTCATCATCTGGAACATGTAGCTCAAGCCATGGTGTGGCTTGCCCACCAGATAGCCTACGCACTCACCGTTATCGCCGAAGTTCAGCGCAGTGGAGGTGGTGCCACGCCAGCCCATCTTGTGGAACAGTCCGGCGAGCAGCACATCGTTGCGCTTGCCGAGGCTGCCGTCATCGTTGACCAAAAACTTGGGCACGATAAACAGCGAAATACCTTTCACCCCGGCCGGTGCGTCCGGCAACTTGGCCAACACCATGTGCACGATGTTTTCCGACAGCGGGTGATCGCCGCCGGAGATGAAGATCTTGTTGCCCTTGAGTCGATAGGTGTCGTCGGACGCTGGCTCGGCGCGGGTACGAATATCCGACAGTGACGAGCCGGCGTGCGGCTCGGTCAGCGCCATGGTGCCGAAGAAGCGACCGTCGATCATCGGTTGCAGAAAGCGTTGCTTCTGCTCATCGGTGCCGAAGCTCTCGATCAGGTTGGCTGCGCCCATGGTCAGGAACGGGTAGGAGGTCGACGCCGCGTTGGCCGATTGAAAGTGCGCGAAGCAAGCCTGGGACAGCAGCGTAGGAAGTTGCATGCCGCCGGCATCGAAACTGCGCGCGGCGTTGAGGAAACCGGCTTCGAGGAAGGCATCCACCGCCGGTTTCACTTCCGGAATCAGAATCGCCTGACCGTCCTCATAGCGCGGCTCGTTCTCATCGCCCTTGCGGTTGTGCGGGGCGAAGAACTTTTCGGCGATGTTGCGGGCAGTGCCGATGGCGGCATCGAAGGTCTCGCGATTGTGCTCGGCGAAACGCTCACGTTGGGTCAGGCCCTCGGCATCAAGGACTTCATACAGCTCGAAAGCCAGATTGCGGGAACTGAGCAACGTCTCGGACATGGCGGCCTACCTTTATTTGGGATGGTCCGAGTCTAGGCGTAGGAATAGAGGCTGAACAGGATGATTGATCTTGGTGATGGAGAAGCAAAAGATCTTGCTTGAAAAACCGGACGCCCATTGCAGGCGCCCGGCTTTATTACGGTTTAACCGATAGTCATCAAGCTGGCATTACCACCCGCCGCGGCGGTGTTTACGCTCAACGCCCGTTCGATCACCAGACGCTCCAGCGCAATGTTGGTTTCACCCTGCGACAAACCATGAACCCCGACAATCGCACCCGCCCGCTTGGCCACTTGCTGGCATACCGCGCGCAGCTGATCGGAATGGCCATGATGCAGAACTGCATCAACCACCACTTCGTCCTTGGTCCAGTCGGCCACCCGCTTGATACGTGCCTGCACTTCTTTCGGCAGGCGTGCGAACAAGGCCTTGCCCGGTTCCGCGTCCGGCCACACCGCCGAGCCGCCGACGGCCAATACCGCCGCCAGTTGAGTCAGCAGATCGCCTTCGACGTCCGCCAGGCACAGCACGTGTTCGCGCGGGAGGATGGCGTAGCTGTTGCGCTCGCCGGTCGGGCCGGCCAGCACGCGGGTGATCCCGCTTTGCGATTGCGCCGCGAACAGCACGCACAGGGCGCTCAGGTCCGTGAGCTTGTTGCTGTCGGCCCAGGCTTGCAGCGCGGTCAGCGGTTTGCTCATGGCGTCACGCAGACGCACGTCCGGCGCTGCGATAGCGTCGCCGCGGGCGAAGGATTGTTCGATCGCATCGGTAGGACGCGTCGACAGCAGACGGTACAGGTACAGCGGACCACCGGCTTTCGGACCGGTCCCCGACAGGCCTTCGCCGCCGAACGGTTGCACGCCGACCACGGCACCGACAATGTTGCGGTTGACGTAGACGTTACCGGCGTTGACGTTGTCGATCACCTTGGCGATGGTTTCGTCGATGCGAGTGTGCACGCCGAGGGTCAGGCCGTAGCCGGATGCGTTGATCTGGCCGATCAGTTGGTCGATGTCTTTGCGCTTGTAGCGCACCACGTGCAGCACCGGGCCAAAGATCTCCCGTTGCAGCTCGTCGAAGCTTTCCAGCTCGATCAGGGTCGGCATGACGAAGGTGCCGCGTTTGACTTCTTCGCTGTTGGCGATCGCCACCTGGTACACGTTGCGACCTTTGTCGCGCATGGCCTGGATGTGCTTCTCGATGCCGGCCTTGGCTTCGGCGTCGATCACCGGGCCAATGTCCACGGACAGGCGCTCCGGGTTGCCGAGTCGGCATTCCGCCATGGCGCCCTTGAGCATTTCGATGACACGATCAGCGGAATCTTCCTGCAAGCACAGCACCCGCAGCGCCGAGCAGCGTTGACCGGCGCTGTCGAACGCCGACGACACCACGTCGATCACGACTTGTTCGGTCAGTGCCGAGGAGTCGACGATCATCGCGTTCTGGCCACCGGTTTCGGCGATCAGCGGGATCGGACGGCCCTGGGCATCCAGACGACCGGCGACGTTGCGTTGCAGCAGGCGCGCGACTTCGGTGGAACCGGTGAACATCACGCCTTTGACCCGATCGTCGCCGACCAGGCGGGCACCGACGGTTTCGCCACGGCCCGGCAGCAGTTGCAGCACGCCTTCCGGAATCCCGGCTTCGAGCAGCAGGCGCACGGCTTGAGCGGCGACCAGCGGGGTTTGCTCGGCAGGCTTGGCCAGTACCGGGTTACCGGCGGCCAAAGCAGCAGCGACTTGGCCACTGAAGATTGCCAGCGGGAAGTTCCACGGGCTGATGCACACCACTGGGCCCAACGGGCGGTGGGCGTCGTTGGTGAAATCGTTGCGTGCCTGAACTGCGTAATAACGCAGGAAGTCCACGGCTTCACGCACTTCGGCGATGGCGTTGGCGAAGGTCTTGCCGGCTTCGCGAGCCAGCAGGCCCATCAGCGGCTGGATCTCGCCTTCCATCAAATCGGCGGCACGTTCCAGGATTGCGGCGCGTTCGGCTGGCGGCGTGGCCTGCCAGATCGGCGCAGCATTCAAGGCGCACTGGATCGCGTTGTCGACGTCTTCGACGGTGGCTTCCTGCACATGGCCCACCACGTCCCGCAGATCCGACGGGTTCAAAACCGGCGCAGGGGTTTCAGTGCTGGAGGTGCAACCGAGCATCGGCGCGGCTTTCCAGTTGTTATGGGCAGTGGCGAGCAGAGCGCAGGACAGCGAAGCCAGGCGATGTTCGTTGGCCATGTCGATGCCGCTGGAGTTGGCGCGCTCGGCACCGTACAGGTCACGTGGCAGCGGGATGCGCGGGTGCGGCAGGCCGAAGCCGCCTTCCAGCGTGGCCATCTGCTCGATGCTGGCCACTGGATCGGCCACCAGTTCCTGAATCGAGATCGACTGGTCGGCAATGCGGTTAACGAATGAGGTGTTCGCGCCGTTTTCCAGCAGACGACGTACGAGGTACGCCAACAGCGTTTCGTGAGTACCGACCGGTGCGTACACGCGGCACGGACGGTTCAGCTTGCCGTCGGAGACTTTGCCTACAACCTGTTCGTACAGCGGTTCACCCATACCGTGCAGGCACTGGAACTCGTACTGACCGGGGTAATAGTTCTGACCGGCAATGTGATAGATAGCCGACAGGGTGTGGGCGTTGTGCGTGGCGAATTGCGGGTAGATGACTTCCGGCACCGACAGCAGCTTGCGTGCGCAGGCGATGTAGGAGACGTCGGTGTACACCTTGCGGGTGTACACCGGATAGCCTTCCAGGCCCTCGACCTGGGCGCGTTTGATTTCGCTGTCCCAGTACGCGCCTTTCACCAGGCGGATCATCAGGCGATGACGGCTGCGGCGAGCCAGGTCGATCACGTAGTCGATCACGTAAGGGCAGCGCTTCTGGTAAGCCTGGATCACGAAACCGATACCGTTCCAGCCGGTCAGTTGCGGCTCGAAGCACAGGCGCTCCAGCAGATCCAGCGACAACTCGAGGCGGTCGGCTTCTTCGGCGTCGATGTTCAGGCCGATATCGTATTGCTTGGCCAGCAGGGTCAGCGACAGCAGGCGCGGGTACAGCTCGTCCATCACGCGCTCGTACTGGGCGCGGCTGTAGCGCGGGTGCAAGGCGGACAGCTTGATGGAAATGCCCGGGCCTTCGTAAATCCCACGGCCGTGAGAGGCTTTGCCGATCGCATGGATGGCTTGTTCGTACGAGGCCAGGTACTTCTGGGCGTCATGTTCGGTGAGGGCGGCTTCACCCAGCATGTCGTAGGAATAGCGGAAGCCTTTGGCTTCGAACTTGCTGGCGTTGGCCAGGGCTTCGGCGATGGTTTCGCCGGTGACGAACTGCTCGCCCATCAGGCGCATGGCCATGTCGACGCCCTTGCGGATCATCGGCTCGCCGCTCTTGCCGATGATGCGGCTCAGGGACGAGGTCAGGCCGGCTTCGTTGTGGGTGGCGACCAGTTTGCCGGTCAGCAACAGGCCCCAGGTGGCGGCGTTGACGAACAGCGACGGGCTGTTGCCCAAGTGTGGCTGCCAGTTGCCGGTGCTGATCTTGTCGCGGATCAAGGCATCGCGAGTGCCTTTGTCCGGGATGCGCAGCAGCGCTTCGGCCAGGCACATCAGCGCCACGCCTTCCTGGGACGACAGGGAAAACTCCTGCAGCAGGCCCTGAACAATCCCGGCACGGCCGCCGGCGCTCTTCTGATTGCGCAGTTTCTCGGCAATCGAGGCGGCGAGCTTGTTGGTGGCGTCGCACATCGGTGCCGGCAGGCGAGCCTGTTCGATCAGCATCGGCACCACTTCAGGTTCCGGGCGACGGTAAGCGGCAGTGATCGAGGCGCGCAGCACCGATTGCGGCAGGATGCTTTCAGCGAATTCCAGGAAGCATTGGTGCGCGTGATCGACGTGGACCTCGCCCACCTCGTCAACTTCCTTGCCGTTCAAACCGTTCAGCTCGGACAGGGTTGCACCACCCTCGAGTTTTTCCAGGTAATTGAAAATTGCCTGCTTGATCAGCCAGTGCGGCGTGCGATCAATCGAGGTCGCGGCGGCCTTGAGGCGTTCGCGGGTCGGGTCGTCAAGTTTGACCCCAAGGGTGGTGGTAGCCATATTTTTATCCTCATGTTTGCCACGACCGCGTGGCATCAGCTGACGGCAAGATTAGCTGTGCGTTGGTTGAGGTGCAACCGGGTGCAACCCTTTTTTTGTCGGAATAATAGGCAGCTCGTCAGGAAATAAATTCTGGTACACAAGTCCTGTGCCTGCTTGGTGCTTTTACTTCTAGTGCAACCTGAAAAACGCCCTAAAAGGGAGCAAAAACAGACCTTTCTCAAGAAAAACCGACTAGGTGCAACTTATTCGAACGAAACTGGTTGCACCTTATTTGCTTTGTTGAATAGCATTCGCGGCCAAGGTGCAACCGGTCGAAACGGTCGGTGCACCGGCTGATGGCTTTCCTGGGGAAACATCAGTCATAAATGCGCGGGCCCCCGAATCGTCTGTCAAACGTCATCGTTTGCGAGCGGTTCACCAGCCGCTGCTACATAAAAACAATGCCAGGGCGTAACTCAATGAGCGTAAGCAATCCAACCCTGATCACGTTCGTGATCTACATCGCAGCAATGGTGCTGATCGGCTTCATGGCCTATCGCTCCACCAACAACCTTTCTGACTACATTCTGGGCGGCCGTAGCCTGGGCAGCGTCGTGACCGCACTCTCTGCCGGTGCTTCCGACATGAGTGGCTGGTTGTTGATGGGCCTGCCGGGCGCTATCTACATGTCCGGTCTTTCCGAAAGCTGGATCGCCATCGGCCTGATCGTCGGTGCTTACCTGAACTGGCTGTTCGTCGCCGGCCGTCTGCGTGTGCAGACCGAGCACAACGGCGATGCGCTGACCCTGCCGGACTACTTCTCCAGCCGTTTCGAAGATAAAAGCGGCCTGCTGCGGATTATCTCCGCGGTCGTGATCCTGGTGTTCTTCACCATCTACTGCGCTTCCGGCATCGTCGCTGGCGCCCGTCTGTTTGAAAGCACCTTCGGCATGTCCTACGAGACGGCGCTGTGGGCCGGTGCTGCGGCGACGATTGCCTACACCTTCGTCGGTGGTTTCCTGGCGGTGAGCTGGACCGATACCGTACAAGCCACGCTGATGATCTTCGCCCTGTTGCTGACGCCGATCATCGTGCTGCTGGCCACTGGCGGCATCGACACCACGTTCCTGGCCATTGAAGCGCAAGACCCAAGCAACTTCGACATGCTGAAAAACACCACCTTCATCGGCGTGATTTCGTTGATGGGCTGGGGTCTTGGCTACTTCGGCCAGCCGCACATCCTGGCGCGTTTCATGGCGGCGGATTCGGTCAAGTCGATCGCCAACGCTCGTCGCATCTCCATGACCTGGATGATCCTGTGCCTGGGCGGCACCGTCGCTGTAGGATTCTTCGGCATCGCTTACTTCTCGGCACACCCTGCCGTGGCCATGCCAGTGAGCGAAAACCACGAACGTGTGTTTATCGAACTGGCGAAAATCCTGTTCAACCCGTGGGTTGCCGGTGTGCTGCTGTCGGCCATTCTGGCGGCAGTGATGAGTACGCTGAGCTGCCAACTGCTGGTGTGCTCGAGTGCCCTGACCGAAGACTTCTACAAAACTTTCCTGCGTAAAAGTGCTTCCCAGGTTGAGCTGGTCTGGGTCGGCCGTGCCATGGTGCTGCTGGTTGCGCTGATCGCTATCGCTCTGGCGGCTAACCCGAATAATCGCGTACTGGGTCTGGTCAGCTACGCCTGGGCAGGTTTCGGTGCTGCGTTCGGTCCAGTTGTCCTGATCTCCGTGATCTGGAAAAACATGACCCGCAACGGCGCACTGGCCGGCATCCTGGTCGGCGCGATCACTGTGATCGTCTGGAAACACTTCGAACTGCTGGGCCTGTACGAAATCATCCCTGGTTTCATCTTCGCCAGCCTGGCGATCTACATCGTCAGCAAAATGGGCGCACCGACCAGCGGCATGCTTTCGCGCTTCGCCGCGGCCGAAAAGGATTTCCGCCTGAACCAATGAGGGGGATGAGCTGATGCTCTGACCTTTCGCCGAACATGAAAACGGCCCGCTTCCTTTTGGAGGCGGGCCGTTTTTTTGCGCTCCCACATTTGTTCGGTGGTGCTTCTGACAGGAATGTCTGTAGTGCTTTATCCAGTTTTTTGAAGGAAAAATCCCTAAAAAAGCAGGGTAAATCTGATTTCCTTGTCCCTCCATCAACACCCCTTGTCGCTCATGCAGAATCGCCCGCCTTCATTCTGCAGAGACACATCGGATGTTCGCGCCTGCCAATCAACCGCGTTTCACGTTGACCCTCGACGGCGTCCAGAATGAGCTCAAGGTGCTTGAGTTCACGGGCAAGGAAGCCATCAGCCAACCCTATCGTTTTGACCTGGAACTGGTCAGCGAGCGGCCCGACATAGAGCTCGAAAGCCTGTTGCATCGTCAGGCGTTTCTGAGTTTCGATGCGCAAGGCTCCGGTATTCATGGTCAGATTTTTCGTGTCGGCCAGAGCGATTCCGGGCACCGTCTGACGGGTTACCAGATCAGTCTCGTACCGCGTCTGGCGTATCTCGACCGGCGTATCAATCAGCGGATCTTCCAGCACAAAAGTGTGCCGACGATCGTCACGCAAATCCTCAAAGACCACGGCATCCAGCGCGATGCCTTCGAGTTCCGGCTCGGCAGTGATTACCCCCAGCGCGAGTACTGCGTGCAATACGCTGAAAGCGATCTGGCCTTCATCCAGCGACTGTGCGCCGAAGTCGGTATTCACTACCACTTTCAGCACAGCCCCGACGGGCACCTGCTGGTGTTCGGCGATGACCAGACGGTTTTCCCTCGTCTGCCCGAACCGACGCTGTACCTGCCGGGCAGCGGGATGGCCGCGGATGCGCCGGCGATCAAGCGTTTCAATGTACGGCTGGAAACCCGCACCACCGCAGTTACCCGTCGCGACTACGACTTCCAGAAACCGCGATTGCAACTCGAAAGTCGCCTCGACAGCGAGCAGCGACCGGTGCTGGAGGACTACCACTTCCCCGGCCAATTCACCGATCGCGAACACGGCAAGCATCTGGTTCAACGAGCGTTGGAGCGACACAGCGCGGATTACCGTCAGGCCGAAGGTCGCGGCGACGAATCCGCTTTGGTCAGCGGGCATTTCCTACACTTGGCCGAACACCCGCGTCAGGCGTGGAATGACCTGTGGTTGATCACCGAAATCGAACACCGTGGCCGTCAGCCGCAAGTGCTGGAAGAGTCGGCCACCAGCGACAGCCCGGATGATTTTCAGGGCTATCGCAATACCTTTCTGGCGACGCCGTGGGACGTTTCTTTCCGCCCTCCGCTGGGGCCGGAAAAGCCACGGATGCTCGGCTATCAACCCGCCGTGGTCACCGGCCCGGCTGACAGCGAAATCCATTGCGACAAGTACGGTCGGGTCAAGGTTCAGCTTGCCTGGGACCGTGACGGTCAGCTCAACGAACACTCCAGTTGCTGGCTGCGCGTCGCCACTGGCTGGGCTCACGACCGTTACGGCAGCGTGATGATTCCGCGCGTCGGCATGGAAGTGCTGGTGGGGTTTATCGATGCCGATGCCGACAAACCGCTGGTGATGGGTTGCCTGCCCAACGCCGCGACGCCTGTGCCCCTCGATCTGCCGGCGGACAAGACCCGCAGTATTTTCCGCAGCCAAAGCAGTCCCGGTGGCGGCGGTTACAACGAGTTGCGCATCGAGGATCGCAAAGGTGCCGAGGAAATCTACCTGCGCGCCCAGCGCAACTGGACTCAGCACGTCCTCAACGATCAACAGGTGCAGGTTGATAACCAGCGCAGCATCGTCGTCACCGGCACCGCCCGCCATGAGCTGAAGGCCGACGAAAAACGCATCACCCACGGCCAGCGCCAGACCGAAGTGCGGTTGGACGATCACCTGGTGGTGGTCGGCGACCGGCACATTCGCGTGAGCAATCAAGCCCTCAATGCCAGTCAGCAATTCCACGTCAGCGCCGGCCAACAAGTGGTCATCGACGGCGGCGCCAGCGCGACCATTCAGGCGGGCGGGCAGTGGATCAACATCGGCCCCGGCGGGATTTTCAGCAGCGTGCCGATTCAGGTCGGTGGGGCACCGATGGCGGCCATGGCTTCTGCGCCGAACTTGCCGGATATGCCGTTGAAACTTGCAGCGGCCCCGGCGGCGCTGCTCAGTGCCGCGCAGATTCTCAGCCTGCAAAGCGACGCGCCGTTCTGCGAAGAGTGCGAGCGCTGCAAGGGCGGTGTCTGTGCTGCCTGATGTTTTGTCGCCTCGCGCCTGGCTGGAGCACCAGCCGCTGCAACCATCGGAGCAGCTGTTCGCGATTTTCAGCAGTGCCAGCGCCGCTGAACCGTTCAAAACCTGGCAACGCTCGATCACTGCACAAGCGCCGAGCCCGATCTGGGCCGGCACTGCCTACGCCGAGTGGGAAGCGGTGATGCCCTATGTCGGAATCGTCGCCACTGACAGTGAGTTTCTGGACTGGGTAGCCGCCACTGAGTCCCGCGATTGGGGTTGGCTGGCGGTGTCTTGCGCCACTCAAGAGGCGTTGGTCGAGCATTTGCGCAGCCTCACACACGTTCTGATGCCCAACGGCAACGCGGTGTTTTTCCGCTATTGGGATGGGCGCTATGTGCTGCCGATTCTGCAGTCTGCCGAGGTTAACGCTGCGCAACTGATGCCGGTGATCGGGCGTTGCCTGATCAATGGTCAGCCACTGGATATCGGTGGTAGTGCGCTGAAAACCGCCAGGGATTTCCCCTGGTGGGAAGTATCTGAATCGCTGCTCAACCACCTCGCCACCGAGTCCGCGACAACGCATATCAACAACCTGCTGAAGTGGTTGAGCGAGGACCGCCCTGATCTTTATGAGGCGTTCTCCGAAAGCGTGTTGCGGCACAAAGTCGCGAGCTTTCTTGAGATGCCAGACCTGCCTCAAGCGCCGAAATCAGCGTTGGTGGATTACCTGATGACGGAGCTGGACTGATGGATCAGATCGTACGGATCGAGCAGGAGCTCGACGGTTTCAAAGACACACTGGTCTTGTATCGCCAACAGCTTGGCAAATTCTTGAGCCGGAATGCGGACAGGGTCAGCCGGGCGATGGACATGCCTTCGCTGTTGGACATGGAGCGGGTGATAAAACTCGGCAATACCACGACTGCGGTGAGCAGTGGCGACGATGATTTTATCTCGGGTCTTGCGCAGTGTCCGGCTAGTGGAATTCTGCAGATCGAGAGCAAGTTCGAATCGGTTTATGACATTCCGTTGGGGAACATTCAGGTCGATGTGATTGCCGTTGATGGCGGCGAAAGCACGCCAGTCACGCTCGATGAACATGGTAAAGGGCAGTTCACAGGCACACCCGGCAAGTTCTATCGCGTTCATGTCCAGGGTGAAGTTGCACCCTCGAAAATCAACGATCTTTTTGAATCTTACAAAGGCCTGACCAGCGACTTGGAGGGCTGGCTACGCAGTGAGTGGGAAGGTTTCAAACCGCAGTGGTCGCAATCGGCTTTTGCGGCCGCGGGTAACGGCATGCTGGCGGGCAGTTGGGCGGCGGTCATGGGCGTGTGGGACAGCCTCGGCATGCTCTCGGACATCCTCAAGGACCCCGGCCGGTTCGCGGAGCGGTTGGGCAGCGGTGCCGATCAACTGCGTGAACTGGCGGAAAAATCACCGCAGGTGATGCAAAAAATCCAGCTGCTGGCCAGTGACGAAGCGGCGCTGTGTTTATTGTTGCGTACTGCGAGTCTCTGGCTGGAAATGCTCCCGCCCAGCGAGATCGCCGGCAACGCGGCAGAGGCGGCCAGCCAAGTCATTGTCTCGGTACTGATCGATATTCTTATCGCTTCAGCGCTGGCTTTCACAGGTGTCGGCATACCCGCCGCCAAAGCCTATTTAACGGCTCGCGGGCTCAAATACGGGATGGGGCTGGCCAGTCTCGCGATGCGCTTCGTTGAGGCGACATTCAATATCCTCAGCACCTTCATGAAGTACGTCGACCAGTACAAAGCGGTCGCCGCGCGCGGTGTTGCGGCGGGGCTGAAAAAAGGCCGGATGCAACTGCGCTGGGATGCCAAACGCAACACCACGCTCAAGCAAAACGAACACCACGACGACTCCCCGGATCAGGCGAAAAACCCCAACGGCGACAGCGCCGACTCAGTCGACAAAACCGCGACCAACAAATGCCCGGTGTCGATGGTCACCGGCGAAGAACTGCTGACCCTCACCGACGGTTCGCTGGACGGCATCCTGCCGTTCGACTTCACCCGACTCTATCGCACCAGCGCCGCCGAGATCGATGTCGGCCTCGGTTTTGGCTGGAGTCATTCGCTCACCCATCGGCTGGAAATCGACGGCGACCAGGTCATCTGGATCGACCACGAAAACCGCCGCACCACGTTCCCGCTGCCGAGCAGCGAACGCCCGGCGATCCACAACAGCCTGTCGCGCGCGGCGATTTATCTCGGCGATGCCCCTGAAGAACTGATCCTCGCCCAGGCCGGCGACGACACGCGGTTCTACCACTTTCACCACGGCCGGCTGACCGCGATCAGCGACGCCTACGACAACCGCCTGCGCATCACCCGCGACCGCCAGGAGCGCATCCAGCGCCTCGACAACGGCGCCGGCCGCGCCTTGCTGTTGCGCTACGACCGCGCCCACCTGATCGCTGTCGATTACCAGTGTTTCCGCCCGGCCCAGACCCTCGCCGAGGCGTGGCACACCGAGCAGACGCTGGTCAGTTACCACTACGACGAACGCGATCAGCTGATCGAAGCGAGCAACGCCGCCGGCGAAGGCGAGCGTTACGACTACGACGACCGGCACGTGATTCTGCAGCGGCAACTGGCCGGTGGCGCGAGTTTCTTCTGGGAGTGGGAACGGTCTGGCAAGGCGGCCAGATGTATTCGCCACTGGGCGTCGTTTGCGCAGATGGACACGCGCTATGTCTGGGATGACCAGGGCAGCGTCACGGTCCGGAACATCGACGGCAGTGAAGAGGTTTACGTCCACGACGACCGGGCGCGACTGGTACGGCGGGTTGGGCTGGATGGCGGCGAACAGCTCAAGGCCTACGACGAGCAGGGTCGATTGATTGCCGAGCAGGATCCGCTCGGCGCTGTCACCGAATATCGCTACGACGACGTCGGACGGCTGGTGGCACTGATTCCGCCGCAGGACGAACCGACGTCCTACGAGTATCGCAACGGTTTCCTGCATGCGCGCTATCGCGGTCAGGCGGTGTGGAAATACCAGCGCAATGCTCAGGGTGATGTCACCGAGGCGACCGATCCCGACGGTCAGGTCACCCACTATCACTACGACGCACAAGGCCGGTTGCTGTCGGTCCGCTATCCGGACACCAGCCGGCATCTGTTCGTTTGGAATGCCTTGGGACAGCTGCTCGAGGAAACGCTGCCGGACGGTGGGCAGCGGCGGTTTTCCTACGATGCGCTGGGGCGGCAGATTACCCGTCAGGACGAACACGGTGCCGTTACCCAGTGCCAATGGGATGCCGTCGGCCGACTGGTCCAGACCACGCTGCCTACCGGGGCCACGCGCGGGTTCAGCTACAACGCCTACGGCAAGATCACCGCCGAACGCGACGAACTGGACCACGTCACCCGCTACGAATACGCCGACGATTTGCATCTGGTCAGCCGCCGGATCAATCCCGACGGCACCCAGCTCCAGTACCGCTACGACAACGCGCAGCTGCTGCTCACGGAAATCGAAAACGAATCCGGCGAAAAATATCAGCTGGACTACACGCCCAACGGCTTGATCCGACAGGAAACCGGCTTCGACGGCCGTCGTACCGCGTACGCCTACGACCTCAACGGGCATCTGCTGGAAAAAACCGAGTTCGGCGATGACGACTCGCGGCTGATCACCGGCTATCAACGGGATGCGGCCGGGCGCTTGCTGGTCAAGACCTTGCCCGATGGCACCCAGGTCGAATACCGCTACGACTCGTTGGGCCGGCTGACCAGCGTCGACGACGGCCACGATCATCCGCTGGAATTCGAGTACGACCAGCAGGACCGGCTGATCACCGAACATCAGGGCTGGGGCACCCTGCGCTATGGCTACGACGCCTGCGGGCAGCTCAACCGCCTGCGTCTGCCGGACGGCAGCAAACTCGACTACCACCACGCCAAGGGCGGTGCGCTGGCGGCCATTGACCTCAATGGCGCGCGGCTTACCAGCCACCAGTTCGTCTTCGGCCGCGAACAGCAACGCCAGCAAGGACAACTGACCAGCCAATACCACTACGACGAACAAGGCCGGTTACAAGCCCACGCGATCAACCAGCAAACCCGGCCGCTGTACCTGCGCCACTACAGCTATGCGGTCAACGGCAACCTGGCGACCATCGCCGACAGCCGTCACGGCCAGCGCAGCTATTACTACGACGCACTCAACCGCCTGACCCGCGTTCGCCACACCCGCGACGACCCACCGGAAAGCTTCGCCCACGACCCGGCCGGCAACCTGCTGATGCAGGACCGCCCCGGCCTCGCGAAGGTGCTGGGTAATCGCCTGTTGATGCAAGGCGACCGTCATTACGACTATGACGCCTTTGGCAACCTGGTCCGCGAGCGTCGCGGCACCGGGCAGAAACTGGTCACCGAGTACCGCTATGACTGCCAGCATCGGCTGGTCGGCGTCACGTTGCCGGATGGAAGTTGCGCGAGTTATCGCTACGACGCTTTTGGCCGTCGCATCGCCAAAACCGTCGACGGCAATACCACCGAGTTCTTCTGGCAGGGCGACCAAGTGGTCGCTGAAAGCAGCAAAGAGCACTACCGCAGCTACGTCTACGAGCCGGGCAGCTTCCGCCCGCTGGCCATGCTCGACGGCAAAGGCCCGAAAAAGGCCTGCCCCTTCTACTACCAACTCGATCACCTGGGTACACCGCAGGAACTGACGGATTTCGGCGGTGAAATCGTCTGGTCGGCGAAGTACAACGCCTACGGCAAAGTCACGGACCTCGCACTCGGTGGAGGCGAGCAGCTTGACCAGCCACTGCGTTTCCAGGGGCAGTACTTCGACGTCGAGAGCGGTCTGCACTACAACCGGCATCGGTACTATGATCCAGAGATTGGCCGCTACCTGACGCCGGACCCGGTCAAGTTGGCGGGTGGGCTGAACCAGTATCAATACACGCCGAATCCGACGGGGTGGGTTGATCCGTTGGGGTTGAGCGGGAATTGTCCGCCGCCGAATAAGCCTGGGTGTCAGGCGCCGGATGATACGACTGGCGTTAGGGTTGATGAGGGTGAGCCGCAACTTCCGAAGCTGACGGGTGAGCAGCGGCGGGCGCGGATTGATGAGTTGGCTGAGGCGAATGCGAAGCGGCGGGTTTTGGAATGGGAGGACGATTACGACATGCATACTGTCGCGAAGCATAATCCCGAAATTCCACATGCACCGCTAAAGCAGAGATCGATTGATGGGAGTCATCCAACAAAAAAAGGAAAAAAGGAGAGAATTAATCCCAGTTCACAGTTCAAAAGCTGGTTACTCCAGATGAATGCGATAAATGATGCGGTTTCTAGGATGAGTCGAAACCCACCTGCTCCCACGGGTTTTACCCCAACAGGGGATCCCGTTGTAAGGAAGGAAATGCCGGGTGGTGGTAGAGGTTATAAACCAAATCAAAAAGATCTAAATAATCCTTATTATATAGATGAGTTGAATTACTCAGAGGTCAGGTTTCGTCAGGGTAGTCTTGTCAAGCCCTATACTGCATTCCCAGATTAGGATAATAAAATGTTGAAGTGGCCTATGTATGACCTTCCTTTTGAACCGACGCTTTTGTACTGGCTGGGAGGTATCTCTATTTTTGATCGTGAGGAAACACTAGGTGAGGCATTGTGGGTCTATAACCCAAATGATAGTGGTGATAGAGAAAAAATTATTAGGAAGTTCATATTGGGTCGTTTCGAGCATTTGCCATATAGGCATCGTTTTTTGATGTTTAAAATCCTTGAGGATGCTTTAGCGCAGTCGAATTTTGATTTTTCTACACAGTTTGAAAGCGATTACGAGACAAATACGTCTATGGCATGGGACGAAACGGAAATAGACGATCATCGAGGTTTTTTTGAGGATATTTATAAGTTGGCTGGTGAGGAGTGGAAGGTTGATCTTCAAAAAGCTAGTCTCGAAGATCAATCTAGTTGGTGAATTTTGATGTCTGAGAGTATAACGCGAGAATTGATACTGGAATGGGCGTATAACGACATCGTTATTGATATGTATGAAAGTGACGATGATGGTGATGCTGCAATTTTCCAAAGCGCAGTAATGGATATTTTTGGTGCCAAAGGGTTGTTGGAGTTGGCTGCTGATCCAGCTTGCCCGAGTAGATTGTATTTTGCAGGTTTGCTTTCTAAATGTTTTTTGTGGATGTTTCGCCAAAGTGCAAAACTGCCGTTTCATAGCTCTCGGTTTCGCGGGATTATGTCGAGAGATGAGTATCAACAGGAAAATTTGAAACGAGAGGATGAGTTTTACAAGCTTTGCTTGGTTTTAGACAGTATGCGAACGATTAATGATCCTGCGATCCAGTCGCTGTATAAGCAGTTTTTTGATTTTAGGAATGATCAAAGTGACAGTGGTTCGAAGTTTTATTATGAGTGCTATGCCAGGTTGACGTTAAAGCAGTTTGAGTAGTAACGGTATTTTTTTTTGTGCCGCTTGTAGCGTTTACATAGGTGTGTCGGATTTCGTTGGAAGGTAAGGAATGTTGCGATGTCCATTTGTGGATGAGGAGTTTGATGCAGGGTTAATGTGGTTCGTTGGTCGATTTAGTGTTTACGATCGGGAGGAAACACTTGGCATGGAACTTGAGGTTTATGATCCTGATAATAAGATTGATAGGGTAGGCCTGATTAAAAAATACGCGCTGGATCTCGGGTGTTTGTCTTATAGGCATAAGTTCGTGTTGGTGGAGTCTCTGGCGGATAAACTGCATGATCGAAACTATGATTTCCAAAGTTTGTTCGAAATAGATGAGGGCGAAGCATCAAGCTGGCCTCGTGAGGAGTGGTACAAATTGGAGAGCCCTAGGGGCTTTTTTCAGCATGTCTACACGCTGGCGCTAGAGGTTTGGGAAGAAGATTTGCTCAAAGCGAGTCAGGAAGATAGAGCCACGTGGTGAGTGACGAAGCATCCTGATAGGCCGATATAGCGAAATTTCCGGGCAAGCCCGTCAGAAGTTTCCTTCAACTCGTATCGGTTTCCATGAACTGGTTTGAAATGCATTCCATCGATAGTCTCTGGTGGTCACTGAAGACTCAGTGGCGGGGTGTAGGAACCCTTCAAAGTCGTTGGAAATGTATTAGCGTTGAAGCTTGGTTTGCGGCCGTTAACGTGCGTCCGTAATATCAGTTGCGGCGGTTGTGCGCGGGCACGCTTCGGTGTGGTCGAGTTTTCCAAAGGCCTCGATATTCCTACCCCGCGCATAGCTGCCACCCCAGCCTGTAGGAAGGCTGATGGCAGTTCCTGTTTACTGCCTCTGGAACTTGAAAATGAAAAATCTTCACCCCGACCCACCCTACGAAAAACCAATTCCCCACCCAAAAAGCCGCTTCATGGCCCTCACCGGCAACAGCACCGACATGCCCACGCTATTCGTCGATACCCTCGCGCCGCTGGACATCTTGACCGACACAGCCAGCTATCGAATTCGCGCAGTCACTCAGGTGCTGGAAAACATGTCGATGCGCGGCTCGGTCGAGTGCGAATCCTTCATTCTTAGTGATTTTGCCTTGCTCTGTGCCATTTCATTGCGTGACGGGTGTGATGTGCTGGATGTGGTGGGGCGGCGGTTGCGGGCCCGGCCTTCGGAATAACGTCGAGTGGCTTTTGTGGCGAGGGAGCTTGCTCCCGTTGGGCTGCGTAGCAGCCCCAAAACCTGCAATCCCGTTTTGTCAGCTGTACCGAGTGGCTTGGTTTGGCGACTGCTTCGCAGTCGAGCGGGAGCAAGCTCCCTCGCCACAGGTTATGGGGTGGTCTGGATATTTTGGGGCTGCTTTGCAGCCCAACGGGGGCAAGCCCGCTCGCCACAGGGTTTATGGATTGGCGCGGTATTGGGGTTGTACTTGCCCGCTCAGCCGCGAACCCCTGACGTCCTGCGCCGTACAGGGTAAACTTCCCGGCCTTCGCAGGAGCAGCCATGAATTATCGTCACGCCTTCCATGCCGGCAATCACGCCGATGTGTTCAAACACCTGACTTTGACCCGCCTCATCGCCTTGATGTCGCGCAAGGAGCAGCCGTTTGCCTATCTCGACACTCACGCCGGCATCGGTCTGTATGACCTGCAGGGCGATCAGGCCAGTCGTACCGGTGAGTACCTGGAAGGGATCGCGCGGTTGTGGGATCAGCCGGATTTGCCGGCGCTGACCGCTGATTACATGAAGGTGTTGCACGAGATGAACCCGGATGGCCAGTTGCGCTATTACCCGGGGTCGCCGGAGTTGGCGCGGCGCCTGACCCGGCCGCAGGATCGCGTGTTGCTGAACGAGAAGCACCCGGAAGACGGTGTGTTGCTCAAGGACAACATGAAGGGCGATCGTCGGGTGAAGGTTCACCTGGGCGAAGGCTGGCATGTGCCGCGTGCGCTGTTGCCGGTGCCGGAGAAGCGGGCGGTGATGTTGATCGATCCGCCATTTGAGCAGCTCGATGAGATGCAGCGTTGTGCGGCATCGCTGAAAGAGGCGATTGGCCGGATGCGCCAGACGGTGGCGGCGATCTGGTATCCGGTGAAGGATCAGCGGGCGTTGCGGCGCTTCTATCAGGATCTGGCCGGCTCGGGCGCGCCGAAGTTGCTGCGGGTGGAGTTGTTGGTGCATCCGCTGGATACGCCGAACAGCCTGAATGGTTCGGGGTTGGCGATTGCCAATCCGCCGTGGGGGCTGGAAGAGGAATTGCGTGAGTTGCTGCCGTGGTTGTCCAAGAAGTTGGGGCAGACCCAGGGTGGATGGCAGATGGATTGGTTGATTGCCGAATAGGGTCAATCGACAAGCAAGATCAAAAGATCGCAGCCTCGTTTCACTCGACAGCTCCTACAACGGAATGCATTTCTCTGTAGGAGCTGTCGAGTGAAACGAGGCTGCGATCTTTTGCTTTAAGCGGTTAGATCGGGCACGTCACGCCAGTACCGCCAATCCCGCAATACCCCTCAGGATTCTTGGCCAGGTACTGCTGGTGATACGCCTCTGCGTAGTAGAACGTCGGGGCTTCGTCGATTTCGGTGGTGATGATGCCTTTGCCAGCCTTGGTCAATTCTGCCTGGAACACTTTCGCGCTGTTCTTCGCCGCTTCCAGTTGTTCCGGTTTGGTGCAGTAGATCACCGAGCGGTACTGGGTGCCGATGTCGTTGCCCTGGCGCATGCCCTGGGTCGGGTTGTGCAGTTCCCAGAACATTTTCAGCAGCTGTTCATAGCTGACTTTTTCCGGCTCATACACCACGAGCACCACTTCGGTGTGCCCGGTCAGGCCCGAGCAGACTTCTTCGTAGGTCGGGTTCGGCGTGAAGCCGCCGGCGTAACCGACCGAGGTGCTGAACACGCCTTCGCGCTGCCAGAATTTACGTTCCGCGCCCCAGAAGCAACCCAGGCCGAAGATTGCGAATTCTACGTTGCCCGGAAACGGGCCCAGCAGCGGGTTGCCGTTGACGAAGTGTTTCTCCGGAACCTTGATCGGGGTTTCGCGGCCAGGCAGAGCTTGTTCTTTAGTCGGGAGCACGTTTTTGTTCACCAGAATTTCCGAGCGCAGAACCATGATCAGTCCTCTCAGTCAGGTTGAGATGTAAATACAGACTGCCAGTTTGCCCGAGTGTTACGTCGCTGTCAGGCGATTGGGCCGCGTGGGTAGCGTTTGAGCTTTTCGATCAGCTCGGAGCCCGGGATCGGTCGGTCGAACAGGTAGCCCTGGCCGACGTCGCAGCGGTGGCGGCGCAGGAAGGCCAGTTGCTCGGCAGTCTCGATGCCTTCAGCCACGACCTTGAGTTTCAGGTTGTGGGCCATGGCAATCACGGCGGAGGTGATTTCCATGTCGTCCTGGTTGTCCGGGATTTCGTGGATGAAGCTTCGATCGATCTTGATGATGTCGATCGGGAATTTTTTCAAGTAGCTGAGCGACGAGTAACCGGTGCCGAAGTCGTCCATCGCCAGGGTCAGGCCCAGACGCTTGAGCTGATCGAGCTGCAAGTGCGTGTCTTCGGTGGCTTCCAGCAGCAGGCCTTCGGTCAGCTCCAGCTCCAGCAGGTTCGCCGGCAGCGCTTCTTCCTTGAGGATGTTGGCGATGGACGCCACCAAGTCCGGGTCGGAGAACTGCTTGGGCGACAGGTTGATCGCCACTTGCAGGTTGCCCAGGCCAGCGGCGGTCAAATCCTTGCTCATGCGGCAGGCCTGGCGGGCGATCCATTTGCCGATCGGGATGATCAGGCCGGTTTCTTCGGCCACGCTGATGAATTGGTCCGGGCGGATCATGCCTTTTTCCGGATGGTTCCAGCGCAGCAGCGCTTCCATGCCCAGCAAGCGACCGCTGCGCAGGCACAGCTTGGGTTGGTAGAACACGTCCAGCTCGTTCTGGGTCAGGGCGCGGCGCAGGTTGTTTTCGACGAACAGTTTGTAGCTGGCCTCGGCGTTCAGCGCTTCGGTGAACACTTGCACCTGGTGTTTGCCGTTGGCCTTGGCCTTGTGCAGCGCCAGGCCGGCGTTGCGCATCAGCGTCTGTGGGTCGCGACCGTGCAGCGGCGCGCAGGCCAGGCCCACGGAGCCGGTGACGCTGATCAACTGGTTGTCGACGAACATCGGTTTGTCGAGGGTTGCCAGTAATTGATTGGCAACCTGTTGGCCCGCCGAGAGGTCGGTGTCGTCCAGCAGCACCGCGAATTCGTTACTGGCAAACCGCGCCAGACTGCCGCTCGAACTCAGGCTGTTGCGCAGGCGCCGGGCCAGGCTGATCAGCAGTTTGTCGCCGGTCTGGTGGCCGAGGCTGTCGTTGATCCGCTTGAAGTTGTCGATGTCCACCAGCAGCAGGCTGATTGGCGTATCGCTGTCTCGGGCGAAGCGCTCGTCGAGGTTGCGGATGAACGCCGGGCGGTTGCCGAGGTTGGTCAGGTTATCGGTGTAAGCCAGGCGCTCGATTCGTTGCTGGGCGAGCTTGGTATGGGTGATGTCTTCGTAGATGCCGATGTAATGGGTCAGTTCGCGGTTGTCGCCGTAGACCTTGGAAATCGACAACTGGCCCCAGTAGGGCTCGAGGTTTTTACGCCGGCTCTTGAACTCGCCCTGCCAGCTGTTGCTCTTGGCCAGCGCCGACGGAGCGTCGAACAGCAGCTCGCTGAGGTTTTCCAGCGCCGGCAGTTCCGACAGCCGCTGGCCGTGGACTTCCTCGGTTGTGTACTGGGTGATCGCGGTAAAGCTTGGGTTGACGTACTCCACCACGCCGTCGCAATTGACCAGCAGAAAGGCGTTGGCGCTTTGCTCCACAGCACGCTGGAACAGGTGCAGGGCGCTGGTGGCGGTGCGGCGGTTGTGGTTGTTGATGACTTGGGCGAATTGATCCGCCAGTTCGCCGGCAAAGGCGATTTCGTCCGACTGCCAGGCGCGGGTCGCCCCGATCTGTTCCAGGCAGAGCACGCCGACCACCTGGCCATCGACGCGGATGCTGGCGTCGAGCATGGCGTTGACGTCGCGCGGGCGCAGGTGCTCGGCGATTTCCCGGGTGCGTGGGTCGCGCATGGCGTTGTGGGCGTCGATGGCGCGGCCAGTGTGCAAGGCGTCGAGGTAATCGGGAAAACCACTGGCGTCGATCGGCGCCGGCAGTTGGCGACCCCGGGTGGCGCGGTGATAGGCCGAGATCGGCGTCAGTAGCGAGCCATCGAGGTTCCACAGGCTGGCGCAGTCGATTTCGTAGATGTCGCAGGCGCTACGGGTGATCAGTTCGGCAGCTTCTTGCAAGGAATTGTTGGTGCTGTAGCGCTGGCGGGTCAGCAGCAGGATCAGGTCTTGCTGGGCACGCACTCGGTCCAAGTGCTGCAGTTGTTCCTGCTGGGCACGTTGATTGAGTTCCAGGGCGATTTGCAGGCGTGAGTTCTGGGTTTCCAGATCCAGCGCCGGCAGCAACGGTTCGCCGTCGAACAGGCCGTCCACCACCATCAGGTAGCCGCGCAACAGGTGTCGATTGTGTTGTTTGTAGGCTTCGCCCAGTTCCAGCAGGCTCAGAACGCCGGCGGCGGTGTGCAAGGTGTAGCGGATCAGGTAATGCGGGCTTTCGGTGAGTTGCTGCTGGATCGTGTCATGCAGTTGATAGCGCGCTTCGGGTTCCATCAGGCTGGCGTAGGGCGAGCCGACCAGAGCACAAAGCTCCACCGCTGGCAGGCCGAACTGTCGTTCGCAATTGGGATCGAGAAACAGCAGCGCCCAGCTTGGTTCATTCAGCCGTTCGAAACGCAGCATGCCGAGCCGCGAGGGCACAGGCAACTGCGTCACTACCTCGGCCACCATACGGCTGGCGGCATCGGGTTGGCTTTTCATTGAGGGAAACTCGCTTCGAATATGCTGATCGCGCCGGGCTCTCGCCCTCTTTACTGTTGCCTGCGGCAAGGTTGCATCATTGCGACACCGACTGACAAGAGACATGAAGGCCAAGTGCTATAAGAATATGTCGGCAGACGTGGAGAATTCTTCAACGAGGCGCCGAAAAGTAATGCTGTGAATCAAGAGATCGCAGCCTTCGGCGGCTCCTGCAAGGCTGCGATCTTTTCCAAGGGTCAACGCAATTTGATGCTGATCGACTGCAATGGCTTGCCATCCCGATCGTGATAATTGACGCGAACCTGTTCGGCCTCGACGACCAGATGGGCAAAATTGTCCTGGCTGATCACCTCGCTGGTCAGTTCATGCCGATAGTCGCCCGCCGCTGTTCGGGCCAGGGCTTGATCGAGGATGAAAGTCGATGCCTTGGCATACGGCAGCAGCTTGCTGTTGCACAGCGGTGAAGACACGATGGTGTGGACTTCGAAATCCGGGTTCTCGCTGTGGGTCAGGCGACTGGTGAGGGAGCCGTGGACATCGCCGGAAATGAACAAGACGTTTTTTATACCGCGTGTACGAATCGTCTCCAGCAGCCGTAGGCGTTGCTCCGGGAAGGCTTTCCAGGCGTCATCGCCGTTTAGTTTGCGGTCGGGATAGAACATGACGCTGGTGACCACGAATTTGACCCGGGCCGAGCTATTGATCAGCCATTTGAGCAGCGCCTGTTCCTGTTCTTCGTCAAGGATACGCCGGTCGTTGGCCGACAGATTGCGTCGCGTCCGGCTATCGGTGACAAACCACCCGATATCACCCTCGGAGAACTGATACCAATACTGCTCCAGTCTTTTGCTTACTTGCCCATTGGCCAGCAGTTCATGCGTGGGGCTGTGACTGGCTTGATATAACTCATATGCTGCAATGGCATTTTTGTATAAGTAATCATCGGCGTTACTTTTATTGGCGGGCCAGTTGTCTTCTATTTCATGGTCGTCGAGGATCATATAAGTCGGCATGCCCGACATTAACTTGGAGATATGAGGCTGCGAAAAGGCTGTGCGGTACTTCTTTAGGATGTCCTGGTATTCCCGGTCGGGGGCCAGGAGGTTCAGGTCATCGACGTAAATCTGGTCGCCAGTCATCAGCATGGCGCTGATGGGCGGTTCGGCGCTGTCCGCCAGGCTGTTGATCGAGGCAAAAATCCGGTCGCCCAACTGTGGGGCCGACGCAATGCCGGCGGTCATTCGCAGGTAACGACACGAGCCGACGATATAGGCCCGTGGCTGGCTGGTTTTGCTGGACTGCGTGCGAAAGCGGTAAATCTCCCGTGGCCATTGCAGCGGCAGTTCCTGAACTGTCTCCACGGTATGCACCGGGCTCATGGGGCTGAACCAGCCTGCCTGGTACTCATAGTCGGTGTCGGTGGCCAGGTCATTGAGTGCAATTACATCGGACATGTCGCGCAAGACGGACAGTTTTACAAATACGCCTTTGGACCAGAGTTTCTCGGCTGTGCGTCGATAACGGATGCCCGCAAATACCAAGGCATCGTTCTGTAATTCACCGCGCAAGAAAATACGCGCATGGTTAGTTGTGGTGTGGCCGATAATTGGGCCGACAGTTGGTTTGAACATGTTCGAATCCATTCGAGGTAATGCTAACTAAGCAGATTAAGTTGTCGAGGTTTCTATAAGAAATCTCCAAACTAAGACTAGTTATTGGCTGGAAAAAAATATCGGGCAGAAGTGGACTGGGGGTGTAGGTGGCGTAAGCCGGGAATGTAGGAATAAAGTGCGAATGAGGGCTTTTTTCAGGCAAAAAAAGCCCCGCCAAATCGACGGGGTTGAGGTACGAGCGTGGCGCTCGGAAAACGTGGAACGCGATTGGCCCTCCGCCAGGGGAGGGCCAGTCGGTGTTACAGCAGGATGGTGCGGATGTCCGCCAGCAGGTCGCTCAGACGCTTGGTGAAGCGTGCAGCAGCGGCGCCGTTGATCACACGGTGATCGTAGGACAGCGACAGCGGCAGCATCAGTTTCGGCTGGAAGGCTTTGCCATCCCAGACTGGCTGGATGGTTGCCTTGGAAACACCGAGGATCGCCACTTCCGGCGCGTTGACGATCGGCGTGAAGCCGGTGCCGCCAATGTGGCCGAGGCTGGAAATGGTGAAGCAGGCGCCTTGCATCTCGTCCGACGAAAGCTTCTTGGTCCGGGCTTTTTCAGCCAGGGAAGCAGCTTCGGCGGCCAGTTGCAGGAGGCTCTTCTGGTCGACGTTCTTGATGACCGGTACCAGCAGGCCATCCGGGGTGTCGACGGCGAAGCCGATGTTCACGTATTTCTTGCGGATGATCGCTTTGCCGCTTGGTGCCAGCGAGCTGTTGAAATCCGGCAGTTCCTTGAGCAGGTGTGCGCAGGACTTGAGCAGTAGCGGCAGGATGGTCAGCTTGACGCCGGCCTTCTCTGCAACGGCTTTCTGGGCGTTACGGAACGCTTCCAGCTCGGTGATATCCGCCGAGTCGAATTGCGTCACGTGCGGCACGTTCAGCCAACTGCGGTGCAGGTTGGCAGCGCCGACCTGCATCAGGCGGGTCATCGGCACTTCTTCGATTTCGCCGAAGCGGCTGAAGTCGACGACCGGGATCGGCGGGATGCCCGCGCCGCCGGTTGCACCAGCTGCAGCGGCCGGAGCTTCCTTGGCCTTCTGCATCATGGCCTTGACGTAAACCTGAACGTCTTCCTTCAGGATGCGACCGTGCGGACCGCTGGCGCCGACAGCGCTCAGCTCGACGCCGAACTCGCGGGCCAGTTGACGCACGGCAGGGCCGGCGTGAACTTTCGCGCCAGGCTTGGCAGGAGCAGCAGCCGGGGCAGCAGGAGCGGCGGCAGCCGGAGCGGCAGCGGCAGGCGCTGGAGCACTCGGCGCAGCAGCGGCAGCCGGAGCCGGGGCTGCAGCAGGTGCTGCGCCTTTGACTTTCAGCTTCAGGATCAGGTCGCCGGTACCGACTTCGTCATCCAGCTTGATGGAAATGCTTTCCACCACGCCAGCGGCAGGCGATGGGATTTCCATGCTCGCCTTGTCGGATTCCAGGGTGATCAGCGACTGGTCGGCGGCAACAGTGTCGCCAGCCTTGACCAGTACTTCGATGATCTTGGCCTTGCCAGCCGAACCGATGTCCGGGACGTGAATGTCCTGAACGCTGTCGGCAACCGGTGCAGCCGGAGCCGCGGCAGCAGGCGCAGCAGCCTGGGCAGGAGCGGCAGCAGCGGCAGCAGCAGGGGCCGCGGCACCCGCCACTTCCAGATCCAGAATCAGATCACCCGTGCCGACTTCGTCGTTGAGCTTGACGCTGATGGCCTTGACCACGCCAGCGGCGGGCGAAGGGATTTCCATGCTGGCCTTGTCGGATTCCAGGGTGATCAGCGACTGATCAGCCTCGACGGTGTCGCCGACCTTGACCTGGATCTCGATGATCTGGGCCTTGCCCGACGAACCGATGTCCGGCACGTGCACTTGCTGAATGCTGGCAGCAGCCGGCGCGGCAGCAGGCGCCGCCGGCGCAGGTGCGGCAGCCGGTTTGGCTTCAGCTTTGGCTGGCGCAGCGGCCGCCGCAGGGGGCTGTATAGAGGCTGGGGCAGCGGCACCTTCGACTTCCAGTTCCAGCAGTTCGTCGCCTTCTTTCAGGCGATCGCCCAGCTTCACTTTCAGGCTCTTGATGATGCCGGCCTTAGGCGCAGGCACTTCCATGCTCGCCTTGTCCGATTCCAGCGTCAGGATGCTCTGATCGGCTTCGATACGGTCGCCGACCTTCACAAACAGTTCAATTACTTCACCTTCACCGCTGCCGATGTCAGGTACGCGAATGAGTTCGCTCACAGAGTGTCTCCTCAGCAGTCCAGTGGGTTGCGTTTTTCCGGGTTGATGCCGAACTTGGCGATGGCTTCAGCCACCACTTTAGGTTCGATGTCACCACGGTCAGCCAAGGCTTCCAGGGCTGCCAACACCACGAAATGACGGTCTACTTCGAAGAAGTGACGCAGCTTCTTGCGGCTGTCACTGCGGCCGAAACCATCGGTGCCCAGGACTTTGAATTCCTTGGACGGGACCCACTGACGAATTTGTTCAGCGAACAGCTTCATGTAGTCGGTAGAGGCAATGACCGGACCTTTACGGCCGTTCAGGCACTCTTCGACGTAGCTCAGCTTAGGCTTCTGGCCAGGGTGCAGACGGTTGGTACGCTCAACGGCCAGGCCATCGCGACGCAGTTCGTTGAAGCTGGTAACGCTCCATACGTCGGCGCCGACGTTGAACTCTTCACGCAGGATCTTCGCCGCTTCACGGACTTCACGCAGGATGGTGCCGGAGCCCATCAGCTGAACGTGGTGCGCCGCTTCGCGGGTGTCTTCCTCGAGCAGGTACATGCCTTTCTTGATGCCTTCTTCGGCACCGGCCGGCATGGCTGGCTGCTGGTAGGACTCGTTCATTACGGTGATGTAGTAGAAGACGTCCTGTTGCTCTTCGGTCATCTTCTTCATGCCGTCCTGAATGATCACCGCCAGCTCGTAGCCGTAGGTTGGATCGTAGGTGCGGCAGTTCGGGATGGTGGCAGCCAGCAGGTGGCTGTGACCGTCTTCGTGTTGCAGGCCTTCACCGTTCAGGGTGGTACGGCCGGCGGTGCCGCCGATCAGGAAGCCACGGGTACGGCTGTCGCCGGCAGCCCAGGCCAGGTCGCCGATACGCTGGAAGCCGAACATCGAGTAGAAGATGTAGAACGGCAGCATTGGCTGGTTGTGGCTGGAGTACGAAGTACCGGCAGCGATGAAGGAGCTCATGGCGCCCGCTTCGTTGATGCCTTCTTCGAGGATCTGGCCCTTCTGGTCTTCCTTGTAGAACATCACCTGGTCTTTATCGACTGGCTCGTAGAGCTGGCCGACGGAGGAGTAGATGCCCAACTGACGGAACATGCCTTCCATACCGAAGGTACGGGCTTCGTCCGGGATGATCGGTACGATGCGCGGGCCGATTTCCTTGTCCTTGACCAGTTGCGCGAGGATCCGCACGAAGGCCATGGTGGTGGAAATTTCACGGTCGCCCGAGCCGTCCAGGATCGCCTTGAGGGTGTCCAGTGGAGGAGTCGGGATGTTGAAGCTCTTGGCGCGACGCTGTGGTACGAAACCGCCTAGTGCGGTACGGCGCTCGGCCAGGTAACGGGCTTCGGCGCTGCCTTCTTCCGGTTTGAAGAACGGCAGGTTCTCCAGTTCTTCGTCCTTGACCGGAATGTCGAAACGATCGCGGAACAACTTCAGGCTGTCGACATCGACTTTCTTGGTGTTGTGCGCAGTGTTTTTCGCTTCGCCGGCACCGGTGCCATAACCTTTGATGGTCTTGGCCAGGATGACAGTCGGTTGTTCTTTGTGGTTGACCGCTTCGTGGTACGCCGCGTAGACCTTGTACGGGTCGTGGCCGCCACGGTTGAGTTTCCAGATCTCGTCGTCGGACAGATCGGCAACCATCGCCTTGAGTTCTGGCGTGTTGAAGAAGTGTTCACGCACGAACGCGCCGTCTTTGGCTTTGTAGTTCTGGTACTCGCCGTCGATGACTTCGTCCATGCGGCGTTGCAGGATGCCGTCGACGTCCTTGGCCAGCAGTGGGTCCCAGAAACGGCCCCAGATGACTTTGGTCACGTTCCACTGAGCACCGCGGAACACGCCTTCGAGTTCCTGGATGATCTTGCCGTTGCCGCGAACCGGGCCGTCGAGGCGCTGCAGGTTGCAGTTGATGACGAAGATCAGGTTGTCCAGCTTTTCGCGGCCGGCCAGGGAGATGGCGCCCAGGGATTCCGGCTCGTCGCACTCGCCGTCGCCCAGGAAGCACCAGACTTTCTGTTTGCCTGGCTGGATGAAACCACGGTGTTCCAGGTACTTCATGAAGCGTGCCTGGTAGATCGCCTGGATCGGACCCAGACCCATGGATACGGTCGGGAACTGCCAGAAGTCAGGCATCAGCCATGGGTGTGGGTAGGACGACAGGCCCTGACCGTCGACTTCCTGGCGGAAGTTGTTCATCTGGTCTTCGGTGATGCGGCCTTCCATGAATGCACGGGCGTAAACGCCTGGCGAGGTGTGGCCCTGGAAGTAGATCAGGTCGCCGCCGTGTTCGTCGGTCGGGGCCTGGAAGAAATAGTTGAAGCCGATGTCGTACAGGGTTGCGCTGGAGGCGAAGCTGGAGATGTGACCGCCCAGGTCAGAATCTTTCAGGTTCGTGCGCATCACCATGGCCATCGCGTTCCAGCGTACCAGCGAGCGAATGCGGCGTTCCATGAACAGGTCGCCAGGCATGCGTGCTTCGTGGGTAACGGGAATGGTGTTGCGGTATGGCGTGGTGATGGCGTAAGGCAATTGCGAACCGCTACGGGTTGCGAGTTCGCCCATACGGGTCATCAGATAGTGAGCACGGTCTTCGCCTTCTTTGTCGAGAACCGATTCCAGGGCGTCCAGCCATTCCTGGGTTTCGACGGGATCGAGGTCTTGCATGGCTTGCTCCAGGGCGGAAAGGCTTCCAGAATCGGTTGCCTGAGTTTGCGACTGGCCTTGTGGGCAGACGATATAAATTCTTGGATTGCCGATAGGTTGTTCCGGCGGCGTGTAGTTTTACTACAAATCTTCGGGCATTTCAGCCTTTCGAATGTATAGACGAGTAGTAAAACTACAGATGATTGGCTTGTGGCCTCCGGCTGCGTTGTGAGAATAATCGTTAAGGTTGGTCTTTTGCCAATCGAAAAAGGTGGAAGCTTGATGATCGCTGCCAAAAATAAAGAAATTTCAGCTATTTCTAACCTTTGTTCGACAGTCAGTCACGTAGTGTGTTTTCACGAATCACTACATGCAGCCCTTCACACGCCGATCAAGGATAGACCATGAGCCTCCCTTCGCTTGCCGAACTGCCCGATGGGCTCCTGCCGTTAGTCACCCGCGCCGAGCAGTCGTTTCGTACGACAGTCGGGGTTCTTCCCGATGACCATGGCCTGTCTGCCTGGACGCCTGAGCGCTGGGCGCAATTTGCCCGCGTCGCCGCTGCCAGCGACTTTGTGATTGAACAGAGTCTGCGTGACCCTTTGATGTTGCTGGAACTGGTGCAGTCCGGCGAACTGGACCGCGCCTTGGCACCGGGCGAGTTGTGCGCACAGATCGCCATGGCGGTGAGCGCCGCCGAAACCGACGACCAGCTAGGCCGTGCCCTGCGCCGCCAGCGTAATCGTCACCAGGTGCGGATCATCTGGCGCGACCTGACTCGCCAGGCCGATCTGGTGCAGACCTGTCGCGACCTCTCGGACATGGCCGATGCCAGCATCGATCAGGCCTATCAGTGGTTGTACTCGCGGCATTGCCAGCAGTTCGGTGTGCCCACCGGGCGGCGCAGCGGCGAGCCGCAGCAAATGGTCATCCTCGGCATGGGCAAACTTGGCGCGGTGGAGCTGAATCTGTCGTCGGACATCGACCTGATCTTTGCCTACCCCGAGGGCGGCGAAACCGTCGGCGTGAAACGCTCGCTGGATAACCAGGAGTTTTTCATTCGCCTCGGCCAGCGTCTGATCAAGGCGCTGGACCCGATGACTGTCGACGGTTTTGTGTTCCGCGTCGACATGCGCTTGCGGCCTTACGGTTCGTCCGGCGCTCTGGTGCTGAGCTTCAATGCGCTGGAACAGTATTACCAGGATCAGGGTCGCGACTGGGAACGCTACGCGATGATCAAGGCGCGGGTGGTGGCTGGCGATCAAGTGGCTGGCGCCCAGTTGCTCGAGATGCTGCGGCCGTTCGTTTACCGGCGTTACCTGGACTTCTCGGCCATCGAAGCGCTGCGCACCATGAAGCAGCTGATCCAGCAGGAAGTCCGGCGCAAGGGTATGGCCGACAACATCAAGCTTGGCTCCGGCGGCATCCGTGAAGTCGAGTTTATCGCCCAGGCCTTCCAGCTGATTCACGGTGGTCGCGACCTGAGCCTGCAGCAGCGTCCTCTATTAAAAGTACTGAGCACCCTGGAGGGGCAGGGCTATCTGCCTCCGGCGGTGGTCAGCGAACTGCGCGAAGGCTACGAATTCCTGCGTTACACCGAGCACGCGATTCAGGCGATTGCCGACCGCCAGACCCAGATGTTGCCGGACGGCGCGCAGGATCAGGCGCGCATTGCCTTTATGCTCGGGTTTGCCAACTGGACGGCATTCCACGAACAACTGATGTACTGGCGTGGCCGGGTGGCCTGGCACTTTGGTCAGGTGATTGCCGATCCTGATGAAGAGCAAGGCACCGAGAGCGAAGTGGTGGTCGGCGGGGAATGGCTGCCGCTGTGGGAAGAAGCCCAGGACGAAGAAGCCGCGTGCCGCCAACTCGAAGAGGGCGGTTTCGCCGATGCCGCCAAGGCGCTGAAAGCATTGGCCAGTCTGCGCAGCAGTCCGCAATTGCGTGCCATGCAGCGTCTGGGGCGGGAGCGTCTCGATGCATTTATTCCGCGCTTGCTGGCCCAGGCCGTGGAGCACGCCAATCCCGATCTGGTGCTGGAGCGCGTGCTGCCACTGGTTGAAGCGGTGGCGCGGCGTTCCGCCTATCTGGTGCTGCTGACCGAAAACCCCGGTGCGCTGCGCCGTCTGCTGACACTGTGCGCGGCGAGCCCGTGGATTGCCGAGCAGATCACGCGCTTCCCGTTGCTGCTCGACGAATTGCTCAACGAAGGCCGGCTGTTCAAGCCGCCGCTGGCGCCGGAACTGGCGGCCGAGTTGCGCGAGCGTCTGACGCGGATTCCCGAAGACGACCTCGAACAACAAATGGAGGCCCTGCGGCATTTCAAACTGGCGCACCGCTTGCGTGTCGCTGCTTCGGAAATTGCTGGTAGCCTGCCGTTGATGAAAGTCAGCGATTACCTGACCTGGCTTGCCGAAGCGATCCTCGAACAAGTGCTGGCCCTGGCCTGGCGCCAGACGGTGGCCAAGTACGGTACACCGCTGCGCACCGACGGCAGCGTGTGCGACCCTGGATTCATCATTGTCGGTTACGGGAAAGTCGGCGGTCTGGAATTGGGGCACAGTTCGGACCTGGACCTGGTGTTCATCCATGACGCGGATCCGCAAGCGGAAACCGACGGCCCGAAACCCATCGACGGCGCGCAGTTCTTTACCCGGCTCGGGCAGCGGATCATTCACTTGCTGACGGCCCAGACCAACTCCGGTCAGCTGTATGAAGTGGACATGCGCCTGCGACCGTCCGGCGCTTCCGGTTTGCTGGTGAGTTCATTGGGGGCGTTTGCCCGGTATCAGGAAAACGAGGCCTGGACTTGGGAGCACCAGGCGCTGGTGCGGGCGCGGGTGCTGGTGGGCAGTCAGGATGTCGGCCAGGCATTCGAGAAGGTTCGCGCGACGGTATTGGCCAAATCGCGGGACCTGTCGACCTTGCGCCAGGAGGTCAGCGAGATGCGCGCCAAGATGCGCGATAATCTCGGCAGCAAGAGCACAGCGGCGGGCACGGCGGCAAATGCCTTCGAGGCCACGGCGCCGTTCGATCTCAAGCAGGACGCTGGAGGTATCGTCGATATTGAATTTATGGTGCAATACGCGGCTCTGGCGTGGTCTGAAACACATCCGTCATTGCTGCGCTATACCGACAATATCCGCATTCTGGAAGGGCTGGAGGAGGAAGGGTTGATACCCTCCGAAGACGCCAGCCTGTTGCGTGAGGCTTATAAAGCCTACCGCTCCGCCGCTCACCGGGAGGCCTTGCAGAAGGATGCCGGCGTGATACCGGGCGACCAGTTCGCGGATGAGCGACGGCAGGTCATGCGGATCTGGCGTGAGCTGGGGTTAAGCTGACATGAGTGCGGCAGGCTTTTGTGGCGAGGGAGCTTGCTGTGGCGAGGGGGCTTGCCCCCGTTCGACTGCGCAGCAGTCGCAAAGCGTTACACTCGATAATATGTGTAAGTGGTTGAAGATTTTGGGAGTGCTCCGCGCTCCAGCGGGGGCAAGCCCCCTCGCCACATTAACAAGTCAGCCCAAGAGATTTACTGGCTAAGCTGCACGCACTGGATGTGCAAAAATTGATCTGACGAGCCTGTACAGGCTCGTCCAAATGACCTGGCGGCTCACCCCGCAGGTGCTGGATTCTCGAGGCGGGGAGGCGTATGCCTCCCCGGTTCGTTTTTGGAAACCACATGAAAATTCTGATCGTTGGGCCCAGTTGGGTCGGTGACATGGTGATGGCGCAGACACTTTTTCAGTGTCTCAAACAACGCCACCCGCAGTGCGAAATCGACGTGCTGGCCCCCGAGTGGAGCCGGCCGATCCTCGAGCGCATGCCCGAAGTACGCCAGGCCTTGAGCTTCCCGCTCGGCCACGGCGTGCTGGAACTGGCAACGCGTCGGCGCATCGGTAAATCCCTGGTCGGTCAGTACGACCAGGCCATCCTGCTGCCCAATTCGCTGAAATCGGCCCTGGTGCCGTTTTTTGCCGGCATCCCGAAACGCACCGGCTGGCGTGGCGAGTTCCGCTACGGCCTGCTCAATGATGTGCGCACGCTCGACAAAGAGCGTTATCCGTTGATGATCGAGCGCTTCATGGCCCTGGCCTTTGAGCCTGGCATCGAGCTGCCGAAACCTTATCCACGGCCGAGCCTGCAGATCGACCCGGTGACCCGCGACGGCGCGCTGGCCAAGTTCGGCCTGGCCCTTGATCGTCCGGTATTGGCGCTGTGCCCCGGCGCCGAGTTCGGCGAGTCCAAGCGCTGGCCGTCCGAGCACTATGCCAAGGTCGCCGAGGCGAAGATTCGTGAAGGCTGGCAAGTCTGGCTGTTCGGCTCGAAAAACGATCACGCGGTGGGTGAAGACATTCGTGGGCGGTTGATTCCGGGGCTGCGTGAAGAGTCGGTGAACCTCAGTGGCGGCACTTCCCTGGCCGAGGCCATCGATCTGCTGTCCTGCGCCGACGCGGTGGTCTCCAACGACTCCGGCCTGATGCACGTGGCCGCCGCGCTGAACCGCCCGCTGGTGGCGGTGTACGGCTCGACGTCGCCGGGCTTCACGCCGCCGCTGGCCGAACACGTCGAGATCGTGCGCCTGGGTATCGAATGCAGTCCGTGCTTCGATCGCACCTGCCGTTTCGGTCATTACAACTGCTTGCGCCAGCTCATGCCCAAAGCGGTGAACGAAGCCTTGCAGCGGTTGCTGGGCACTGTGGTCGAGGTCAAATAGTTTGCGGGTACTGTTGATCAAGACTTCTTCGCTGGGCGACGTGATTCACGCGTTGCCAGCGTTGACCGATGCGGCGCGGGCGATCCCCGGCATCAAGTTCGACTGGGTGGTGGAAGAAGGTTTCGCCGAGATCCCGACCTGGCACCCGGCCGTGGGCAAGGTGATTCCGGTGGCGATCCGTCGCTGGCGCAAGAACATCTGGCAGACCATCAAGAGTGGCGAGTGGAAGCGCTTCAAGCAAAGCGTTCGCGCGACCAAATACGACTTGGTGATCGATGCTCAGGGCCTGCTGAAAAGTGCGTTGCTGACTCGCTATGCCAAAGCACCGGTGGCCGGGCTGGACAAGAATTCGGCCCGCGAACCGATCGCCGCGCGCTTCTATTCCCGACGTCTGGCCGTGGCCCGTGGGCAGCACGCGGTTGAACGAGTGCGTCAGCTGTTCGCGTTGGCCCTGGGTTACGACCTGCCCAAAGGCCTGGGTGATTACGGCCTGAACGTCGAGCGGCTGGTGGAATTGCCGCGCAAGAATCCGTACGTGGTGTTTCTCCACGGCACCACCTGGGACACCAAGCACTGGCCCGAAGCCTATTGGCGCGAGCTGGCCGAGCGGGTGGGGTATCTCGGCGTGGCGGTGAAGCTGCCGTGGGGCAACCCGGTCGAAAAGGCCCGCGCCGAGCGCATCGCCAAAGACATGAAACACGTCGAAGTGCTGCCCAAGCTGAACCTGGCGGGTGTCGGCAAAGTCCTGGCCGGCGCGCAAGCGTGCGTGGCGGTGGACACCGGTCTCGGTCACCTGGCCGCGGCGCTGGACGTGCCGACCCTGTCACTGTTCGGCCCGACCAATCCGGGCCTGACCGGCGCCTACGGCAAATCGCAGATTCACATGGCCAGCGACTTCCCTTGCGCACCGTGCCTGCAAAAAAAATGCACCTATCAACCGACGGCCGACGATACCCGTCGGTTCGACCTGAAACGCGAGTGGCCCCTGTGCTTCACGCGTCTGAATCCCGAGCGTGTCGCGAGCCGACTGAGCACGTTGTTACTGGCTGAGGAGCTGCGTTGATGCAATTGGCATTTGTCCTGTACAAGTACTTTCCGTTTGGCGGCTTGCAGCGTGACTTCATGCGCATCGCCCTTGAATGCCAGCAGCGCGGCCATCAAATCCGTGTCTACACGTTGATCTGGGAGGGCGACATCCCTCCGGGCTTCGAAGTGTTGGTGGCGCCGGTCAAGGCGTTCTTCAATCATCGGCGCAACGAGAAACTCACCGAATGGATGGAGGCCGATCTGGCCAAGCGCCCGGTGGATCGCTTGATCGGTTTCAATAAAATGCCGGGCCTGGACGTTTACTACGCCGCCGACGGCTGCTTCGAAGACAAGGCGCAAAACCTGCGCAACTCGCTGTACCGTCGCTGGGGCCGCTACCGGCACTTCGCCGAGTACGAACGCGCAGTGTTCGCCAAAGATGCCAAGACCGAAGTGCTGATGATTTCCGAAGTCCAGCAGCCGCTGTTCATCAAGCATTACGACACACCGCTGGCGCGCTTCCATTTGCTGCCACCGGGCATTGCCCAGGACCGTCGTCGCCCCGTGAACGCGGATGAAATTCGCGCCGGGTTCCGCGCCGAATTCAACCTGAAGGACGATGAGCTGCTGCTGGTACAGATCGGTTCCGGGTTCAAGACCAAAGGCGTGGACCGTAGCCTCAAGGCACTGGCCGCGCTGCCAACCGAGCTGAAAAAACGCACCCGGCTGTTTGTAATTGGCCAGGACGACCCCAAAGTATTCCAATTGCAGAGCGCCACATTGGGGCTCGGCGACAACGTGCAATTCCTCAAGGGGCGCAGCGATATCCCGCGCTTCCTGCTCGGTGCCGATCTGCTGATCCACCCGGCGTACAACGAAAACACCGGGACGGTATTGCTTGAAGCCCTGGTAGCCGGTTTGCCGGTGCTGGTGAGCGCAGTGTGCGGTTATGCCCATTACATCGCCGAGGCCGACGCGGGTCTGGTGCTGGACGAACCCTTCGATCAGGCGCAACTGACTCAGTACCTGACCGGCATGTTGAACGACACTGATGCACGGGCGGCCTGGAGCCGCAACGGTCTGGCCTTCGCCGAGACGGCCGACCTCTACAGCATGCCGCAGCACGCGGCCGATGTGATTCTGGCGGAGCACGCTTAATGAAGTTGATGCTGGCTGAACCGTTCAAGAGCCTCTGGGCCGGACGCGACCCGTTCGCCGAAGTCGAGGGCCTCAAGGGCGAGGTGTACCGCGAGCTCGAAGCGCGCCGGACACTGCGAACTGAAGTGGACGGCCACGGGTACTTCGTGAAGATCCACCGGGGCATCGGCTGGAGTGAGATTTTCAAGAACCTGCTGACCGCCAAGCTGCCGGTGCTGGGCGCGGGCCAGGAGTGGAAGGCCATTGAACGCCTGCAAGAAGTCGGCGTGCCGACCATGACTGCCGTCGCTTATGGCGAAAAGGGCAGCAACCCGGCGGATCAGCATTCGTTCATCGTCACTGAAGAATTGGCGCCCACCGTCAGCCTTGAAGATTTCAGCATCGACTGGGTCAAGCACCCGCCGGAGCCAAAGCTCAAGCGCGCCCTGATCGCCGAAGTCGCGCGCATGACCGGCATGATGCACCGCGCCGGGGTTAACCATCGCGACTGCTACATCTGCCACTTCCTGCTGCACACCGATAAGCCGGTGACCTGCGATGACCTCAAGTTGTCGGTGATCGACCTGCACCGCGCCCAGGCCCGCCCGGCGATTACCCGGCGCTGGCGCAACAAGGACCTGGCAGCGCTATATTTTTCAGCGCTGGAGATCGGCCTGACCCGTCGTGACAAGCTGCGTTTCCTCAAAGGGTACTTTCAGCAGCCTCTGCGCCAGATTCTGGTAGAAGAAGCCGGGTTACTGGCGTGGCTCGAAGGCAAGGCCAACAAGCTCTATGAGCGTAAACAGCGCTACGGGGATGCGCTCTGATGTCGGGTTGGACACTGGAGCCGGCTTACAGCGATCTGGCAGAAGATTTCGGCAGTCTTGATGCGGTGTTTGCCCTCGAGGGCGAGCAACTGACCCATGATCCGCTGTCTGAAGTTATTCGCGTCCAGCGCAAAGGCGTCAACTATTACGTAAAACGCTACGTCAGTGCCGGCAAAGGCCTGCGGCGCTACCTGGGAAAGCCTCGGGTCAAGGCCGAATGGCAGAACCTCAAGCGTTTCGCCAAGTGGGGCATTCCCACCGCAGAGGTTGTGGCCTGGGGGTTGGAGCGGCACGGTGTGACATACGCTCGTGGGGCAATGATCACTCGCGAACTGCCGCATACCGAAGACTTGTCGGTCCTGGCTAATCGGCATGATCCGAAACTGGCGGACCGCGCCTGGGTTGATACCGTCAGTCGCCAATTGGCCGGTTACACCCGGACCATGCACGACAACCGTTTCACTCATAATGATTTGAAGTGGCGCAACCTGTTGGTCGACGATGAGGCCCGGCTGTTCCTGATCGATTGCCCCAATGGCGATTTCTGGCGCGGCTTCTGGCTCAAATACCGCATCACCAAAGACCTGGCCTGCCTCGACAAGGTCGCCAAGTATCACCTGTCGGCCACCCAGCGCCTGCGCTTTTACCTGCAATACCGCCAATGCGCCCGGCTCGATGCCGCGGACAAGAAACGCATTCGGCACGTGGTGAGATTTTTTGAGGGACGCGAATGACTGATTTTCTGGCTGCTGAAGACCGTGCGCTGTTCGAGCGTCATGGTCTCGGCACCTTCGACGCACTTTGGGTCAAACAGCTCGACGCGGTGGATGAGCCCAACACCGGCCGTGGTGGCTGGAGCAGTGTGTTTCGGCTGGATCTGGACGGTCATGGCTACTACCTCAAGCGCCAGAGCAACTACCTGACGCGCTCCCGGCATTCGCCCTTTGGCGAGCCGAGCTTTGCCCGTGAATTTCGTAACATCAGTCGTTATCGGACACTGGGGATTCCGGCGCTGCAGGCGGCGTTTTTTGGTGAGCGCAAGGTCGACGGCGAAGTTCGGGCGATTCTGCTGACTCACGCGCTGGACGGTTGGGATGATCTGGATTCGCTGTTGCAGCGCTGGTCGGAGCTGAGCGAGATACAGCACTCGGCCATTCTCAAGGCCTGTGGGCAACTGGCGCGACGCCTGCACGGCAGGCGCCAGGTCCACGGTTGCTTCTACCCCAAGCACATTTTTCTTCAGGCTACCGGTGACGGCTATCTGGCTCAGTTGATCGACCTGGAAAAAACCCGGCCGCTGTTTTTCGGCAAGCGTGATCGGGTCAAGGATCTGGAGCCGTTGCTGCGTCGGGCGCCGGAGTGGAGCGACAGTCAGCTGCGCGAGTTGTTGGCGGTTTATCTGGATCAGCCGCTGAGCAGTTCGCGGGTGGACCGTTGGGTATCGCGCCTGAGTGCGCGGCGCAGTAACAAGGAGACGCGTTGATGCGTTTGTCCGAACTGAAAAACGCCGGTCGCAGTCCGAGCCTGCCGCTGAGCATTCCACTGGCCGATGCCGCGGGGCCTGCCGAGTTGCAGCTGCTGAGTCTGTTGCGGGTGTTGCCGGGACAGCGTTATGTGGGGGCTGGCGTCTGGCGCGGCCGGCCGGTGCTGGCCAAGTTGTTGGTTGGTGGCAAGGCGGCGCGGCATTTTCAACGTGAACTGGATGGCGTGCGTTTGCTTGCCGCTCAGGGGCTGACCACGCCGTTGTTATTGGCCGACGGCCTCAAGGACGGCGAGGGCGGTTGGCTGTTGTTCGATTTCCTGGAGGGCGCCGAGAGCCTGGGGGATGCCTGGAAGCAGGTCGAACACTTGCCCGCATTGGCGGATGAACAATCCGCGGTGCTGGCCGAGGCGTTGGGCGCCATCGGCCAGCTGCACAGCAAAGGCCTGTGGCAGGAAGACCTGCACCTGGACAATCTGCTGCGCCATGGCGGTCAGTTGTATTTGATCGATGGCGCCGGGATCTGTGTCGAAACGGCGGGCAAGCCGCTGTCGCAACAGAAAGTCCTGGAGAACCTCGGGGTGTTTTTCGCCCAGTTGCCCAAAGCGCTGGAACCCTTCACCGAAGAGTTGTTGGTGTATTACCTGCTGAGTAACGGCGAACACGCGTTGCCGATGGAGGCGTTGCAAAAACAGATCGACAAGGTCCGTCGCTGGCGTTTGAAGGACTTTCTGATCAAGGTCGGCCGCGAATGCACGCTGTTCAGCGTCCAGCGTGGTGCGTTCGGCTTGCGGGCGATTCGCCGTGAGGAAGAGGCAGCGATGCTGCCGGTGCTGGCACAGGCCGATGCCTTGCTCGATCAGGGGCATCTGTACAAGACCGGCGGCGCGGCGAGCGTCGGCAAGGTCGAGGTGGCTGGGCGCACATTGGTGGTCAAGCGTTACAACATCAAGGGCTTTACCCACTGGCTCAAGCGTTTCTGGCGCCCGAGCCGCGCCTGGCATTCATGGCGCGAAGGCAATCGCCTGGCGTTCCTCGGTATTGCCACGCCAAAACCATTGGCGTTGCTGGAGAAGCGTTTTCTCTGGCTGCGCAGCCGGGCGTACCTGGTGACCGAGTATTTGCCGGGGCCGGACATCATCGAGCGCTTTGCACCGTACGTTGAGAGCGGGGATGCGCCAGAGGCTGAGCTGCAGGCTCTGGATTACCTGTTCGCCGAACTGATTGGCGAGCGGATCAGTCATGGCGATTTCAAGGGCCATAACCTGTTCTGGCAACAGGATCGCTGGGCGCTGATCGACCTGGATTCGATGTGTCAGCATGGTTCGCTCAGCAGCTTTGCCCCCGCATATGCGCGGGATCGGGCGCGGTTCATGCGCAACTGGCCCGAGAGCAGTGCGCTGTACCAAGTGATTGATCAGCGTCTGCCCAAAGATATTTCTAGCGCTACTTGAAGCGGGTCTTCGACCCCATCGCGGGCTTGCCCGCGATGGCGCCAGATCAGTCTCCCGAGATCTGGCGGACAAGTTCTTGTGAATTGTCCTACATGATCTGCAGAGCCCATGAACTGTGCCCTGAATAGCCACGATGCTAGTTTGCCTGACGTTCTCGGAGGGCAGATTTTGACGATAAAAATGGCTGTGATGTTGAGCTCTTTTTCACTGACGCTGTCTGGCTGCGGGACCGCTGTCACGGTGCTGCAGGATGACGAAGAGGCCGCCCGAGGCCTCAGAAAGCAAAAGACCTACTGTCAGTCCATTCCTCGCATCTACAGCGGTATGGCGCACGACTTTTGCCTCTTGCACGCGCCGCCCGATCCCACGGGTATTCTGGTGCCGTTCGTATTGCTGGATTTGACCCTTTCGGGTGTATTCGACACGGTTTTCTTGCCCTATACGATTTACCGGCAGGCTGCCGACGGAAATATCAGGATTTACTGGCGGTCGGGTCGCGGGTAATTCTTTTGTATTCCGACGTGTCAGTGCTACATCTAACGCACCTGGTTCGAAAAACAAAGGGTAAATAGCTCGTGGCGACCCCGATCTTGCCCTCTCAACAGTTTTTTCTTTTTGAGAACGAAAACGAAGCCTCAACTAATGTTGAAGCGAAAAAGCTTTCACCTCCGTTCGGGAGGTACAGCGATTTCATAATCTATGTGGATGAGAGCGGCGATCATGGGATGCGAACATTAGATCCAAACTATCCAATGTTTGTGCTGGCATTTTGTGTGTTTCATAAAAGGCATTATTGCGAGAGGGCTATTCCTGCCCTTCAGAAGTTTAAATTCAATCATATGGGGCACGACCTGATCGGTCTGCATGAATTGGAAATTCGAAAAGAAAAGGGCGCGTTCTCTAGTCTATTCACGTCGAGGCAACACAAACATGCTTTTCTCGACGAGCTGACGGGCATCATTGAAGCCAGCAATTTCGTCCTGATCAGCTGTGTTATCGACAAAGCTGCCCTTCGTGAAAAACAAGGTCCTGTCCACAATCCTTATCACGTCGCACTCGGCTTCTGCCTGGAAACGCTTTATGAGTATTTACAGGAAAAAAATCAACAGAGCGTTTTAACTCATGTGATATTCGAGCGTCGAGGGAAGCGGGAGGATAACGAGCTTGAACTCGAGTTCCGTCGCATGTGCGATGGCGCGAACCGATTAGGCATTCAGTTGCCGTTCGATATCGTCTTTGCAACCAAGCAAGTGAATTCTACGGGCTTACAGCTAGCGGATCTTGTTGCAAGACCCATTGGTATGAGCGTTTTGCGGTCAGGGCAAGAGAATCGTGCCTTTGACGTACTCAAGCGCAAGTTCTACTGCAGTGGTGGGCGTAATAATGTGGGGGAGGGTTTCGAGAACTGGGGTCTAAAGATTTTCCCTCTCTCAGAAAGCGAAAAGCCCCGGTGAAACTCACCGAGGCCACAACGCCGACCGGGATCCCCCAGTCCATTTGCGCAGGAGTCTATGTCGAGCTCCTTCATCTGTCAACGCGCCGGCTTGCCACTTCCCGCTAGAGGCTTGCCGCCGCTTTTAAGCTATAATCCCGCCCTTTAGCTGTCTCTCGCCCCTTGCGAGGGCACATTAATTTTTGAGGCGCGTTGCGCCTGCATGCAGACTAAAGAGGCTAGACCCCTGTGGCATTGACGATTCTTGGCCTGTCCGGCGCCCTTAGCCATGATCCTTCCGCAGCCTTGTACATCGACGGCAAGCTGGTCGCGGCGGCTGAAGAAGAGCGTTTCGTGCGTGATAAACATGCAAAGAACCGCATGCCTTACGAATCGGCGAAATTCTGCCTCGAGCAGGCTGGCATCAAGCCATCCGACGTTGACGTGGTGGCGATTCCATTCGCACCGATCAGCCTGTTCGGCAAGGCTCGCTGGCACTACGCCAAGCGCTACTGGTACGCCCCGGACCGCGCCCTCGATGCGATCCTGATGGGTAACCGTCGCTACAAGCGCTATCGCAACAAGATTGTCTGGTGCCTCGAGCAATTGGGTTTCGATCCGAAAAAGATCAAGATCGAGCCGGTCGAGCACCACTTGGCCCACGCCTCCAGCGCCTACCACTGCTCCGGTTTCAAAGAGAAAACCGCGATCCTGGGGATCGACGGCAAGGGCGAATACGCCACGACTTTCTTCGGTTATGGCGAAAACGGCAAGATCCACAAGATCAAGGAATTTTTCGATCCGGACTCCCTCGGCGGCCTGTACGGCGCGATCACCGAGTTCCTCGGCTTCGAAATGCTCGACGGTGAGTTCAAGGTCATGGGCATGGCGCCGTACGGCGACGCCAGCAAATACGATTTTTCCCGTCTGGCCTCGTTCGAGAACGGCGAACTGGTGATCAATACCGACTACGCCAACGTCATCGGCCTGCGTCGTTATAAAGAGAAGGGCAAGGGTTTCTACTTCTCACCGAAGCTGATCGAGTGGCTGGGGCCGAAGCGCGAAGGCGATATCGCCGACGAGCCGTACATCCACTACGCCGCCAGCATGCAAGCGCTGTTCGAGAAACTGGCGTTGCAGATGATCGACCATTACCTGGGCGATGTGCTCAAGGAAACCGGCAAGCTGGCCTTCGCCGGTGGTTGTGCGTTGAACGTCAAGCTGAACCAGAAAATCATCGCCCGCGACGACATCAAAGAATTGTTCGTCCAGCCTGCGTCCGGCGATGCCGGTACCGCGGTGGGTGCGGCGGCTTACGTGTCTCATGCTCGTGGTGTACCGGTCGAGAAGATGGAGCACGTCTACCTCGGCCCGTCCTACAGCAACGAAGACGTGATCGCGGCCTGCGCCCGTCACGCCGACAAGCCAAAGTGGCGCAAGCTCGACAATATGCCGGAGCAGATCGCCAAAATCATGGTCGATGGCAACCCGGTGGCCTGGTTCCAGGGCCGCATGGAGTTCGGTCCGCGTGCCTTGGGCGGCCGTTCGATCATTGGCTGCCCGAGCGTGGCCGGTGTGGCGGACCGTATCAACCATCAGATCAAGTTCCGCGAGCGCTGGAGGCCTTTCTGCCCGTCGATGCTCGACACCGTTGCGCCGCAAATGATCAAGATCGATCACCCGGCACCGTTCATGACCTTCACCTTCGAAGTGGCTGAAGAGTGGAAAACCCGCGTACCGGAAGTCGTCCACGAAGACGGCACATCCCGGGCCCAGGTGCTCAAGCGCGAATACAACCCGCGCTACTACGACATGATGAAGGCGCTGGAAGTGCTGACCGGCAACGGTGTGTCGCTGAACACTTCGCTCAACCGTCGTGGCGAGCCGATGATCTGCTCGCCGACCGATGCCTTGAATATGTTCTTTGGTTCCGACCTGCAGTACCTGATCATGGAAGACATTCTGGTGGTCAAAGAAGGCGCGGACGCTTATGACTCGCTCGGCTGAACGCCATGTGCTGCAGTTCTGTCACGGCTATGACGGGCCGTTTCTGGACTGCGCCCGGCAGTACGCCAGCCTGTTCGCGGGGACCGGTTATCGCGTGACCACGGTGTTTCTGACCGGGGCTGCAGATAGCCAAGTCGCCGCGAGCTGCGCGTCCGACGAAGTGCTGTTCATGGAATACAGCTCCAAGGCCATTCGTGGCCTGAAGCTGGGCGCCATCGGCGATCTGCGCAAGATCGCCGCCTCGCGCAATTTCAGTTTCTGTATTGCTCACCGTTTCAAACCGATCTACATCGCCTTGCTCGGTACTTCGTTGCCGGTCATTGGCGTGCATCACGCGTTTGGCGATTACCAGCGCAGCACACGCAAACTGTTCGCGCATATTTTCCGCAAGCGCCTGAGCCTGCTCGGGGTTTCCGATGCGGTGCGTGACGACATGCGCCGTTGCTTGCCGAAATGGCCGCAGGCGCGGATTCAGACGCTCTATAACCGGATTGATGTGCAGGCGTTGCAGGCCAGTCAGTTATCGGTTCGCGAGGCCCGGGAAACCCTCGGTCTGTCGATGGATGCCTGGATTGTCGGCAACGTTGGGCGCCTGCATCCGGACAAGGATCAGAATACGCTGCTGCATGGTTTTGCCACGGCATTGCCGGGGTTGCCGGCCAACAGTCAGTTGGTGATTCTGGGCAGCGGTCGGCTGGAGCAGAACCTCAAGGACCTGGCGCGTGAACTGGGTATCGGCGATCGCGTGCTGTTCCTCGGCCAGGTGCCCGAGGCGCGTCGCTACTTCCGCGCTTTCGATGTGTTTGCCTTGAGTTCCGATCACGAACCGTTCGGCATGGTATTGCTGGAGGCCATGGCCGCCGGTGTGCCGCTGCTCGCCACCGCGAGCGGCGGTGCCCGGGAAGTGGTCGAAGGCGTGGGCATTCTGTTTCCGCTGGGGGATGCCGGACACCTGGCTCAGGGGCTGCAACATCTGGCCGCGATGGATGAGCAGCAACGCCGCCAGTGCGCCGAGCTAATGTTCGACCGCTTGCGTGAGCGCTTCTCCGATCGCGCGGTGCGCGATGCTTTCTGGCATTTGCCGCACGTCACCGAACTGGCACCGAGGGGCTAATGCTCAACCGACTTCAAGGCTGGCGTGAGCGTGGCTGGGCGCAGGTCGACGCCTCGACTTATGCACAAACCTGGCAACGTTTTGGCGGCAGCGTCGCGACCCATCCCCTGGTAGTCGAACGTCTGGCACAGTTGGCCGACATTCCGGTGCGCTACCTGGCTTGGGAGCAGGACGGCGAAGTGAAAGCCGCCATCCCAACCTGGGGGCGCGACCTGGCGCTGTCCAAGGACGTGCTCAAGCGCACAGGTAAAAAGGGCCTGTTCGACCTCGGCAATGCCGAACTGATCCTCCCGGCCGCCGCCGATGCCCAGGCACCGCTGCGCCATCGGGGGCGTTACCTGTCGGCGCTGAGCGAAGGTCGTTTTACCGGTATCAAGCTGCAGACAGAACAACTGGCGCTGGCCCGCACGCCTGAAGAATTGTCGAAAAAGTTTCGCTACAACCAGCGCCGCGAGTTGCGTCTGCTGGAAGAGGCGGGCGGCGTGGTGCGGCCGGTTACCGAGTTTTCCAGCAGTGAACTGGCTGCGATCTATTGCGACCTGTTCCAGCGTCGCTGGGGCTTTCCGGCCACCGGTGCCGAGCGCATGGGCGAGGTGATCGAGTTGTTGCGCGAGTTGCTGATCGGCTCGGTGATTTTCCTCAACGACGCACCGATAGCGACTCAACTGGTGTACCGCGTCGAGGCGCCGGAATGGATCAGCGTCGAATACGTCAACGGTGGTGTCGATCCCGAGACCCGTGAATTCAGCCCCGGCAGCGTGCTGAGCTTCCTCAACACCCAAAGCGCCTGGGAACATGCTCGTGCGTTGGATAAGCCCCTGCGGTTTTCCTTTGGTCGAACCGACCGTGAGTACAAGGACCGTTGGTGCAATTCTGTGCCGGTCTTCACGGTATGAGCCAACCCATGAGCCGCAAACAGCAACTGCTCAAGCGCCATCGGCGCAACAAACGCATCGGCCTGTTGATTGCGTTGATGTTGCTGATCGCGATCGGCGGGCTGGTGGCCTGGTGGCTGCCGCTGGTGCTTGCGGTGCTGGGCTGGATCGCCCATGAGGCGTGGTTTGCGGACCATCTGTTTTATTCCCCCCAGGACGATTACCAATACAGCTTCCCGCCGTATACCCCGCAACCCAAGATTCATCTGGACGGTGAACGGCTACGGCTGGATGAGGGCGTCATGCTGGTCGATGACGCCACGCTGATACTGGCGCTGAGGGTGAAAAGTACTTGGCTGGGGCGCTTTATCGATCCGGTGGTCGAGTTGCTGGGGGGCGATAATCCCGACCGGCAAACTTTCGAGCGCGGTGTAAACGGGCTGCGTTATCTCAATCTCAGTGGTCAGGCAAGCGTGTTGTCGCAAGGTGAGTTGCGTCTGCGTGGGCGTTTCTGCCGATTGCTCGGCGAGCCCGTGCTCTGGGCGTTCGAGCAACCGGACTACCGCCGTCAGCGAGTGATGGTGATTGCTCCCCATGCCGACGACGCAGAGTTGGCCGCCTACGGTCTGTACAGCCAGGCTGACGAAGCCTGGATCGTCACCCTGACCGCCGGTGAAATCGAAGCCGAACATTATCGACAGATGGGTCTGAGCACAATCGAGGCGGCTCGCCTCAAAGGCCGTTTGCGGGCCTGGGATAGCATCGCTGTACCGCGCTGGGCCGGGGTGCCTGAAGCCCATTGCGTGCAGTTGGGGTATTTTTGCCTGCAACTGGCGGCGATGCAGGCGGCGCCGGCCACGCCGGTGGGTTCGCGCGAAGCGGATTTGAGTGACACCCGGTTGTTTCGTCAGTTGAATCCATTTGCCCTGCCGGGCGATGTCGACGGCGCGCCGACCTGGAACAATTTGCTGGCCGATCTGCGTGAACTGTTGCTGAGGGCGCGTCCGCAAGTGATCGTATTGCCGCACCCGACCCTCGACCCGCACCCGGATCACATCTGTGCCCAGGCAGCGGTTCTCGAAGCGTTGAGCGGGCTGGAGTGGCAGCCGACCACCGTGCTTGGCTATGCCAACCATCTGCATGACAATGATCGTTGGCCGATGGGTGATGCGGGTCATGGCATCGCCCTGCCGCCGACGTTCGATTCGGCAACGGCGATGCAGCCCTGTTGCCTGCCGATGCCTTTGGCGCGTCAGCGTGATAAAGCGATGGCGTTGGGCATGATGCACGACCTGCAACCGCCCATGCCGTTCAAGCGACGTTTGCGGCGGTTGATACAGTGGCTGCTGGCCAGTAGAGTGCCACCCGTCTATGGAGAGAACGAGTTCTTTCGCAAGGCGGTCAGGCGGCACGAGTTGTTCTGGGTTCTGAAGCATGGTGAAACATCTGTGAGGCAGAAATGAAGTATCGCGGCCCCTAGCATGGCGGCGTATCCAAGCAGTAGTGAGTATTTCTGTGATCAATCCATGCCCGCGTATCCTGTTCCTGATTCCGTATTTCGGTCATTGGCCGTTCTGGATGCCGTTTTTCCTCGAGAGTTGCCGACGCAACGCCGATATCGACTGGCTGCTGTTCAGTGATTGCGGCACTCCCGAGAACCTGCCGCCCAACGTGACTGTTGAAGCCATGAGTTTCAGCGAGTACTGCGCGCTGGTGTCACGGCGGTTGAATATCGACTTTGTGCCGGACGCGTCTTACAAGCTCTGCGACATCAAGCCGGCCCTGGGGCATATCCATGTCGACCGCCTGCAAGGCTATGATTTCTGGGCGTTCGGCGATATTGATCTGGTATTTGGTGATCTGCGACGTTATTTCACCGCTGATCGGTTGGCCAGTTATGACCTGTTCTCCACCCACGAGCGGCGGGTGGCAGGCCATCTCTGTTTGATGCGCAACACTGCCCGCAAACGTGAGTTGTTCATGCAGATCAAGGACTGGCAAACACGCTTTACCGATCAGGCGCATCACGCGCTGGATGAAGGCGCATTCAGTCGGATCTTCCTCTGGCGCAAGAATTTCCCCGAGCCACTGTTCTCCCTGGTGGGCAAGCTCAATCCGTGGCGTCGCCGCAGCGAATTCACCGAGGCGTTCAGTACCCCGGGCGGTTGCATCAAGTGGCACGACGGCACGGATGATTTTCCGCATCGCTGGTATTGGCGCGATGGTTGTTTGAGTAACGATCGTGATGGCGATCGTCGGTTTCCGTATTTCCACTTTGTCTGCTGGAAACGCAACGAGTGGTCACGGTTGTCCCCACCCGATCCAGCCGAGATCAGGCGCCTTGCCGCCGAGCCGGCCTGGGTCATCGATGCGACTGGTTTTCACCGGGGAGAGTTATGAGTCAACGGTCAAAGGTTCTGCAGTTGCAGCCTGACTACAACGTCAAAGCCCATGATTTTGCCGACCTCGCGGAGCAGATCGTCAAGGCCCTGCCGAGTGATCGCTATGAAGTGACCGCGGCGTTCCTGCGCGGCAAGCCAGGGCCTGGCGAGGCAGTGAGTCGCGCCGATCGTTCGGTATATTTCGAGTTTTCCGACAAGTCCCTCAAGGGCATGCGCCTGCGCGCCATGTGGCAGCTGTACAAGTTCTGCCGCACAGAAAAATTCGACGTGGTGATTTGCAATCGCTTCAAACCGGTGAACATGATGCTGGCGCTCAACCGTTGGTTGAAAGTACCGCTGTGCATCGGCATTTCCCACGGTTTTGGCGAGTACGACCGGTTTTACCGGCGCCGCCAGACCCAGCGCCTGATCGATCGCCATTGGCGCTTTGTCGGTGTGTCGCCAGCGGTCAAACAGTACCTGCTCGATTGCGACTGCGGCTTTACCGACCAGAATACCTACGCAATCACCAACGCCATCGACATCGAGCAGGCTGAAGGTTTGCAGCACCGCCGCGAGCGTGCCCGCGAGTTGTTGGGCATCGATCCCTCGGTGCGCTTGATCGGCGCATTGGGCCGACTGGTGCCGGTCAAGGGCCACACCTATCTGCTGCAGGCCTTTGCCACCCTCAAGGACAAATACCCGAACACCCAACTGGCAATCATTGGTGCGGGGCGTGAAGAGTCGCGCCTGGCCGCCGAGATCGAGCGCCTTGGGCTGACCGGTCGCGCCCACTTGCTGGGTTTCAAGGAAAACGCCTTGCAGTATGTTCGGGCGTTCGACATCTGGACCATGCCGTCCTTGGCTGAAGGCCTGGGGCTGGCATTGCTCGAGGGCATGAGCGGGCACCTGCCGGTGATCGCCTCGAACGTGCCGGCCATGTTGCCGCTGATTCAGGGCGCGGGCGGTCTGGCAATTACCCCGGCAGACGTACCGACGCTGGTCGCTGCGCTGGATAACTACCTGGGGCTGTCGGATGACGAGCTCAAGGCCAAGGGTGAGCAGGCCTACCGCTATCTCCAGGAGCAACACGACATCGAGGTATTCCGCCAGGAGTACCTGAACCTGATCGACTCCGGCTTGAGCCAAGCCCGCAGGGAACAACCATGAGCGACGTGCAACCTCTCGTCACGGTCATCATCGCGTCGTACAACCACGCTCGCTATATTGAGGAAAGCATTCTCAGCGTCCTCAACCAGACCTACAAAAATATCGAGTTGCTGGTCATCGATGATGGCTCCAGCGATGACAGCGTCGAGCGGATCAATGTCTTGCAGGCGCAGCACGGCTTCGATTTCCGGGTCCAGCAGAACCAGGGGCTGACCAACACCCTCAACGGTGCCATTGCGCGCTCGAAGGGCAGTTTGATCGCGCCGTTCGGGTCTGATGACATCATGTTGCCGGAGCGCATCGCCACCCAGGTGGCGTATATGGATGGCAAGCCCGAGGTCGGGATCTGCGCCGGCAACATCGAACTGATCGACGCCGACGGCAATCTCTATCCGGAGAAACGTCAGCGTCGAGATGTGCCGTTCCGTCGTCTGGATTTCGATGACATGTTCCTGGAGCGCAAGCCCTATCCGCCGGCACCGACCCTGATGATCCGCCGCGAAGCTCTGGACAAGGTGGGCGGTTTCGATCCGAACATTCGGCTGGAGGACTTGCTGATCGAGTTGAAGGTGACCCGCGCCGGTTACTTCATTGATGGCCTGAATGTGCTGATGGCACGCTATCGCAAGCACGCCACCAACTCCTACAAGAATAACCGCTTCATGATCGACAACATCCTGCGCTCCTACGCGCTGTTCAGCGATCATCCGCTGTACGACGAGGTGCGCTACAAATTCCTCAGCTCAATGTTCCTGAAAACCTCCAATCGTGACCGCAAGCTGGCGCGGGAGCTGCTGGCGCAGATACCGTTCAAGGCCTGGAACAAGAAGACCTGGCGAGGGCTGGGGCGGTTGTTTTTCTCACCCTTGGAAAAAGACTGAGACATGGGCTGGATACAACGCTATCGAGAAAAACGCGCGAAGCGGGCGCGTTTCAAGCTGCGATACCCGGAGTACACCTTCGGTCGTGGCAGTTACAGCTTGCCGCACGTTTCGAGGGCTTTCTTGCGTATGCCCGTCAGTGACAGCCCCGGTGATTGCTCAACGTTGTGGAGCGACCTTCTGCGGGAGTTTTTTCTGACCTTCCCTGTGCTGGCGCAGCCACTGCAGGGTTTTCTTGCCAGCATCGATGCCCGGTTTCTCGATGTACAGGAATGTCAGGCTGCTGATGATGATCAGCAGGCAGCTGCATAGGGCGAGCAACGGTAGGAAGATCCAGGCTTCCCGGGCATCCAGCTGCAACACCAACGGCAGGCGCTGCACTATCGCCCAGAGCACGAACCCGTGCAGCAGATAGACGCTGTAGCTGATTTCTCCAAGCCAGCGGATGCTGCACGGCTTGAGGGCACCAGACAGCGTGTTGCCAGACGCCACGATCACAAAAAACAGCGAGAGCAACAGCAACGGCATCAGGTTGAACGCGCGGTTGAATGCTGTAAACGCAATCGCCAACGCTATCAGGGCGATGATCCCCGCCAGTCGGGTCTGACCCCAGGCCACCAGAGACGGCCGACGAATCCAGTACGCGGCGCCTATTCCGCCGAGAAAACTGACCAGGAAGTGATTTTTCAGCGAGTGCTCCCAACCGACCAATTTGTACAGTGCGTAAATGCCGATTAGGCACAACCCCACCCGCAACCAGCTGCCGCGATAGATGAACACCATGGCAGCCAGCGGCAGCGCCAGATAGAAGAACACTTCGTAGCCCAGGGTCCAGGTGACGTTGGAGATCAGCATGCCGGTCTGCGGGTATTGGTTGACGTCCGGTCGGTCGAAGGTCAGCCACGCCAGTGTCTGGCCGAGCAGTCGGGTAGCCGGATCCTTGAGTTCCCAGTTCTGCAGATAGAACACGGTGACAAACACAATCGACATCAGCGGCAAGTACAGCGGGTAGAGACGAAACAGTCGCGATACGGCGAAGGCCAGCCAGTCGTGTTGACGCCCCTGGGTGAGTAAGCGGTTCCAGAACAGAAAACCGGTAATCATGAAAAACAGCGCGACGCTGCCCTGACCCAGCTGGGAGTAGAAATTGCTCGGTGGAAATCCGATCACACCGGTCCGCAGGAAGATCCAGGTAATGATCGAGTGGTGCACGAACACGCCGAAAGCCAGATAGCCGCGCAACCCATCGATACTGGCAAAGCGGCTCTCACCGGCATGCCTGAGGTGTCGGGCGATTTTCGGAACGGCGCGCAACAACAGGGCGGCGGTCACGATGGCCAGCAGATAGGCCGCCAGCGCAATGAAGGGGTTGGTTTCGACCATTAATGAGCCTGGGCGGGATGACTCCTGGTTAGCACTTGCCTGTGCAGGTTATCCACGGCAGATTTCGACGCCATCACGGCGTAGCCCTGAAGTAGCGCATCAAAGTGTTCTTCGAACAGCCAGCGTCGATCTTCGGTGTAACGCTGCATATGGCGCAGATTGCGCTTGCGCAGGGACAGGCTCAGCGATGACGGATAGATGCGCATGTCTGCCAGATCGATCAGGCCGAACTCACCGTCATCCAGGACCAGTACGTTGCCCAGGTGCAGGGAGCGGAAATAGATACCTTGTTCATGCAGTTGCGCCAGGAGCTTGCCGAAACGCTCAACCAGTGCCTGACGCACCGCGGGCGCGGTAATGCCTTGAAGAACTTGACGCAAAGTGCTGCCTGGCAGCGGCGAATAGTGCACGGCACTGCTACCGTCCTTGAGTCGATACAGGTCCAGAATTTGCGGGGTCGGGATACCCATGTTGCGCAATTGCTGGCTGTTGGCGGCAAACCGTTCGGAATAGGGATTGAAGCTGCCCGAGGTGTACCAGCGACGGCGACGGAACAACTTGAGAAAGCTGCCATCGACCAGGCGTAGGACTTTTGGTCCCAGCCCGTCTTCTTCGATCACTTGGGCATTGGCGGTCAGTTGTTGCAGGGCGGCTGGTGTCAAGGTTCTGATCGGCATTGCCAATAGGCGCCTGGCACGCTGGTTGATGCTTAATGCGGCGATCAGCGCCAGCGGAATCCACAGCAGAAACCAGTGCTCCTTGGGCCGGGAGATGATGCCACCGCCTTCGGTCAGGCCGGCGCCGATGCCGAATACCAGCCAGGTCGAGGCGATGATGAACAACGGTTGCAGGCGATACCGCCAGCTATTCAGCAAGGCCCGGACCTGGAAGAACAGCCACGGCAGCAAGCCGAAAATACCAACGTAATAGAGCACCCCCAAGGCGAAGCTATGAGGCTCCTGCAAGGTGTAGCCGATACCGGGGTCGAGAGTCAGGGTGGCGTTGTAGCCATGACCGATCCATGGGTGCTCGGCAATTTTTTGCAGGGCCAGCTGCCAGATTTCAAAGCGATAGGAGTCGCCGCGCTCGACGATCATCTGCGAAAACAGTACGGCAACCGCTGCGCCGATGATCAACAGCGCGCCCAGCAATACGAAAGAACGGCGGCTCCAGATGATGAAACTCAGCCAGAGCGCTGCCATTGTCAAAGCAACCAGCGGGGTTCTGGAGCCGGTGGCGATCACCGCGGCGAACATGATCGCCATCGCCGGGATGCTCAGCCAGAGTATCTGGCGACGCTTGCAGGTCATGCTCACGCTCAGCCAGTAGGTACAAAAAAAACCGAATACGTGGGAGCTGAGCAGTGGGTTGTCGAATGCGCCGCTCCCGATCAGGCGCATGCCCGGCTCGTAGAGGCGGGTAAACATGAACAGGTTGTAGGCCGACGCGAACAGCCCGACCATTGCGGCACTGAACAGCAGGGGCTGGATGATCTCGCTTCGGTAGCGCACCAGCAGGTAGCAGCCAGCGAACAACAGCAGGGTGTGTAAAGAGGGTTTGAACTGACCGATGACGCTTTGCTCCATCGGCGGCCCCCAGCTCAGGCTGAGCAAGGCCCAGGCGGCGAACAACAGTGCCGCGACGAAGATCGGTTCGCGCAGCAACTCTTTGAGTTCGCGGGGGCGCAGGCACAGGACAATAAACGATGGAATGCTGAACAGCCCATAAAAAAGCTTGTGATGCAGGCTGCGACCAGGCAGAAAGAACATCGCGCACAGCAGCAAGAAGTAGCCAAGTGGAAGAATCCAGAGGCAAATGAAATCGAAGACTCGATTGGATGTGTTGTTGAAGCCACTGAGTTGCATGCTGAGAGATTCAATCCTGAAGTTGATCGGCCATTCGGGGTGATGGCTATTTGATGCTGAATATGACGCTTAACAATAACAGCCTTTATGCGATTGCCAGAACCCAGAAGAAGCTGTGCTAAAGTCAGCGTCCTTTTTATCGACATTCGCGTGATATGACCGACTCCAGTCTCTCCGCAAGCCCATCGAGCTTGAAAATCTACTTCCGCCTGCTCAGCTATGTCCGGCCGTACATCAGCCTGTTCCTGATCAGCATTGTCGGTTTTCTGATTTTCGCTTCGACTCAGCCAATGCTCGGGTACATCCTCAAGTATTTCGTCGACGGCCTGTCCAACCCCGAAGCGGCGCTGTTTCCAACCGTACCGTACCTGCGTGACCTGCAGCTGCTGCAGGCCGTGCCTCTGCTGATCATCCTGATTGCAGCGTGGCAGGGGCTCGGATCTTATCTGGGCAACTACTTCCTGGCCAAGGTTTCTCTCGGGCTGGTCCACGACTTGCGTGTGCAGCTGTTCAACAACCTGCTGGTCCTGCCCAACCGCTATTTCGACAAGCATAACTCGGGTCATCTGATTTCGCGCATCACCTTCAACGTGACCATGGTCACGGGGGCGGCCACAGATGCGATCAAGGTCGTAATTCGTGAAGGCATGACGGTGATGTTCCTGTTCGCCTCGCTGCTGTTCATGAACTGGCGCTTGACGCTGGTCATGGTCGCGATCCTGCCGTTGATCGCCTTGATGGTGCGCACCGCCAGCAAGAAATTCCGTAAACAGAGCAAGAAGATCCAGGCCGCCATGGGCGACGTGACGCACGTGGCCTCGGAAACGATCCAGGGCTATCGTGTGGTGCGCAGCTTCGGCGGCGAAGTCTATGAAGAAAGGCGTTTCTTCAATGCCAGCCAGGGCAACACCGACAAGCAACTGCGCATGACTCGCACCGGCGCCATCTATACACCGCTGCTGCAACTGGTGATCTACACCGCCATGGCGGTGCTGATGTTCCTGGTGTTGTTCCTGCGCGGCGATGCGTCCGCCGGTGACATGGTGGCCTACATTACTCTGGCGGGCCTGCTGCCGAAGCCGATCCGCCAATTGTCCGAAGTCAGCTCGACCATCCAGAAAGGTGTGGCCGGCGCCGAGAGTATCTTCGAGCAACTGGACGTCGAACCTGAAGTCGATACCGGCACCATCGAGCGCGATGCCGTCAGCGGTCGTCTGGATGTGCGTCACTTGAGCTTCACTTACCCGGGCACCGATCGCCAGGTACTCGATGACATCAGTTTCTCGGTCGAGCCGGGGCAAATGGTGGCATTGGTGGGGCGTTCGGGCAGCGGCAAGTCGACATTGGCCAACCTGATTCCGCGCTTCTACCACCACGACAAGGGCGAGATCCTGATCGATGGCGTTGAAGTGGAACAGTACAAGCTGCTGAACCTGCGCAGGCACATCGCCCAAGTGACCCAGCATGTGACGCTGTTCAGCGACACCGTGGCCAACAACATTGCGTATGGCGATCTGGCTGGGGCTCCCCGCGAAGACATCGAGAAAGCGGCAAGAGACGCCTACGCGATGGACTTCATTGCGCAGTTGCCCGAAGGCCTGGACACCCAGGTCGGCGAGAACGGCGTGTTGCTGTCCGGCGGTCAGCGTCAGCGTCTGGCAATTGCCCGGGCTCTGCTGAAGAATGCACCGTTGCTGATTCTCGACGAAGCCACTTCGGCCCTCGATACCGAATCCGAGCGGCATATTCAGGCTGCGCTGGATCAGGTCATGAAAGGTCGCACGACGCTGGTCATCGCTCACCGGTTGTCGACCATCGAGAAGGCTGACCTGATTCTGGTCATGGATCAGGGCCGGATCGTCGAGCGCGGCACCCATGCCGAGCTTCTGGCGCAGAATGGCTACTACGCCCGCCTGAACGCCATGGGGCTCGACGCCCCGGCGGAAGACATCGCCTGACTCGATGCAAGGGTGAGCCCTGCTCACCCTTGCGTTCACCGACGTGCAACGCGTCCGGTGGATTGTATCCAGACCTTTACGCTTCTTGACCAAACCGGAATAAATCTCGGCAACGCGCTTGTTAAGGTTCCTGAACGAACTTTGACTTCAATCGAGGGGGCCAACCCTTTCGCGCGGGTACTGCCATGCTGCAACGTTATCTCTGGAAGCTCTTGCCCAAGCCGCAGCGGGCTTTCCTGCTGGGACGCCTGTCGGTCGTGGACCGTCAGGTGATCAACAAGTCGATGTCGGCCAACCTGAGTTTCCCACAGGCCTTCGAGCAGCGTTCCTGTCTATTCATTCATGTTCCCAAGTGTGCCGGGAGCAGCGTGTGTGCAGCGATGTTCGATGGCTGGAGCCCCGGGCACTTGCCGTTGTACTGGTACGAGCAGCAATTTCCCGAGCAGTTCGCCGCCAGTTTCAAGTTCGCCTTCGTTCGTGATCCGCTGGAAAGGGCCTACTCGGCTTATGCTTTTTTGCGGGGCAACGAGTTGGGCCGGCGCGACCAGGCGGCGCAGAAGCTGGTCAGCCACTACCGCGACTTTGATGACTTCGTCGCTCGCTGGCTGCATTCGGAGACAATCCGCCGGCAAATGCATTTTGCCGCGCAAACGGATTTTCTGACCGACTCCCTGGGGCATCTGGCCCTGGACTTCATCGGCTACCAGGAGCATCTGGAGCGAGATTTTCGCCTGGTCTGCGAACAGGTGGGCCACTGGGCGGTGTTACCTCACGTCAACGGCTCGCAACAGCGGCGTCCGATGCTCGCCCGCGACTTCTGCTCGGTGCGTACCCGTCGGCTGGTGCGACGGGTGTACCAGCGCGATTACGAAATGCTCGGTTATGAATGAGACCCTGTCGATACCTGTTCCGGAGATCAGGCCTTACGATTTGTCATTGTCGAACCGCGACCGCGCCGCAATCAAATTCCAGCACCCGCGTTGCCTCTGGTTGACGGGCCTGTCAGGCGCGGGCAAGTCGACCCTGGCCAATGCGCTGGAGTTGCAACTCAATCGGCACGGGCTGCACACGTTCCTGCTCGATGGCGACAATTTGCGCAATGGCCTGTGTCGTGACTTGGGAATGAGTGCCGAGTGTCGCCGGGAAAACATCCGGCGCATGGCCGAGGTGGCACGGCTGATGGTCGACGCCGGTTTGATTGTGATTGTGGCGGCGATCTCGCCGTTTCGCGCTGAGCGTGATGCCGCTCGTCGGTTGTTCGCTGAGGGCGATTTCATCGAGGTATATGTGAGCACGCCCTTGGCGGTGTGTGCGCAACGAGACCCCAAAGGCCTGTATCGAGCGGCCCGCCAAGGGCGGATCACGAACTTCACCGGCATCGACAGCCCTTATGAGGCACCGCTGACGGCGGAGTGCGAGATCGACACCCAGGCGCTGCAACTTGAGGGCGCTTGCCATCGTTTATCGCAATTTCTGCTCAATAAATGAACAGAAATCCCCGCCGATTCATCCGCTTGCAGGCGCCCCGCAAGCCAGCGCCAACCCTGTGTTAATATCGCGCCCCTGTTCATTTTGTATGTGGGTTGCTCCATGAAGTTGTCCATGCCGCGATTCAATCAAGCCCCTGTCTTGGTGGTCGGCGATGTCATGCTCGACCGTTACTGGCATGGTGGTACCTCACGGATCTCTCCTGAGGCGCCGGTACCGGTCGTCAAGGTCGAGCACATCGAGGACCGCCCGGGCGGCGCCGCCAACGTTGCCTTGAACATTGCCGCGCTCGGTGCGCCGGCCTCGCTGGTCGGTGTGACTGGCGACGACGAAGCCGCCGACAGCCTGGTCAATAGCCTCAAGGGCGCCGGCGTGCGTGCGTTGTTCCAGCGCATTGCGCACCAGCCGACCATCGTCAAGCTGCGGGTCATGAGCCGTCACCAGCAATTGCTGCGTATCGACTTCGAAGAGCCTTTCGCAACTGACGCTCTGGCGCTGGGCGAGCAAGTCGACGAATTGCTCGAAGGCATCAAGGTGCTGGTGCTGTCCGATTACGGTAAAGGCGCGCTGAAAAACCATCAGGTGCTGATCCAGGCCGCCCGTGCCCGTGGCATTCCGGTGTTGGCCGATCCCAAGGGCAAGGATTTCTCGATCTACCGTGGCGCGAGCCTGATCACCCCGAACCTCAGCGAGTTCGAAACCATCGTCGGCGGTTGCGCCGATGAGCACGAACTGGTGAGCAAGGGCGCGCAGCTGATGCACGACCTCGACCTCGGTGCGTTGCTGGTAACCCGTGGCGAGCACGGCATGACCTTGCTGCGTCCGGATCATCCGGCGCTGCACCTGCCGGCCCGTGCCCGTGAAGTGTTCGACGTGACCGGCGCCGGCGACACGGTGATTTCTACCCTGGCGGCGGCGATCGCCGCTGGCGAAGAGCTGCCCCATGCGGTGGCCCTGGCTAATCTGGCGGCGGGCATCGTGGTCGGCAAGCTCGGTACCGCGGCCATCAGCGCACCGGAACTGCGTCGCGCGATCCAGCGCGAGGAAGGCTCCGAGCGCGGTGTGCTGGGCCTCGAGCAGTTGCTGCTGGCGGTCGATGACGCGCGAGCGCACAAAGAGAAGATCGTGTTCACCAACGGTTGCTTCGACATCCTGCATGCCGGCCATGTGACTTACCTCGAACAGGCGCGCGCCCAAGGTGATCGCCTTATCGTGGCGGTCAATGACGATGCGTCGGTGAGCCGCTTGAAAGGGCCGGGTCGGCCGATCAACAGCGTCGACCGTCGCATGGCGGTACTGGCGGGTTTAGGCGCCGTGGATTGGGTGATCAGTTTCTCTGAAGGCACCCCGGAAAACCTGCTGCGTGCGGTCAAACCGGATGTACTGGTCAAGGGCGGTGATTACGGGGTCGACCAAGTGGTTGGCGCGGACATCGTCAACGCTTACGGCGGGACGGTGAAAGTACTGGGGTTGGTGGAAAACAGCTCGACCACTGCAATCGTCGAGAAGATACGCAGCCGTTGAGGTGGGCGTCTCTCGTTTTGTAATGTACGTGAACGGTCTTACCTTGGAGGTATAACCGTTCCCGTTGACGTTGGCCGGTACAAATCCGCGCTTACCTGCTGTTGTCTTGTGGTAGTTATTTTATGAAAGTCATGCTCCTGGTGATGGATGAGCAGCGTGTCATATTGGACCGTCTGTATGAAATCGTGCAGCAGAACTGCACCGATTGCGTTGTCTATCGCCTAAGCAAACTGCAACAGATGAAGCTCGGCCCGTTTCTCGCTTCGGTCAATTATCAGAACTTTGACCGGGTCGTGATTTTCTCCAGAGTCAAGCGCCTCGCGCCGCAGCTCAGTGTTCTAAAGTGTATTCCCGGGCTGATTTTTCTCGAGCATGACGCCTATCAGAACTACATGCCCGACAGTAAGTACCGGAGAGTTTATTCGCGTCTGTATCGCCGTCTCCCAAGCTCTCGCGTGCTGGTGTCTGGCGCTGTTGTTGCGCGTAGGATGCAAGCTGAAAATATTGATGCAGTGTTCGTTTCAAAAGGATATGACGAACAGATGCTGCATAACATGGACGGTGTTCGAGACATTCCGATCGGGTTTCTGGGCAGTTTGAAAAGTACCGAATATGCGCAGCGCAAGGCCGTCCTTGAATCGCTGGCTCGGCGTACCGGCATGTTGGTAACCCGGACCCAGTCTGGCGCCGAATATCTTGAAACACTCAATCGCATCAAGATCTTTGTCAGTGCCGATATCGGCATGGGCGAATTCATGATCAAAAACTTTGAAGCCATGGCCTGTGGCTGTGTACTGCTGGCCTGGAGTCAAGGTGAAGAAGATGAGTTGTTGGGCTTTCAGGATATGCACAACACCGTGTTCTATCGCTCCGAAGAGGAGGCAGTGGAAAAACTCAAGCTGTTGGAGAATGATCCTGCGTTAGCGTCTCGTATCGCCAGTAACGGGCAGGCGTTCGCTGAGAGCCAGTATTCCTTTGCACGTGTGGGACGTACCCTCGCTGTTGAAATCCAGCGTGAAATGCGTCCTTGGCGACCGCCATCGGCATTCACTCGTCTGTGGGTCAAGTTACGTCATGGGATGAAGGTTCCGGAGTAGCTCATGGAATGTCAGAAGCCTCAAACCTGTGAACAATTGGCGCTGGATGCAATGCCTGGTGGGCACCAGTCCGTTATGGATGGACTGCCGCAGGAGCTGAAAGACTGTCTGCGCTCGGCCGCTCGCGTTGTGCTTATAGCTAATAATCCGGCTATTACGTCGGCCGATTTCCAGGCACTGAATATTGGCATTGATGACGTCGTGGTCAGCTTCAACACCTGTGTTAAATCAGCATTGCTTCGCCCGCAGAGCGTCAATGTATTCGTTCATGGCTACAACGCGCCGGACGCTTACTTTTTCGGCCTTCCTTATGGATCTGAAGTGCGGCGACTTTTCGAACACGCTGGCGAGCGTTGTTTCACAATGCTGGTGGGATGTACGGAGCCAATGTGCGCTTTGCCGCGAGTGGCGCTTTTTTGGGAGCGCATTCCGTTACCGGCACTGTGGAACTATCCGGTCGACCGACCAGGAGGCAAGCGGTATGTTGGACCTTCCACCGGCTTTAATGCACTGGTGTTGTTCGATTGGCTGCGCAGTCACACTGGTTATACCTACCAACTGATGACATTGGGTTTTTCCAACGAGGCAGGAAAGCTCTGGGGCGGGCATGCCTGGGACTATGAGCGAGACTGGCTGCAAAAGTCGGACGTCATCGTCGTGCCTCTGCGGCGTCGTAGTTGGTGGCAAACATTGCTTCGTCGCAAATGAATGATTGTTGGTAACCGGTCACCAGCAGGGCGCCGAAAAGCGGGCTCGTTTTCTTTCAGGGGTGTTGTCGAGTGTTAAATGTTGCGGTGGCTTTTTTTGGTATCCCAAGAAATTCGGAAATCTGCTTTCCCTCCATTCAAGAAAACGTTCTTGCGCAGTTGCCCCCGAACAGCAACGTAAAATGCTTTTATCATCTGTATAAAGTCGACGAAGTCCAGAACGCGCGCTCAGGCGAAAGGGGGGAGCTGAAGGCGGATAACTATAAGGCCTTCGAGGTTATGACGGGCCAGCTCACTTCAACGGAAGGTGTTCTTGAGCGTTGGAACTTTGAACAAGTCAAGGCACTCGGCGATACCTGGGCTGACGAGTACGCATCACTTCGGAACCTGATCTATCAGCTGAATTCGCTGCACACAGTCACCGCCATGATGGAGTCCTTCAATCCTGATTTCGTAGTATTCGTTCGTCCGGACAATTTCTATCACACACCGCTTCCCGCCTATGTGTTCGATCACCCTGAAGCCAGGCGACTGAATAGCTATATCCCTGATTGGCAGTGGTGGGGGGGGCTGAACGATCGTTTTGCCATTTGTGGGCGCGATACCTATATGGCTTATGGGAAAAGGATCGAGCACATCTTCGACTTCTGCAAGGCGACAGGAAGGCAGTTACATTCCGAACGACTGCTCAAATACGTATTACAACAGGCAGGAGCCCGGATTTGCACCATGGATACCAAGGCTTCCCGTGTTCGTATCACCGGTGCATTTGCTGATGAATCGTTCTCTCCCAAGCGCGGCATGGGCAAGCGGGAGAATCGCTACTTTCATTTGTTTGCGCAGTTCCGCACGTTCATGGACAAGCAACGATCAAGCTAGGCGCAAGCAATTATTTACTCAGTGTTCCCCGCACCAGCTTCACCAGTCGGAGAGCCTTCACGCTAAGTTGCTTCAACCCTTGTCGCTGAGCTTTCGGTACCCCCAGCCCTTGTTGTGCTATCCAGTCCTTCCAGCGAATACGTTCTTCACGGACCACCCAACCTTGTTGGATAGCGAAGCTCTCCGCCAGGTACAGTCCACGGGTACTGGCCGGTAAAAGCTTATCGCGCTTGAGCGTATACAACTCGGGGAGGGGCACCCCGTCTTCAAGTGGCATCAGGTACAAATCGGGACGTTTGCGATCGAGCCGGGCCACCAGTTGATCGCCCTCCAGCCGCTCGTCGACATGGAACAGGCTCAGGGATTTGGCTTCCTTGGGCACGTCCAGGCGCAAATCGTAGATCAATTGCAGCGAGGCTGTCGGCAAGTGCACGTAGGCCCGGGGACGTTCGATCAGCGGCATGTTCGCGCAGCGCACCGGCCGCGCCGAGCCGGAGAGTGGTGTCAGGCGAAACGGCAGGGCTTCGCGGTAGTGCAGGGCAGCCGAGTAGGGCGCTGGCAGCCAGGTTTCGTTGAAGCGCCCGCTGAGCCAGCCTTCCGGGGTTTCCAGCAGGCACTCTTCGGCAATTTCCTGGGTCGCCGTGTGCAGCGGCAGGTTCAGCTCATGGGCCGGCACGTAGCCGGAGATCAGCTTGAGCACCACGTCGCCGCGATCCTGCCGACGTTGACGCACCAACACCCAGTAGTCGCGATTCTGCCAATGCAGGGTCAGGCGCACCGAAACCCCGAGGTTCGCCAGCTCCAGGGCAAACCGCTCGCTATCGGCCACCGTCACCGGACGGCGGCGTTGCAGGGTCTGGGAAAAATTCAACGGCATCCCGACGCTCTGATAACTCAAACCTTCGGGCGTGGCTTCGACGAACAGCGGCAGGGTCTTGAAGTTGCTCGGGTTCTTTCTGATCAGCGTACGCGGCATGTCGGCTCCTGCTTAAGGCCGCGTGGGCGGCATCAATGGCTAGGGTCTGTTGACGGCCAGCGTCGCGGTCGTCACCAAACGTCAACAGGCCCTATGAAGGACCTGGGCAACGGTCGCGACGTTGTGGGCGAGGTGCAGCGGATTGATGGTCCCGACAATAGCACTGGCCACCCCCGGGTGTTCAAACAACAACTCGAAGCTGGCACGCACCGGATCAACACCCGGGCTCAGGCAGACGTGGCCGCTGGCCAGGGCCTTTTTGACCAGGATCGCTTTGCCGTGAGCAGCAGCATAGTCAATGACTGGCTTCTCGCTCTGTTCGTTCAGATTGTAGGTGACCATTGCGCAATCACCTTGTTCCAGAGCCTTCAAACCGCCTTCGACGGTTTTACCGGAAAAGCCGAAACCGCGAATCTTGCCTTCGCGCTTGAGCTCGGCAAGGGTCGCATAGACCTCATTGTCGTTGAGGATCGCCAGGTCGTTGCCGTCGGAATGCACCAGCACCAGATCGATAAAGTCCGTTTCCAGGCGTTGCAGGCTGCGCTCCACCGAGAACCGGGTATGCGCAGCGCTGAAATCATGGCGGGACTGACCGTCGGCAAACTCTTCGCCGACCTTGCTGACGATTACCCAGTCCTGACGCTGACCACGCAGCAACGGGCCGAGACGCTCTTCGCTGCGGCCATAGGCCGGGGCGGTGTCGATCAGGTTGATGCCCAGGTCGCGCGCGAGTTTGAGCAGCCTGCGGGCTTCGTCGTCGTCGGGGATCTGAAAACCGTTGGGGTATTTCACCCCTTGATCGCGGCCAAGTTTCACTGTGCCCAGGCCCAGGGGTGATACCAGCAGGCCTGTGCTGCCCAGCGGGCGATGCAGGTCATGCAGGGTCGGTTGGCTCATGGCAGCAGTTGCTCCCAGGCAGGGACACCGATCGGCGGTTTCGGCAGTTCCGGCAGCGGGGCGGCATGGCTTGGCTGAATGCCGTCGCGTTGCAACGAGGCGATGACGCGGTCGGCGAAGTCCGGTGCCAGGGCCAGTTTGGTCGGCCAGCCCACCAGCAAACGATTCTGCTCGGCGAGGAAGGCGTTGTCCGGGCGGGTCAGGCCCGATTGCAGCGGCTCGGCGCGTTCGACCCGCAAGGTCGCCCACTGTGCGGTGCTCAGGTCGATCCACGGCAGAAGTTGGCCAAGTTCTTTCTGGGCGGCGGCAATTTGCGCGGCTGGCTCGCGGGCCACGCCTTCAGCTTCGGCGATGTCGCCTCCCACGTACCAGACCCACTGGCCATCGGCGGCCGGGTGAGTGGTCACGGTGACGCGCGGCTTCGGCCCGCCGCCCAGGCAGTGGGCGTACAGCGGTTTGAGGCTCGGGCCTTTGACGATGATCATGTGCAGGGGACGGCGCTGCATGGCCGGCTGGCTCAGGCCCAGCGTGGTCAGCAGGTCAGCGGTGCCGGCACCGGCACTGAGAACGATGCGCTGGGCGCGGATTTCGCGTTCGTCGACTTTCAAACCGACCAGTTCGCCATTCTCCAGTAGCGGTTCGATGTGCTGACCGGCCAGCAGACCGTCGCCAGCCAGGTCGGCCAGGCGCTGGATCAGGCTTGGCACGTCGACCACCAGTTCCGTCAAGCGATAGACCTTGCCCTTGAAGCGCTTGTCTTGCAGCGCCGGCGGCAATTGATCACCTTTGACCTGATCGACCCGCCCGCGCACGGCTTTGCTGGCGAAAAAGCTGGTGAGGTTGCCAGCGAGGGTGCCGGGGGACCAGAGGTAATGGGCATCGGACAATACGCGCACGTCGGACAGGTCCAGTTCGCCGTCGCCGGCCAGCGCCTCACGCCAGCGACGCGGCATGTCGGCAATGGCTTCCGAGGCGCCGGTCAGGGCGCCGTGCAACGCGTATTTGGCACCGCCGTGGATGATGCCCTGGGACTTCAGGCTTTGCCCGCCACCGAGGCTGGCGCTTTCCACCAGCACGGTCGAGAAACCCTGGCGGCGCAGGCGTGCATTCAGCCAGAGGCCGGCGACACCAGCGCCGACAATCAGAACGTCGGTGGAAATAACGGATGGCATGCAGCGACCTCAGTGTTCAAGACGAGGGCGCAGTATACAGACTCATGGATTGGAGGTTTTGCTGGCGATCAAGAGATCCATTGTGGCGAGGGGGCTTGCCCCCGTTCGACTGCGCAGCAGTCGTAAAGCCTGCCGCCGCAATATGTCAGAAAAAAGCGGTGACCGGATTCGGGGCCGCTTCGCGCCCCAACGGGGGCAAGCCCCCTCGCCACAAGAGGTTGATGTCAGCAGTTAATGCCCCGCTGTTTTCGAGAACAACTGAATAACCACGACGCCCAGCACAATCAACGCCATCCCCAGCATTGCCGGCACATCCAGTTTCTGCCCGTAGATAAACAGTGCCGCGACGCTGACCATCACGATGCCCATGCCGGCCCACACCGCGTAGGCCACGCCGACCGGAACGCTGCGCACCACCAGGGTCAGCATCCCGAAAGCAATGCCGTAACCGACGATGACCAGCAGCAGCGGCAGTGGCGTGCTGATACCCTTGACCGCTTTCATCGAAACGGTGGCGATCACTTCGGCGCAGATGGCAATTGCGAGGTAGTAGTAAGCGGTCATGGGTCAATCCTCGTATGAAGTGTTGCTTTCTGAGGTCGGCATTCTAGAGATCCGCCAGATGCGGTAAAGTCATTACCTATCTGTTCTGAAGATGGGTTGAGCCATGAACATGCAATGGAGTCTGGAACAGCTGCACTTGTTTGTCAGTGTCGCGGAACAGCGTTCCTTTTCCGCGGTGGCGCGGGATCAGCGCAAGGCGCAGTCGGCGGTCAGCAGTTCGATTGCGCTGCTGGAAGAAGACCTGGGCGTCAGCCTGTTCGATCGCAGCAGTGGTCGCCAGCCGAAACTCACCGAAGCCGGCACCGCGCTGCTTGAAGAGGCACGGGAAGTGCTGCGCCAATGTGAGCGCCTCAACGGCCGGGCATTGGCGATGATGCGCGGCCAGGAAGCGAGTTTGCGGGTGGCTCAGGACGAGGCAATGCCTTATCAGGCAGTGGTTGAAAGCTTCGAAGCCCTGGCCGAACAATTTCCCAGCCTCGAAGTGCAACTGACCAGCGCTGCCCAGGGTGATGTCGCGCGCAAACTGGTGGAGCGTCGGGCCGACCTGGGTTTGCTGTTTTATCACGAGCAGATTCCCGAAGCCCTTGAGCGCCGAGTGCTGGGCAGCGTTGAAATGGTCACGGTGTGCGGCGTGGGGCATCCATTGGCGCAACAGACGCAGGTCAATTGCCAGCAACTGGCGCAGCATCGACAGTTGCTGATGTCCACGCAGTCCAGCGTCTATCCCGGCAGTGAACCAGCCAGCCCGCAGGTCTGGCGGGCCGACAGTTTCTATGTGATGGCCGAGTGGGTGATGCGCGGCCTTGGCTGGGCCTGGTTGCCGCGCCATGTCGTGCAGTACCCGGCGTATCAGAATCTGATGGTCGAACTGACCAGCGAATGGACGCCGCCGGCATTGATTGTGGAGCTGGTCTGGCGCCGCGACGAGCCCCTCGGCCCGGCAGCCCGTTGGCTGGCGGAACGTTTTGCCGTGCACTTGCAGGCGATTGGCTAAAAAACCGATAAACTCCGCCGCCATGAATAGAACCCTCTACACCGCGCTGTTTTACCTGGGGCTGCCATTGGTAGCGATTCGGCTTTGGCTGCGGGCGCGCAAGGCGCCCGCGTACGCCAAACGCATTGGCGAGCGTTTCTCCCTCGCGCTACCGGCGATGAAGCCGGACGGCCTTTGGGTGCACGCGGTGTCGGTGGGCGAAAGCATCGCCGCGGCGCCGATGATCCGTGCCTTGCTGCAGCGATATCCGACGCTGCCGATCACCGTCACCTGCATGACCCCGACCGGATCCGAGCGCATCCAGGCGCTGTTTGCCAACGAGCCGCGCATTCAGCACTGCTATTTGCCTTATGACTTGCCTTGCGCTGCGGCGCGATTCCTTGATCGGGCCCGGCCGAAACTGGCGGTGATCATGGAAACCGAGCTCTGGCCCAACCATATCCATCAGTGCGCCAAGCGTGGAATTCCCGTGGCCCTGGCCAATGCGCGACTGTCCGAACGCTCGGCCAAAGGCTATGGCCGCTTCCATAAACTGACCCAGCCGATGCTCGCCGAGATGAGCCTGTTCGCAGTACAGACCGAAGCCGAAGCGCAGCGTTTTCGCGATTTGGGCGCGCGCCCGGAAACGGTTGAAGTGACCGGTTCGATCAAGTTCGACCTGACTATCGACCCGCAATTACTGCAACGTGCTGCCGAGTTGCGTGGACAATGGCAGGCGCAGGAACGCCCGGTGTGGATCGCCGCGAGTACCCACGAAGGTGAAGACGAGGTGGTGCTCGATGCCCATCGTCGGCTGCTGGCCAATCACCCCGATGCCTTGCTGATTCTGGTGCCGCGTCATCCGGAGCGCTTCAACCCGGTGTTTGAGTTGTGCCGGCAAAAAGGTTTCGCCACGGTACGGCGTTCGACGGGCGAGCCGGTGAATGCAGACACTTCGGTGCTGCTGGGCGACACCATGGGCGAGTTGCTGTTTCTCTACGCCCTGGCCGACAGCGCTTTCGTCGGTGGCAGCCTGGTGCCCAACGGCGGCCATAACCTGCTGGAGCCGGCGGCCTTGGCCAAACCGGTGCTCAGCGGGCCGCACCTGTTCAACTTCCTCGAAATCGCCGCGCAGTTGCGCAGCGCCGGGGCGCTGGCCGAGGTCGATGATGCCGAAGGTCTGGCACTGGCGGTGCAGCGGCTGTTCGAACTGCCGCGCGATGCACAGCGGATGGCGGAGGCGGGGCTGAAGGTGATGCGCACCAATCAGGGCGCGTTGCAACGGTTGCTGGATGGGTTGGGGCGGTTGATCGACAAGTCTTGAGTTTGTCACCGACCAATTGTGGCGAGGGAGCTTGCTCCCTCGCCACAGGTTTACCTTTTAATGAGCGGGATTAGCTCGTAACTGCTCCGCCGCAGCCTTCGCCAGATCCGGTGGCAAGAAGTCCTTGTCCGGGTTGTAGTCGGCTTTGAGATAACGCGTCAGGTCCTGCAAATCCCCCGGGTTCAAGGTGCCGGCGGCCTGCTTCAGGCGCAGGTTGTCGAGGATGTAGTCGTAGCGGGTGTTGTTGTAGTTGCGCACCGAGGTGTACAGCTGACGCTGGGCATCGAGCACGTCGACGATGTTGCGCGTCCCCACCTGATAACCGATTTCGGTCGCTTCCACCGCGCTCTGGTTGGAAATGATCGACTGCCGACGCGCCTGCACCTGCTCGACGTCGGTGTTCACGGCGCGGTGCAGATTGCGGGTGTTTTCCACGACCTGACGACGCAGCGCTTCGCGTTGTTGCTCGGTCTGATCCAGCCGTGAGTAAGACTCACGCACCTGGGAACTGGTGAGCCCGCCGCTGTAGATCGGAATGCTCAATTGCAGGCCGACAGTGCGCTGCTCGACATCGCCGCCGTAATGCACGCCGGTCGCGCTCGGGTTGGTAAAGCCGAGGGCGTCGTTGTCACCTTTCTTGTATTGCGCGACCGCATCCAAGGTGGGTGCATGCCCGGCCTTGCGCTGCTTGAGGGTTTCCTCGGCGGCGCTCACCGCGTAGTTGCTGGCCAGCAGATTGAGGTTCTGCCTGGCGGCGGTATCGACCCAGGCTTTGGCGTCGTTCGGCGCCGGCGGCAGGATCGGCAAGGTGTGGACGATGCCCTGGATCGAGTTGTACTGACGGTTGGTCAGGGTGATCAGCGCTTCGAACGCGTCATCCACCTGACGCTGGGCGAGAATCCGGTTGGCCCGCGCCGTGTCGTAACTGGCCTGGGATTGCAGCACATCGGTCTTGTCCGACAGGCCGACGTCGAAGCGCTCGTTGGACTGGTCGAGCTGGCGTTTGAACGCTGCTTCTTCGGCCTTGGTCGAGGCCAGGTTGTCCTGGCTGCGCAGCACGTTGAAGTAGCTTTCGGCGCTTTGCAGGATCAGGTTCTGTTCGGTGGCCGAGAGTTGCAAGGCGGCCTGTTCGTTGACGTCCTTGGCGGCCTGGAACTGGAACCAGCGGTCGGCGCGGAAAATCGGTTGCGACAGGGTCGCCTGATACACCGTACCGCTGCGGTTCGAGGTCACCGATGGCTGATCGAGCGCGGTACGGGTGTCGTTCATGTTGGCACCGGCCGACAGGTTGGGCAGCAGCCCGGCGCGGGCCTGGGGCACGACTTCCTTCTGGGCGCCGTATTGGGCACGGGCGGCGGCGATATCGGCGTTGTTATCCACCGCTTCCTGATAGACGCTGACCAGGTCGGTCTTGGTCGATAAGGGCGCTTCTGCTGCCCAGGCCATTCCATTGGACGCACAAGACACGGCAAGGGCCAGTGAGAGTTTGCGCAGCATGAGGCCATCCCTAAAAATTACGCTGATAATTTGAGCGCCAAGGCTACGGCGCGGCGCCCTGCAGCGTCAAGGCAGAGCGTCAAGGCGCGGCACGGCGTAGCGAGTGTAGTTGCACGCAGGCACGGCAACAATCCGCTGATTGCGCCATTCATCATGGTGTTTACCGTGGTGTTGGCGTTCTTTGCCGGTTATGTCTAGACTGGCCGGGTTCTTGTCGGGGTGCCTTGCTATGAGGCTGAGATCGAATAATTTCGGATCCCGTTGAACCTGATCAGGTTAGCGCCTGCGTAGGGAACAAGATTTCTCGTCACCCGGCGAGTCCTCTTGTGCTTCGTCCGGGATGTTGTTCGACAATCGAACACCCCTCGAGCATCGAGCACAGCACCTGCTGGATTTTTCAGCGCCCGTGCGTCCATTCGTTTACAGGTTCGCTCCGACAAAAATCCACTGCCTGGATGTGTGTCTGGAGAGCCCGTGATGACTACAAAATCAAAAATCGCAACCAACCTGAGTGATTCGGCCAAGGTCGATCAGCAATCGGTTCAGCCGTTTACCCGCTCGCAAAAAATCTATGTTCAGGGCACACGCCCCGACATCCTCGTGCCGATGCGCGAAATCAGCCTGGACGTGACCCCGACCGACTTCGGCGGCGAAATCAACGCGCCAGTGGTGGTGTATGACACCTCGGGCCCGTACACCGATCCCAACGTCATCATCGACGTGCGCAAAGGCCTGGGCGATGTGCGGTCGCCGTGGATCGAATCCCGTGGCGACACCGAACGCCTGTCCGGCCTGAGCTCCAACTTCGGCCAGGAACGCCTCGCTGATCCGGAGCTGACCAAGCTGCGTTTCGCCCACGTCAACAACCCGCGTCGCGCCAAGCCGGGTGCCAACGTCAGCCAGATGCACTACGCCCGCAAAGGCATCATCACCGCCGAGATGGAATACGTCGCCATCCGCGAAAACATGAAGCTCGAAGTGGCCCGCGCCGCCGGCCTGCTGGACCAGCAACACGCCGGCCACAGCTTTGGCGCCAGCGTGCCGAAAATCATCACCCCGGAATTCGTCCGTGAAGAGATCGCCCGCGGTCGCGCGATCATTCCGGCCAACATCAACCACACCGAACTGGAACCGATGATCATCGGCCGTAACTTCCTGGTGAAGATCAACGGCAACATCGGCAACAGTGCCTTGGGTTCGTCCATCGAAGAAGAAGTGGCGAAGCTGACCTGGGGCATTCGCTGGGGTTCGGACACGGTCATGGACCTGTCCACCGGCAAGCACATCCACGAAACCCGCGAATGGATCATCCGTAACTCGCCGGTGCCGATCGGTACCGTGCCGATCTATCAGGCACTGGAGAAGGTCAATGGCGTCGCCGAAGACCTGACCTGGGAGCTGTTCCGCGACACGCTGATCGAGCAGGCCGAGCAGGGCGTCGACTACTTCACCATCCACGCCGGTGTGTTGCTGCGCTACGTGCCGCTGACCGCCAAGCGCGTGACCGGTATCGTCTCCCGTGGCGGTTCGATCATGGCCAAGTGGTGCCTGGCGCACCACAAGGAAAACTTCCTCTACACCCATTTTGAAGACATCTGCGAAATCATGAAGGCCTACGACGTCAGCTTCTCGCTGGGTGATGGCCTGCGTCCGGGCTCGATTGCCGACGCCAACGACGAAGCGCAATTCGGTGAGCTGGAAACCCTCGGCGAGCTGACCAAAATCGCCTGGAAGCACGACGTGCAGTGCATGATCGAAGGCCCGGGCCACGTGCCGATGCAGTTGATCAAAGAGAACATGGACAAGCAGCTGGAGTGCTGCGACGAGGCGCCGTTCTACACCCTTGGCCCACTGACCACCGACATCGCCCCAGGCTACGACCACATCACTTCCGGTATCGGTGCGGCGATGATCGGCTGGTTCGGTTGCGCCATGCTCTGCTACGTGACGCCGAAGGAGCACTTGGGCCTGCCGAACAAGGATGACGTGAAGACCGGGATCATCACCTACAAGATCGCCGCTCACGCCGCCGACCTGGCCAAAGGGCATCCGGGGGCACAGATTCGCGACAACGCCTTGAGCAAGGCGCGTTTCGAATTCCGTTGGGAAGACCAGTTCAACCTGGGCCTCGATCCAGATACCGCACGTTCGTACCACGATGAAACACTGCCGAAGGATTCGGCCAAGGTCGCGCACTTCTGCTCCATGTGCGGGCCGAAATTCTGCTCGATGAAAATCACCCAGGAAGTCCGTGAATACGCGGCCAACCAGCGGATCGAAACCGTCGATGTCGAAGTCGCCAAGGGACTGGCGGAGCAGGCTGAGCGGTTCAAGCAGGAAGGCAGTCAGCTGTACAAGAAGGTTTGATCTGACCGGCGCACTCGGGTGCGCCGCTTACCCTTGTGGCGAGGGAGCTTGCTCCCGCTCGGCTGCGAAGCAGTCGTAAAATCGGTAATCGCAACCTGACTGTCAGACCGCGGTGACTTGTTTTGGGTCTGCTTCGCAGACCAGCGGGAGCAAGCTCCCTCGCCACAAAGGGTGGTCAACACCACAACACATGTTCCTCTGAGATAACACCCTTGAGCATTCAACCCAGCACTTACTCCCCGGATATCGCGGTGCCGACCGACAAGCGCGTCTTCGGCGGTCGTGATCTGTTTTCCCTGTGGTTTTCCCTCGGCATCGGCTTGATGGTGTTGCAGACCGGCGCTTTGCTCGCACCGGGTCTGGGCCTGTCCGGCTCATTGCTGGCGATTTTTCTCGGCACGCTGGTCGGCGTGCTGTTGCTGGCCGCTGTCGGCGTGATCGGCAGTGACACCGGCCTGTCATCGATGGCCGCGCTCAAACTCAGCCTCGGTGCAAAAGGCGCGAGCCTTCCGGCGGTGCTGAACCTGCTGCAACTGATCGGTTGGGGTTCGTTCGAAATCATTGTGATGCGCGACGCCGCCAGCCTGCTCGGCGCCCGTGCATTCAGCGAAGGCAGCCTGTGGTCGAACCCATTGCTGTGGACGCTGTTCTTCGGTGCACTGGCCACCTTGCTGGCGGTCAGCGGTCCGCTGACCTTCGTGCGCAAGATCCTGCGCAAGTGGGGCATCTGGCTGTTGCTGGCCGCGTGCATCTGGCTGACCTGGAACCTGTTCGCCAAGGCCGACCTGGCGGCGTTGTGGGCGCAGGCCGGTGATGGTTCGATGCCGTTCGCCGTCGGTTTCGACATTGCGATCGCGATGCCGCTGTCCTGGCTGCCGCTGATTGCCGACTACTCGCGGTTCGGCAAGCGTGCGAAGAATGTCTTCGGCGGTACGGCGTTGGGTTTCTTTATCGGTAACTTCTGGCTGATGAGCCTGGGCGTGGCGTACACCCTGGCGTTCGCGCCGAGTGGTGAAGTGAATGCCTTGCTGCTGGCGCTGGCCGGTGCTGGCCTGGGGATTCCGTTGCTGCTGATTCTGTTGGATGAATCAGAAAATGCCTTTGCCGATATTCATTCGGCGGCGGTGTCCAGCGGGATTCTGCTGCGCTTGAAAGTTGAGCATCTGGCCTTGGCCATCGGCGTGATCTGCACGCTGATCGCTTGCCTGGCGCCATTGGCCCAGTACCAGAATTTCCTGCTGTTGATCGGTTCGGTGTTTGCGCCGCTGTTCGGCGTGGTGCTAGTGGATCACTTCATCCTGCGCAAACGCAGTAGCCAAGTGGCCTCGGCCGCCTTGCGCTGGCCGGCGTTGCTCGCCTGGTTGGGCGGGGTGAGTACTTATCACTTGCTGGCCAATCTCTATCCGGACATCGGCGCAACCCTGCCGTCGCTGGTACTGGCAGGGCTGCTGCAACTGGTGCTTGGTCGAGCCTTCAGCTACGGCCGGGAAACAGCTCAGGCTTGAGAATGCCGTTCAGGCGTGGGTAGGGGATCTTCAGTTCGACGTGGCCCAATGCGTAAGGCGCAAGGGTGCTCACTTCGTACTTGAGGATCACCCCGCCATACGTCAACGCCACGTTCTGGGTTTTCACGAAGGGCCAGCTCTTGACGAACTCCGGCTCCTGATCGAGTTTGGTGCTGATCAGCCAGCTGTTGTGCGCCACCTGGGCCGCTTTCCAGAACGCTTCTTCCTGCCCCGGGATCACCATGTCCGACAGCGTCAGCACTTTATGCTGCTGACGCGAGTAGTTGATGAAACCGCGGCCTGGCGTGCCATGGGCACCGCCATTGTCCAGATAGCTGGACAGTTCAATGATCACCAAGCCGTCATGCTGCTCACGTACCTTGGCTTGCAAGTAGCTGCTGTAGCGCGGCTCGGCACTGCTCAAAAATTGCTCGCGATACGCCGCCAGCGTCGGCGCTACAGAGGCGTCGGGTGAGGTGCGGGTCATTTGCAGCAAACGTTTTTCGATGATGCCGTCAAGCGCAGGCTCAGCCGGGAAGTGCAGCGTATCGATGTTCACCAGCGGGCAGTCAGGGTTGGCGCAACCTGGTTTCAGCTGTTCGGAAGCGTCGCGGGTGGTTTCCAGCGGCGCCCGGTAATTGGGCTGGAAAAGACTCTGGCACGCACCCAGGGTCAGGGCGATGGCGGCCACGGAGGCGATCTTGAAAAGCGACATGGGCGTCCTTAATGAAACAGGGGAAGGCGAAAAGTTAACCGCTTCGACTCTCAACGAGGCAGTCAGTTCGCCACTAAGCTAATTAGAGTTGGTTTCGCCCTCACCGTCTATCCCGCTGACTGTAAAGGGGCTGCATCAAACATCGCGGGCGCGTTAGGATGGCGCGAAGTCGAGGTTGCAAGTAACAAAAAGGAGCCTCGTAACGGATTTGCAGTAAACGAGGATTGTCATGACTGATTTTGCCAACGCCATTCCGACCGCCGTTGATATTGTTCGGCGTGAAAAGTGCTACGAGGGTTTCTACAAGCTCGACCGCGTGCACCTGCGCCACGAATTGTTCGACGGCGGCATGAGTCGCGAGATCAATCGTGAAGTGTTCTTGCGCCACGATGCAGTGTGTGTGCTGCCTTATGATCCACAGCGCGACGAAGTGGTGCTGATCGAGCAGTTTCGCGTCGGCGCCATGGGCAAGACCGACAATCCGTGGCTGATCGAACTGGTCGCCGGTCTGATCGACAAGGATGAAGTACCGGAAGAAGTTGCTCACCGCGAAGCGCAGGAGGAAGCTGGACTTGTATTCGGGGCGCTCTGGCCGATGACCAAATATTTTCCATCGCCGGGTGGCAGTAACGAGTTTGTGCATTTGTACCTGGGGCGTTGTGACAGTGCCGGGGTTGGCGGCCTGCATGGGCTGGAGGAAGAGGCAGAAGATATTCGCGTCACGGTCTGGGCTTTCGAAGATGCCCTGCAAGCCGTGCGTGACGGACGTATTGCCAACGCGGCGAGCATCATTGCCTTGCAGTGGCTGGCTTTGAACCGCGTGGAAGTGAGGGGGTTATGGTCGTAAACAAGCTGCGCGATCGATATCGGGTCGACCTCGTGGGGCTGCAAGCCTCTTGCGAGGCCAACTACGCGCGCCTGATGCGACTGTTGCCGGACATGCGCAACGATCCGGCGGCCCGGCGCATTGCCGTGACCCAAGGTGACCAGATGCTTGGCGTGCTGGCCCTGGAAGTGCTGCAAGCCTGTCCGTACACCACCACCCTGCAGGTGCGTCAGGAGCACAGCCTGCCCTGGTTGCCAGTGCCGCAACTGGAAGTGCAGGTGTATCACGACGCGCGCATGGCTGAAGTTATCAGCGCCGAACATGCACGACGCTTTCGCGGCATCTATCCTTACCCGAACGCCGCGATGCATCAGCCGGACGAAAAGGCTCAACTCAATCTGTTCCTGGGGGAATGGCTGAGTCATTGCCTGGCTTGCGGACACGAGTACGCCGTTGTGCGCTAAGAGTGCTGTGTAGTTGTGAACTGCTTCCGGTTCACAGGTTTCCTCTTTTGATCGTCCCCCAGCATAATTGCGGCACTTTCCAATCCCGTGATCACGCCCTGGGAGAACGCCTTGCCGAGCGTATCCACTTTGACCACCGCCGATCCGGCGTTGCTGGTGCAACTCTCCGACAGTCATCTGTTTGCCGAGGCGGACGCGACGTTGCTGGGCATGAATACCCGCGACAGCCTGCAACAGGTGATTGAGCTGGTATTGAAGCAGCAACCGCAGATCGATCTGATGATTGCCACTGGCGATCTGTCCCAGGACGGGACGCTGGAGTCGTACCAGCTGTTTCGCGACCTGACCCGGCAGATCGATGCCCCGGCGCGCTGGATCCCCGGTAATCACGACGAGCCGCGGATCATGGCCGAGGCGGCGGTGCACAGTGCATTGCTGGAGCCGGTGGTGGACATCGGCAACTGGCGGGTGACGTTGCTCGATTCGGCGGTGCCGGGTTCAGTGCCGGGGTATTTGCAGGATGAGCAGTTGCAATTGCTCGTGCGCTCGTTGAGCGAGGCGCCGCAGCGGCATCATCTGGTGTGCTTCCATCATCATCCGGTGTCGATCGGGTGCGCGTGGATGGAGCCGATTGGATTGCGCAATCCAGAGGCGTTGTTCGCGGTGCTGGATCGGTTTCCGCAGGTACGTGCGGTGCTTTGGGGGCATGTTCATCAGGAGATTGATCAAGTGCGCAACGGTGTTCGCCTGATCGCATCACCCTCGACCTGCATCCAGTTCGAACCGGGCAGTGACGATTTCAAAGTGAGTGAGCAGGCGCCGGGGTATCGGTGGTTGCGGCTGTTGCCCGATGGTCAGCTTGAAACTGGCGTTGAGCGCGTGACCGGGTTCGATTTCCAGATTGATTACGGCTCCAACGGCTACTGACACTTACCGATTCCCCCTGTAGGAGCTTGTAGGAGCTGTCGAGTGCAACGAGGCTGCGATCTCTTGATCTTGCTTTTAAACAAAGTCAAAAGATCGCAGCCTCGTTGCACTCGACAGCTCCTGCAGTAAACTCCGCCTTCTTTACCCGACGCACAGGGAGCTCAAATGTCTGGTTCGATCCTTTATATCCACGGTTTCAACAGCGCGCCTGCCTCAAAAAAGGCCACTCAGTTGATCGAAGTGATGGAGCGGCTGGGCTTGAGCGATCAGTTGCGTGTGCCGGCCCTGCATCACCATCCCCGCGAGGCCATCGCTCAGCTGGAACAGGCGATTGCGGAGCTGGGGCGGCCACTGCTGGTCGGCAGCTCACTCGGCGGCTACTATGCGACTCACCTGGCCGAGCGCCATGGCTTGAAAGCCCTGTTGATCAACCCTGCCGTCAGCCCACACCGGATGTTCGACGGGTTTCTGGGGACGCAGAAAAACCTGTATACCGATGAGACCTGGGAAATGACCCACGACCACGTGACGGCCCTGGCCGAGCTGGAAGTGCCGGCGCCCCAGGATCCGCAGCGGTTTCAGGTATGGTTGCAGACTGGCGATGAAACGCTGGACTATCGCCTCGCCCAACAATATTACCGGGCCTGTGCCTTGCGCATTCAGGCCGGCGGCGACCATAGTTTCCAGGGTTTTGCCGCGCAACTGCCGGCAATATTGAGTTTTGCCGGCATCGGCGCAGATTTGTATCAGGCGATCGATTTCACAGCACTGTGATCATTGCCCCCCTATTTTCACTGAACACTGACGACGAGACCCCATGGCCACTCCCAGCGCTAGCTCTTATAACGCAGACGCCATCGAAGTCCTCTCGGGCCTCGACCCGGTGCGCAAACGCCCCGGCATGTACACCGACACCAGTCGGCCGAACCACCTCGCCCAGGAAGTCATCGACAACAGCGTCGACGAAGCTTTGGCCGGGCACGCGACGTCGGTGCAGGTCATCCTGCACGCCGATCACTCCCTGGAAGTCAGCGATGACGGCCGTGGCATGCCGGTGGACATTCACCCGGAAGAGGGTGTTTCGGGCGTCGAGCTGATCCTCACCAAACTCCATGCGGGCGGCAAGTTTTCCAACAAGAACTACCAGTTCTCCGGCGGTTTGCACGGGGTGGGTATTTCCGTGGTCAACGCCTTGTCGACCGAAGTCCGGGTGCGTGTAAAACGTGACGGCAACGAATACCAGATGACCTTCGCCGACGGTTACAAGAAAACCGAGCTGGAAGTCATCGGCACCGTCGGCAAGCGCAATACCGGCACCAGCGTGTTCTTCGCACCGGACCCGAAGTATTTCGATTCACCGAAATTCTCCATCAGCCGCCTCAAGCACGTGCTCAAGGCCAAGGCCGTTCTGTGCCCGGGGTTGCTGGTCAGTTTTGAAGACAAGGCCACCGGCGAGAAAGTCGAATGGCATTACGAAGACGGCCTGCGCTCCTACCTGGTAGACGCGGTCAGCGAATTTGAACGCCTGCCTGACGAGCCGTTCTGCGGCAGCCTGGCCGGTAACAAGGAAGCCGTCGATTGGGCGTTGCTGTGGTTGCCCGAGGGCGGCGACAGCGTTCAGGAAAGCTACGTCAACCTGATCCCGACAGCCCAGGGCGGTACTCACGTCAACGGTCTGCGTCAGGGCTTGCTCGACGCCATGCGCGAGTTCTGCGAGTTCCGCAGCCTGTTGCCGCGTGGTGTGAAGCTGGCGCCGGAAGACGTCTGGGAGCGTATCGCTTTCGTCCTGTCGATGAAGATGCAGGAACCGCAATTCTCCGGCCAGACCAAGGAGCGCCTGTCCTCCCGTGAAGCGGCCGCCTTCGTTTCCGGTGTGGTCAAGGATGCTTTCAGCCTGTGGCTCAACGCCAACCCGGAAACCGGCATGTTGCTGGCCGAACTGGCGATCAACAACGCCGGTCGTCGTCTGAAGGCCAGCAAGAAGGTCGAGCGCAAACGCATTACCCAAGGGCCGGCATTGCCGGGCAAGCTCGCCGACTGCGCCGGGCAGGACCCGATGCGTTCCGAGCTGTTCCTGGTGGAAGGTGACTCCGCAGGCGGTTCGGCCAAGCAAGCGCGGGACAAAGAATTTCAGGCGATCCTGCCGTTGCGCGGCAAGATCCTGAACACCTGGGAAGTCGACGGCAGCGAAGTGCTGGCCAGCCAGGAAGTGCACAATATCGCCGTGGCGATCGGTGTCGACCCGGGCGCGGCGGACATGAGCCAGCTGCGTTACGGCAAGATCTGCATCCTCGCCGACGCCGACTCCGACGGTCTGCACATCGCAACCTTGCTCTGCGCCTTGTTCGTCCAGCATTTCCGCCCGCTGGTGGATGCCGGTCACGTCTATGTCGCCATGCCGCCGCTGTACCGTATCGACCTGGGCAAAGAGATCTACTACGCCCTCGACGAGGCCGAGCGCGACGGCATCCTCGATCGCCTGGTGGCCGAGAAGAAACGCGGCAAGCCGCAGGTCACCCGATTCAAGGGGCTGGGTGAAATGAACCCGCCACAGTTGCGCGAAACCACCATGGACCCGAACACGCGGCGCCTGGTGCAACTGACACTGGGTGAAGATTTCGCCGAGACCTCGGAAATGATGGACATGCTGCTGGCGAAAAAACGCGCGGGCGATCGCAAGACCTGGCTGGAATCCAAAGGCAACCTGGCCGAGGTTCTGGGCTGATGCGGTTTGGCTGGGCCCTGGCGTGTGCGTTGCTGCTGACTTCGGTGACGGTTTCTGCCGAACCCGCGCCAGAGCTGCGCCTGTTGTCCGAACATGCCGTCGACGGCATGCGCGGCGGCAATCTTTCGGGGCTGGCCCAGTGTGGCAAGGAGCTGTGGACCGTTTCGGATCGCGACGATGATCAAATCTATCGCCTCGACACCCGCAACTCCACCTGGCAAGCCGAAACCGTGCACATTGACGTACCCCTGGTGCCCGACACCGGTTTGCCTTGGGGCTTGCGTGCGCGGACTTGGGCGGCATCGTTCGTGCGGGGCGGGGATCTGGATTTCGAAGGCATCACCTGTGACAGCGCGGGCAATCGTTACATCGTCAGCGAAGGCCACGCCGCGGTGTTGCAAGTACCGCCAACCGGGCCTGCGTCCTGGCTGAAAATCTCGCCGATGCTGGTTCGCGAAGCGCGGGCGAGCGGCATGTTGTTGCACTTCAATGCATTATTCGAAGGCTTGGCGATCAATCCGGCCGGTGACACGCTGTGGCTGGCCGCCGAACGTGAGCGCCGCGGTTTGCTGCTGATCAAGCGCCAGCAAACAGTGTGGGACTGCGACGGTAGCTGTGTGCTGCTGAGTGAAGGCGGGGTGGAAATGCAGCCAGCGCAATTTCCCCACGCCAGAGCTCGCCCTCGGGATTTTGCTGATCTGTCATTGTTCGACGGCAAGCTGTTTACCCTTGAGCGCAACGCCTTTCAGATCTGTCGCCGTGATGCGGTGACGACCAAGGTCGAGCGCTGCTGGTCGTTTGCTGCCGAGGCCTTGCAGGAAAATCGTCGTTATTCACAACCCTTTGGGCTGGCGGAAGCGCTGATCATCGACGTCGAAGGTGCCTGGATCGGTATCGACAACAACAACGGTGCGCGCGCCGACGGTGAAGTACGGCCGATTGTGTGGCGCTTTGCCGCGCCTGAAGGTGGCTGGAGTGCCAAGCCATGAGTCAGCAACCGCCGGGCAAACGCGCCGGTCGGGTGTTGATGGTGCTGGCCTGGGGCGCCGCGCTGTTTCTGGCGACGCGGTTCTTCGGTCAATGGGAGGAGCGTCAACAGAATCCCAACACCGTCGTCAGCTCTGAGCAGGGCCAGGGTTTTATCGAAGTGAAGCTGATCGGCAACAGCCAGGGGCATTTTGTCGCCACCGGCCAGATCAACGGCCAGCCCGTGGAGTTCATGCTCGATACCGGTGCGACCGATGTGTCGATCCCGGCCGAAATGGCTGAACGATTGAAGCTGGAAAAAGGCTTCGGGGTGACCCTGAGCACGGCCAATGGCTTGAGCGAGGGCTATCGAACCCGCCTCGACCGGCTGCAACTGGGCGCCATCGTGCTGCGTGACGTTCGCGCGCTGGTGGCGCCCGGTTTGCACGGCAATCAAGTGCTGCTCGGCATGAGCGCACTGAACAAACTTGAATTTACCCAGCGCGGTGGCACCATGCTGCTGCGCCAGACCACGAAATAATGAGGCCCGCATGAGCGACTCCCTTGATCTCAGCCTGGACGGTGTAGAGCGCCGGTCACTGGCTGACTTCACCGAAAATGCCTACCTCAACTACTCCATGTACGTGATCATGGACCGTGCCTTGCCGCATATCGGCGACGGCCTGAAACCGGTACAGCGACGCATCGTCTATGCGATGAGCGAGTTGGGGCTGGACGCCGATTCCAAGCACAAGAAGTCGGCGCGTACCGTCGGTGACGTGCTCGGTAAATTCCACCCTCACGGCGACTCGGCGTGCTACGAAGCCATGGTGCTGATGGCCCAGCCGTTCAGCTACCGCTACACGCTGGTCGACGGCCAGGGTAACTGGGGTGCGCCGGATGATCCCAAGTCCTTCGCGGCCATGCGTTACACCGAAGCGCGGCTGTCGCGTTATTCCGAAGTGCTGCTCAGCGAACTGGGCCAGGGCACGGCGGACTGGGGCCCGAACTTCGACGGCACCCTGGAAGAACCTCTGGTGTTGCCGGCCCGTTTGCCGAACATTCTGCTCAACGGCACCACCGGTATCGCCGTGGGCATGGCCACCGACGTCCCGCCGCATAACCTGCGCGAAGTCGCGACCGCTTGCGTGCGTTTGCTGGATGAACCGAAAGCCACGGTCGAGGAGCTCTGCGAACACATTCAGGGCCCGGATTATCCGACCGAAGCGGAAATCATCACGCCGCGCGCCGACCTGCTGAAAATCTACGAAACCGGTCGCGGTTCGGTGCGCATGCGCGCTGTTTACCACGTCGAAGACGGCGACATCGTCGTGACGGCGCTGCCGCACCAGGTCTCTGGTGCCAAAGTGCTGGAGCAGATTGCCGCGATGATGCAGGCCAAACCGTCGAAAGCCCCGCAGATCGCGGACTTGCGCGACGAGTCGGACCACGAGAACCCTTGCCGCATCGTGATTATTCCGGTCAACAGCCGGGTCGATCACGAAGCGCTGATGCAACACCTGTTCGCGACCACCGAGCTGGAATCCAGCTACCGGGTCAACATCAACATCATTGGCCTCGACGGCAAGCCGCAGCTCAAGAACCTGCGCGCATTGTTGGTGGAATGGCTGGAATTCCGCGTGCGGACCGTGCGTCGACGCCTGCAATTCCGTCTGGACAAGGTCGAGCGTCGCCTGCACCTGTTGGACGGTTTGCTGATTGCCTACCTCAACCTGGACGAAGTGATCCACATCATCCGTACCGAGGAGCAGCCGAAGGCCAGCCTGATCGAGCGCTATGCCCTGAGCGAAATCCAGGCCGACTACATTCTCGACACCCGCTTGCGTCAGTTGGCGCGACTGGAAGAAATGAAGCTGCGTGCCGAGCAGGATGAACTGCTCAAGGAACAGGCCAAGCTGCAAGCCCTGCTGGGCAGCGAAGCCAAGCTGAAGAAACTGGTACGCAGCGAGCTGATCAAAGACGCCGAAACCTATGGCGACGACCGTCGTTCGCCAATCGTCGAGCGCGCCGAAGCCAAGGCGATGACCGAGCACGATCTGCTGCCGAACGAGAAAGTGACGGTCGTGTTGTCGGAAAAAGGCTGGGTTCGCTCCGCCAAAGGTCACGACATCGATGCTACCGGACTGTCCTACAAGGCCGGGGATGGCTTCAAGACCTCGGCGGCCGGGCGTTCCAACCAGTTTGCGGTGTTTATCGACTCCACCGGCCGCAGTTATTCGGTTGCATCCCACACACTGCCGTCGGCCCGTGGCCAGGGTGAACCGCTGACCGGCCGTCTGACGCCGCCACCAGGGGCGAGCTTCGAATGCGTGCTGATGCCTGAAGACGATGCGCTGTACGTGATCGCATCCGACGCCGGTTACGGTTTCGTGGTCAAGGGCGAAGACCTGCAAGCCAAGAACAAGGCGGGCAAGGCCCTGTTGAGCCTGCCGAACAACGCCAAGGTCATCCTGCCGCGTCCGGTGGCCGACCGTGAACACAACTGGCTGGCCTCGGTGACCACCGAGGGTCGCCTGCTGATCTTCAAAATCAGCGATCTGCCACAATTAGGTAAAGGTAAAGGGAATAAGATCATCGGGATTCCCGGTGAGCGTGTTGCCAGTCGCGAAGAATATGTCACGGACATCGCTGTTTTGCCGGAGGGCGCTACTTTGGTGCTGCAGGCCGGCAAACGTACCTTGTCACTGAAGGCGGACGACCTTGAACACTATAAAGGTGAGCGTGGACGTCGCGGTAACAAACTGCCACGGGGCTTCCAGAGGGTGGATGCGCTGTTCGTCGAAAACCTCAATTAAGCGTCCTAGAGCGCTCGATCTACGATTTGACGCGTAGATCGACGCTTTGGCGCTGGAGTCGGAACGCATATTCACGGATGATATGGCCTTTCAAGCGCCGGCGTGGCCGAGCGTTCTTCATATTTTTTGAGTATTTTCACTGTGGTGAGCCTTGTGGCAGCCACCTGGATGGGACGATGACTGCTCTGCGCCTTCCTTTTATTTTGATGCTCGCTGGCGTTCTTGGCCTGGCGGGTTGCAGCGTGCACCAGCCGGTGTCGCTGTATCAGCTGGACAGCGGAAGTCCGGCTCAGCCTGCGCAAAGCGCGGGCATGGCGGTATTGTTGGGCCCGGTAACGGTTGCTGATTACCTGCAACGCGAAACCTTGTTGCAGCGTCAGCCGGATGGCAGCCTTCAAGCATCGGCCGACGGTCGTTGGGCGGGCAGCCTGTCGTCGGACATCGATCAGCTGTTGCTGCGTCAGGTCGCTGGTCATCTGGACAGCCAACGCGTTGTCCTGGCACCTGCGACAGTGGGCTTCACGCCGGACGTTCAGGTTCTGCTGACCATCACCCGTCTGGACTCGGGTGTGTCGCAACCGGCGATCCTGGACGCGCAATGGCGCCTGATCGATCGTCGTGGTCAGGTGCGTGATAACCGTATCATTCATCTGCAAGAGCAGCACGCCGGCGGTACGGCGTCTCAGGTTCAGGCCCAGGGTGTGTTGCTGCAGCGTCTGGCCGAGCAACTGTCGACAGCGCTCAAGCCGCTGGCCAACCAGCCGCCGATCGCTGAAGCACCGCGCAAACCGGCTGCCAAGCCTGTGGCACCGGCAGCAGAGCCGGAGAAACAGCCAAAGATCCCGATGGCCTCGCCGATTCGTACGGATATGGAAGTGTTCAGGTTCTGAGCCTGGATTGATCCAAAGCAAAGCCCGCCATCGTGCGGGCTTTGTTGTTTTTGCGGGTTGGTCGTAGCAGCTGCCGAGCCTGCGAGGCTGCGTTCGAGGACGAAGTCCTCGCAGAGCCTGTTGGCGCGTTTTGCCTGACCGTACCCATCGCCTGATTTTACGACTGCTGTGCAGCCGAACGCAGCCTCGCAGGCTCGGCAGCTGCTACAAGAGTTAAGGGGGCAACAAAAAGCCCGCAAACGATCAATCGTCTGCGGGCCTCTTTGCAGCGGGGGGGCAAGATTTACGCCCGGCGTTCGTGCATCCGCGCCAGTTGCCGCTCCAGCATCGATGGATAAGGCTCCATCAGGCGTTCTACGCAGCACGCACCCTCAGGGCTTGCAATCGGGCGGATCCGTGCACGCTGGCGAATTAGCGCGTCGTCGCTGATCTTGCGCTCCACCAGCAGCAGGTTGCGGCTGTGTTGCGACAGGGCCAGTGCATCCTGAGCGGTTTCGGTCAACAGCAGGTCGATCTGGCTCAAGCCGAACAGTTCGTCGCCCAGTGTCAGGCCCAACTGCAATTGCAGGGTGATGCCGCTGTCGGCGACTTCGATCTGCAATTGATGGCCCAGGGCGCGCAGCAACTCACCACAGCAGATGGCGTTGGTCAGGTAGTCATCGCCGCTGTCTTCGGTGTGGAACAGCATCAGCGTGCTGCCATCGTTCAGGGTGTGCAGTTCGCTCTGGTAGAGCGACGCCGCCTGATCGAGGCAATCGCGGTAGCGCTTGAGCAGCTCTTCCAGACGTGCGCGGGGCAGGCGACGCAGTTGATCCTGTGCACCCAGTTGCACCGCCAGTACCGCGCTGTGTTGAGGTACGTTCGATACCTGCGGCTTTGCGACGGATTTCGGCGCGCTGTCTGTCGAGTCGTCACGCAGATCGGCAAACGGATCTTCGTCGTCATCGTCGTCTTCGACCGTGCTGACAATGCGTCGCGGCGCAGGCTTGAGACCTGCCACCGGTCGGGTTTCATCGAAGCTCGGATCACGCAGGTTGCGCACTTCGAAGGCCGGATCGGTCTCTTCGTCGTCATCGCTGTCGTTGAACTCGGGCTCCGGAACAGGCTCCGGTTCGGCCGGCTCCGGCGCGAAATTGGCGTGCAGCTGACGAGCGAGATCGCCGACTTCATCCTGACGCTCGGTGGCCGGGGTGTATTCGTCGATATTGCGCAGCCACACCCGCAATTGCAGCAGCGGCGTGGAGATATTGCGGCCCAGGCGCAGGCTCAAGGCCAGGGACAGCGCCAGCAGAATCGCGCTCAGAATGCCCATGCTTTGCAGGCTGATGGTCATCGGCTGCTGGAACTGATCCATGTCCAGGCTGATGCGCAGTTGCCCGGCGGTCACGTCCTGGAAGGTGATCTTGCTCTGGTACATGCCTTCGGCTTCGCCCAGCAGGCCGTGCTTGGGACGCTGACCGGCTTCGGCGAGGATGCGGTTATCCACGCTGTAGATGGCAGCGTGGGCCACCAGCTTGTTCTTGGTCAGGTTGTTGAGCAGCACATTCAGGCTGAGGATGTCGTTGGACACCAGCAGCTCCGTGGCCGACGTAGCCGTCTGGGTGGTCAGGCTTTCGCCCAGGGCATCCGCCTGCTCGTGCATGGCCTGCTTGAACTGCAAACCCATCACACAGGCATAGATCACCAGGGCCAGAGCGACCAGGATCACGTTATGGCTGGCAATGCGTAATGCGATCGGCACACGGCGATGACGCAGTGCCCGGAAGATCAGCAGAAAGAAGTTATCGGTTTTTACTGGCGTGGGCCGGTTCACTTGAGCTCGGCTCTTTGTCCGTGAAGTTGACGCGCAGTATAGCGACAGGCCCTAGGCCGTCAAAGCGCTCGCGGTGCCCGATGGTCACTGAAAATGGGTAGAATGCGGTTTTTTTCCACCTGCGGGGGTGCGCCTTGCGCGAAATCGTCCTGATAAACATCACGGGAGTCGACCGTCCGGGTCTGACTGCGGCCATAACCGGCGTTCTGGCCCAGGGTGGTGTGAACATTCTCGACATCGGTCAGGCGGTGATCCACGACACCCTGTCGTTCGGCATCCTGGTTGAAATTCCTGACACCGAGCAAGGCAACTCGGTGCTCAAAGACATCCTGTTCAAAGGCTATGAGCTTGAGCAACAAGTGCGTTTCACGCCGGTGTCCGAAGAGGATTACCAGCAGTGGGTCGGCAACCAGGGCAAGAAACGCCACATCGTCACCCTGTTGACCCGCAAAGTGACCGCCGAGCAATTGCAGCGTGTGAGTTCGATCACCGCCAAATATGGCCTGAACATCGACCATATCGATCGCCTTTCCGGGCGCATGCCGCTGGACACCCCGGCCGACAAGGGCAAGGGTTGCATCGAGTTTTCCGTGCGTGGCGAAGCGGCTGACCCGCAAGCGCTGCGGGCTGAATTCCTCAGCGTTGCGCAAGAGCTGAACGTCGACATCGCCTTCCAGGAAGATTCGCTGTTCCGCCGTAACCGTCGTCTGGCGGTGTTCGACATGGACTCGACGCTGATTGAAGCCGAGGTCATCGACGAACTGGCCAAGGCCGCCGGCGTTGGCGACCAGGTGTCCGCGATTACTGAGCGGGCGATGGCCGGCGAGTTGGACTTCCGCGCCAGCTTCAAGGAACGCCTGGCCTTGCTGCAAGGGCTGGACGTCAGCGTGCTGGACTCCATCGGTGCTTCCCTGCGCCTGACCGAAGGCGCCGAAACCCTGTTCGCCGAACTCAAGCGCCTGGGCTACAAGACCGCGATTCTGTCGGGCGGCTTCACCTACTTCGCCAAGCAACTGCAGGCCAAGCTGGGCATCGACTATGTGTTCGCCAACGAACTGGAAGTGGTCGACGGCAAGGTCACCGGCGTGGCGGTCGAGCCGATTGTCGATGCGCAACGCAAGGCGGATTTGCTGCGTGAGCTGGCGCATAAAGAAGGTTTGCGTCTGGAGCAGACGATTGCCGTCGGTGACGGTGCCAACGACCTGCCGATGCTGGCGATTGCCGGGCTGGGCGTAGCGTTCCGCGCCAAACCATTGGTCAAGCAATCGGCGAAGCAGGCAATTTCCACCCTTGGGCTGGATGGCGTGCTGTATCTGCTGGGCTTCCGGGATCGCGACGGGCAGCTCTGAGTTTTCGACCGTCCGGGCGAGCCCCATCGCGAGCGTGCTCGCGATGGGGGCACCTTCTGGGACTCGCCGTTATAGCGACTTCCACAACGAATCAAACTCTTGCGCTACCCCGACCACGCCGCCTTCCGCGGCGTTTTCGTTTCTGGCTACCTCCAGCGAACGGTAGGCAAACTGATTGAAGCTGTTGGTGCTCGTCATCCGTCTCTCCAGCTCGGCCGGGCGTTCCTGGCCATTGGTGTTGATCAACACCTTATTACCTTCCTGGAACGGCAGGCGCGGCGTGAGCAGGGTGGCCGGGAGGTCGATGGCACTGATAGCGGGCAGTAACAGCCCGCGCAAGTACTGGCTGTGTTCGTCGCCGGAGCGAATCAGTTGCAGGCCGCAGGGTTCGGCGTAAGGCGCAACGTGTTCGATACCCATCTGCGTGCCGCCGCCCCGTACCTGGCGGATCCAGCGCACCACGGCAACGCTCCAGCCTTGACCGGCCGTATCCTCGATGCCGACCATTTCGCCAGCCTGCAGTTCGGCAGGCACTGCGCCGGGCCAGGCCAGGCAATAACCGCCAGGGCTGTGATTGATCACCGGTAGCGCGTAGGTCGGGAAATGCTGTTGGCCGGACGCCTCGTGGTTGTCATGTTTCTGAAGGTGTGGATATTCGATCTCTTCGTAGGGCAGCAGCGTGTCTGCCGTGCCATGGGGGGCGGCGTCGAAGGCCTGTTTCCATTGGTCCTTGGCGCGTCCTGCCGGCTCGGCTGCCGAGAACTGCGCGGGACGGGCGCCGGTTTTTTTCAGGATGTCGTTGAACGGGCGTTTGCCACCGAGATAAAAGTGCAGGGCGCTCATGCCCACGCACAGGGTCAATGTGCCGTGGCCGACGGTGCGCTGGAAACCGCGCTCGGAGGCCTGGCCCCAGGCGGCATACAGGTGTTGCAGCGTATCCAGATTCAGCCCTGTCGGAACCGGCAGCGGCGATGCCTTGTCGGCTGATTGTTGCAGATGGGTTTCGATGGCGGCGACCAGGGGCTGCGGGTCGATCCCCAACAAGCGCTCCTGTTGTTCGGCAGGGAATTTGACGCGATAACGCGGGCCGCTGTCGAGGTCCGGGGCGACGGCAAACAGCCCGTTGTCCGGTTTGAAGGGTTGCAGCTTGATCCATTGGCTCCAGGGTTCCAGCACCTCGGCGAGCCGGGCGATCTGGTTCTGGCGCAGTTGATTGCAGCGTGAAGCACCCAGCAGGAGGGCGACGACGTAGGTCTGCTCGATGCTCAGGCTTTGCGTCTGGCTGGCCAGTTCATCGCGCACGCTCTGATGTTGCAGCTGATGTTCGCAGCCGATCCGGTACAGCTGATGCAGTTCCAGCCACAGCCCTTCGGGCGCCGGGCAATAGAGCTCAGTGGCGCGGATCAACGTACCATTCAGGCAATGGACGGCCCGTTGCAATGCCTGGGTCAGCAGCGGCGCACGGTCTTTACTGAAACGCGGTGCAATGCGGACGACGATCTGCTTGTAACCGATCGCCAAGTGGCTCTGCAGCGCCTGGCAAAGGTTGGCAATCTTGCGCGAACGCTCGTCGAGCACAATGGCCTGGTGCAGAAAATGCCGCTCCAGGTGCTTGCAGACGTAATACACCTCGGGCCGCAGCAATTCGAGCAATTGCAGGCGATTGTCGCTGGGTGTGAGCAGCTGGTTGAGTTCATTCAAGCCTTGATACAACTGGCGAGCGGTTTCGCCGATGTTGGCTTTGGGCAGGTTGGCGATCCAGCGCTTGAGGTCGCGTGGCGTGGCTTCGCAGAAAGACAGGCGCGACTGCATCGGGATCGGTGCGCGTAGCAGCAGGGCAGGATTGGTCTCATTCATGCCGTGGACAAACTCCGACCGGGAAATGGGCAACGAATGACTTTGACTGTAGCAGCTATGAACGCTGGAGGAGGGGGCGCAGCGGGAGGAAATGTCCGATCCCACGAAAGGCGTTCGTGGGATCGGATCGAGGGATCAGGCGGTTGGCAGGCCGATGCCCTGGCCCATCTGCACCGGCGAAAGAGCGCCCAGCCCTTCAGCCCATTTCACTTGATCCGGCCCGAACAGCACGACCGCCGTAGAACCGAGCTTGAAACGACCCAGTTCCGCACCTTTTTCCAAGTGAATCGGCGCACGGGCCGCTTCATCGTAGCGGAAGGTTTTCAGCTCGCGTTTTGGCGGTGTGACCAAGCCAGCCCAAACGGTTTCGATCGACGCCACAATCATCGCACCCACCAACACCACGGCCATCGGGCCGCGCTCGGTGTCGAAAATGCACGCTACACGCTCGTTGCGGGCGAACAGTTCCGGAACGTTTTCAGCGGTGGTCTGGTTGACCGAGAAGATGCGGCCGGGGATGTAGACCATCTCGCGCAGGGTACCGGCCAGCGGCATGTGCACACGGTGGTAGTCTTTCGGCGACAGATAAATGGTGGCGAAATCGCCGCCCATGAAGGGCGCTGCGTTGGCCGCGTCGCCACCCAGCAGTTCCAGCACGCTGAAGCTGTGGCCCTTGGCCTGGAAAACGCGACCGTGTTCGATCGGACCGAGCTGGCTGACGGCGCCGTCGGCCGGGCTGAGGATCGCGCCAGGCGTTTGATCCAGCGGGCGAGCACCGTCCTTCAAGGCGCGGGTGAAGAACGCATTGAAGTGCTCGTAAGCGGTCAGGTCTTCGACTAGCGCCTGGGACATGTCCACTTGATAACGCTTGGCGAACCAGGCGGTAAAGGCGTTCTTGAACCAGCGCACACGGCATTCGGCAATGCAGCCGGCCAGTCGCGAGAGCAAGTGATGGGGCAGCAGGTATTGGCTGAGGATAAACAAACGCTTATTCATTAACTGTCCTTGAAAAACTTAAATCTCTACGGGCGTGTCGGGGTGGTTGCCCCATTCGCCCCAGGAGCCGGCGTAGCCTTTGACCCGCGGATAACCGAGCGCCTTGGCCACCAGATAGGTGAAGCCAGAACGATGGTGTGTCTGGCAGTGGGTAATGACTTCTTTGTCTTTGGTAATGCCGAGTTGTTCCAGGATTTTCGGCATGTCGGTGCGGATACGCAGGTTGCGCGCCTGATCCATGCCGGCGGTCCATTCGAAATTGACCGCGCCGGGGATGTGCCCGCCCTTGGCCGCCAGCACTTTCTCGCCGGAGTATTCCAGCGGGCCACGTGCGTCCCAGATCGCCAGGTCAGCGGCGCCGAGGCGGCTTTGCAGGTATTCGCGGGTGGCGACAGGTTCGTCGTGCAGGGTCAGGGCGACCGGGCCGCCGACTGCCGGCGGGATCTGGATTGACATGGGCAAGCCTTCTGCCAGCCAGGCCGGCAGGCCGCCGTCGACATAGTGATACTTGCTGTGGCCGATGACATCCAGCAGCCAGATAAAGCGCCCGGCCCAACCGCCGCCTTCATCGTCATAGACGACATAGACCGCATCAGGGTTGTGCCCCAGTTCGCCGAACAATGCTTCAAGCGCGGCGTGGGTCGGCAGCAGGCCCGGCGCAGGCGCCTGGCCCAGCTGAGTGCGTTTTGGATCGACAAAGCGTGCACCGGGGATATGCCCTTCGGCATAGCGGGCGCTGCTGGTCAGGTCCACCAGAATCAGTTCGCGGGAGTCGAGACGCGGGAGCAGGTCGCTCGGCTCGATCACCAGCGCCAAGCCAGAGAAGTCAGACATGTGAGGTCTCCAGAGCACAAAGGGGAGGATTGTAGCGCAGCGTCATGAGGGCCTGTTATCAGTTATTTTGGGGCAGGAAATAACGGTAAACAGGCCCTAGCGGTGGCTAAAGCTGTGCAGGGCCTTTTCGATGCATTGTGCGGTTTTGCCGAAGGCTTGCACGGTGATTTCCGAGAACGGTCCGCCGCCCTGATCCGCCACCACGATCATGATCACCCGGCCGTTGTTGACCAGTGAGCGCAGCAGCAGGTGTTCGCCGCTGAACTGTGAGCGCAGGCTGGCTGGCAGCAGGGCCGAGAATTGTGCGTTGTTGGCCGGCGTCAGGCGCACCTGGGCCTGTTGCGCGAGCAGGCGTTGCAGCACGGTGCTCTGGCTGACCACCAGGTTCAAACCGGCCACTTCCTTGGGTAGCCCGGCGGTCTGGTGCACGCGCAAATTGGCGTGCGTGCGGTCGGCCATCAGAATCATCACCCGGCGCATGCCACACGCCACCAGGGCATCCAGGGCCGATGTGGTCAAGTGCATGGCATTGGTAAAACGGCTCGGCTCCACCAGCAATTCGGCACATTGCTTGCGCCACTTCGCCAGGTCTTCGGCGGTCGGCGCCGGGGCGGGCAACAACCCGGCATGCACGCGGTGCGCACCCGGTGGCCAGATCAGCGATTCGGCCGGGTGCCAGAGGTCCGGCATGGCGTGTTGACGAGCGCTGTTGGCGGCCTGCTGGTGCAATTGTTGCTGCACCTCATCCATCGGCATTTGCAGGTAAAGGCTGGTCAGGTACTGCCAGCGCTCGCAATGGGGGCTATCCCAGGCCTGTTGTGCCGCCAGCGCCAGACCGTTGGCCAGCAGCACGGTATTGGCGGGCTGATTGAGCCAGCGGCGCAACGTCGGGTCGTCATCCAGGCGGTTCTGTTGGCGCAACGGGTGATCGCTGTCACGTGCGATGCGCAGGACTTTCACCAGCTCACGTTGTTCGCTGCGCAGCAGCCGATAACCTTGCTGTACCCAGATCGGCAGGCGCCAGACGTCCACCAGCGCCAGACAGATTTCCAGCAGGCGCACGCCGAACAATTGCTTTTCGACTTTGCGTGCCGACTCGCCTTTATGGATGACCCGCAACTCCCACTCTTCAAGCAACTGCGGATGGGTCAGCGCCATGGGCCAGAGTGGCGAGAGAAACAGCAGGCTGCCCCAGTGGATGTCCTGCCACAGTCGCGCCAGGCGACTGGCAAAAAAACCGTTGGCCTGTTGAGTGGCGTGTTGGCTGATCAGTTGGAGCTGGCGCAGGGCGACGGGGATTTGCAATTGGGGTTCGGCAGGCAGGCGGTCGAGCAGTTCTTCGGTGCGTTTCAAACCGAGGCGATTGATCGCCACCTCAAGGTTTTCAGCAGGCTCGGTCATGCTGCCATGGGTGTGACGGTTGGCTTCGCGAATCACGCTCAAGGCCAGGGCCGGGCTTTCCTGCATCAGGTCGGCGATGTCGCGCAGCGAGCTGCGGTTATCGCGGATGGCTTTGCAGACCCGGTCGTGGCTGGCTTGCGGAACCGGCAGGCGTACGCCATCGAGAAGCTTGACCCAGCTTTCAAGCGTGGTTGGTTTTGGCGTTGGGACGTTCGTTTCGTTAGCCATGTCTGGACGCGATCATCGTCTGCTTTACCTATGCCCTGAACGGGTCAAATTAGCTTTTCGCCTTAACTGGCTATAGTCTGGCGCAGTTTTGCCGATAAGTAGAAGAAGAGATTTTTTAACTTCCGAATATGACCTTGAACCCGACTCAGTAAGTGCTCTCCTACCTATGGCTAAAATTATCGGCATCATCGTCGTATTCGCGAGCGTGCTCGGCGGATACGTGCTTTCCCACGGCAAGATTGCCGCTCTCATCCAGCCTTTCGAGGTGATGATTATCGGTGGCGCGGCCCTTGGCGCCTTCCTGCAGGCCAACCCCGGCCACATGACAATGCACGTGCTCAAGAAGTCCTTGGGCATGTTCAGTTCGCGTTTCAACCACACCTTCTACCTGGAAGTGCTGGGGCTGATTTACGAGATCCTCAACAAGAGCCGTCGCGAAGGCATGATGGCGATCGAAGGCGACATCGAAGATGCCGCCGCGAGCCCGATCTTCGCCAAGTACCCGGCGGTGCTCAAAGACGAACGCATGACCGCGTTCATCTGCGATTACCTGCGCATCATGTCCTCCGGCAACATGGCTCCCCATGAGCTGGAAGGCCTGTTCGACATGGAACTCTACAGCCTCAAGGAAGACCTCGAGCACCCGTCCCACGCGGTGAACGGCATCGCCGACGCCATGCCCGGTTTCGGTATCGTCGCGGCGGTATTGGGGATCGTGGTGACCATGGCATCCCTGGGCGAAGGCGACCAGAAGTCCATCGGTCTGCACGTGGGGGCGGCACTGGTCGGTACCTTCTTCGGTATTCTCGCGGCCTACGGTTTCTTTGGCCCGCTGGCCCACTCCCTGGCTCACGATGCCAAGGAAGAACTGAATACCTACGAAGCCATCAAGGCCTCGCTGGTGGCTTCGGCTTCCGGGATGCCGCCGTCGCTGGCGGTGGAGTTCGGTCGCAAGGTTCTGTACCCGGCGCACCGTCCTAGCTTCGCTGAGCTGGAACAAGCGGTTCGCGGTCGTTAAGTCATGGAAAATAACCAGCCGATAATCATCAAGCGCGTCAAGCGCATCGCCGGCGGACATCACGGGGGCGCCTGGAAAATCGCCTTCGCGGACTTCGCGACGGCGATGATGGCGTTCTTCCTGGTGTTGTGGCTGCTGTCCACCGCGACGCCTGAACAGAAGATCGCCATCGCCGGTTACTTCAAGGACCCGGTCGGGTTTTCCGAAAGCGGTACGCCGTACATCATCGACCTGGGCGGCACGCCGACCCTGGCGCCGGAGAACACCCTCAACCCGGAGGTGAAATCTCAGCCGCAGCCAGACAAGGTGACCATCGACGCCGAGCAGGTTGAAGGCATGGCCGAGCAGGTCGAGAAGGAACGCCTGGAGTTGTTGCTGCAAGAGTTGCAGAACAAGGTCAATGAAAACCCGCAATTGCAGAAATTCAAGGATCAGATCCTCTTCGAGATCACCCAGGACGGTTTGCGCATCCAGATCATGGACGCCGAAAACCGCCCGATGTTCGACTCCGGCAGTGCGCGCCTGAAGCCGTACTTCGAAGATATTCTGCTGGCCATGGCCGACACCATCAAAGCGGTGCCGAACAAGATCAGCATCAGCGGCCACACCGATGCCAAGCCGTACTCGGGCACCGGCGATTTCGGCAACTGGGAACTCTCGGCCAACCGCGCCAACGCGGCTCGTCGCGCATTGGTCGCCGGCAGCTACCCAGACTCACAGGTGGCGCGCGTCGTGGGTTATGCCTCATCGGCACTGTTCGATCGGGAGAACCCGTTCAACCCGGTCAACCGCCGGATCGACATCGTGGTGCTGACCAAGAAAGCCCAGCGAGCCATCGAAGGCGAACAAGGTGCCGAACCGGCGCCAGCGCCGACGCAAGGGCAGGGTGGTCCGGGCGAAGTGCCTGCGCCGCCAGCCGATCCGAACGCATTGCCGGCGGACAAAGAACCGCTGCCGGCACACGAACTTCGTGAACGTTTGAATCTGTTTGATAATCCTGCGCCGAAGCCGGCAGCGCCAGCCAAGTAGTGACCCACAAAAAAGCCGCGAATGATCGCGGCTTTTTTGTCTCTGCTGCTTCGTCCTGAATAAGGTTTACACCTTCTGGCTTCTTATCAGGAAGTCGTTATGGATAATCAATCCTTGCCACAGCTGCAACAGCGAAACCGCTGGAGTGGATGCCGCTAATCATTTTCGTGACGTCACGAAAATGATCGAGATCGGCAAAGGCGGGCAGCGTTTTTCGCACGGTATCACTAGCGCTGATAGCGTGCGTAGATCCTGTTATTTGGCCGTTAATAGGGGCACCGCATCATCTGCCTGTGCGTCGTAACTTCAGGGCAACACACCTTCATGACACCGTCGTTCAGGGCTATGGCAGCCGTCTGCTCAGATGTACACCGTTCGGTCCCAGCACGCTGGTCGTAACGCCAAGGGCCGGAAGCATGAGGTGCTGTTGAGCGGCGCGTGTCACCATCGTCACCTCAAGTATGAAGGATTAAACTGCTGCGATTTTCTGCTTCCCAACATCAAGGATGAAACATGATTCGACCCTCATTTTCTAGCGCGTGGGCGGCTTCTCAACGGATTTACGACACCCTCAATCCATCTGAAAAAGTTGCGACAGTCATCGGCGGCAATGTTGCAATGAACATCAAAAGCCGTGATCCGGCCCTAAGGTGGGTCAACACGTGCGCAGTACGCATGAGTTATATCCTCAATTACTCCGGCTCACTCATACCACGAATAGTTGGCGAAACCGTGTCTGGCGCTGACAAGCGCTGGTACTTTTATCGCGTCAAAAGCCTGATTGCCTATCTGGAACAGCAATGGGGAAGTGCCGAGACGGTCAGATACCCGGCCGCAAACGGCGGCACCCTGGCGGGCCGGAAGGGACTTATTTTGTTTGAAGTTTCTGGCTGGTCGGATGCTCAAGGGCATGCCACATTGTTTGACGGCAGAATGTGTTACGACCACTGCTATTTCAATGAGCCGGGTGTGAATTATCAAACCGACCGCGCGAACTTCTGGAGTTTGTCGTGATGAAATATTTGACTGCGGTTTTGGCACTGGCTTGGGCGGCCGCACCTTCCAACAGTTGGGCCAAGGATGATCCGACCAACTCCCCACAGGCAGGCGGGCGCACCTACGCGCAAAATTACAAGGATATGGTGCTGGCGGACTGCATCGCTACAGCCTACAAGAGCGAACCTGAAGCCGCCCAGGATGCCGGAAGCAGTGCCAGTGCGCTTATGGATTGGACCTATTTCGATCTGGAGCAAGCACCTCAAGCTGGTAGATCTCTGGTTGACCAGTTTCTGGCTCGTGATTATCACAATCCACTGGTCGAATCAGAGCGAAAAGGTGTTCGTTTTGAGCTGCTCAAATGCCTGGACCTGTATCACAGCAAAGAGTTGGACAGCCAGGTCAGGCAACTGGTCATCAATCCCCAGCACACCTATCGTCAGGACAACCCGCCACGGCCCAAAAAGGATTGAACTGCGAAATACAAGAAAGCCGCGATCATCGCGGCTTTTTCACACCTGTCAGTAACCCCGTCGGATGCGGTTTTTGAGCTGGTCGTGGAACACCTCGGCATTGCGTCTGTAGGTGCCGTAAAGGGATTCGCTGATCGAATCCAGCGTCATGGAGCGCTTGGTCGCCACTTCTTCACGGTAGGCATCAATGAAAAAATCCAGATCCTTGTCAGTGCTGAGCTTTGGCCATTTATCGAGGTACAGCGGCAGTTCCGCCGGTTCGGTCTTGAATGAGCAAATCCGTCGGTTGCTGATGGTCGCTTCGCCGATTTCGAACGGTACCCACCACGAGAGCGCAGTCTTGTCAGAGACCACCGCCATCAGATGCGTGCATGCGGTTATGTTGCGGGTGATGACCCCGGTGATGTCGTCGGTGGTCTGTGATTCCGGATCCAGCACGTCGAAGTAGGTCTTGATGTTGGCCTGTATCAGACGGCTGTTGATGGCGATCGCGTGGGGGCGATCCACGTGACGGTAGCTGATGAATACGGGCATCAGAAATGTCCTTTGAGGGCGAGTTCGCGGTAATAGGCGCCGAGTGCCGTGAGGCAGCAACCGGTGGAGTTGATGGCCGCGTAGTACATGTGTTCGGCGTCCACCGGTTCGATCAGGCTGTGGCGGTTGCACTTTTGCAGTTGCTTGAAGACGTCGCCGTGCTCCGGATCGAACGTCGTTTCCGTGGGCTCGTAGCTGGGATCGAGGGGGAACACGGACTCTGCTTCGGCGAACCAGTCGGGCAGTTTGCGCAGGATCTCCTTGGGGATCAGTGGCGACACTTCGCGCAGGGAAATGAACTGCGACACGTTGGTCTTGAACACCGGACGCTGCTCCCAGGCGTCGAGGGCGTTGTCGACAAACGAATAGAGGCTGCCGGGGGTGATCTTGCCGAGGATGTTCGCCGCGCCGCCGTGCAGGGCCTGGAGCAATAACCCGGTGAACACGCCGTGTTGCGCACCCTCCATGGCCGGCTCTTCCTTTTTGCAGGCGGTAAGAATCGTCATGCCTTCGCCGACCATGCTGCTTTCGCTGCGCAACGCGCGCACCTGGCCAGCCGAGCCGCTCTGGCAACAGTCGAGAATGATCACTTTGTTTTTGATCTTGGTGGCTTTGGTCGCCCAGTTGAGGATGTCGCTGATGCGAATTCCGTCCTTGGCGTTTTTGTAGTCCTGCGGGATCAGCATGCCTTCGTCGGTATCGGCGTCAAAGCCGCCATGCCCGGCGAAGTACAACAGCGCGACATTGCAGTCACCGGAAAACAGCTCGCGGATCTGGTCTTCGAGTTTTTCCCGGCTCAGGTAATCCTCGGCGGAGGTCAGCACGATGTTCTTGAAGTTCGGATCGCCGTTGGCGTCGGTTTTAAGCACGGAAGCCATGGCGATGGCGTCATTGCTGCAGCCGCTCAAGCGCGAAACATGGGTGTAGTCGTTGATACCGATAAACAGTCCCTTGCGCATGATCACACCGCCGTATGCAGGCGAATCGCATTGACGATGCTCTTGGTGTTCCACGCGCATTCGGCGTGTGCGGCCTCGCGCACTACGTTGGAAATCCGCTCGGCTCCGAACGGTTTGATCGCGATGATCACTTTGCCCATGCGTTTGGCGATCTCGATTTCCTTGTTGATCCACTTGCTGTAGGTCGAATACATCCCGGCCATGATCAGCACTGCCGAGCAGGGACGAATCTTGTTTTCGATGGCTTCTTCGAGCTGCTTGTCGGTGCGGGCGCCCATGATCGGGTTGTGCGGTGGTACTGAGAAGTTCTTGAAACTGAAGTCCGGCTGTGCGCCCAGCAGGCGGACCAGATTGTCGTGGGCGTCTGAATAGTTCCACGAGTGGCTGATGAACAAATGATAGGTTTGCATGGCTGTCCCTCGGTATCGCTAATGTGCGAAGAGGGCTTGAATGTATGCAGTTGAATGGCTGGAACAAGGCCTTCACGGTTAAAGAGAAGTGCCCTTCAAACAGGCGTGCGGACGCCCTACAGAAATATCTGATGTTTAAGTCGACGGGGTGTTTTGTAGGTTGTTTTGTAGGTAGTTACGAGCGGCCAGCCGTCCGATTAATGTCGGGGCGGCCGGCGCGTCGGTTTAATAGCTGTTTTCAGGCAAGCTGGCGATGATCGACCGGTAGCTGTTCATTCGCTGCTGCTGCACGCGGCCGTCTTCCAGGGCCTTGAGCAAGGCGCAGCCCGGCTCGCGGTCGTGTTTGCAGTCGCGGAAGCGGCAGGTGCCGAGCAGGTCGTTGAACTCGATGAAGCCGGCTTCGACGTCGGCACGGCTGACGTGACCCAGGCCGAACTCGCGGATACCCGGGGAGTCAATCAACTCACCGCCACCGGGGAAGTGGAACAACCGCGCGGTGGTGGTGGTGTGGGTGCCCTGGCCCGACAGCTCGGACAGCGGGCCGACGCGGGTTTCGACTTCTGGCAGCAAGCTGTTGACCAGCGACGACTTGCCGACGCCGGACTGGCCGACGAACACACTGATGTGCCCATCCAACAGTTTTTGAAGTTGCTCCATGCCGTTGCCGTGGTGCGCCGACACTTCCAGCACCGGGTAACCCAGCGTGCGGTAAACCGCCAGCAAGGCATTCAGCGCCGGAGCGTTCTGCTCGTCGATCAGGTCGAATTTGTTCAGCAGCAGCAACGGCCGGATACCGGCGTGTTCGGCGGCGACCAGATAGCGGTCGATCAGGTTGGCGTGAGGCTCGGGCAGCGGGGCGAAGACGATGACGATCATATCGACGTTGGCCGCCACCGGCTTGAGCTGGCCACGGCTGTCCGGACGGCAGAGTTCGGTTTTGCGCGGCAGTTGCGCCACGATCACACCGATGCCCTGGTTGCCGGCACGCCATACGACCTGATCGCCGGTCACCAGCGCCGGCAGGTTGGCGCGCAAGTGGCAGCGGAATACCTGGCCGGCCAATTCGCCATCGAGGGCCTCGACTTCGACCTGTACACCGAAGTGCGCGATCACCAGGCCCGTCTGTTCCGGACCCAGGTCGCCACCTTCGAGTGCCTCGACAGCCGAGGACTCGCGTTTGGCGGCGCGGGCAGCGCGCTCGCCCTGAATCTTTTCGATGCGCCAGTTTTGACGACGATTGAGTTGGCGTTTGGCCATGGGTGTTCCGTATCGAGAATGCAGCGATTAGGTAAAACGGCCGCGAGTTTAGCACGCCCGGCCACCGGCCTAGGCTAAACTGCGCACCATTGCCTAGGAGCCGACACAATGCAAAACCCGCAGAACCTGATCTGGATCGACCTGGAAATGACCGGGCTGAACCCTGATACCGACGTCATCATCGAGATGGCCACCATCGTCACCGACAGTAATTTGAACACCTTGGCTGAAGGTCCGGTGATCGCCATCCATCACAGCGACGAGATCCTCGCCGGCATGGACGAGTGGAATACCCGTCAACACGGCGGCTCCGGACTGACCCAACGGGTTCGCGACAGCCGCATCAGCATGGCCGAAGCGGAAGCCGAGACCATCGCCTTCCTGGAGAAATGGGTGCCGAAGGGCAAGTCGCCGATCTGTGGCAACAGCATCTGCCAGGACCGTCGCTTCCTTTATACCCACATGAAGTCGCTGGAAAGCTATTTCCACTACCGCAACCTCGACGTGTCGACCCTCAAGGAGTTGGCCGCGCGTTGGGCACCGGATGTGCGCGACAGCTTCAAAAAAGGCAGCACTCACCTGGCCCTGGACGACATCCGCGAATCGATCGCCGAGCTGCAGCACTACCGCAAGAATTTCATCAAGTTCTGATTGCGCACCACAGTCCGCCCCTGTAGGAGCTGCCGAAGGCTGCGATCTTTTGATCTTGAAAAACAGAATCAAAAGATCGCAGCCTTCGGCAGCTCCTACGGGGGGCGTTGTGTTGTTGCTGCCCTCTTTTGGTGCCGTCCCTAAATGGCTAGACTGCGCGCCTTCTTGTAAGGACCGCCACCATGTTGCTGATGCTCTACCTGATCGCCATTACTGCCGAAGCCATGACTGGCGCCCTGTCTGCGGGCCGTCGCGGCATGGACTGGTTTGGCGTGGTGCTGATTGCGTGTGTCACGGCGCTGGGTGGCGGTTCGGTGCGCGACGTGCTGCTTGGCCATTACCCGCTGACCTGGGTCAAACACCCGGAATACCTGGTGCTGACGTCGATCGCAGCGATGTTCACGGTCTTCGCGGCGCGCTGGATGCGTCATCTGCGCTCGCTGTTTCTGGTGCTCGACGCCGTGGGCCTGGTGGCGTTCACCCTGATCGGCTGCATGACCGCCCTGGAAATGGGCCACGGCATGCTGGTGGCCTCGGTCAGCGGCGTGATCACCGGGGTATTCGGTGGCATTCTGCGGGACATCTTCTGCAACGACATCCCGCTGATTTTCCGCCGCGAACTCTACGCCAGCGTCTCGTTTGCCGCGGCATGGTGCTATTTATTCTGTATCTATCTGCAATTGCCGGGTGAACAGGCGATCCTGATCACGCTATTCGGCGGCTTCCTGCTGCGCTTGCTGGCGATCCGTTTCCATTGGGAAATGCCCAAGTTCGTTTATAACGATGAAGCCTGACCCCGCGATCCCTGTGTAGGAGCTGCCGCAGGCTGCGATCTTTTGACTTTGATTTTTTAAGATCAAAAGATCGCAGCCTGCGGCAGCTCCTACGCGAGCCCGTGTTGTTTCAGCGCCCATTCGACGTGTTCACGCACCAGTTCCGACGGATAGTCCCGCCGGGCCTTCAGCGCTTCCAGCACCGGAATGCTCGACGGCGCATTGCCCAGGCCGACCGCCAGATTGCGCAACCAACGCTCGTAACCGGCCCGGCGCAGCGGTGAACCTTCGGTGCTGCTGAGGAATTTTTCTTCGTCCCACATGAACAGTTCGGCCAGTTCGGCGTTGTCCAGGTTGTGCCGGGGTTTGAAGTCGCTTTCCCCGGAGGGCCGGGCGAAGCGGTTCCACGGGCAGACAATCTGGCAGTCATCGCAACCGAACACCCGATTGCCGATCAGCGGTCGTAAATCTTCAGGAATCGCGCTTTTCAGTTCGATGGTCAGGTACGAAATGCAGCGACGGGCGTCCAGCACATAGGGGCCGACGAAGGCATTGGTCGGGCAAATGTCCAGGCAGGCCGTGCAGCGACCGCAGTGCTCGGTGGCGTGGGGCGGGTCCACCGGCAGCGGCAGGTCGACGAACAGTTCGCTGAGGAAGAAGTAACTGCCGGCCTTGCGATTCAAGACCAGCGTGTTTTTGCCGATCCAGCCCAGGCCAGCCTGTTCGGCGATGGCCTTTTCCAGCACCGGGGCGCTGTCGACGAAGGCGCGGTAGCCGAACGGGCCGATCACTGCCTGGATTTTTTCCGCCAGTTGTTGCACGCGTTTACGAATTAATTTGTGGTAATCACGGCCCAAGGCATAGCGCGAGACGTAGGCTTTTTCTGGTTGGGCCAGCCGTTGCGCCATGTGCGTGTCGCCCGGCAGGTAGTCCATGCGCAGGGAAACCACGCGCAGGGTGCCCGGCACCAGTTCTTCCGGGTGCGAGCGTTTGCTGCCATGGGCGCCCATGTAATCCATTTCGCCGTGATAGCCAGCGGCGAGCCAGCGCTCCAGGTGCTGCTCATGCTCGGCCAGGTCGAGGCCGCTGATGCCGACTTGCTGAAAGCCCAGCTCGCGGCCCCAGTCCTTGATGGATTGGGCGAGGGCGGGCAGGTCTGTGGTAATAGCGGGCATGAGGCGAGAGAAACCGGAGCTGAGATGCGTATAATTCTGCCAGACATCGGAGCCTGAAGACGCATGCCGCACACTAAAGATGAATTACCCGACGCGCTGTATAGCGCCGCGCAAGTCCGAGGGCTCGATGCGAGCGTGATCGCGGCCGGTACACCGGGCTTCGAATTGATGCAGCGTGCGGCGCGGGCGACCTGGCGTGCGCTGGTCCGCCATTGGCCGACCGGGCACGAACTGAGTGTGGTGGCCGGCCACGGCAATAACGCGGGCGACGGTTATCTGGTGGCCGTGCTGGCCCGACGTGCCGGCTGGCATGTGCGGGTGCTGGCCGCCGGCGACCCCGGGCGTTTGCAGGGCGATGCCGCGTCGGCCCATGCCGAGGCGGTGGCCGAAGGCGTGGCCATTCAAGGCTGGACCCCGCACTCCGAGTTGCGCGGCATTGTGCTGGATGCCTTGCTCGGCACCGGCCTGACCGGTGAAGTACGCGAGCCGTTCGCCAGCGTCATCGCCGCGATCAATGCCAGTGGGCTCCCGGTTGCGGCGGTGGATATCCCCTCGGGGCTGTGCGCCGATACGGGGCGCCAGCTCGGCATTGCGGTTCGAGCAGACCTGACGGTGACGTTCATCGGTTTGAAGGTGGGGCTGTTTACCGGTGACGCGGCGGATGTGGTGGGCGATTTGGTATTCAACGATCTGCACGTCGCCCCCGAGACATTTATTGGGGCCGAGATCAGTGCGCGTCGCCTGACGGCCGGTAATGTGCCGCGTCTGACCGGCCGCGCTCCAACTGCCCACAAAGGCAAATTTGGTCACGTATTGCTCGTTGGTGGTGATCGCGGTTTTGGCGGCGCCATCCTGCTTAGCGCACAAAGTGCCCTGCGCAGCGGTGCCGGCATGGTGTCCGTGGCCACGCGCAGTGAGCACGTTCCGGCCGCCCTGGCGCGTTTGCCGGAAGCCATGGTGCTCGGCACGTCGTCGGCCAATCAATTGATGGGCCTGCTGGAGAAGGCCACGGTGCTGGTGGTCGGCCCGGGTCTGGGGCAGGCCGCCTGGGGGCGCAGTCTGTTGTCGGCCGCGGCCAACGCGTCGCAGCCACAAGTCTGGGATGCCGATGCATTGAACCTGTTGGCCGAAGGTGGCGTGAGCTTGCCCGCAGGTAGTGTCATCACGCCGCATCCGGGCGAAGCGGCACGATTGCTGGGGATATCGACAGCCGCCGTGCAGGCTGACCGCCCGGCCGCGGCCCATGCGTTGAGCAAAAAATATACAGCGGTGGTAGTGCTCAAGGGCGCTGGCAGTCTGATTGCCAGCCCCGATGGGCGTCTGGCGCTGTGTCATCAGGGCCATCCGGCCATGGCGTCGGCCGGGTTGGGTGATGTGCTGGCCGGTCTGGTGGGCGCCTTACTCGCTCAGGGCCTGGACGCGTATGACGCGGCCTGCCTGGCGGTCTGGCTGCACGCCAATGCCGGCGAGCAACAAGGTAAATTCGGCCGCGGGCTGGCGGCCAGTGATCTGATTCCAGCCATTCGTCAGTTGTTGGAGGAGCAAGCACCGTGTCTGAAGTAACCCTGTACCTGGCCGATGAACAGGCCATGAGCGATTTTGGCGCACGTATCGCCAAAACCACCGAAGGGCACGGTCTGATCTTTCTTGAAGGGGATCTGGGCGCGGGGAAAACCACGCTGTCCCGGGGCATCATCCGTGGCCTGGGGCATACCGGCGCGGTAAAAAGTCCAACCTTTACCCTGGTCGAGCCTTACGAGATCGGCGCCGTCCGCGCCTTCCATTTCGACTTATATCGATTGGTCGACCCCGAGGAGCTGGAGTACCTCGGCATCCGCGACTATTTCGATGACGACGCATTGTGTCTTATTGAATGGCCCCAGAAGGGTGCAGGCTTTTTGCCAAAGCCCGACCTGACCATTACCATTAGCCCGCAAGACAGCGGGCGTTCGCTGAGAATTTTGCCCCAAGGCTCGCGTGGCGAGTCGTGGTGTGCCGTTTTGGCATTGGAATCCAAATAAATGATGGGGTTAGGTATGCGCTTTCGCGCGTTGGTTGCTGCCGTAGGGGTGTTGTTTTTGGCGGTGACCGTCGACGCTGTGGCCGAGACGAAGGTCAACAGTGTTCGCCTTTGGCGGGCGCCGGATAACACTCGACTGGTGTTCGACCTGACGGGGCCTGTCCAGCACAGCGTCTTTACCCTGACCGCACCGGATCGGCTGGTAATCGACATCAATGGCGCGACGCTCGGCTCGCCGCTGAACGTCTCCACGGCCAATACGCCGATCACGGCAATGCGTTCGGCTCAGCGTACGCCGACCGATTTGCGGGTGGTCATCGACCTGAAAAAAGCCGTCACGCCGAAAAGCTTCACCTTGGCGCCGAACGCCCAGTACGGCAATCGCCTGGTAGTCGACCTGTTCGACAACGCGGCCGACGCCGCGCCACCGCCTGCGCCAACACCGTCTGTGGCCACGGTACCCGCCGTACCCGTCACGCCGTCCGAGCCTTCGATCAAGCTGCCACCCGCACCGGCTGGCAAGCGCGACATTATCGTGGTGATCGATGCCGGTCACGGCGGCGAAGACCCGGGCGCCTCGGGCTCTCGCGGTCAGCGTGAAAAAGACGTGGTGCTGGCCATCGCCCGTGAGTTGCAGCGTCAGGTCAATGGCATGAAAGGTTTCCGCGCCGAACTGACCCGTACCGGCGACTACTTCATTCCGTTGCGCGGCCGTACCGAAATCGCCCGCAAGAAGGGCGCCGACCTGTTCGTTTCGATCCACGCCGACGCCGCGCCTTCAGCCGCTGCGTTCGGTGCGTCGGTGTTTGCCCTGTCTGACCGCGGCGCTACGTCGGAGACCGCCCGTTGGCTGGCCGACAGCGAAAACCGTTCCGACTTGATCGGCGGTGCCGGCAACGTCAGCCTCGACGACAAGGACCGGATGCTTGCCGGCGTGCTGCTCGACCTGTCGATGACCGCTTCGCTGACTTCCAGCCTGAACGTTGGCCAGAAAGTCTTGAGCAACATCGGTCGCGTCACGCCGCTGCACAAACAGCGCGTGGAGCAAGCCGGGTTCATGGTGTTGAAGTCGCCGGACATCCCGTCGATCCTGGTGGAAACCGGGTTCATCTCCAACGCCAACGAAGCCTCGAAACTCGCGGCATCGAGCCACCAGCAGGCGCTGGCGCGCTCCATCAGCAGCGGCGTGCGGCAATTCTTCCAGCAAAACCCGCCGCCGGGCACCTACATTGCCTGGCTGCGCGATTCCGGCAAGATCGCCCAAGGCCCGCGTGACCATCGCGTCAGCCCCGGTGAAACCCTGGCGATGATCGCCGTGCGTTATCAGGTGTCTGCGGCCACCTTGCGCAGTGCCAACAACTTGCAAAGTGACGAGCTGAAGATTGGTCAGACGTTGACCATTCCAGGCACTGAACTGGCGGCCAAAGAATGAACCAGGTGCTGACCAACACGGCGCGTATCGAGCTACTCAGCCCACGGCTGGCGAACCAGATTGCCGCCGGTGAAGTGGTTGAGCGCCCGGCCTCGGTGATCAAGGAGTTGCTGGAAAACAGCCTCGACTCCGGCGCCAAACGCATCGATGTCGATGTGGAGCAGGGCGGTGTCAAGCTGCTGCGGGTGCGCGACGATGGCAGCGGCATTTCCGCCGATGACCTGCCTTTGGCCCTGGCCCGTCACGCCACCAGCAAGATTCGCAACCTGGAAGACCTCGAACAGGTTATGAGCCTGGGGTTTCGTGGTGAGGCGCTGGCATCTATCAGTTCCGTGGCGCGCCTGACCCTGACCTCCCGCACTCGCGATGCCGATCAGGCCTGGCAGGTGGAAACCGAAGGCCGGGACATGGCTCCTCGCGTGCAACCAGCGGCTCATCCGGTGGGCACTTCGGTGGAAGTGCGCGATTTGTTCTTCAATACCCCGGCGCGCCGCAAGTTTCTGAAGACCGAAAAAACCGAATTCGATCACCTGCAAGAAGTGATCAAGCGTCTGGCGCTGGCGCGGTTCGATGTGGCGTTCCATCTGCGTCACAACGGCAAAACCATCCTCAGCCTGCACGAAGCCCATGATGACGCGGCCCGCGCCCGGCGTGTGGCGGCGATCTGTGGGGCGGGCTTTCTGGAGCAGGCGCTGCCGATCGAAATCGAACGCAATGGCCTGCATTTGTGGGGTTGGGTCGGGTTGCCGACCTTCAACCGCAGCCAGGCGGATCTGCAGTATTTCTTTGTGAATGGCCGTGCCGTGCGCGACAAACTGGTAGCCCACGCAGTGCGCCAGGCGTATCGCGACGTGCTGTTCAACGGTCGGCACCCGACATTCGTGCTGTTTTTCGAAGTCGATCCGGCGGGCGTCGACGTCAACGTGCACCCTACCAAACACGAAGTGCGTTTCCGTGACGGGCGCATGGTTCACGACTTCCTTTACGGCACTTTGCACCGCGCCTTGGGCGATGTGCGGCCGGAAGACCAGTTGGCCGCGCCTGTCGCGACGGCCATGGTCCGGCCGACCGGTATCGAAGCTGGCGAGTTTGGCCCTCAAGGCGAGATGCGTTTGGCGGCCAATGCGCTGCTGGAGCAGCCTCAGGCCCAGCCGTCCTTCAATACCTCGGCGGGTACTGGCGCCGGTGCCGGTTATCAGTATCAATACACGCCGCGGCCTCAGTCCGGCGTGCCCGTCGCTGAAGCCCAGGCGGCCTATCGCGAGTTCTTCGCGCCGTTGCCCGAGGCCAACGCAGTCGCGCTGCCGGCCGGGCAGGACGACATCCCGCCGCTGGGCTACGCACTGGCGCAGCTCAAGGGCATCTACATTCTTTCGGAAAACGCCCAAGGCCTGGTGCTGGTAGACATGCATGCCGCCCATGAGCGGATCATGTACGAACGCCTGAAAGTCGCCATGGCCAGTGAGGGGTTGAGCGGTCAGCCGTTGCTGGTGCCGGAATCCCTGGCGGTCAGCCAGCGCGAAGCCGACTGCGCCGAAGAAAACGTCGCCTGGTTCCAGCGTCTGGGTTTTGAATTGCAGCGTCTTGGCCCGGAAACCCTGGCCATCCGGCAAATCCCCGCCTTGCTGAAACAGGCCGAGGCTAACCGACTGGTCAGCGACGTTCTGGCGGATTTGATGGAATACGGCACCAGCGACCGGATTCAGGCGCACCTGAACGAACTGCTCGGCACCATGGCCTGCCACGGCGCGATTCGCGCGAATCGGCGCCTGGCCTTGCCGGAAATGAACGGCCTGCTGCGGGACATGGAAAACACCGAGCGCAGCGGTCAATGCAACCATGGCCGACCGACCTGGACCCAACTGGGCCTGGACGATCTGGACAAACTGTTCTTGCGCGGTCGTTGATGAGCCAGTTCCCTCCCGCGATTTTCCTGATGGGGCCGACGGCCGCCGGCAAGACCGACCTGGCCATCGAACTCACCAAGGTCCTGCCCTGCGAGCTGATCAGTGTCGATTCGGCGCTGGTTTATCGCGGCATGGACATCGGCACCGCCAAACCCTCCAAAGAGATTCTGGCCGAATTCCCGCACCGCCTGATCGATATTCTCGATCCGGCCGAGAGTTATTCCGCCGCGGATTTCCGTCGCGATGCGTTGCAAGCCATGAGCGAGATCACCGCGCGGGGCAATATTCCGCTGCTGGTGGGCGGCACAATGCTCTATTACAAGGCTTTGCTCGAAGGTCTGGCTGACATGCCGGCGGCCGATGCGGACGTTCGTGCGCAAATCGAAGAAGAGGCTGCACGCCTTGGCTGGCAAGCCCTGCACGATCAATTGGCGGTGATTGATCCGCAATCCGCGGCGCGAATTCACCCGAACGATCCGCAGCGCCTTAGTCGTGCACTGGAAGTTTATCGCGTCAGCGGTCAGAGCATGACTGAGCTACGCTTGCGACAATCTGCGCAAAGTACTGAAGCAGCCGCTTCGGGACTGCAACAATTGCCCTATACTGTCGCGAACTTGGCCATCGCTCCGGCAAATCGCCAGGTACTGCACGAGCGCATTAAACAAAGATTCACAAATATGTTGGAACAGGGATTCGTCGACGAGGTCGTAGCCCTGCGAGATAGAGGTGACTTGCATTCCGGGTTGCCGTCTATACGTGCTGTAGGTTATCGACAAGTCTGGGATTACCTGGATGGCAAGCTGACGCAAGCCGAGATGCAGGAGCGTGGAATCATTGCCACGCGCCAATTGGCGAAGCGCCAGTTCACCTGGCTGCGTAGTTGGGCTGATTTACACTGGTTGGACAGCCTCGATTGCGACAATCTGCCGCGCGCCTTGAAATACCTCGGGACCATCTCCATATTGAGCTGAGTCCTTGCAATTGCCGTCTATCCTTGGGGGTGTGACGGCCCCAAGCCATCTGTTTACCTATTTTTTATATTGAATCCTTAAAGGAGTGCGGCACATGTCAAAAGGGCATTCGCTACAAGACCCTTACTTGAATACTTTACGTAAAGAGAAAGTGGGGGTTTCCATCTACCTGGTCAACGGGATCAAACTGCAAGGCACGATCGAGTCTTTCGACCAGTTCGTTATCCTGCTGAAAAACACCGTCAGCCAGATGGTTTACAAACACGCTATCTCTACAGTGGTGCCGGTTCGTCCAATTCGTCTGCCTAGCGCAACCGAATCCGAAGCAGGCGACGCTGAGCCAGGTAACGCCTGATAGGAGTCTCCTTTGTTCTTTGAGCGCCACGGTGGTGGTGAGCGGGCAATTCTCGTTCACTTGGATGGTCAGGACCCTGAGGCGCGCGAAGATCCGCAGGAGTTTCAGGAGTTGGCAATTTCGGCAGGTGCCGAGACCGTCGCGTTTTTTAACGTGCCGCGTCATCGGCCAACCGCCAAAACCCTGATCAGCAGCGGCAAGGTCGAAGAGTTACGCGACCTGGTCAAAGCCGAGCAGGTCGATCTGGTGATTTTCAATCACATCCTCACGCCCAGTCAGGAACGTAACCTCGAACGTATTTTCGAGTGTCGCGTGATCGATCGCACGGGTCTGATTCTCGATATCTTCGCTCAACGCGCCCGCACCCATGAAGGCAAGCTCCAGGTCGAACTGGCCCAGCTTGAGTACATGAGTACGCGACTGGTTCGCGGCTGGACTCACCTTGAGCGGCAGAAGGGCGGTATCGGTCTGCGCGGCCCGGGTGAAACCCAGCTGGAAACCGACCGGCGCCTGTTGCGGATTCGTCTGCGGCAGATCAAGGGGCGCCTGGAAAAGGTCCGCAGCCAGCGCGAGCAGTCTCGTCGCGGGCGCAAACGTGCTGACATTCCGACGGTTTCACTGGTGGGTTATACCAACGCCGGCAAATCGACGCTGTTCAACTCGGTCACCGATTCCGACGTCTTCGCCGCCAACCAGCTATTCGCGACCCTCGACCCGACCTTGCGCCGACTCGAGCTCGATGACCTCGGGCCGATCGTGCTGGCCGACACCGTGGGCTTCATTCGTCACCTGCCGCACAAACTGGTCGAGGCATTTCGAGCTACGCTCGAAGAGTCGAGCAACTCCGACCTGCTGCTGCACGTGATCGATGCGCACGAGCCTGATCGTATGGCCCAGATCGAACAGGTCATGGTGGTGCTCGGGGAGATCGGGGCACAAGACTTGCCGATCCTTGAGGTATACAACAAACTCGATTTGCTCGAGGGGGTTGAGCCGCAGATCCAGCGCGATGCCGATGGCAAGCCGCAGCGGGTCTGGTTGTCGGCCAAGGACGGTACCGGCCTGGATTTGCTCAAGCAGGCAGTGGCGGAACTGTTGGGCAGCGATTTGTTTGTTGGCACCTTGCGCTTGCCGCAACGTTTTGCTCGACTGCGTGCGCAGTTTTTCGAACTCGGTGCGGTGCAAAAAGAAGAACACGACGAAGAAGGCATCAGCCTGCTGGCCGTTCGCTTGCCACGGATCGAATTGAATCGACTCGTGAGCCGCGAAGGTCTGCAACCGATGGAATTCATCGAGCAACACACTTTGCAATAAAAGCCTGAGAAAGCGGTTGTGCCGCGGTGACAGGCATTCTGTAGCATTGGTCGGCGCGCCGTGGGTGCGTCTTTGCTTTATCAGATGGAGAGCGCTATGGCTTGGAATGAGCCGGGTGGCAACTCGAATAATCAGGATCCTTGGGGTGGCAAGCGCCGCAATAACGGCGACCGCAAGGGACCACCGGATCTCGACGAGGCCTTCCGAAAGCTGCAGGAAAGCCTGAACGGGTTGTTCGGTGGTGGCAAGAAACGCGGTGACGAGGGCGGTGGTCCGGGCAAGAGTGGCGGCTTTGGTGGCCTGCTCGGCATCGGTCTGACCGTGCTCGCGGCCGTGTGGCTGTACAGCGCTGTCTACGTGGTCGACGAGCAGGAGCAGGCCGTGGTGCTGCGCTTCGGCAAATACTATGAAACCGTCGGCCCGGGCCTGAACATCTATTTCCCGCCGATCGATCGCAAGTACCTGGAAAACGTCACGCGTGAGCGTGCCTATACCAAGCAGGGTCAAATGCTGACTGAAGACGAAAACATCGTCGAAGTGCCGCTGACCGTGCAGTACAAGATCAGCAACCTGCAGGACTTCGTGCTGAACGTCGATCAGCCGGAAATCAGCCTGCAGCACGCGACCGACAGTGCCTTGCGCCACGTGGTGGGTTCTACCGCCATGGACCAGGTGCTGACCGAAGGTCGTGAATTGATGGCCAGCGAAATCAAGGAACGTCTGCAACGTTTCCTCGATACCTATCGCACCGGTATCACCGTCACTCAGGTCAACGTACAGAGCGCTGCTGCACCGCGTGAAGTCCAGGAAGCCTTCGATGACGTGATCCGCGCCCGTGAAGACGAGCAGCGTTCGCGTAACCAGGCTGAAACCTACGCCAACGGCGTCGTGCCGGAAGCCCGTGGTCAGGCCCAGCGCATCCTCGAGGATGCCAACGGTTACCGCGACGAGACCGTTTCCCGCGCCAAGGGTGAGGCCGACCGCTTCACCAAGCTGGTGGCCGAGTACCGCAAGGCGCCTGAAGTTACCCGTCAGCGTCTGTACCTGGACACCATGCAGGAAATCTTCAGCAACACCAGCAAGGTTCTCGTGACCGGCAACAAGAATGGCCAGAGCAATCTGCTGTATCTGCCGCTGGACAAGATGGTCGAGGATGGTCGCCGCACCAGCACTCCGGTGACCGGCGCAGCAGCCAGCAGCAATGAAGTGAATGTGCGTGCGGCAGCTGATCTGCAGCAACAGCAGGCACGTACCAGGGAGAGTCGCTGATGAGCAATAAATCGCTGATCGCCCTTATTGTCGGCGTCGTCGTGGCGATCGTTGCCTGGAACTGCTTCTACATCGTGGCTCAGACCGAGCGTGCGGTGTTGCTGCAGTTCGGTCGCGTGGTCCAGGCCGATGTTCAGCCAGGCCTGCATGTGAAAGTGCCTTACGTTAACAAGGTGCGCATATTCGACGCGCGCCTGATGACGCTGGATGCACCGACACAGCGTTTCCTGACGCTGGAAAAGAAAGCCGTGATGGTCGATGCCTACGCCAAGTGGCGCGTGAAAGATGCCGAGCGCTTCTACACCGCGACTTCCGGCCTCAAGCAGATTGCCGACGAGCGTCTTTCCCGTCGTCTGGAATCGGGCCTGCGTGACCAGTTCGGTAAACGCACCCTGCACGAAGTGGTGTCCGGTGAGCGTGATGCGCTGATGGCGGACATCACCGCTTCGCTGAACAAGATGGCGGAAAAAGAGCTGGGCATTGAAGTTGTCGATGTCCGGGTCAAAGCCATCGACCTGCCGAAGGAAGTGAACCGCAGCGTGTTCGAGCGTATGAGCACCGAGCGTGAGCGTGAAGCTCGCGAGCACCGCGCCAAGGGTAACGAGCTGGCCGAAGGCATCCGTGCCGACGCCGACCGTCAACGCCGCGTGCTGCTGGCTGAAGCCTATCGTGAATCCGAAGAGGTTCGCGGTGACGGTGATGCCCAGGCTGCTGCGATCTACTCCAAGGCATACGGCCAGGATCAGGAGTTCTACGCGTTCTACCGTAGCCTGCGTGCCTACCGTGAAAGCTTCGCGAACAAATCCGACGTCATGGTCCTGGACCCGAGCAGTGACTTCTTCCGTTACCTGGAAAAAGCCAAGCCTTGATACGACGTTGACCTGAATCATCCCCCGCCTGGCGGCTAAAGCCTCGGGCGGGGTGATCCTTTGGGAAAACGTGTGTATGATGCGGCAGCCGGGAAATTCCCGGCTTTTTTGCGTCTGCACGTTTGATTGCTGTTTTGATGCAGGCGCCCGAGTTGAATGACTCGACAGGTTTTTCGAGGAAAGTGGTTGGCGAAGCCGGTTCCAGGCTTTTCGCCACGTTGTTCATGCGCGGGGTTTATGCACATGAGCCGATCATTTTCTGCTTCACTCAAGGCTCGCCCAAAGGCTTGCTGCCCGGATCATAGGGGAATGGCGTAATGGCAACGGTAGACCGCTGGCTGCTGCCAGATGGCATCGAAGAAGTACTGCCACCGGAGGCTGCGCGCATTGAAGTTGCGCGTCGCCAGGTGTTGGATCTGTTCCAGAGCTGGGGTTACGAGTTTGTCGTGACTCCCCATATCGAGTACCTGGAATCCCTGCTGACCGGCGCAGGCCAGGACCTCGATCTGCGCACCTTCAAGGTCATCGACCCGCAGTCGGGCCGGCAGATGGGTTTCCGTGCCGACATCACGCCGCAAGTGGCGCGCATCGATGCGCACACCCTGCGTCGCGAAGGCCCGAGCCGTCTGTGCTATGCCGGTAGCGTGCTGCATGCTCAGCCACGTGCGTTGTCGTCCTCGCGCAGCCCGATTCAACTGGGCGCCGAGTTGTACGGCGATGCCAGCCCGAGCAGCGACGTGGAAGTCATCAGCCTGATGCTGGCCATGCTGCAACTGGCCGATGTGCCGGATGTGCACATGGACCTCGGGCATGTCGGCATCTACCGCGGCCTGGCCCGCGCCGCCGGTTTGTCCGGCGAAGTCGAGCAACAGTTGTTCGATGCATTGCAACGTAAAGCCATCGACGAGGTCATTACCTTGACCGAAGGCCTGCCTGCCGATCTGTCGGGCATGCTGCGAGCGCTGGTCGACCTGTGTGGCGGTCGTGAAGTGTTGAGCGCTGCCCGCGAGCGTCTGGCCAATGCGCCGGCGCCTGTTCTGGCGGCCCTGGACGATTTGCTGGCGATTGCCGAGCGTCTGTCCACGCGTTTCCCGGAGTTACCGCTGTACTTCGACCTGGGCGAATTGCGCGGCTACCACTACCACACCGGTGTGGTGTTCGCCGTGTTCGTGCCAGGTGTTGGCCAGTCCATCGCTCAGGGCGGTCGTTACGACGATATCGGTGCCGACTTCGGTCGCGCCCGTCCGGCGACAGGCTTCTCCACCGATTTGAAAACCCTGGTGACCCTGGGGCGTGCTGAGATCGAGCTACCGTCTGGCGGTATCTGGATGCCTGACAGTACGGATGCAGCACTCTGGCAGCAGGTTTGCCAGTTGCGCAGTGAGGGTCAGCGTGTCGTTCAGGCATTGCCTGGGCAACCTTTGGCCGCCGCCCGTGAAGCGGACTGCGACCGGCAATTGATTCAGCAGAACGGGCTTTGGCAAGTATCGCCACTGGCTTCTTGAGTTTTCCTGCCGGCCGCCGCCGGCACCAAGTTTGCGCGAATGAGGACAAGTGTTATGGGTAAGAATGTCGTAGTCCTGGGCACCCAATGGGGTGATGAGGGCAAAGGCAAGATCGTTGATCTGCTGACCGAACATGCTGCCGCCGTAGTGCGCTACCAAGGTGGCCACAACGCTGGTCACACTCTGGTGATCGACGGCGAAAAAACCGTCTTGCACCTGATCCCGTCTGGCGTGCTGCGCGAAGGCGTGCAGTGCCTGATCGGTAACGGCGTGGTGGTTGCACCCGACGCCCTGCTGCGGGAAATCAACAAGCTGGAAGAGAAAGGCGTACCGGTGCGCGAGCGCCTGCGTATCAGCCCGTCCTGCCCGCTGATCCTGTCCTACCACGTAGCGCTGGACCAGGCCCGTGAAAAGGCCCGTGGCGAGCTGAAGATCGGCACCACCGGTCGCGGCATCGGCCCGGCTTACGAAGACAAGGTTGCCCGTCGCGGTCTGCGCATCGGTGATCTGTTCCATCGTGAGCGTTTCGCCGCCAAGCTGGGCGAGTTGCTGGATTACCACAACTTCGTACTGGTCAATTACTACAAAGAGCCAGCGATCGACTTCCAGAAGACACTCGACGAGTGCATGGAATACGCCGAGCTGCTCAAGCCGATGATGCTCGACGTCACCGCAGAGCTGCACAACCTGCGTCGTGCCGGCAAGGACATCATGTTCGAAGGCGCCCAGGGCTCCCTGCTGGACATCGACCACGGCACCTACCCGTACGTCACCAGCTCCAACACCACCGCTGGCGGCATCGCCACCGGTTCGGGTGTTGGTCCGATGTTCCTGGACTACATCCTCGGCATCACCAAGGCTTACACCACGCGCGTCGGCTCCGGTCCGTTCCCGACTGAGCTGTTCGACGACGTTGGTGCGTTCCTGGCCAAGCGTGGCCACGAGTTCGGCGCCACCACTGGCCGTGCCCGTCGTTGCGGCTGGTTCGATGCCGTGATCCTGCGTCGCGCTATCGATGTGAACAGCATCTCGGGCCTGTGCCTGACCAAGCTGGACGTGCTGGACGGCCTGGAAACCATCAACATCTGCGTAGGCTACAAGAACGAAGATGGTGCAGTGATCGACGCACCGACCGACGCCGACAGCTACATCGGCCTGGAGCCGGTGTACGAGCAGATGCCGGGCTGGAGCGAATCGACTCTGGGTGCCAAGACCCTGGAAGAGCTGCCTCAGGCTGCGCGCAACTACATCAAGCGCATCGAAGAGTTGGTCGGCGCGCCGATCGACATTATTTCGACGGGCCCGGACCGCAACGAAACTATCGTTCTGCGTCACCCGTTCGCTTAATAAGTCGTTGATGTAAAACACAAAGGCCCCTTAATCGGGGCCTTTGTCGTTTATGCCTGTTGGACGGCATGACCTTTGCTGTGAATATCGCCTTCAGAATGCCATCAATTTAATGGCGTTAGAGTAGAGGGATTTCCTGTGTCGGCCGTTCTCTCACTGTTACAAAGCCGTTTGTTGCGGCCCGTGTTCGTTACCCTTGGTATCGCCCTTTTGGTGCAGGTGCTGGTGGCTGTCGCTCTGACCCGGAGCACGGTGACTGCGCTGGAAACCGATCTGGGCGTGCGCCTGGGCGCCGATAGCCAAAAGCTCTCCAGTGAGCTGGAGCAGGCGGGGCGTGAAGTCACGTCGAGCCTGGATAACCTGTCCAGCAGTACCCGTCAGCGCCTGACCGCTGGGCTGTCTTCACGTTTGAAAGACGAGCAGGCTCAACTGCGTACGACGCTGGAGAAGGACCTGAAGGAATCGGCCAATGACATGGCGCAACTTCTGGCCTCGGTCGCACCCCGCGCCATGTGGGACAGCGACATTCCTACCCTGTCCGAATTCGCTCGCCGCGCCCAGCGCAATCCCAACGTGCTGTTCGTGGTCTATGACGACGCCACGGGCCAGCACCTGACGCGCTACCTCAACCGAGAGAACCCGATCAACAAGGGGCTGCTGGAGAAAGGCCAGGGTGAGCGGGCGCTGGATAAGGTGCTGGATGCAGCGAAGAGCGATCCTTCGGTCTACTACCTTGAGGCTTCGATCAGTCCCAATGGGGTGGAAATCGGCAAGGTCTTGATGGGGGTCTCAACTGCCTCCGTGGAAACCGATCTGGCGGCGCTGGACAAGCGCTTCTCGGCGCTGATCGCCAGCAGCGATCAATTGGTGGGTGACAGCCTCAAAGGTGCGGCGGCCGACAGCGCAACGGCGATGCGCGGGCGTCTACAGTCGGCGCAGTCCACCGCTTCTGAAATGAAAGCCAACACCACGGGCGCTGTGCAGGAAGCCGCGGGGGCTTTGCGCTGGCGCATCGGCATGGGCCTGGCGGTGGTGGGTTTCGGTGTGCTGCTGTTACTGGCGGTGGTGCTGGGGCGTCGAGTGGTCAATCGCCTGAAAATGCTCATTGTCGCGATGGATGACCTGGCGGCGGGTGAGGGCGACCTGACCAAGCGCGTGCAGATCAACAGCCAGGACGAGATCGGCGACATGGCCTCGGCGGTCAATCGCTTTGTGGATAAATTGCAGCCGATCGTGCGTGAGGCGGGCGATGTGGCTCAGCGTACCGGCGTGGAAATCGGCGCCATGACCCTGCGCAATGCCGGTGCCGATGCGGCGGCTGGCATGCAGCGCGATGAAGTGGCCGAAAGCCTGCGCGCGTTGTCGCAAATGGCTGATGAGGCTCAATCTGAAAGCCACGCCATGCAGGCCGCTTTGCAGCAGGTGGTGGGCATTCGTCAGGCCACGGATGAGAACACCCGGACTTCGGCGAAAGTCGGCAGTCTCATCGAGGCATTGGCCGGACAAGTCGACACCGGTGCGAAAGTCATCGAGCGTCTGGCGCAGCAGAGTGAGCAGATTGAAGTGGTGCTGACGGTGATTCACGGGATCGCCGAACAAACCAACTTGCTGGCGCTGAACGCGGCCATTGAAGCTGCGCGTGCCGGCGAGACCGGTCGTGGGTTTGCCGTGGTGGCGGACGAGGTGCGGGCGCTGGCGAGCAAGACGCAGAGCTCCACCGGTGACATTCAGGCGCACATTGTTGCGCTGCAGCAGGGCGCGCGTGAGGCTGTTGCGGCAATCGGGCAGGCTGGGCGTCAGGCCAGTGAAGGTTTGCTGGTGTTGCGCGACAGTGCGCGGTTGCAGCAGTCGGTGCAGGCGTCGGTCGAGCAGGTGCATGCGGCGATCGGCCTGGCGACCCAGGCCGCGGCGCATCAGGCGCAAGGTGCGCAGGCCGTGCGTGGGCGGGTTGAGACCATTCATGCTCAAGCTGAGAAAGCAGCTCAGGCGGTCGTGGAGACCACGGCCAGCGGCAAGGTGCTGGATGGGTTGGCGGCGCAGTTGAAGGCGAGCCTGGGGCAGTTCAGGGCGTAATAAACCCCGCAGATCAAAAGATCGCAGTCTTCGGCAGCTCCTACAGTGGAAACGCATATCCCTGTGTAGGAGCTGCCGAAGGCTGCGATCTTTTGCTTTATCAGCGGCTCAAATACATCCGCGTCGTCAGCAGGTACACCGGTAATCCCGACACTAATATCAACAACGCCGCATAAGGCGCCGCCGCCGCGAACTCCACATTCGCGGTATGCGCCCAGACTTCCGTCGCCAGAGTATTGAGCCCGGTCGGGCTCAGCAGCAGCGTCGCCGTCAGTTCCTTCATTGCATCCAGAAACACCAGCGCAAACGCAGCGCCCAGGGCGGGGAAGATGATGGGCAGGGTCACCCGACAAAACGCGCTGAAAGACGACGCCCCCAGCGTGCGTGCGGCTTCTTCCAATTGCGGCGCGGCCTTGTTCAGTGCAGTGCGAATCGGTGCCTGCGCCAGTGGCAGAAACAACAGCGCATAGGCAATCAGCAGCAACGCCGAGGTCTGGTACAGCACTGGCACATAATGCAGGGCGAAATACACCAGGGTCAGCGCAATCACCAATCCCGGCAGTGCATGCAGCAGATACGGCAAGCGCTCGGCCCAGATTGCCAGTCGGCCTTTATGGCGCACCACCAGCAACCCCACCGGCACCGCCAGCACCAGGCACAGCGCAGCGCCACCGAGCGACAGCGCCAGCGACGAGAGCAATGCCTCGCTGATCGCGGCCACCGGGAACGCTGCCGAGGAACCCACCATCAGCCAGTACGCCAGCATTCCCAGTGGAATGCCGCTGCCGATGATCGCCAGCAGCAAGCAGTAAAGTTGTCCCACAGCCGTCCACGGCCCGAGGCGAACCTGCTCCGCATGTCGCGCAGCGCCCTGACCGGTGCGTACGTGACGGCCTTTGCCGCGCACGCGTAACTCAAGCCATAGCAGCACCAGGCACAGCGCCAGCAACACCGCAGAAAGCATCGCTGCATTGGCGTTGCTGAATTCCAGTTCGAACTGCTGATAGATCGCCGTGGTAAAGGTTTGCAGGCCGATGATCGACAGCGCGCCGAACTCCACCAGCATGTGCAGCGCAATCAACAGTGAACCGGCCAGCAGTGACGGCCAGAGCAGGGGCAGGGTGATTTTGAAGAATACACCCCAACGATTCTGCCCCAGGGTGCGGGCAGACTCTTCAAGAGAGGGGTCGAGATTGCGCAGCGTTGCCGCGACCGGCAGAAAGATCAGCGGGTACTTGGACAGCGTCATCACCAGAATCGCCCCACCCAGCCCTTCGAAGTGAGCGCTCAGGGACACCCAGGTGAAGCTGCTGACAAATGCCGGCACCGCGAACGGCAGGCACAGAATCACGCCCCATAACCGCCGTCCCGGCAGATTGCTGCGCTCCAGCAGCCAGGCGAGTGACAAGCCAATCACACCGCAGGCCAGTGTCACGCCCAGCATCAGCGCCAGGGTATTGCGCAGCAGGCCAAACACGTAGGGCCGCCACAGCAGATGCAGTGCCTCGACCCAGCCGGCTTGCCAGGTTTTGAGACCGACATAGGCCAGTGGCAACAGGCTGAGTACCACCAGCAGCAGAACCGGTAGCAGCAGCCAGATCGATGGCCGCTTGCGCCGTGGCATGTAGCCCCCACGCGAGGCGGGGGCGGATAACGAGGTGCTCATCAGTTCAAGCCAACGTCACGTTCCAGGTCCAGGGCTTCTTCGGCGTTGCCGAGGTCGGCTGGCGTGACGTTCGGCGCTTGCAGTTCGCTGAATGGCTTGAGCCCGCGATCCGATGCCATACCCTTGTGCAGTGGGTATTCGGCGGTGGTCTGGGTGATCACGCGCTGACCTTCTTCGCTGGCCATATAGGCGAGCAATTGTTGGGCTTCTTTTGGATGTTTGCTGGATTTCAGTACGCCAGCGCTGGAAACGGTGATCAGTCCGCCGACGTCGCCACCGGTGAAGTAATGCAGTTTCGAGTCGAGTTGGCCTTTTTCACGCTGCAAGGCGAACCAGTAATAGTTGTTCACCAGCACGGTGGCGACTTCGCCATTTTCCACGGCTTTCAGTGCAACCATGTTGTTGCTGTAGGTCTTGCCGAACGCGCGCAGGCCGGTCAGCCACTCTTCGGCGGCGTCCATCCCGTGGACCTTGATAATCGCCACGGCCTGTTCCTGGAAGGCACCGCTGGAAGGCACGAAGCCGACCTTGCCTTGCCATTTTGGATTGGAGAACTCCATCACTGACTTGGGCAGGTCTTTCTCGTCGATCAGTTTAGGGTTGAAAGCGACGACCCGGACCCGTGCCGTGATGCCAATCCAGGTGCCATTACCGGCAACGTAATCCTTGGGCAGGACTTCAAGCGTGGCGGCATCGGCTTTTGCCAGCAGGCCTTGTTCGCCGAGCTTGTTCAGCGGTGGCGATTCTTCGGTGTAGATCACGTCGGCGGGGGAGCGATCGCCTTCTTCGACGATCTGGCTGGCGAGCTGGTTGCTGCTGCCCTTGCGCACATTGACGTGAATCCCTGTCTTGGCTTCGAAGGCTTTGGCGACCGCGTCGCCGACTTCCTTGTGTTGACCGTTATAGAGTGTCAGGGAAACCGGATCGGCGGCTTGGGTGAGGGGCGTGGCGAGTGTCAGGCCGAGGAGGGTGATGGTCAGGCCGCGGCGCAGGGTATTTCGAAACATCATTCGCAGGGTTCCTCACTGTCGCATTGCAAAAACTTGAAACAATGATAAACGATATTGTTTCTCAAGTGCGCCTTGCGGGGCGGGTGAGGGTTTGCTAGAGGGCCTGGTGCAGACTTCTGTGGCGAGGGAGCTTGCTCCCGCTCGGCTGCGGAGCAGTCGCAAAACCGGGCAATAAGGTTTGACTGAAAGAATGAGGGGGCCGCTTCGCAGCCCAGCGGGAGCAAGCTCCCTCGCCACAAAGGGCGGCGATGGCTTCAAAGGCCAGAAACGCAAAAACCCGCTTTCGCGGGTTTTTGTGAAATTCAAGATCGTGACCTTGAATTTGAATTGGTGCCCAGAAGAAGACTCGAACTTCCACGACCTTGCGGTCACCAGCACCTGAAGCTGGCGTGTCTACCAATTTCACCATCTGGGCATGATCTTCAGCGTTGCCGCTGTTGATGTGGCGCACTATACGGAGAGCATTTTGATCTGTAAACCCCTGATTTAATTTTAATAATTCAGAAGCCTGGAATGCAAAAACCCGCTTTCGCGGGTTTTTGTGTGAGCCTTGAAATTGATCTAATCTCAAGCTCGAAATTGGTGCCCAGAAGAAGACTCGAACTTCCACGACCTTGCGGTCACCAGCACCTGAAGCTGGCGTGTCTACCAATTTCACCATCTGGGCAGTATCGGCAGCGCTAGTGCGTCGTCGATGGCGCGCACTATACGGAGCGTCTTTTTAACTGTAAACCCCTGTCATCAAAAAAACCTGGAAAATTTTACCGACGGCATTCAAATCAGCTTCGCGGTGTCGATAAAGGGCTTTAGATGGGCTGTCACAGCCTGAAATTTCCCGTTTCATTACGCCTATGCCAAACTAACCCGCATATAGACAAGGTGAAAACTCTCTAATGGCCGATTGGCAGTCCCTCGATCCCGAGGCCGCTCGTGAAGCGGAAAAATATGAAAACCCTATTCCTAGCCGCGAACTGATCCTTCAGCACCTTGCTGATCGAGGTTCGCCTGCTAACCGCGAGCAGCTGGTCGAAGAGTTTGGTCTGACCACAGAAGACCAGATCGAAGCCCTGCGCCGCCGCCTGCGCGCCATGGAGCGCGACGCTCAACTGATCTATACCCGTCGCGGCACTTATGCGCCGGTGGACAAGCTCGACCTGATCCTGGGCCGCATCAGCGGTCACCGTGACGGTTTCGGCTTCCTGGTCCCGGACGACGGCAGTGACGACCTGTTCATGAGCCCGGCGCAAATGCGCCTGGTGTTCGATGGCGACCGTGCCCTGGCACGAGTTTCCGGCCTCGACCGTCGCGGTCGCCGCGAAGGCATGATTGTCGAAGTGGTGTCCCGTGCCCACGAGAGCATCGTCGGTCGTTACTTCGAAGAGGGCGGTATCGGTTTCGTCGTCGCGGACAATCCGAAGATCCAGCAAGAAGTGCTGGTGACGCCAGGTCGCAACGCCAACGCGCAGATCGGTCAGTTCGTCGAAGTGAAGATCACTCACTGGCCGACGCCACGCTTCCAGCCGCAAGGCGACGTGGTCGAGGTGGTGGGTAACTACATGGCGCCGGGCATGGAAATCGATGTTGCCCTGCGCACCTACGATATTCCGCACGTCTGGCCTGAAGCGGTCTTGAAAGAAGCCGCCAAGCTCAAGCCTGAAGTCGAAGAGAAAGACAAAGAGAAGCGCATCGACCTGCGTCATCTGCCGTTCGTGACCATCGACGGTGAAGATGCGCGCGACTTCGATGACGCGGTCTACTGCGAAGCCAAGCCGGGCAAGCTGCGCCTGTTCTCCGGTGGCTGGAAGTTGTACGTGGCGATCGCTGACGTTTCCAGCTATGTGAAAATCGGTTCGGCGCTGGATAACGAATCCCAGGTTCGCGGCAACTCGGTGTACTTCCCCGAGCGCGTGGTGCCGATGCTGCCTGAGCAGCTGTCCAACGGCCTGTGCTCGCTGAACCCGCACGTCGATCGCCTGGCCATGGTTTGCGAGATGACTATCTCCAAATCCGGCGAAATGACCGACTACTGCTTCTACGAAGCGGTGATTCACTCCCATGCCCGCCTGACCTACAACAAGGTCAGCACCATGCTGGAGACGCCAAAAGTCACCGAAGCGCGTCAGCTGCGTGGTGAATACACCAACGTTCTGCCGCACCTCAAGCAGCTGTACTCGCTGTACAAGGTTCTGCTGGCGGCCCGTCACGTGCGTGGCGCGATCGATTTCGAAACCCAGGAAACCCGGATCATCTTCGGTTCCGAGCGCAAGATTGCCGAAATCCGTCCGACCGTTCGCAACGATGCTCACAAGCTGATTGAAGAATGCATGCTGGCGGCCAACGTGGCCACCGCCGAATTCCTGAAAAAGCACGAAATTCCTGCGTTGTATCGCGTCCACGACGGTCCGCCACCGGAGCGTCTGGAAAAACTGCGCGCCTTCCTCGGCGAGCTCGGCCTGTCCCTGCACAAAGGCAAGGACGGCCCGTCGCCGAAGGATTACCAGGCTTTGCTCGCGGGCATCAAGGATCGTCCGGATTTCCACCTGATCCAGACCGTCATGCTGCGCTCGTTGAGCCAGGCGGTGTACAGCGCCGATAACCAGGGCCACTTCGGCCTGAATTACGAAGCCTATACCCACTTCACTTCGCCGATTCGCCGCTACCCGGACTTGCTCACGCACCGGGCGATTCGCAGCGTCATCCATTCGAAAATGGACACCCCGCACGTTCGCCGTGCTGGCGCGATGACCATTCCGAAAGCGCGGATCTATCCGTACGACGAAGCGATCCTGGAGCAGCTCGGCGAGCAGTGCTCGATGAGCGAGCGTCGTGCCGACGAAGCGACCCGCGACGTAGTGAACTGGCTCAAGTGCGAGTTCATGAAAGACCGCGTGGGCGAATCGTTCCCGGGGGTGATCACCGCCGTGACCGGTTTCGGCCTGTTCGTCGAACTGACCGATATTTACGTCGAAGGCCTGGTGCACGTCACCGCGCTGCCGGGCGACTACTACCACTTCGATCCTGTACACCACCGCCTCGCCGGTGAGCGTACCGGTCGTAGCTTCCGCCTGGGCGACACTGTTGAAGTGCGCGTCATGCGCGTCGACCTCGACGAGCGCAAGATCGACTTCGAGATGGCCGAAAAAACCATCAGCGCACCGATCGGTCGCAAAAAGCGCGGCACTGAAACCGCAGCGCCTGCTATCAAAACAGCTGCCGAGCCGGTACTGGCCAAGGCCGGGCGTCGTCCTGCCAAGGAAAAGGCCGTCGAGGCCTATCGTCCGAGCGATGCGGCGGCAAAAAATGCCGAGTTGCGCAAAAGTCGTGAAATGAAACAGGCATTGCTGTCTGAAGCGAAAAGCGGCGGTAAAGCGGCGTCTGGGGGAAAGACCGGGCGGTCGGCGCCTGAAAAGGCCTCCGGCGGCAAGCCAGCCAAACCGAGCAAACACCGTAAAGGCCCGCCAAAAGCGGGTTCCGCTCCAGCCGCCAGAAGCGGCGGGGCGCGTAAACCTAAGGCCAAGTCATGAGTCAGTTGGAAAAGATCTACGGCGTGCACGCGGTAGAAGCGTTGCTGCGTCACCACCCAAAACGCGTCAAGCAGATCTGGCTGGCTGAAGGCCGCAGCGATCCGCGGGTTCAGACGCTGATCGAACTCGCTGCCGAAAATCGCGTGGCCGTCGGTCAGGCTGAGCGTCGTGAGCTGGATGCCTGGGTTGAAGGCGTGCACCAGGGCGTGGTGGCGGACGTGAGCCCGAGCCAGGTCTGGGGCGAGGCGATGCTCGACGAGCTGCTCGATCGCACCGAAGGCGCACCGTTGCTGCTGGTGCTCGACGGTGTGACCGATCCGCACAACCTCGGCGCTTGCCTGCGTTCGGCCGATGCGGCCGGCGCGCTGGCGGTGATCGTGCCGAAGGACAAATCAGCCACGCTGACCCCGACGGTTCGAAAAGTTGCTTGTGGCGCGGCGGAAGTGATTCCGTTGGTCGCCGTGACCAACCTGGCGCGCACCCTGGAAAAACTCAAGCAGCGCGGCTTGTGGGTCGTCGGTACGGCGGGCGAGGCTGAGCAGGATCTGTATCAGCAGGACCTGACGGGCCCGACCATCCTGATCATGGGTGCCGAAGGTAGCGGCATGCGCCGCCTGACTCGCGACCTTTGCGACTATTTGGTGCGCCTGCCGATGGCTGGCAGCGTCAGCAGCCTCAACGTGTCCGTCGCCACCGGCGTCTGCCTGTTCGAAGCGCTGCGCCAGCGCGGCGTCAAAGCCGCCGGGACCGCCAAAAAGTCCTGACACTCCTCTTGTAGGAGCTGTCGAGTGAAACGAGGCTGCGATATTTTGACTTTGATTTTTCGAGATCAAAAGATCGCAGCCTCGTTTCACTCGACAGCTCCTACAGTCCTACAGTCCTACAGGTGTTCGGATTTTAGTTCGGGTGATTGTTCAAATAATCACCAATTGCCTTGCACCTCCCTCGACCCTTCTCTACAATTGCGCCCCTTGCTGTGACGGCAGGCACGCATGTGTCTATCGCAAGCAAGTCCATAAGTGTCATTCACTCCTTGTCTGACCGCTTTTGAGCGGCAGGCTACAACCCGTAAGGAGCATTCATGCGTCATTACGAAATCATCTTTTTGGTCCACCCGGATCAAAGCGAGCAAGTCGGCGGCATGGTTGAGCGTTACACCAAGCTGATCGAAGAAGACGGCGGCAAAATCCACCGTCTGGAAGATTGGGGCCGTCGTCAACTGGCCTACGCAATCAACAATGTTCACAAGGCTCACTACGTGATGCTGAACGTTGAGTGCACTGGCAAGGCCCTGGCCGAGCTGGAAGACAACTTCCGCTACAACGATGCAGTGATCCGTAACCTGGTCATCCGTCGCGAAGAAGCCGTTACCGGCCAATCCGAGATGCTCAAGGCTGAAGAAAACCGCAGTGAGCGCCGTGAGCGTCGCGACCGTCCTGAGCACTCCGACGCTGAAGGCGTTGACAGTGATGACAGCGACAACAGCGATAACGCTGACGAGTAATCCACGGACCTTTTGAGGAGCCTATTACATGGCACGTTTCTTCCGTCGTCGTAAATTCTGCCGCTTCACCGCTGAAGACGTGAAAGAGATCGATTACAAAGATCTCAACACTCTGAAAGCTTACGTATCCGAGACCGGCAAAATCGTTCCAAGCCGCATCACCGGTACCAAAGCACGTTATCAGCGTCAGCTGGCCACCGCTATCAAGCGCGCCCGCTTCCTGGCCCTGCTGGCCTACACCGACAGCCACGGCCGCTGAGACCGGGCAGTCGACACGTAGCAAAGGATTGAATGCATGCGCGCCTTAGCTGAGTTCATCATGCGCGGCCGTATGCAGGCCACTCTGGTAGTGGCCGGATGCGCAACATTGCCGTTGTTGTATTGGTTGGGTGCTGCCGCTGGATGCCTTGTGCTCCTGCGGCGCGGATTGAAGGACGCCGTTGGCGTACTTGCTCTGGGACTGCTGCCGGCGTTGATCTGGTGGCTTTTCTTCGACGACCCACGGGCACTTCTGGTGCTGCTGGGGTCTTCGAGCCTTGCGTTGGTTTTGCGCGCAAGCGAGTCCTGGAACCGCGTGCTGCTGGTCAGCATAGCGATGGGATTGGTGTTTTCAGTGGTGCTGGGGGCGGCTTTTGCGCCCCAGATCGAGATGCTGGCGCAGGCTTTGATAAAAGTCATGCCGTCGCTACTCGGTGAGGTCTACCAGCAATTGTCGGTAGACGAGCAAGCGCGCTTTGCGTCCCTGATTGCACCGGTCCTGACCGGCCTGATTGCGGCCTTGTTGCAAATCGTCAGTGTGCTGAGCCTGATTGTCGGGCGCTACTGGCAGGCGTTGTTGTACAACCCGGGTGGTTTTGGTCGCGAGTTTCGCGCCATCCGAATCCCGCTGGGACCGGCGATGTTGCTGCTGGCGTTAATGCTTCTGGGGCCAAATCTTGGCCCGCAGATGGCCATGTTGACGCCGTTGTGCAGCGTACCGCTGGTGTTCGCCGGACTGGCCCTGATTCACGGGCTGGTGGCGCAAAAGCGACTGGCCAAATTCTGGCTGGTGGGGTTGTACGTCACGCTGTTGCTGTTCATGCAGCTGATCTATCCGTTGCTGGTGGTTCTGGCCATCGTCGACAGCCTGATTGATTTTCGCGGTCGTTCGGCACCGAAAGATGCCGATAGCGCGAACGGTGAAGGTTAAAAGTTAAGAGGATTTTCACATGCAACTGATCCTTCTGGAAAAAGTCACCAACCTGGGCAACCTGGGTGACAAAGTGAACGTTAAGGCTGGTTACGGTCGTAACTACCTGCTGCCATACGGCAAAGCTACCGCTGCGACCCCAGCCAACCTGGCTGCGTTCGAAGAGCGTCGCGCTGAGCTGGAAAAAGCCGCAGCAGACCGTAAAGCATCGGCTGAAAGCCGCGCCGCCCAACTGGCTGAGCTGGAAGTGACTATCACTGCCACCGCTGGTGACGAAGGCAAGCTGTTCGGTTCGATCGGCACCCACGACATCGCTGATGCACTGACCGCCTCTGGCGTTGAAGTTGCAAAAAGCGAAGTTCGTCTGCCGAACGGCACCATCCGCAACGTAGGCGAATTCGACGTAGCCGTGCACCTGCACGCCGAAGTTGAAGCCACCGTACGCGTTGTCGTGGTAGCAGCTTAAGCAGTACTTGTCGGCTGGCACCCTCGGGTGCTTGCCGGTAACATCGGGCACGATCCTGTTTACAGGTCGTGCCCTTTGTCTTTCTGCAGTTCCTGATTTTCACAACTCCTGCTTTTCCTGAATAAACCAAGTGGCCATGAACGATATCTCCGCTCCCGAGCAATACGATCTGCAAACCGCTGCCCTGAAGGTGCCGCCGCATTCCATCGAGGCCGAACAGGCCGTGCTCGGTGGTCTGATGCTGGACAACAACGCCTGGGAGCGCGTGCTCGATCAAGTCTCCGACGGCGATTTCTATCGGCATGACCACCGCCTGATCTTCCGGGCCATCGCCAAACTGGCGGACCAGAACCAGCCGATCGACGTCGTGACCCTGGCCGAGCAATTGGACAAGGAAGGTCAGACGTCCCAGGTCGGCGGTCTCGGTTACCTTGGCGAACTGGCAAAAAACACGCCGTCCGTCGCCAACATCAAGGCCTATGCCCAGATCGTTCGCGAGCGGGCAACCCTGCGCCAGTTGATCGGCATCAGTACCGAAATCGCCGACAGCGCTTTCAACCCTGAAGGCCGCACCGCCGCCGAGATTCTCGACGAGGCTGAACGGCAGATCTTCCAGATCGCCGAGGCCCGTCCGAAAACCGGCGGCCCGGTCAGCGTCAACGACCTGCTGACCAAGGCCATCGACCGCATCGACACCTTGTTCAACACCGATAACTCGATCACCGGCCTGTCCACCGGTTACACCGACCTCGACGAGAAGACCAGTGGCCTGCAACCGGCCGACCTGATCATCGTCGCCGGCCGTCCGTCCATGGGTAAAACCACCTTTGCGATGAACCTGGTGGAAAACGCCGTGCTACGCAGCGAGAAGGCTGTCCTGGTTTACTCCCTCGAGATGCCAGGCGAATCGCTGATCATGCGTATGCTGTCGTCCCTCGGTCGCATCGACCAGACCAAGGTCCGGGCCGGTCGCCTGGAAGACGACGACTGGCCGCGCCTGACGTCGGCGGTCAACCTGCTCAATGATCGCAAGTTGTTCATCGACGACACGGCGGGTATCAGCCCCTCGGAAATGCGCGCCCGGACCCGTCGTCTGGTGCGTGAGCACGGTGAGATCGGTCTGATCATGATCGACTACCTGCAACTGATGCAGATCCCGGGGTCCAGTGGTGACAACCGGACCAACGAGATTTCCGAGATCTCCCGGTCCCTGAAAGCCCTGGCCAAGGAATTCAACTGCCCGGTGGTGGCACTGTCCCAGCTCAACCGTTCCCTGGAACAACGCCCGAACAAGCGCCCGGTGAACTCCGACTTGCGGGAATCGGGAGCGATCGAGCAGGACGCCGACGTAATCATGTTCGTTTACCGGGACGAGGTGTATCACCCGGAAACCGAACACAAAGGCATTGCCGAAATCATCATCGGCAAGCAGCGGAACGGCCCGATCGGCTTTATCCGCCTGGCCTTCATCGGCAAATACACCCGATTTGAAAACCTGGCGCCGGGTAGCTACAACTTCGACGACGATGAATAACTGTGGCGAGGGCTTCTGTGGTGAGGGGGCTTGTCGGAGCGCCGCACCGCCCCGTTCGGCTGCGAAGCAGTCGTAGATCCTGAATTTGCGGTATCACAGATAAACTATGGGGGCCGCTTCGCAGCCCAACGGGGGCAAGCCCCCTCGCCACAAGGGTTATATGTAGCCCCGGGATTTTTGCGAAAACAGCTCCACCGATTTCCGACCATAGCCGTCGGAATTGGTCAAAATTTGTGCTATATTCCGCGCCCGCGAAATTCAATGAAAGCCAACACCGGTTATCGACATGCAAGCAGCCAAGCCGTTATTTGACTATCCCAAGTACTGGGCCGAATGTTTCGGGCCAGCGCCATTCCTGCCCATGAGCAGGGAGGAGATGGATCAGCTCGGCTGGGATTCCTGCGACATCATCATCGTCACCGGTGATGCCTACGTCGACCATCCGTCGTTCGGCATGGCGATCATCGGCCGGCTGCTGGAGGCCCAGGGCTTCCGCGTCGGGATCATCGCGCAGCCGAACTGGCAGTCCAAAGACGATTTCATGAAGCTTGGCGAGCCGAACCTGTTTTTCGGTGTCGCGGCCGGCAACATGGACTCGATGATCAACCGCTACACCGCCGACAAGAAAATCCGTTCCGACGACGCCTACACCCCCGGTGGCCTGGCGGGCAAACGTCCGGACCGCGCGAGTCTGGTTTACAGCCAGCGCTGCAAGGAAGCCTACAAGCACGTACCGATTGTGCTCGGCGGCATCGAAGCCTCCCTGCGCCGCATCGCCCACTACGATTACTGGCAGGATCGGGTGCGCAACTCGATCCTGATCGACGCCTGCGCCGACATCCTGCTCTACGGCAACGCCGAGCGTGCGATCGTCGAAGTCGCCCAGCGCCTGTCCTACGGTCACAAGATCGAAGACATCACCGATGTTCGCGGTACCGCGTTCATTCGTCGTGATACGCCGCAAGGCTGGTACGAAGTCGACTCCACGCGCATCGACCGTCCGGGCAAGATCGACAAGATCATCAACCCGTACGTGAACACCCAAGACACTCAGGCTTGCGCAATCGAGCAGGAAAAGGGACCGGTCGAAGATCCGGAAGAAGCCAAGGTCGTACAGATCCTGGCCAGCCCGAAAATGACTCGCGACAAGACCGTCATTCGTCTGCCATCGGTTGAAAAAGTCCGTGGCGATGCGGTGCTTTACGCTCACGCCAACCGCGTGCTGCACCTGGAAACCAACCCGGGCAACGCCCGCGCTCTGGTGCAAAAGCACGGCGAAGTCGACGTCTGGTTCAACCCGCCACCGATTCCGATGACCACCGAAGAAATGGACTACGTGTTCGGCATGCCCTATGCGCGCATTCCGCACCCGGCGTACGGCAAGGAAAAGATCCCGGCCTACGAGATGATCCGTTTCTCGGTGAACATCATGCGTGGCTGCTTTGGTGGCTGCACCTTCTGCTCGATTACCGAGCACGAAGGCCGGATCATCCAGAACCGTTCCGAAGAGTCGATCATTCGCGAAATCGAAGAGATCCGCGACAAGGTCCCGGGCTTCACCGGCGTCATTTCCGACCTCGGCGGCCCGACCGCGAACATGTACCGCATCGCCTGCAAGACCCCGGAAATCGAATCCGCGTGCCGCAAGCCTTCATGCGTGTTCCCAGGCATTTGCCCGAACCTCAACACCGATCACTCGTCGCTGATCCAGCTCTATCGCAGCGCCCGGGCCTTGCCGGGTGTGAAGAAGATCCTGATCGCCTCCGGCCTGCGCTACGACCTCGCGGTCGAGTCGCCGGAGTACGTCAAGGAGCTGGTGACCCACCACGTCGGTGGTTACCTGAAGATCGCCCCGGAACACACCGAGGAAGGTCCGCTCAACCAGATGATGAAACCGGGCATCGGCAGCTATGACAAGTTCAAGCGCATGTTCGAGAAGTACACCAAGGAAGCCGGGAAAGAGCAGTACCTGATTCCGTACTTCATCGCCGCTCACCCGGGCACCACCGACGAAGACATGATGAACCTGGCCCTGTGGCTCAAGGGCAACGGTTTCCGTGCCGACCAGGTGCAGGCGTTCTACCCGTCGCCGATGGCCACCGCCACCGCGATGTACCACTCGGGCAAGAACCCGCTGCGCAAGGTCACTTACAAGAGCGACGGCGTGACCATCGTCAAGAGCGAAGAGCAGCGCCGCCTGCACAAAGCGTTCTTGCGTTATCACGACCCGAAAGGCTGGCCGATGCTGCGTGAAGCGCTGACCCGCATGGGCCGCGCCGACCTGATCGGGCCGGGCAAGAACCAGTTGATCCCGTTGCATCAGCCCGCGACCGACAGCTACCAGAGCGCCCGTCGCAAGAACTCGACGCCGGCCGGCAGCCACAAAGTGGCCAAGGAAACGACCACCAAGATCCTGACCCAGCACACCGGCCTGCCACCGCGTGCCAGCGATGGCGGCAACCCGTGGGACAAGCGTGAACAGGCCAAGGCGGCGGCATTCGCCCGCAACCAGCAGGCGGCCAAGGAGCGCAAGGACGCGGCCAAAGGCAAGGGGCCGAAGCCTGCGCGCAAGCCGGTTGTACCGCGCTAAACGTCGCTTGAGCTGAACAGAACGCCAACCTTCGGGTTGGCGTTCTGCGTTTCAGGAACAACGAATCTCATTGTGGCGAGGGAGCTTGCTCCCGTTCGGCTGCGAAGCAGTCGTCAGTTTTTTAGGGCCGCTGCGCGCCCCAGCGGGAGCAAGCTCCCTCGCCACAGAGACCGCGTACATTCACGTCCTCGCCACATTTGCGTGCAACTGCGCCAAACCAATTTCCCGCATCGCCCGATTTTGGTGCTGTACTGCCTCAAGCAATTGGAGAAAGCGCCAACGCCGCTGTCTGGCATAAGTCTTGCGCGCTTTCCTATAAGTTTAAGGCTCGCAGGAGGCACGCCGTGTCGATTCATGTCGCATTGCATCACGTCACGCATTACCGCTACGACCGCGCCGTCGAGCTCGGTCCGCAGATCGTTCGCCTGCGTCCGGCTGCCCACAGCCGCACGCGGATACTGTCCTATGCGCTGAAGGTCTCGCCCGAGCAGCATTTCATCAACTGGCAACAAGACCCTCAGGGCAATTACCTGGCGCGGTTGGTGTTCCCGGAGAAAACCGATGAACTGAGGATCGAGGTCGACCTGCTGGCCGAGATGGCAGTCTTCAATCCCTTCGACTTCTTCCTCGAGCCCTACGCCGAGAAGATCCCTTTCGCCTATGCAGCGGATGAGCGCAAAGAGCTGGCGCCGTACCTGGAAACCTTGCCCCTGACGCCGACATTCAAGGCCTATCTGGACGGCATCGACCGCACGCCGCTGCCCAGCGTGGATTTCCTCGTCGCACTCAACCAGCGCCTGAGCGAAGACATCGGTTACCTGATTCGTATGGAGCCGGGCGTACAGACCCCGGAATACACCCTCGAGCATGCTTCCGGCTCCTGCCGCGACTCGGCGTGGTTGTTGGTGCAGTTGCTGCGCAACCTCGGCCTGGCGGCGCGATTCGTTTCCGGTTACCTGATTCAGCTGACCGCCGACGTCAAAAGCCTCGACGGTCCCTCGGGCACTGAAGTGGATTTCACTGACCTGCATGCCTGGTGCGAAGTCTATTTGCCCGGTGCAGGCTGGATCGGCCTGGACGCGACCTCGGGGTTGTTTGCCGGTGAAGGACACATTCCGTTGGCGTGCAGTCCCGACCCATCCTCTGCGGCACCGATCAGTGGTTTGGTGGAACCGTGCGAGTGCGAATTCACCCACGAAATGTCGGTCGAGCGGATTTGGGAAGCGCCAAGGGTTACCAAACCCTACACCGAAGACCAATGGCTGGCGATTCAGGCGTTGGGCCGGCAGATCGATGCCGATTTGCTCGAAGGCGACGTGCGCCTGACCATGGGCGGTGAGCCGACATTCGTTTCCATTGATGACCCGGACGGCGCCGAGTGGAACACCGCCGCGCTCGGGCCAGACAAGCGGCGCCTCTCCGCCGAACTGTTCCAGCGCATGCGCAAGCATTACGCGCCCAAGGGCCTGGTGCATTTCGGTCAGGGCAAGTGGTACCCCGGCGAGCAACTGCCGCGCTGGTCGCTGAACTGCTATTGGCGCCGCGATGGCGTGCCGATCTGGCATAACAGCGCGCTGATTGCCGATGAGCAGGAAGATTACGGCGCCGATGGTGAACTGGCCGGGCGTTTTCTGGCGAGCGTCGCCGAACGCTTGAAAATTCCGACACGCTTCGTGTTCCCGGCCTACGAAGACAATTTCTATTACCTCTGGCGTGAAGGCGCCTTACCGCAGAACGTCAGCGCTGAAGACTCACGCCTGGAAGAACCTTTGGAGCGTGCGCGCCTGCGCAAAGTCTTCAGTCAAGGCCTGGACAAGGTCATCGGTCAGGTCCTGCCGCTGGCGCGCACCGCCAAGGGCGATCAATGGCAGAGCGGTCGCTGGTACCTGCGCGAGGAACACTGCCGGTTGGTGCCGGGGGATTCGCCACTGGGGTATCGCTTGCCGCTCGGTTCGCAGCCTTGGGTGAAAGCCGCGGAGTACCCGTTCATTCACCCCACGGACCCGAATCAGGATTTCCCGGCGCTGCCGGACACCGAGCAGCTACAGAATCACGCTCAACCGAAAACGGCCGACGAACGTGTACCCGAGATCGACCAGTCCGCCGACTGGCTGACCCGCACCGCGTTCTGCGCCGAAGCACGTGAAGGTCGGTTGTACCTGTTCATGCCGCCACTGGAGCGGGTCGAGGACTACCTGGAGCTGGTCGCCGCCATCGAAGCCACCGCCGAGGAACTGCATTGCCCGGTATTGCTGGAAGGCTATGAACCGCCGAGCGATCCGCGCCTGAGCAACTTCCGCATTACCCCGGATCCGGGCGTGATCGAGGTCAACGTCCAGCCGTCCGCCACCTGGGACGAGTTGGTGGAACGCACCGAGTTTCTTTATGAAGAGGCGCGCCAGACCCGGCTGACCACCGAGAAGTTCATGATCGATGGCCGGCACACCGGCACCGGCGGCGGCAACCATTTCGTCCTGGGTGGCGCGACCCCGGCTGACTCACCGTTTCTGCGCCGTCCTGACCTGCTGCGCAGCCTGATCAGCTACTGGCATAACCACCCATCCCTGTCCTACCTGTTTTCCGGGCTGTTCATCGGTCCGACATCCCAGGCACCGCGGGTGGACGAAGCGCGCAATGATTCGCTGTATGAGCTGGAAATCGCCTTCGCCCAGATGCCGACGCCAGGCGAAGAATGCCCGCCATGGCTGGTGGATCGCTTGCTTCGCAATTTGCTGATCGACGTGACCGGCAACACCCACCGCGCCGAGTTCTGCATCGACAAGCTCTATTCACCGGACGGCGCCACCGGACGCCTCGGCTTGCTGGAACTGCGAGCCTTTGAAATGCCGCCCCATGCACGCATGAGCCTGGCTCAGCAGTTGTTGTTGCGGGCGCTGGTGGCGCGGTTCTGGCGCGAGCCTTATGCGCCGCCGAAACTGGCGCGCTGGGGCACCGAACTGCACGACCGGTTCCTGCTGCCGCACTTTATCGAGCAGGATTTCGCCGATGTGATCGTCGACCTGAATGCCGCCGGTTATCCGGTGCGGGCAGAGTGGTTCGCGGCGCATCTGGAGTTCCGTTTTCCCAAGGTCGGCGACTACGCCGTCAGCGGCATCGAGCTGGAATTGCGTCAGGCGCTGGAGCCCTGGCATGTGTTGGGCGAAGAGGGCAGCGCGGGCGGTACGGTGCGTTATGTGGATTCGTCCCTGGAACGTTTGCAGGTCAAGCTGACGGGGTTGGCGCCGCAACGTTATCTGCTGACCTGCAATGGCATCCCGGTGCCGTTACAACCTACCGGTCGGGTCGGCGAGTTCGTCGCCGGTGTACGTTTCCGTGCCTGGCAACCGTACAACTGTCTGCAACCGACTATCCCGGTCCACGCACCGCTGGTGTTCGACTTGCTCGACACCTGGATGGGGCGCTCGCTGGGCGGTTGTCAGTACCACGTCGCCCATCCGGGCGGGCGCAACTACGACAGCCTGCCGGTGAACGCCAATGAGGCCGAGAGCCGGCGGATGGCGCGTTTCTTCCGCGTCGGACACTCGCCAGGGAAACTTCCGATACCGAATCTGGAAATCAACGACGAGCTGCCGATGACGCTCGATTTACGACGTTTTTAAACCGTACGCGACGCTCGGATTTTTCGTCTATCCGGGCGTCATGAGCCTGCGTTAGTCTGACCGTTCTTTGCTGTCTGCCGAGCTTTCCATGCCTGACCTGCTTGACCGCTACCCGTTGACCGCGGGCACCTATCACGAACTGCTCGACAACAGCGGCGCCGTGCGCCCGCACTGGCGGCGGCTGTTCGATCAATTGCAACGCAGCACGCCAGCGCAACTGGTGCAGCGTCAGGCGCTGCTGACCCGGCAGATTCAGGAAAACGGCGTGACCTACAATGTCTACGCCGACCCCAAGGGCGCCGATCGGCCGTGGGAGCTGGATTTGTTGCCTCATGTGATTGCAGCCGATGAGTGGCAGCAGTTATCGGCCGGGATCGCTCAACGGGCGCGTTTGCTCAATGCTGTGCTGGCGGACCTGTACGGTCCTCAACGCTTGATCGCCGAAGGCCTGCTGCCGGCTGAACTGGTGTTCGGTCATAACAACTTCCTCTGGCCTTGCCAGGGCATTGCCCCGCCCGACGGGGCTTTTCTGCATCTGTATGCGGTGGATCTGGCGCGCACGCCTGACGGTCGCTGGTGGGTGACCGCCGACCGCACTCAAGCGCCATCCGGTGCCGGTTACGCCCTGGAAAACCGCACCATCGTGTCCCGAGCGTTCCCCGAGTTGTACCGCGACTTGAAGGTGCGGCACCTGTCCGGGTTCTTCCGCACACTTCAGGAAACACTCGCCCGGCAGGCGCCGAGCGACGATGAAGCGCCACTGGTGGTCCTGCTGACACCGGGGCGTTTCAATGAAAGCTATTTCGAGCACTTGTACCTGGCTCGTCAGCTCGGTTATCCACTGGTGGAAGGCGGTGATCTGACCGTCCGTGATGCCACGGTGTACCTGAAGACCTTGAGCGGGCTGCGTCGGGTTCACGCGATCATGCGTCGGCTCGACGATGATTTCTGCGACCCGCTGGAGCTGCGCACCGACTCGGCCCTTGGCGTGCCGGGGCTGCTCGAAGCGGTGCGTCAGGGCCGGGTGTTGGTGGCCAACGCCCTCGGCAGCGGTGTGCTGGAGTCGCCGGGTTTGCTGGGCTTCCTGCCGAGAATCAATCAATTCCTGTTCGGCGAAGAATTGATCCTGCCGTCCATCGCAACCTGGTGGTGCGGCGAAGCGCCGGTGCTGGCCCAGGCCTTGGAGAAACTGCCGGAACTGTTGATCAAACCAGCATTTCCGTCGCAGAGCTTCGCACCGGTGTTTGGGCGTGATTTGAGTGAAAAACAGCGCCAGGCTCTGGCCGAGCGCATGCAGGCACGGCCTTATGCCTATGTTGCGCAAGAATTGGCGCAACTGTCCCAGGCGCCGATCTGGCAGGCCGAAGGCGGACAGTTGCAACCGCGAGCCATCGGCATGCGCGTGTATGCGGTGGCCAGTCGGGAGGGTTATCGAGTGCTGTCCGGTGGCCTGACCCGGGTTGCCGCCGAGGCCGATGCCGAAGCGGTGTCGATGCAGCGCGGCGGTGCGAGCAAGGACACCTGGGTATTGGGCGATCACCCGCCCAGCGGCGAACAATGGAAAGCCCAGCGCAACATTGGCGTTCACGATCTGGTGCGCCGTGATCCGTATCTGCCATCGCGGGTGGTCGAGAATCTGTTCTGGTTCGGCCGTTACTGCGAGCGCTGCGATGACAGCGCGCGGCTACTGAGGGTCATGCTCGCGCGCTATGTCGATGGCGATGACCCGCAAGCCCTGGAGGCGGCGGTCGATCTCGGTGAACGCCTGAATCTGTTGCCGGAGGAGGGTGAGTTGCCGGAACGATTGCTGGCGGCGCTGCTCGGCGATGATTGGCCGTTCAGCCTGCGCTCCAATCTGCAGCGTTTGCAGTGGGCGGCGTCGCAAGTACGCGGCAAGCTCTCGCGAGAGAACTGGCAAGCGCTGGTGGAGTTGCAGCGCGAGGCTATGGGGCTGGAAACCGAAGAGCCGGATTTCGGCGAGTTGCTGGACTTCCTCAATCGGTTGGTGATGTCGCTGGCGGCGCTGTCCGGTTTTGCCCTCGACGACATGACCCGGGATGAGGGCTGGCGTTTCCTGATGATCGGTCGGCGAATCGAACGGCTGCAATTTCTCAGCGGCAGTCTGGCGGCGTTTTTGCGCGGCGCAGGGGCTTTCGATCAGGCCGGGCTGGAGTGGCTGCTGGAACTGGGTAACAGCAGCATCACCTACCGATCGCGGTACCTGGCGGTGGCGCAATTGATCCCGGTGCTCGACCTGCTGCTGCTCGACGAGCAGAACCCGCACGCGGTGCTGTTCCAGTTGAAACTGGTGACCCGTACGTTGAAGCGCTTGAACGACGACTTCGGCGCGCCGCGCGAAACGGGTCTGCTGCAGTTGGTGGAGCGGCTGGTGCACTTCGATCTGGGCTGCCTGGAGAACTCGCTGTTCGGCGAGGCCAGTGTTCACGCCGCCTTAGAGGGGCTGGCAGATCTGCTGCAAGAGATCGCCGATGCCAGCGGACAGGTGTCGGATCGCCTGGCCTTGCGCCATTTCGCCCATGTCGATGATGTCAGCCAGCGCACGGTGTCCGTCTGATGAGTGCCCATTACCAGATTTTCCACGACACCCATTATCACTACGACAGCCCGGTATCCCTGGCCCAGCAACTGGCGCACCTGTGGCCGCGCGCCTGTGCCTGGCAGCGCTGTACCGAACAGCAGTTGCAGATCAGTCCCCAGCCGACTTCACGCCGGGATGAGCTGGATGTGTTCGGCAATCCGCTGACCCGGTTGGCGTTCGAGCGCCCCCACGATGAGTTGCTGGTCAACGCTCGGCTCACCGTCGAAGTGCTGGAACGGCCGTCACTGGACTTCAATCAATCACCGGCCTGGGAAGCGACCTGCAACGCGCTGACCTACAGCAGTCAGCCACTCTCGCCTGCGTTGCTGGAAGCCTGCCGTTATCGGTTCGAATCGCCCTACGTGCATTTGAAGCGCAGTTTCGTCGAGTTCTCCGAAAGTTGCTTTCCTGCTGGCCGGCCATTGCTGCTGGGTGTTCAAGCGTTGATGGAGAAGATCTTCAGCGAGTTCACCTTCGACGCCGAGGCGACCCAAGTGGCGACGCCGTTGGTGGAAGTGCTGGAGAGGCGTCGTGGGGTTTGCCAGGACTTCGCGCATTTGATGCTCGCTTGCCTGCGCTCCCGTGGGTTGGCGGCGCGGTACGTCAGCGGCTATCTGCTGACACAGCCCCCACCGGGCCAGCCACGGCTGATCGGCGCCGATGCGTCGCATGCGTGGGTGTCGGTGTTTTGCCCGGTGCTGGGTTGGGTGGATTTTGACCCGACCAACAATGTGCAACCGGCGCTGGAGCACATCACCCTGGCCTGGGGCCGGGATTTTTCCGATGTGTCGCCGTTGCGTGGGGTGATTCTGGGCGGCGGCAGCCATGATCCCGAAGTTCGGGTGACAGTGATGCCATTGGAGTAGCGCAGACCCCACGTGGGTATGTGTTTTTTTGGAGGAAGGTTTCAATTTGGCCTGTGAGGGTCAGCAACATCGTTGCTGACCCTGGACACAGATCCGGTGGGCCTGATCAGATCATCGGGCCCGGAGGGTCTCAGGCGTCGGGCGCCTGATCTTTCGGTGCTTCAGCATCATCTTCTGCCGCCACTTCACCTTCTGCATCCGGGTTCAGTGCTGCTGCTTCTTCTTCAGCTGTAGCTTTCTTGCGCTGAAGCTTTTCCTCTTTCTTCTGCTCCTTGGCCAAGTCTCTCTGACGTTTGGCGAAGGAATAATTAGGTTTAGCCATGGGCGATCCTCTGGGGTCGAAGGTGAGGTTGAGCGGCGCATATTCTGCCCTGTATCGGCACCGAGCCGTTAGCTGGGTTTTTGCTCGGTCCATTTTGGCGGTACCGAGGGTTGCCAGGCGTCCAGTGCATCGAGCAGGGTTTGCGGTGATTCGCTCATTTGCAGCATGTCACGGTGCTGCCCGCGAACGAAGCCTTCGCCGACGATATGATCGAGAAAAGACGTCAACTTGCTGTAGAAACCGTTCACTTCCAGCAAACCCAGCGGTTTGCCGTGATAACCGAGCTGGCCCCAGGTCCAGACTTCGAACAGCTCTTCCAGCGTGCCCAGACCGCCGGGCAAGGCAATGAAGGCATCGCTGAGCTCGGCCATTCGCGCCTTGCGCGCATGCATGCCGTCGACCACTTCCAGGCGGGTCAGGCCGCTGTGGCCGATTTCCTTGTCCTTGAGGCTCTGCGGAATGATCCCGATCACTTCGCCACCGGCCGCCAGTGCGGCATCAGCCACAATCCCCATCAGCCCGACAGCGCCGCCGCCATAGACCAGGGTCAGCTTGCGCTCGGCCAATGCTCGCCCCAGGGCGACAGCCGCTTCACGATAAGCCGGATTGGTGCCGGTGCTGGCACCGCAAAATACACAAACGGACGTTAAAGACATGCCTTACTCCATGGTCAACCAGGACCACAGAGTAAAGGCAGGCTCGCATCGTTCCAAGGGTTAAACCGCGCGTTCAGGTGTTTCGTAAGTGCCACTGGCGCCACAGGCGTAGGCGGCCAACAAACTGCTCAACAAGCTGCTGAAAGACATGACAGGCGCTCCAGGTGAGTAATGATGGCGCTGATGATAGGGCCGTCCCAGACGTCTGGCTGGTAGATTGTTTCGATGGGTGTCATAGCCCGAAAGTTGTATACAATTTTTGATTCAGGTCATAGGAACTTGCGAAGATTTCAGGCAGTCTTCTGTCCATTCGCACTTTTGTTAACCCTGCCTTGGAGATTCACCATGTTTGCCAAACTTGTTGCGGTATCCCTGCTGACACTGGCCAGCAGCCAATTGATGGCTGCTGAGTGCAAAACGACCATCGACTCCACCGATCAGATGTCCTTCAACACCAAGGCCATTGAAATCGACAAAAGCTGCAAGACCTTCACCGTTGAACTGACCCACTCCGGCAGCCTGCCGAAAAACGTCATGGGCCATAACCTGGTGATCAGCAAAGAGGCTGACATGCAGCCGATCGCCACCGACGGCCTGTCGGCTGGCATCGACAAGAATTACCTGAAAGAAGGTGATACCCGCGTCATCGCTCACACCAAAGTCATTGGCGCTGGCGAAAAGGATTCTGTGACGTTCGATGTGTCGAAGCTCAATGCAGCCGAAAAATACGGCTTCTTCTGCTCGTTCCCGGGCCACATCTCGATGATGAAAGGCACGGTTACACTGAAGTAATCGATTCAAACGCATAAAAAAAGCGTCCACCCGGGACGCTTTTTTTGTGCTCATTTCTACAGGGGACAGAATCAAGGCGCGAACGGCATCACACGCTTGTGATGAGTCTTCTTGTACGTATCACAAATGATCTTGAACGCTTCTTCGCGCACCGGTTCGCCGTGCAGGAAGGCGTCGATCTCGGCGTAGGTCACGCCGTGGGACGCTTCGTCCGGTTTGCCCGGCGACAGGTCTTCGAGGTCGGCGGTCGGGGTTTTTTCCACCAGCGACTCCGGCGCGCCAAAGCTGCGGGCAATTGCCCGGACCTGGTTTTTCACCAGGCCGCTCAGCGGTGCGAGGTCGCAGGCACCGTCACCGAATTTGGTGAAGAAACCCATCACGGCTTCTGCCGCGTGGTCGGTGCCGATCACCAGGCCATGAGCCGCGCCAGCGATGGTGTATTGCGCGACCATGCGCATCCGCGCCTTGGTATTGCCCAATACGAAATCCACCGAGACTGCCTCCTTGCCTTCGAAGGCTGCCACTTCACTGGCCAGGGATTTGACTGCCGGGCCGATGTTCACCGTGTGGCGTTCGTCAGGGGCGATGAAGTCCACCGAGGCCTGGGCGTCGTGTTCATCGAACTGCGTCTGGTACGGCAGGCGCACGGCGATGAACTTGTAGCGGTTATCACCGGTACGTTCACGCAGTTCACGTACGGCGCGTTGGGCCAGCAGGCCGGCGGTCAGGGAGTCGACGCCGCCGCTGATACCGAGCACCAGGGCCTTGAGCCCGGAATTGACCAGGCAATCCTGAATGAAGGTGATTCGCCGGGCGACTTCAGCCTCAAGGGCGAGTTGATCCACAAACGGCGGTTGGACCTTGAGCTGTTCAGCAATCTCACGCTGTACGGCTTGCATGAATTCACTCCTTGCTTGATGTACTGGAAAGGGTGGCAGGTACTTGGAAAACGTGTCGCAAATAGGCGACGAAATTCGGGTCTTTGCAGTGAGTCTTGCCAGGCTCATCAGAAATCTTGGCCACCGGTTGGCCGTTGCATGCGGTCATTTTAAGCACGATGCTCATCGGTTCGACACCCGGAATGTCACAGGTCAGGTTAGTGCCGATACCGAAACTGACATTGATCCGACCGCGCAACGCCCGAAAAATCTCCAGGGACTTGGGCAACGTCAGGCTGTCGGAAAACACCAGGGTCTTGCTCATCGGGTCGATGCCCAGCTTGTGGTAGTGGGCGATGGCCTTTTCCGCCCAGAGCACCGGGTCACCGGAGTCGTGACGCAAGCCGTCGAAGAGCTTGGCAAAGAACAGGTCGAAATCGCCGAGAAACGCATCGGAAGTGATGCAGTCGGTCAGGGCGATCCCCAGCAGGCCACGGTACTCGCGGACCCAGCAGTCGAGGGCGGCGATCTGGCTGTCGATCAGCCGCGGACCGAGTTGCTGGTGGGCCATGATCCATTCGTGGGCCATGGTGCCCAGCGGCTTCATGTCCAGCTCGCGGGACAGGTGCACGTTGCTGGTGCCGACGAAACGACCGGGGAAGTCGTGCTTGAGCACGTTCACCACTTCTTCCTGCACGCGATACGAGAAGCGTCGGCGAGTGCCGAAATCGGCTACCTGCAACTCGGACAATTCGTCGGTGCTGGCGTTGGCGGTCAACCAGTCGAACTTGCGATAGAGCTGCTCGCGGGCCTGTTCCAGGACGATTTCCCGGTAGCGATAGCGGTTGCGCACTTCGCTGACCATGGCCAGCAACGGCACTTCGAACAGAATCACGTGCAGCCACGGCCCGCGCAGGCGGATGAACAACTCGCCGTTTTCAATGCCGGTGTGGATATAGCGCAGATTGAAACGGAACAGTCCGAGAAAGCGCAGAAAGTCCGGTTTCAGGAAGCTGATGCGCTCCAGGAAGCTCAACTGATCGGCGCTCAGGCTCAACTCGGCCAGGCGCTCGATCTGGAAACGGATCTCCGCCAGGTACGGGCGCAGATCCTCGCTGTTACGGCAACGAAACTCCCATTCGACTTCCACGTTAGGGTAGTTGTGCAGCACCGCCTGCATCATCGTCAATTTGTAGAAGTCGGTGTCGAGCAGGTTCTGCACGATGCGATCGGCAAACACACTCTCGCTCATAACGGGTCTCCAGGCGGGTCGCGGCCCGTGGCGGCGACGTTGCAGCTGTTTCAATGAATGGGGCTAGTGGCGCATATCAGCGGTGAGGATTGCCAGCAATTTTTTGTGGCGAGGGGGCTTGCCCCCGTTCGGCTGCGCAGCAGTCGTAAATTCGGCATGCACGATCTGTCTGAGGGGCCACTATTGCAGGTTTTGGGGTCGCTACGCGACCCAACGGGGGCAAGCCCCCTCGCCACAGAGTTTTGCGTGATATTTCAATTTTGCGGTGCATCCGGATTATCCGTCCGCTCCAGCATCCACTTCACAAAATCCCGCACCTTGGGCACTTCCGCCGAATGCTCCGGATACGCCAGGTAATAGGCGTCGGTGCTGGGCATTGCATGCTGCCAGGGAATGACCAGTTTGCCGTCGGCCAATTCCTCTTCCACCAGAAACTTCGGCAACAGCGCCACGCCGCAGCCGACCTGGGCGGCGCGGATGCACATATAGAACGTTTCGAAACGCGGGCCGTGGTAGCTGTGTTCGGTGTGGTAGCCCTGACTGTCGAACCAGTCGTGCCAGGCCTGGGGCCGGGAGGCGTTTTGCAGCAGGACCAGGTCGGTGAGTTGGGTCGGATCGGTGAACGGTGTGTCCGGCAGACTGCCGGGGGCACACACAGGAACAAGCTCTTCGCCGAACAGCTTCAGGCATTCGGTGCCGGGCCGTGAGCCCTGGCCGAAGTAGAACGCCAGGTCGCTGCGGCCTTGCAGCAGATCGTCGGCTTCCTGCTCGCTGCACAGGTCCAGATGAATTGATGGATGACGCAGGCGCCAGCCTTTCAAGCGTGGCACCAGCCAGCGCGCGCCGAAGGTCGGAGGCGTGGAGACGCGCAAGACTTCGGTGTCACCGCCGTAGGAGCGCAGGTAATGGGTCGACATTTCGACTTGGGTGAGGATTTTTCGCACCTCCACCAAATACAAATCGCCGGCGGGGGTCATTTGCAGGCGTCGGCGCACCCGGCGGAACAGCAGGTGCTGCAACAACTCTTCGAGTTGCGCGACCTGTTTGCTCACGGCGCTCTGGGTCAGGTTCAGCTCTTCGGCGGCGCGGGTGAAGCTCAAATGCCGGGTCACGGCCTCGAAACACTGCAGCGCAGTGATCGACGGCAAGTAGCGTTTATTCAGCATCGGTTCTCCTTGTTCTTGTCTCTCTACGTGGCACGCGTGTTACCGGTAGATTCGCAGCATGAATAAACGGAATGATATCTCGCTTAATCGTCGTTTGTTGGAGAACCTCGGGAGCGCTAAAACTACAGGTCAGATCAGTCGAATCAATCCGGCTGCACGTTTTCTGTTTCTGCTCGAGGAGTGACCCATGGTTGCCGCATTGCTTGATCGTCTTGGTGTGAACCCGGCCCTGTACCAGAACGGCAAAGTGCCGGTGCATTCGCCCATCGACGGTAGTCGGATTGCCGCCGTGAACTGGGAAGGCGCCGCTGAAGTCGAGCAGCACATCAGTCGCGCAGATCATGCGTTCGAATTGTGGCGCAAGGTGCCGGCGCCGCGCCGTGGCGAACTGGTTCGTCAATTGGGCGACATCCTGCGCGAGTACAAGGCCGATCTCGGTGAGCTGGTTTCCTGGGAAGCCGGCAAGATCACTCAGGAAGGCCTGGGTGAAGTTCAGGAAATGATCGACATCTGCGACTTCGCGGTCGGTCTGTCCCGTCAGTTGTACGGTTTGACCATCGCCTCCGAGCGCCCTGGCCACCACATGCGCGAAACCTGGCACCCGCTGGGCATCGTCGGCGTGATCAGCGCGTTCAACTTCCCGGTCGCCGTCTGGGCCTGGAACGCGGCGCTGGCGCTGGTGTGCGGCAACCCGGTGATCTGGAAGCCGTCGGAGAAAACCCCGCTGACCGCGCTGGCCTGTCAGGCGCTGTTCGACCGTGTCCTGAAGAACTTCAGCGACGCCACGCCGCACCTGAGCCAAGTGATCATCGGTGGTCGCGATGCAGGCGAAGCCCTGGTCGATGACCCGCGTGTCGCGCTGATCAGCGCTACCGGCAGCACCCGCATGGGTCGCGAAGTGGCGCCGAAAATCGCCGCGCGTTTCGCCCGTAGCATTCTGGAACTGGGCGGTAATAACGCGATGATCCTCGGCCCAAGCGCCGATCTGGACATGGCCGTACGGGCGATTCTGTTCAGCGCCGTCGGCACTGCCGGTCAGCGTTGCACCACCTTGCGTCGCCTGATTGCCCACGAATCGGTGAAAGAAGAAATCGTCACCCGCCTGAAAGCCGCTTACTCCAAGGTGCGCATCGGCCATCCACTGGAAGGCAACCTGATCGGGCCGCTGATCGACAAACACAGCTTCGACAACATGCAGGACGCGCTGGAGCAAGCCTTGAGCGAAGGCGGTCGGGTGTTTGGCGGCCAGCGTCAGCTGGAAGATAAATTCCCCAACGCTTACTACGTTTCGCCGGCCATCGTCGAAATGCCGGAACAGAGCGATGTGGTGCGCGACGAAACCTTCGCGCCGATTCTGTACGTGATCGGTTACACCGATTTCGAAGAGGCATTGCGCCTGAACAACGCCGTGCCACAGGGCCTGTCGTCGTGCATTTTCACCACCGACGTGCGTGAAGCCGAGCGGTTCATGTCAGCGGTGGGCAGCGATTGCGGCATCGCCAACGTCAACATCGGCCCGAGCGGCGCGGAAATCGGCGGCGCGTTCGGCGGCGAGAAGGAAACGGGCGGTGGTCGTGAGTCGGGCTCCGACGCATGGCGCGGGTACATGCGCCGTCAGACCAACACCGTGAACTATTCGCTGGAATTGCCGTTGGCTCAGGGGATTACGTTCGACTGACACAATGGTGGTGCGCCTTAAAAGATCGTCCGAACGCGGCCCGAACCTTCGGCAGCTCCTACGGGATTGTGCCTGGCTGCGGTTTTGTAGGAGCTGCCGCAGGCTGCGATCTTTTGGCGGCCTCTGCACAACGAGGGTTGGTTAGGTTTCTGATTGGAGTCTGGCAATGCCGTTACGCGAAGAGTGTCTGTGGGAAAAACTGACGCCGCAAAGGCCCGACAATGCGGCGCTCAAGGGGGAAGTGACGGTGGATGTCTGCGTCATCGGTGCCGGTTTCACCGGGCTGTCGGCGGCGGTGCATCTGCTGGAGCAAGGCAAAAGTGTCTGTGTGCTGGAAGCGCATCGCGCCGGCCATGGCGGTTCGGGGCGTAACGTCGGGCTGGTCAACGCCGGGATGTGGATTCCTCCGGACGAAATCGAAGCCGGTTTTGGCAAGGCGGTCGGCAGTCAGCTCAACCGTATGCTCGGAGCGGCGCCGTCGCTGGTGTTCAGCCTCGTCGACAAATACAACATCGATTGCCAGTTGCGCCGCGAAGGCACGCTGCACATGGCGCACAACGCGCGTGGCGAGGCGGACCTGCGCAGTCGCGAAGAACAATGGAAACGTCGTGGGGCACCGGTGGAGCTATTGACCGGAACTGCCTGCGAACAAGCCACGGGCACCAGGAAAATCGCCGCTGCGCTGCTCGACCGGCGTGCCGGCACGATCAACCCGATGGCCTACACCACGGGGCTGGCCAACGCGGCCATCGGCCTTGGCGGTCAGTTGTTCGATCATTCCCCGGTGACCCGACTCGAACGTCAGGGCCAGCGCTGGTCAGTGCAGACCGCCCAGGGTTCGGTGCTGGCCGAACAGGTGGTGATCGCCTCCAATGCTTATACCGAAGGCGACTGGACGGAACTACGCCGCAACTTCTTCCCCGGTTATTACTATCAAGTGGCTTCGGTGCCGCTGACCGAAGACGCCGCGCAGCAAATTCTGCCCGGTGGTCAGGGCTCCTGGGACACCCGGCAAGTGCTCAGCAGCATCCGTCGTGATGCCGAGGGGCGGTTGTTGCTCGGCAGTCTCGGCAATGGCAACCAGAAACCGACCTGGTTCCTCAAAGCCTGGGCCGATCGGGTTCAGCAGCATTACTTCCCCTACCTGAAACCGGTGGAATGGGAATGCACCTGGACCGGTTGCATCGCCTTCACCCCCGATCATTTGATGCGCCTGTTCGAGCCAGCGCCGGGTCTGGTGGCCGTCACCGGTTACAACGGACGAGGCGTGACCACCGGCACAGTGGTCGGCAAAGCCTTCGCCGACTACTTGTGTAACGGAAATCCTCAAGCCCTGCCGATTCCCTTCGCACCCATGCAGCCATTGGCGGGTGTGGGGCTGCGAAGCTGTCTGTATGAGGCCGGTTTTTCGCTGTATCACGCGGGCCAGTGCCTGCGGATCGTGATCTGATTGTTGAAATATGTTGCTGGAAGCAGCGCTTTTCAGCGAAGCGGCTAGCCTGTAATGGTGCGGGTTGTAGCAGTTGTGCACCGGCAGTGTGCAGTTCGGTGACGCGGGCTGTTACAGGCAGGTTGCACACCGTTTGGCGCTGCGGTTGCAATGATGGCGCATGCGGGTTGCGCCTTTTGAAATAAATGGTTTCACCTCCCGCGGTTTAGACGGTTGCACGCCCAATGAAAATGGGATCGAAACAGTCGAAATAACAAGAAAGCAGCGACTTTTTTCAGAATAAAAAACCGATGGCACGGCCCTTGCTCTGAGCATTCAGTGAAGTCGCAGTGCCAACTAAAAAAAACCTTGGAGCACCACCTCATGTCCCAGACGTTTTACAAGAAAGGCTTTCTGGCCCTCGCAGTGGCAGCTGCGTTGGGTGTTTCTGCGTTTGCACAGGCTGATGTGAAAATCGGTGTGGCGGGCCCTATGACAGGCGCCAACGCGGCATTTGGCGAGCAGTACATGAAGGGTGCGCAGGCAGCCGCCGATGCGGTCAACGCCGCCGGCGGTGTCAACGGGGAAAAAATCGTACTGGTCAAAGGCGATGACGCCTGCGAGCCGAAGCAGGCTGTGACGGTCGCCAAAGACCTGACTGAAAAGAAAGTCGTTGGTGTGGTAGGTCACTTCTGCTCCTCGTCGACCATCCCTGCCTCCGAGATCTACGACGAAGCCGGCATCATCACGATCACCCCAGGTTCCACCAACCCCAAGGTGACCGAGCGCGGCCTGAGTGCCATGTTCCGCATGTGCGGGCGTGACGACCAGCAAGGTATCGTGGCTGGCGACTATATCGTCGACGTGCTCAAGGGCAAGAAAGTCGCCGTGCTGCACGACAAGGACACCTATGGCCAAGGCTTGGCAGATGCCACCAAGGCTCAACTGATCAAGCGCGGCGTAACGCCAGTGCTGTATGAAGGCTTGACCCGCGGCGAGAAAGACTTCAGCGCCGTCGTCACCAAGATCCGTGCGGCCGGTGCCGACGTGGTCTACTTCGGCGGCTTGCACCCGGAAGCCGGTCCACTGGTTCGGCAGCTGCGTGAACAGGGCCTCAAAGACGTCAAGTTCATGTCCGATGACGGCATCGTGACTGACGAACTGGTGACCACCGCCGGTGGCCCACAGAACGTTGATGGCGTACTGATGACCTTCGGCGCCGACCCACGTCTGCTGCCAGACAGCAAGACCGTGGTAGACGCCTTCCGCAAGGCCGGCACCGAACCTGAAGGCTACACCCTGTACGCCTACGCTTCGGTCCAGACCCTGGCCGCGGCGTTCAATGGCGCCAAATCCAACAAGGGCGAAGACGCTGCCAAATGGCTGAAAGCCAACCCGGTCAAGACCGTCATGGGCGAGAAGACCTGGGACAGCAAGGGCGACCTGAAAGTCTCCGACTACGTGGTTTACAAGTGGGACAAGGACGGCAAATACCACCAGCTGGAAAAACAGAAGTGATATGAGCGGTTGATCTGCCCGGCGCCTTGCGCGCCGGGCAGTCCTGAAACATGTCCGTGCAGTACCTGTCTTTTCTCGTAGAGCTGCACACCAGCGTGTTGCACCGGCGGCTGAACCCCGGTCCGTTGCAACTGGCTTCTGTGCAGTCTCTCAAGTGCGTGAGATTGCGTTATGGATGGTATTTTCCTGCAGCAACTGGTCAACGGCCTGACCCTCGGGTCGGTCTATGGCCTGATCGCCATCGGCTACACAATGGTCTATGGCATCATCGGCATGATCAACTTCGCCCATGGCGAGGTTTATATGATCTCTGCGTACCTCGCGGCGATCAGTCTGGCTCTGCTGGCTTACTTCGGTATTGAATCCTTCCCGCTGCTGATGCTCGGCACCCTGGTTTTCACCATCATCGTCACTGCGGTGTATGGCTGGGTCATCGAGCGTGTCGCTTACAAACCGCTGCGCAACTCCACCCGACTGGCACCGCTGATCAGCGCCATCGGTATTTCGCTGATCCTGCAAAACTATGCACAGATCAGTCAGGGCGCCCGTCAACAGGGTGTACCGACACTGCTGACCGGTGCATGGCGAGTTGAAGTCGGGAGCGGCTTCGTTCAACTCACCTACACCAAAATCTTCATTCTGGTTGCCGCATTCGTCGGCATGGGCCTGCTGACCTACGTCATCAAGTACACCAAACTCGGCCGCATGTGCCGCGCCACCCAGCAAGACCGCAAGATGGCTTCGATTCTGGGGATCAACACCGATCGGGTGATTTCCTACGTGTTCATCATCGGTGCAGCGATGGCGGCCCTGGCCGGCGTGCTGATCACCATGAACTACGGCACGTTCGACTTCTACGCAGGCTTCGTCATCGGGATCAAGGCGTTCACCGCGGCGGTGCTCGGCGGGATCGGCTCACTGCCCGGCGCCATGCTGGGAGGGATCATTCTCGGGATCTCCGAGTCGCTGTTCTCGGGGCTGGTCAACTCGGATTACAAAGACGTTTTCAGCTTCTCGCTGCTCGTTCTTGTTCTGGTCTTTCGGCCCCAAGGCCTGCTTGGCCGTCCTCTTGTGTCGAAGGTGTAAGCGATGTCTTCAACCACTAAAAAAACCATTGATATCAAAAAAAGCCTGGTTGACGCGATTCTTGCCGGCCTCATCGCCCTGATTGTGTTCGGCCCGATTGTTGGTGTGGTCCTCGACGGCTACGGCTTCAACCTGCAGCCGACGCGCGTGGCATGGATAGTCGCCATCGTTATGGCTGGCCGCTTTGCCCTGAGCCTGTTCTTGCAAACCCCCAAAGGCCTGAGAATTCTCGAAGGCTTTGAGAGCACCGGTTCCGGGGTTCATGTTCTGGCGCCTGATTACAAATCCCGGTTGCGCTGGGTCGTCCCGCTAGTGGTCGTTGTCGCCGTGGTATTCCCGTTCTTCTCCAACTCTTACCTGTTGGGCGTGGTCATCCTTGGGTTGATCTACGTGCTGCTGGGCCTGGGCCTGAACATCGTGGTCGGCCTGGCCGGCCTGCTCGACCTGGGTTATGTGGCGTTCTATGCCATCGGTGCCTACGGTCTGGCGCTCGGTTACCAATACCTGGGGCTGGGCTTCTGGACTGTGCTGCCTTTGGCGGCGATCACTGCCGGGCTGGCGGGATGCATACTGGGTTTCCCGGTGCTGCGTCTGCACGGCGACTATCTGGCGATCGTGACCCTGGGCTTCGGTGAAATCATCCGGTTGATCCTCAATAACTGGCTGTCCCTGACCGGTGGCCCGAATGGCATGGCGGCGCCGTTGCCGACTTTCTTCGGTCTCGAATTCGGAAAGCGGGCGAAGGACGGCGGAATACCGTTTCATGAGTTCTTCGGCATCGCCTACAACCCGGATGTGAAGTACTACTTCATTTATGCGGTGTTGTTCCTGGTGGTGCTGGCCGTGTTGTACATCAAGCATCGCTTGACCCGCATGCCGGTCGGTCGCGCATGGGAAGCCTTGCGTGAAGACGAAATCGCCTGCCGCTCCATGGGCCTGAATCACGTGCTGGTCAAACTGTCGGCGTTCACCATTGGTGCATCGACAGCGGGTCTGGCCGGTGTGTTCTTCGCGACCTATCAAGGCTTTGTGAACCCGACCTCGTTCACCTTCTTCGAATCGGCATTGATCCTCGCCATCGTGGTACTTGGCGGCATGGGTTCGACCATCGGCGTGGTGATGGCAGCATTCGTGTTGACCGTCGCCCCGGAACTGCTACGCGGCTTCGCTGAATATCGCGTGCTGCTGTTCGGCATCCTGATGGTGTTGATGATGATTTGGCGACCGCGCGGCCTGATCCGGATCAGCCGTACCGGTGTGACCCCGCGTAAAGGAGTAGCGCCATGAGTGAAGTCGTACTCTCGGTCGAGAATCTGATGATGCACTTCGGTGGCATCAAGGCGCTGAGTGACGTCAGCCTGAAGGTCAAGCGCAACTCGATCTTCGCGTTGATCGGCCCCAACGGCGCGGGCAAGACCACTGTGTTCAACTGCTTGACCGGGTTCTACAAAGCGTCCGGCGGGCATATCGAGCTCAACACCCGTGGGGTGAAAACCAACGTCATCAAAATGCTCGGGGAGCCGTTCAAGGCAACCGATTTCGTTTCGCCGAAAAGCTTCATCAGCCGGCTCCACTACAAGATGTTCGGTGGCACGCACCTGATCAACCGTGCCGGTCTGGCGCGGACTTTCCAGAACATTCGTCTGTTCAAGGAAATGTCGGTGCTGGAAAACCTGCTGGTGGCCCAGCACATGTGGGTCAACCGCGGCATGCTGGCCGGCATCCTCAACACCAAGGGTTATCGCAAGGCCGAAAGCGATGCGCTGGACCACGCGTTCTACTGGCTGGAAGTGGTGGACCTGGTGGACTGCGCCAACCGTCTGGCCGGTGAACTGTCCTATGGTCAGCAACGCCGTCTGGAGATCGCCCGGGCCATGTGTACCCGGCCGCAGATCATCTGCCTCGACGAACCGGCCGCCGGCCTCAACCCTCAGGAAACCGAAGCGCTGAGCGCGATGATCCGGCTGCTGCGTGACGAGCATGATCTGACCGTGGTGCTGATCGAACACGACATGGGCATGGTCATGAGCATTTCCGACCACATCGTGGTGCTGGACCACGGCGTTGTCATCGCCGAGGGCGGGCCTGATGCGATCCGACACGATCCGAAAGTGATTGCCGCCTACCTGGGCGCCGACGAAGAGGAACTGGTATGAGTCAACCGATCCTCGAACTGAAAGAGATCGACGTGTTCTACGGACCGATCCAGGCCCTGAAGAAAGTCTCGTTGCACATCAATGAAGGGGAGACCGTCAGCCTGATCGGCTCCAACGGCGCCGGCAAGTCGACTCTGCTGATGTCGATTTTCGGTCAGCCACGGGCGACTGACGGGCAAATCGTCTATCAGGGTGTGGATATCACTCACAAGTCGTCCCACTACATCGCCTCCAACGGTATCGCTCAGTCGCCGGAAGGCCGCCGGGTGTTCCCCGACATGACCGTCGAGGAAAACCTGCTGATGGGCACCATCCCGATCGGTGACAAGTACGCCAAGGAAGATATGCAGCGCATGTTTGAGTTGTTTCCGCGGCTTGAAGAGCGGCGTAACCAGCGGGCCATGACCATGTCTGGCGGCGAGCAGCAAATGCTCGCCATCGCCCGGGCGTTGATGAGTCGACCCAAGCTGTTGCTGCTCGATGAGCCGAGCCTGGGGCTGGCGCCGATTGTGGTGAAACAGATCTTCGCGACCCTGCGGGAACTGGCCAAGACGGGCATGACCATCTTTTTGGTGGAGCAGAACGCCAACCACGCCCTCAAGCTGTCGGACCGGGCGTATGTGATGGTCAACGGCCAGATCCGCCTCAGCGGCACCGGCAAGGAGCTGCTGGTGAACGAGGAGGTGCGTAACGCCTATCTCGGCGGGCACTAAAACAGAAGAGCCTGGAAAACGCCCTGACGAACTCAGGGCGTTTTTTATGCCCGCACAATCCCTACACGAGGCAGTGGTTTGAGGTAAAGGGAAATTGTGGAAAACAATATTCATGACCTCTCAAAGCGCGACATAAAGCCGCTGCAAATTGCTGTTTTGTCACGGTTTTGACTTGTCCCCGTTTGCTGTGGAGCTGGCTGTGAATAACGTGGGAGTAGCTGGCTGTAAGCCTTTGAATACGTGGCTTGCAGAGAGATGATTGTTTTTTGATCAGGTGCTTTTGGCGAGCCTGAAGTGGGCATTGTCAACCTTTTTGTTATGAGCGAACACGGTATGAATCGAGGTGGACAAGCCTGTGGATAAGTCTGTGGTTAAACTCTGGAAAGACTCGGCTGAGGGCCGTGGTTGCTGGCTTGGCGCCATCGTCGCTATGACCACTCGGTCTTGCAAATTGCCCTTGGCTACACAGCGGATGCCTCAGGGTCAAGAAAAAAACTTTCAAACCTACCCGCAAAGCCTTGTGGATAGCGGCTTGCAGCTTTTCCACTTGCCCCCGGAAACTGTGGACCGGCCTGTGGATAAGGTGCGTGTACATGGCTGCAAGCCACGGGGCATGGGGTGTTGCCAGCATTGATCATTTTTTGTACGGTTTTTGCCATGGTTGCCGCTGTGGAAAAGGCCGGGCATGCTGCCGGTTGATTTTCTATTCCAAGGGCTGACTGTCAGCCGACGCAAGGAGAACACGATGTCCAACACCCTGTTTATTACCGGCGCGACCTCCGGTTTTGGTGAAGCCTGTGCCCGTCGTTTTGCCGAGGCCGGCTGGAAACTGGTGCTGACAGGTCGTCGTGAAGAGCGCCTCAATGCCCTGTGCGCCGAGTTGTCGAAGCAGACCGAGGTCCATGGCCTGGTGCTCGACGTACGGGACCGCAAGGCCATGGAGGAGGCGATTGCCAACCTGCCGCCGTCCTTCGCCAAGCTGCGCGGGCTGATCAACAACGCCGGCCTGGCCCTCGGTGTGGACCCGGCACCCAAGTGCGATCTCGATGATTGGGACACCATGGTCGACACCAACATCAAAGGCCTGATGTACAGCACCCGCCTGTTGCTGCCGCGTTTGATCGCTCATGGTCGTGGTGCCAGCATCGTCAACCTCGGCTCCATCGCCGGCAACTACCCGTACCCGGGCAGCCACGTGTATGGCGCGAGCAAGGCGTTCGTCAAACAGTTCTCCCTGAACCTGCGCTGCGACCTGCAAGGTACGGGCGTGCGGGTCAGCAACATCGAGCCGGGCCTGTGCGAGAGCGAGTTCTCGCTGGTGCGTTTCGCCGGTGATCAGGAGCGTTACAACGCCACTTACGCCGGTGCCGATCCGATCCAGCCGCAAGACATCGCCGAGACCATTTTCTGGGTGCTCAACGCACCGGCCCACATCAACATCAACAGCCTCGAGCTGATGCCGGTGAGCCAGACCTGGAGCGGGTTTGCCATTGAGCGTAATGGCAGCAAGGCGTAATTGTGGCGAGGGGGCTTGTCGGAACGCCGCACCGCCCCGTTCGGGTGCGAAGCAGCCGCCTGCGATGCAACTGACAGAACACTAGGGCTGCTGCGCGGCCCAACGGGGGCAAGCCCCCTCGCCACAAAAACTCAGCCGAGATACTCGGCCAATCCGCGATAGCAGGTTGCCAAGTGATAAGGCGTGGTCGAAGGCATGTCCTTGCGGCTCACTTCGCCCTGCTCATCGCGACACTCATACCAACCGCCCGCATGCAGGAAGCGCTGCTGCAACGCCTGCAATTGGCATTGCACCGATGCTTCGCTGTCCGGGCGCAAGGTCAGGGCGCGCAGGTATTCGGCCTGAGCCCAGATGCGTTGGGTTGCGTCGCGAGGGCGGTCGTCCAGTTCCAGCATCGCTCGCACGGCACCGGTCTGCTGATCGACACCCCGTTGCTCGGTGAACGCAAACGCGCGCTCGAGCGAGGCGTGCAGTGTCGAGCCGCGCAGCAATGGCGAGGATTGCAGCAGGAAATACCATTCGAACTGATGGCCCGGCTCGAACCAGTTATCCACAGCTCCCAGCGGCTTCTCCATCAACACCGCATGTCCCGGGTCGATGAAACGCTTTTGCATGGCTGTGCATAACTCGATGAGAGCGTTCTGCACAGCCGCGTCTTCGCGCACCGAAAGGGTGGCGAGGAAGGCTTCGGCCAAATGCATCAGAGGGTTCTGCAATGGCCCGGAGTCGAGCGAGGACCAATCACGGTCCAGGCTGGCTTCGTACAGGCCGTCGCCCGTGGCGAAACGCTGCGCCACCACTTCCAGCGCGGCGTTGAGTACCGACTCCACCAGCGGTTCGCGAACCTTGTCCCAATAATGGGCGCAGGCGAACAGGATGAAGGCGTGGGTGTAGAGGTCTTTGCGCTGGTCCAGCGGCGTACCTTGCGGGTCGATGCTGTAGAACCAGCCGCCATGCTCGGCATCGTGGAAATGCCGTTGCAAGGAACGAAACAGCGCCGCCGCGCGCTCTTCAGCCTTGGGCACCTGGCCGATCAGGCTGGAGAACAGGTACAGCTGCCGCGCGCAGGCCATGGCCCGGTAGCGCTGAGGGGGCAGCGGTTTATGCTCGGCATCCAGCGCCTCATAAGGCAACGCCATGTCGGCGTTCCAGCCGGGGCCCTGCCAGAGCGGCACGATCACGTCCTGGAAGTGCTGATGCACTGAGGCGAACAGGGCGGTCAATTCAGGCTGGGAGGCAGAGCGGGAAGCATGCGGCATTGGCTGGCGTCGTCACGGCAGGGTTAATTGCGCGACATGTTAGCAGGCCTTAGAGATGCGGTGTCTGTCAGGCCGCCTTCGCGGGCAAACCGGATCGCGAAGGGGCCAGTTCAGACGCTAGGGAATCAACCCGCCAGCAACCAGGCACCGGTTGCCGCCGACGCTGCACCCGCCAGCCGAACCAACGGTGCCGCGGCCTGAGGCAAGACGCGAACCACCGCATAACCCGCGGCATGCAACGCCGCTGTCGCTGCCACAAACCCTGCGGCATACGCCCAGGGACTGGACATGTCCGGCAATTCCAGACCATGCGCCACGCCATGAAACAGCGCGAACAACGCGGTCGCCGCCACCGCCAGGCTCAACGGCGGACGCACTGCCAACGCCACCGCCAGGCCCAGCGCCAATACCGATGCCGCAATCCCGCTCTCCAGCGCCGGCAGGTTCAGCCCTTCAAAACCCAGCAAGCCGCCGATCAACATGGTGCCCACGAATGTGCACGGCAGGGCCCAGCGCGCAGCGCCTTTCTGCTGCGCCGCCCACAACCCCACGGCAACCATCGCCAGCAAGTGATCGAGGCCGCCGATCGGGTGGCTGATGCCGGCGATCAAGCCGTTGTCGCCATGGCCCGGGTGGGCGAAGGCAATGGCTGGGGTCAGCAGCAGGGCCATGGCGCCCAGAATGCGTTTCAGTGTCATGGATAAGCTTCCTTGTTGATAAGTGTGATCAGGCCGCAGTCAGCAGGCCCTGGCGTTCGATGAAGGCGATGATTTCTTCAAGGCCCTGGCCGGTTTTCTGGTTGCTGAAGACAAACGGCTTGCCGTTGCGCATGCGTTGGGTGTCGCTGTTCATCATTTCCAGAGAGGCGCCTACCAGCGGCGCCAAGTCGATCTTGTTGATCACCAGCAGGTCGGATTTACAGATGCCGGGGCCACCCTTGCGCGGCAGCTTGTCGCCGGCGGAGACATCGATCACGTAAATGGTCAGGTCGGACAGTTCCGGGCTGAAGGTCGCCGAGAGGTTGTCGCCGCCGGACTCCACCAGGATCAGATCCAGCCCCGGAAAGCGACGGTTCAGTTGGTCCACGGCTTCGAGGTTGATCGAGGCGTCTTCGCGGATCGCCGTGTGCGGGCAGCCGCCGGTTTCCACGCCGATGATCCGCTCCGGCGCCAAGGCTTCGTTGCGCACCAGAAAGTCAGCGTCTTCGCGGGTATAGATGTCATTGGTCACGACGGCCAGGTTGTAGCGCTCGCGCAGGGCCAGGCACAGGGCCAGGGTCAAGGCGGTTTTGCCGGAGCCGACCGGGCCGCCGATGCCGACGCGCAGGGGTTGTGTGTTCATGTGATTCTCCAAACTAAAAGGCCCTAGGAACGGAACAGACGGCTGTACTGGCGCTCATGGGCCATGCACGCCAGGGACAGGCCGAAAGCGGCGCTGCCAACGTGTTCGGGATTGATTCGGGTAGCGTCTTGCTGCGCCTGTTGCAGCAACGGCAGCAGTTCGCTGGTCAGGCGTTGTGCGGCTTGCTGGCCCAACGGCAGGGTTTTCATCAACACCGCCAGTTGGTTTTCGAGCCAGCTCCAGAGCCAGGCGGCCAGCGCATCTTGCGGGCTGATGTTCCAGGCGCGAGCCGCCAGCGCCCAGCCGAGAGCCAGGTGCGGTTCGGGGCGTTGCTCGAGAAAGGCACGGGCTGGTGCATCCAGTTCCGGCAATCCGTTGAGCAGTTGCTGCAGCGAATAGCCCATCTGCCGGCTCTCCTGATGCAGCTCGCGGGTTTCGCGGCTGGCGCGATGCTCTTCGCAGCGTTGCAGCAATAGGCCCCAGTTTTCTTCGGCGGCAGCGGTGCAATGGGCGAGCAACAGTGGCGCTTCGAAACGCGCCAGGTTCAACAGCAACTGATCACTGATCCAGCGTCGCGCGCTGTCGGGATCATTGACCCGGCCGTTATCCACCGCCATTTCCAGGCCCTGGGAATAGCTGTAGCCGCCGATCGGCAGCTGCGGGCTGGCCAGGCGCAGCAGCGCCCAGGCCGGGTTCATAAACGCACGCCGAACTGGTGCAGTTTCGGCGGGTAGTTGAAGTCCTCGTCACCGTGGCGCGAGTGGTGATGGCCACCACCGTAGGCACCGTGTTCCGGCTGGAACTGCGCTTCGATGTTCTCGGCCTTGGCGCCAAGCTGTTCGAGCATGGCCTTGAGCACGTAATCGTCGAGCAGGCGCAACCAGCCGTCGCCGACTTGCAGGGCCACGTGTCGATTGCCCAGGTGATAGGCGGCGCGGGTCAGTTCGAACGCATTGGCACAGGTGACGTGCAGCAGTTGTTCGGGGCGAGCGCAGACGCGAACGATGCGCCCGTCTTCGGCTTGCAGGCATTCGCCGTCATACAACGGCGGCTGGCCGCGCTCCAGAAACAAGCCGACGTCCTCACCCTCGGCACTGAAACAGCGCAAGCGACTTTTGCTCCTGGCTTCGAAGGTCAGGTGCAACTCGGCGGCCCAGACGGGTTGAGGGTCGATTCTGCGATGAATCACCAGCATCGGAAGGCTTCCAGCAATGAACAATGTTCAGGCTAGAGCAAGGGGCTTGCCAATCGGGGGGGAGGTAGGAAATGCCTGTCAGAGCGACGGGGGAGGCTCACAATGTTGCAGGACTTTGATTGAAGTTGGTGCGTGACGGGTGTTTACGCACCAATTTGCAGCGCACAAAAAAATCGCAGCCTTCTGCCGAAGGCTGCGATCTTTTTCTAACGGGTTACTCGGTACTGCCGAGTCCCTGCCAATGCTTCAGCCCGATAAAGATAAACCGCAACTGCTGGGTGATTTTCGCCTGTGGTGTCAGGTGCTCGGGCAATGCTTCGGCCGGCGGATCGATGATGTCCGGCAGGGTCGCGAACACGCTTTTGACGATCAGATCGGCCATGACGCTCAGGCCGGCGATGTCCAGATGCTGCAGTTTGGGCATCAGTGACAAATCGGCTGCCAGGTCTGAGCTGATACCTTCGCGCAAGCGACCGATGGCCAGGCGCACTGGTAGCGAGCCACCGTACTGCTCGCGGGCAAGAAACAGGAACTGCGAGCGATTGGCCGTGACCACGTCGAGAAAGATCCGCACCGAGGCATCGATGATACCGCCCATGACGAACTCGTTATGGCGCACCAGGCGGATGGTTTCGCGGAAGGTCTGGCCGACTTCGCACACCAGCGCCAGGCCCAATTCGTCCATGTCGGCGAAGTGCCGGTAGAAACCAGTGGGCACGATCCCGGCGGTTCGCGTCACTTCGCGCAGGCTCAAGCTGCCGAATCCTCGGCCGCTTTCCATCAGGTGGCGGGCAGCGTCCATCAGGGCGTTGCGGGTCTGTTGTTTCTGTTCGGCGCGGGGCAGCATCGCAAGGGTGTTTTCTGGACAGGGACAGCGGCGCACTCTAGCAAATCGGCTTCGCTGGCGTCGAACGGACTGTCGGGGGATCACGCGGGGGAAATGCAGCTTCTATAAAGTCAAAAGCCCAATCCGGGGATTGGGCTTTTTTTCCAGGCCGCCATGGGCTTAGCTCACAGCGCTGTTGCGTTCGATCACACGGTCACCACCACCTTCAGCAAGGGTTTGGCCTTGTGGAGTGCGATCGGTACCGTCAGCGGCCAGGGTTTGACCTTGTGGGGTACGGTCGGCACCGTCAGCAGCCAGGGTTTGGCCTTGTGGAGTGCGGTCAGTACCGTCAGCAGCGAGGGTTTGGCCTTGTGGAGTGCGATCGGTACCGTCAGCAGCCAGGGTTTGGCCTTGTGGGGTACGGTCGGTACCGTCAGCCGCCAGGGTTTGGCCTTGTGGAGTGCGGTCAGTACCGTCAGCGGCCAGGGTTTGGCCCTGTGGAGTGCGATCCGAGCCATCCTGGGTGATCAGGCCTTTTTCTTTCAGGCGCTCGTTACCGTTGGCACCATCGGCAACGGTCTGGCTGAACACCGAGTGGCTGTCTTTGACTTGTGGAGTGGCCTGATCGGCAGCCGGCAGAGCAAAAGCGGTGCTGGCTAACATTGAGAGGGTCAGGCTAAGCAGTAATTCGCGTTTCATGATGGGTTGCTCCTTGGGAGGGCGATAAAGTGGGTACGAGGTCAATGCTACTCTCGATAAGTCGATACAAAAGTTCATAAACGCAATGGTAATAATCAACAGAATTGATTGTTCGGCCGCAGCGCTCTAGAACGGGCGTTTCCGGCGAGCTTTTTTGCACTGAGGTGGGTATTTTCGACCCGCTCTCGCCTCGCAAAAGTGCGGGTGCGGTAACACCGGATGAGGGAGCAGGGTGTCTCCGGCCGATTATTTGAGTGTTAAGTCCCTATTCGGTTAAACCTGCGCGCCATTTCCCAGTCCTAGATTTCATGGCAGGCCGGTTCTGGCCTAACGTTTCATCAGTGCGTCGCTGTCAGGGCGCTCAGTCGTATTCAGGAGCTCTGTGCAATGACGCGCACTCGTAAAATGCTTGCCTGGACCTCCGCCAGCCTCGTTGTGCTGCTGGCCGTCCTGGTGCTGATCATCGCGTTCTTCGATTGGAACCGGATCAAACCGCCCCTTAACGCCAAAGTCTCTGAAGAACTGCATCGTCCGTTCGCCATCAATGGCAACCTCGCGGTGGTCTGGCAGCGCGAGCCCGACGAAGGCGGCTGGCGGGCCTGGGTGCCGTGGCCGCACGTGGTGGCCGAGGACCTGAGCCTGGGCAACCCGGACTGGTCGAAGCAACCGCAGATGGCCTCCCTCAAACGCGTCGAACTGCGCATTTCGCCGCTGGCCTTGCTGACACAGCGGGTGACGATCCCGCGCATCGACCTGACCGAGCCCAATGCCGACCTGCAGCGTCTGGCCGACGGCCGCGCCAACTGGACATTCAAGTTCGACCCCAAGGATCCGAATGCCGAGCCTTCTAACTGGGTGGTGGACATCGGTGCCATCGGCTTCGACAAGGGCCATGTCACGCTCGACGACCAGAGCCTGAAAACCCGCCTCGACTTGCTTATCGATCCGCTGGGCAAACCGATTCCGTTCAGTGACATCGTCGGCGACAAAGCGGCGAAAGCTGCGCTTGAGAAGGGCGGTTCGCCGCAGGATTACGCGTTCGCGTTGAAGGTCAAAGGCCAATACCACGACCAGAATCTCGCCGGCCAAGGCAAGATCGGCGGTCTGCTGGCCTTACAGGATGCCGCCAAGCCGTTCCCGCTTCATGCGCAAATCAAGATTGCCGACACCAGCGTCGAACTGGCCGGTACGCTTACCGATCCATTGAATCTCGGCGCCCTGGATCTGCGCCTGAAACTGGCCGGTGCCAGCCTGGGCAAGCTCTATCCGCTGATCGGCGTGCCCCTGCCGGATACCCCGCCGTACGCCACGGATGGGCATTTGACTGCCAAGTTGCATGAGTCGGGCGGGGCGGTTTACCGCTATGAGGACTTCAACGGCAAGATTGGCGAGAGCGACATCCATGGCAACCTGGCTTATGTCGCGAGCCAACCGCGGCCCAAGCTCAGCGGGGCGGTGGAGTCCAATCAACTGTTGTTTGCCGACCTGGCCCCACTGATCGGCGCCGACTCCAATGCCAAGCAAAAGGCCCGCGGCGGTGAAAGCAAGCAGCCGGCGGACAAGATACTGCCGGTCGAGGAATTCAAGACCGAGCGCTGGCGCGACATGGACGCTGACGTCGAGTTCACTGGCAAGCGCATCGTCCACAGCGAAAAACTGCCGTTCAACGACCTCTACACTCATTTGGTGCTCACCGATGGCGTGCTCAGCCTCGAGCCCCTGCGTTTCGGCGTGGCTGGCGGCAATCTGGATGCGCAGATTCGCCTGAACGGGCGCGCCGAACCATTGGAAGGCCGGGCCAAACTGACCGCGCGCAAGTTCAAGCTCAAACAGTTGTTCCCGTCCATTGAACGGATGAAAACCAGTTTCGGTGAGCTCAATGGCGACGCCGACCTTACCGGTCGTGGCAACTCGGTGGCCAAGCTGCTGGGCACTGCCGACGGCAATTTGAAGATGTTGATCAATGATGGCGCCATCAGTCGCGAGCTGATGGAGCTGGCCGGGCTCAATGTCGGCAACTATGTGGTCGGGAAAATCTTTGGCGACAAGGAAGTGAAGATCAACTGCGCGGCGGCCAATTTCGACATCAAGAGCGGTCTGGCGACCACGCAGTTGTTCGTCTTCGATACCGAGAACGCGATTGTCTACATCGATGGCACTGCGAACATGGCGACCGAGCAACTGGACCTGACCATCAGCCCGGAATCCAAGGGCTGGCGCTTGATTTCGCTGCGTTCGCCACTGTATGTGCGGGGCAAGTTCATCAAGCCGGATGCGGGGGTGAAAGCGGTGCCGCTGATGCTGCGCGGGGCCGGGATGGTGGCGCTGGGGGTGATTGCCGCGCCGGCGGCGGGTTTGCTGGCGCTGATCGCGCCGAGCGCTGGCGAGCCGAATCAATGTGCGCCGTTGCTGGAGCAGATGAAGGCGGGCAAGGCGCCGGTGACGGTCAAGCCCACCCGGTAGATCAAAAGATCGCAGCCAGCGGCAGCTACATTGGAGCGCGTTCCCCTGCAGGAGCTGCCGCTGGCTTCGATCTTGGCAATAGGCCAGACAATCGAGCCTCCTCCTGCAACCACACAAAAAACGCCCGCACCGGCGGATGCCGTTCGCGCCCTGGTACGCACAGTGCGCTATATCCGGCCCCGTCGACCTGAATCTCACCCCGGTAAGGCAGCAATAAGCCGCTGGCCACACTCTCCGACACCAGAATATTGCTCGCCAGCACCAGACCTTGCCCGGCGACGGCGGCTTGCAGGGCGTAATGTTCTTCGTCGTATTCACGCACCGCTGGCTGTCCGGTCAGCCAGGTTTCGCCGGATTGCGCGCACCAGGCTTCCCAGCCGTGGGCATACAGTTTGGAGTTTTGCCACTGCACGCTGATCAGGGTGGGTACCCGACGGGTCGCCAGGGCCACTTGTTCAGGCGAGCCATAAACCCCGAAGGATTCGTCGAACAGGCACAACCCATACAGGTTCGGGTAGTCGTCTTGGCTGTAACGCAGCACCAGATCGACACTGGCGTCCTGATGCAAATCGATGACTTCGCAGTGAGTGTCCAGCCGCACGTTGATGTTCGGGTGCCGGGCATAAAACCGTCCCAGCCGAGGCACCAGCCAGAGGGCGGCGAAAGCGGCGGTGGTGGAGATCGTCAGGCTCGTGCCGCTGCGTTGCGGGCGCAAGGTATCGACGCTTTGCGCCACCTCCAGCAGGGCGCCATGCAGGCTACGGAACAGCCGTTCGCCGCACTCGGTGAGGCGCACCTGCCGGGGCAGTCGTTCGAACAGCGGCACGCCGAGCCAGTTTTCCAGGGAGCGGATCTGGTGGGAAACCGCCGTAGGCGTCACAGACAGCTCTTCGGCGGCAGCCTTGAAACTCAGCAGGCGCGAGGCGGATTCGAAAGCCCGCAGGGCGGTCAATGGCAACGAGGCAAACATTTAAAACTCCATGGATGAAATAGATTCATCCAGACTGATTTTTGCTCATTTGAAGGCAGGCGGCTGTGCGCTTCAAGCTGCAGCCACAAGCCGTTTCAGTTTAGCCCTCAAGGAGATTCAGATGAGCACAATTCTTGCCATTCACGCTAGCCCCCGTGGCGAACGCTCTCATTCGCGGCGGTTGGCCGAGGTGTTTCTTTCAGCCTGGCAGGTCCGTAACCCGCAGTCGCAATTGACCCGCCGTGAAGTCGGCCGGGCGTTGATCCCGGCCGTCAACGAAGCCTTCGTAGCGGCTGCTTTTCATCCGGAGCCTCAAGCGCGACCGCTGTCGATGCAGGCCGACCTGGCACTCAGCGATGAGTTGGTGGGTGAGTTGCTCGGCCATGATCTGCTGGTGATTTCCACGCCGATGTACAACTTCAGCGTGCCCAGCGGCCTCAAGGCCTGGATCGACCAGATTGTGCGGCTCGGGCTGACGTTCAATCACACCCTGGACAACGGCATCGCGCAGTACGAGCCGCTGGTGCGGGGCAAGAAGGCGTTGATCATTACCAGTCGCGGCGGGTTTGGTTTCGGGCCGGGTGGTGAGCTTGAAGCGATGAACCATGCCGACCCGTTGCTGCGCACGGCACTGGGGTTCATCGGCATCACTGACGTCACGGTTGTCGCCGCCGAGGGCGAAGAGTCGGCCGAGCGCACCTTCCAGGTATCCGTGGCCGAGGCCGAACAGCGCTTGCTGGCGCTGGCCAGGGCGTTCTAGATGGCCTGGCTGTTCTTGCTGATCGCCGCCGGGTTTGAAGTCACCTTCGCCATGGGCATGAAGTACGCCGAAGGTTTTACCCGGCTCTGGCCTTCGGTGATCACCGTGGTGGCCGCGGTGGGCGGGATTTACTTCCTGACCCTGGCCATGCGCGAATTGCCGGTGAGCATCGCCTACCCGATCTGGACCGCTATCGGTTCACTGGGCACGGTGTTTCTTGGCTTTGCGCTACTGGGCGAAAGCCTGACGGCGCTCAAGCTGGTGTCGGTCGGGCTGATTGTGGCGGGCGTGGTGGGGTTGAAGTAGGGTGGATGTCATAGACTGGTCGTCGAGTTGTCATCTTGGGTGGCGATGCTTGGCTGAGGCCTTGCATCCAGCCTTGCTTCATCTCACCGACCACAAGGATGTTCATCCATGTCGCAAGGCTCCGCCACGCGTTACCCGTTGGTGCTGGTTCCGGGGATGCTCGGGTTTATCCGTCTGCTGCTCTATCCGTACTGGTTCGGGATCATTTCGGCATTACGCCGGGACGGGGCGACTGTGATCGCGGTGCAGGTCTCGCCGCTCAATTCAACCGAGGTGCGCGGTGAGCAATTGCTGGCGCGGATCGAGGAAATTTTGCGCGACACCGGGGCCGAGAAGGTCAACCTGATCGGCCATAGCCAGGGCTCGCTCACCGCTCGTTACGCTGCCGCAAAACGCCCGGACCAGGTGGCGTCGGTGACCTCGGTGGCCGGGCCCAATCACGGTTCGGAGTTGGTGGACTACCTGCACGATCACTATCCGGCCAACAGCGCCAGGGGCCGACTGCTCAGCTTTCTACTGTGGCTGATCAGCGCGTTGATGTGCCTGCTGGAAACCGGTTATCGCGGGCCGCGACTGCCGGTGGATATCCCGGCTTCGCATCAATCGCTGACCACGGCCGGCGTGGCGCTGTTCAATCAGCGTTATCCACAGGGGCTGCCTGACACCTGGGGTGGGCATGGTCCGGAAGTGGTCAATGGCGTGCGCTATTACTCCTGGTCCGGGACTTTGCAGCCGGGCAAGACCGATCGCGGGTGCAACCTGTTCGACGGCACTAACCGCAGTTGCCGGTTGTTTGCCAGAACCTTCGTGCGTGAAGCGGGGCATTGCGACGGGATGGTCGGGCGCTACAGCTCGCATCTCGGGACGGTGATTGGCGACCAATACCCAATGGATCACTTCGATATCGTCAACCAATCCCTGGGGCTGGTGGGCAAAGGGGCGGAGCCGGTGCGGTTGTTTGTCGAGCATGCCGCGCGGTTGAAGGCGGCAGGCGTTTAACCCCTGTGGCGAGGGAGCTTGCTCCCGTTGGGCGGCGAAGCAGCCCCCAGAATGCGACCGCCTTGCGCTCGAGCGGGAGCAAGCTCCCTCGTTACAAAGGGTTATGCGCGGCCCAACGTGGTGGTCCAGCGCTCCGACAAAATCACCCCACCCAACGTCAGCACCCCACCCACCAGGTGATACAACGCCAACTGCTCATGCAGCACCACCGCCGCAATCAGCGCGGTGATCAACGGCAGCAGGTTGAAAAACAGCGTGGTCCGGCTCGGGCCCAGGCGCACCACGGCCTGCATCCACGCCAGTGGCGCAAGCATCGAGGCCAGCAGACAGGCGTAAAGCACCAGCGGAATGTTATGCAGGGTCGGACCGATTTTCGGTGAGGCGAGGAACAGCGGAAACAGCACCACCACCGCCACCAGCACCTGCAAATACAGCAACACCAGCGGCGGCAAGCGCAGTTGCCATTTTTTCAGCAAGGTGCTGTAAACCGCATACGCCAGCGTGGCGATCAGCATCATCGCGTCGCCCAGGTTCACCCCGTGCTCCAGCAACGCGCCAAGGCTGCCGGACGACACCACCACCAGAACACCGGCAAACGACAATACCGCACCGGCCAGGGCTCCGGCGGTCAGGCGTTGGCCGAGGCTGACTATCGCCATGGCCAGCGACATCAACGGCATCAGCGACAGAATGATCCCCATGTTGGTGGCCGACGTCAGTGTTGCAGCGAAATAGGCCAGGCTCTGATAAACCGCCATGCCGAGTACGCCGAGGATGAAGATCCTCCCCAGGTTTGGACGTATTACCGGCCAATGGGCGATCACCGGCTTAAGCATGAAAGGCGTGAACAGAATCCCGGCCAGCAGCCAGCGGTAGAAGCCGATTTCGGCGGGGAAGATTGCGCCCACCGCGAGTTTGTTGATCACGGTGTTGCCAGCCCAAATGAAAATGGCCAGCAGGGGATAAGCGTATTGCATCGGGAAAAAGCCAGAACGTTAATGAGGGGCAATTATCCGCCTGTCTGGATACAAGCCTATACTGCGATCCAGACAACCTGCCCCTGATTCCGGACAGCATGAACAGTAAACACATCGACCTGTTGGATTTCAGCGAACTGCCGTCGGCGGTGTATTTCCGCTATGCCGACTTCAACGCCCACGAATACGCTGCGCCTCACCGGCATCCGTGGGGCACGCTGGAGTACGCGGCCCATGGCGTGTTGCACATGGATGTCGACGGCAGCCGCTTCATGTCACCGCCGCAATACGCGGTGTGGGTGCCGCCCGGGACCGAACACAGTTTCTATAGCCATCAGCCGATCAACTATCGCGCGGTCTGCCTCGCGCCGACGTTGTGCCGCAATCTACCGCAACAGGCCTGCACCCTGGCGATCAGCGACATCCTCAAGGCGATCCTGAAAGACTTCGCCGCCCGCGATGTGAAAATTCCCGAGCACGACGCGGATCAGCGTCTGGCTCAAGTGCTGGTGGACCAACTGCAACAGGCGCCAATGCATGAGTGCTATTTGCCCTACGCCAGCAGCCCCGGGTTACTTGGCATTCTGGAAGCCTTGCAGACCGAGCCTGGGGATAACCGGCCGTTGGCGTATTGGGCCGGGCAGATTCACGTCAGCGAACGCACGTTGGCCCGGCAGTTTGTTCGCGAATTGGGCATGAGTTTCGGTGAATGGCGGCAACGGTTGCGGTTTCTGGCGGCGATCGAAGCGCTGGACAGCCATCGCAGCATTCAGGAAATCGCCTTCGACATGGGTTACAGCACTGGCTCGGCGTTTATCGCGATGTTTCAGCGCCAGGCCGGGTGCACGCCGGAACAGTATCGGCGCAGCCACCTTGATAGCAGGTGAACGTGTAACAGGCTTTGTCTACACTCCAGAGCGAGGCCGTACCCATCGGTGCGGTAACAAGGAGAAAACTCCATGAAGATGTTGCGTGCCCCGTTGTTGATGATCGGTCTGCTGCTCTGCTCTCAGGGTTTTGCTGCCACTGCCCAACAGAACAAGATGACCACTTGCAATGCCGACGCTACCGCCAAGAGCCTTAAAGGCGATGAGCGCAAAGCCTTCATGAGCACCTGCCTCAAAGCCGCGCCGGCCGCCGATGTCGCCAAACCCCTGACTCCTCAGCAAGAAAAAATGAAAACCTGCAACGCCGATGCCGCCACCAAGGCCCTCAAGGGCGATGCGCGCAAAGCGTTCATGAGCGAGTGCCTGAAGAAAAAGTAAAAAATCAAAAGATCGTCCGAACGCGGCCCGAGCCTGCGGCAGTTCCTACGCGCCTGTGGGTGCTGCCGCAGGCTGCGAACTTTTCGGGGCGACGCCGCTTGTGGGTCATCCGCTCGCTTCGGCGCCGGAACGCTGGCAGACTGCCAATCCTTTTACGTCGTTCGTTTTGAGGCTGTATGTCAGCGTTTTCTCAGCGTCAGGTCTTGTTGCTCATCAGTTGGGTCATCATTTTTGGCGGTTTGCTGCTGGTGATCCCTCTGCGATTGCTGCCCAGCCTGCTGGCCGGGTTGTTGGTGTTTGAACTGGTCAACATGCTCACGCCGCAATTGCAACGGCTGATCGAAGGCCGCCGCGCGCGCTGGCTGGCGGTGGCGTTACTGGGGACTTTGGTGGTCAGTGTGCTGGCGCTGATCTTTGCCGGTGCGATCAGTTTCCTGCTGCACGAGGCGGAAAACCCCGGTGCTTCCCTCGACAAATTCATGGGTGTGGTCGACCGCGCACGCGGGCAGCTGCCGCCGTTCATCGACGCTTATTTGCCGGCCAGTGCCGCCGAGTTTCGTGTGGCCATCGGCGAGTGGGTTAGCAAGCACCTCAGCGACTTGCAACTGGTGGGCAAGGACGCGGCGCACATGTTCGTGACGCTGCTGATCGGCATGGTGCTGGGGGCGATCATCGCCTTGCAGCGCGTGCCGGACCTGACCAAGCGCAAGCCCTTGGCTGCGGCGCTGTTCGACCGCTTGCATCTGTTGGTCCAGGCGTTTCGCAACATCGTCTTCGCGCAGATCAAGATTTCCCTGCTCAACACCTTTTTCACCGGGATTTTCCTCGCGGTGGTCCTGCCGATGTTCGGGATCAAGCTGCCGCTGACCAAAACCCTGATCGTGCTGACCTTCCTGCTCGGCTTGTTGCCGGTGATCGGCAACCTGATGTCGAACACGTTGATCACCATCGTCGGCTTGTCGCTGTCGATCTGGGTGGCGGTGGCGGCACTGGGGTATCTGATCTTTATCCACAAGCTCGAATACTTCCTCAACGCGCGCATCGTAGGCGGGCAGATCAGTGCCAAGTCGTGGGAGTTGCTGCTGGCGATGCTAGTGTTCGAAGCCGCGTTCGGCCTGCCGGGGGTGGTGGCGGGGCCGATTTATTACGCGTACCTGAAGAGTGAGTTGAAGCAGGTGGGGATGGTTTGATCCTGTGTTGATCTACTGTGGCGAGGGGGCTTGCCCCCGTTGGGTCGCGAAGCGGCCCCCCTTATCTCCAAAAGAAGGGACTGCTGCGCAGTCCAACGGGGGCAAGCCCCCTCGCCACTGGGTTTCAGGTCAATCCATCGGGCCGTAACGCTTGGCCGCCTCGATCGCCAACCCGCTGCCAATGCTGCCGAAGATGTTGCCTTCCACATGCTGCGCGTTCGGCAACATCGCCGAGACGCTGTTGCGCAGCGCCGGAATCCCGCTCGAACCGCCAGTGAAGAACACCGTATCCACCTGATCGACCCGCACATTGGCGTCGTTCAGCAGCTGGGTCACGCTGTTGCGCACCCGCTCCAGCAAATTGTCGATGGCTGATTCGAACAGCGCACGAGTCAGTTCCACACTCAAACCGGACTCGATGCGATCCAGCGGCACATGACGGCTGTCGGCGTGGGTCAGCTGGATCTTGGTCTCTTCCACTTCCATCGCCAGCCAGTGCCCGGCGCGCTGGTCGATCAGCTTGAACAGGCGATCGATGCCGCCGGTGTCTTCGATGTCGTAACGCATGCTGCCCAGGGCCAGGGTCGATTTCTGCGAGTACACCGAGTTGATGGTGTGCCAGGTCGCCAGGTTCATGTGATGGCTGGTGGGCATGTAGGCGCCGCTCTTCATGCGGCTGCCGTAGCCGAACAGCGGCATCAGGCCTTGCAGGCTCAGCTGCTTGTCGAAATCGGTCCCGCCGATGTGCACGCCGCCAGTGGCGAGGATGTCGTCGTGACGGTTGTCGTGCCCGCGTCGCTCAGGGGACAGGCGCACCAGGGAGAAGTCCGACGTACCGCCGCCGATGTCGACGATCAGTACCAGCTCTTCCTTTTCGATGGTCGACTCGTAGTCGAACGCCGCGGCGATCGGCTCGTACTGGAACGAGACGTCCTTGAAGCCGATGGCGCGGGCCACGTCCACCAGGGTGTTCTCGGCTTCCTGGTCGGCCACCTCGTCGTCATCGACGAAAAACACCGGACGGCCCAGCACCACTTCCTCGAACTCCCGACCGGCGGCGGTTTCGGCGCGCTTCTTCAACTGGCCGATGAACAGCCCGAGCAGGTCCTTGAACGGCATCGCCGTGCCGAGGACGCTGGTGTCGTGCTTGATCAGCTTGGAACCCAGCAGGCTCTTGAGCGAGCGCATCAGCCGGCCTTCGTAACCTTCCAGGTACTCGTGCAGCGCCAGCCGGCCGTACACCGGGCGGCGTTCTTCCATATTGAAGAAGACCACCGAGGGCAGGGTTATCTTGTCGTCCTCCAGCGCGATCAGCGTTTCCATGCCGGGGCGCAGCCAGCCGACGGTGGAGTTGGACGTGCCGAAGTCGATACCACAGGCACGGGCTGGAGATGCGTTTTTCATGTCTTTCAAGTTCCGGTTAAAAAACGGCCGCGCAGTGTATGTCAGTGCGGCGCAGATTCGAAGGCCGACTATCTGTTAAATCACATTGATCTGCGCTTGAAAGATGGTCCATCACCCCCAAACTTCCCTGCATAGGTTTGGCAATCCTTGGGCGACAGCAAGAACTGCGCCTGGCTGCCGATAAACTACTGATGCGCTGCCCGGTCACAAATTGAGATTGATCAATTCAAACGCTGTAAACCAGAGCATGCTGTACCGAGCGGCGCGATTTCGATAATGGATGGTGATTCCCTCGATGGACTTCAAAGACTATTACAAGATTCTCGGTGTGGAGCCGACCGCGGACGATAAGGCGATCAAGGCCGCCTATCGAAAGCTGGCGCGCAAATACCACCCCGATGTCAGCAAGGAAAAAGACGCCGAGGCCAAGTTCAAGGACGCGTCCGAAGCCTATGAAGCGCTGAAAAGCGCCGACAAGCGCGCCGAATACGACGACTTGCGCAAATACGGTCACCATGGCCAGCCGTTCCAGGGCCCGCCGGGTTGGCAGAGTCGTGGTGGTTTCGGTGGCGGTGGTCAGGACACGGGCGATTTCTCGGACTTCTTCAGTTCGATCTTCGGCAACCGTGGGCCTGGTTTTGGTGGTGGTGGACAGTCGCGTCGCAGTACCGGGCGTCGAGGGCAAGACGTGGAAATGGAATTACCGGTTTTTCTGGAAGAAACCCTGTCGACCGAATCGAAGAAGGTCAGCTTTCAGGTGCCGCAGTACAACGCTGCCGGCCAGCATGTCAGCAACACCAGCAAAAGCCTGAACGTGAAGATCCCGGCCGGCGTGACCGACGGCGAGCGCATTCGCCTCAAGGGCCAGGGCGCGCCGGGTATCGGTGGCGGGGTCAATGGCGACCTGTACCTGACCATTCGTTTTGCGCCGCACCCCAAATTCGATGTCGAAGGCGAGAACCTGATCATCACCTTGCCGCTGGCGCCGTGGGAACTGGCGCTGGGGACCGAAGTCGCGGTGCCGACCCTGACCGGCAAGATCAACCTCAAGGTGCCGGCCGGCAGCCAGAATGGCCAGCGCATGCGCGCCAAGGGCCACGGCCTGCTGCACAAGGCCGGCCACCGCGGCTACCTGTTCGTGCAGCTCAAGGCGGTGATGCCGAAAAAACTCGACCATGACGTCAAGGCGTTGTGGGAGGAGTTGGCGAAGAAAGCTGCTTTTGATCCGCGAGAGAATTTTTGATTCCGAGATAAGGAGGAGCCCAATCATGAGCGACCCCGTGATCGTTCAATTGGACCTGGCAGAATTCTGCGAGGCGACCGAATTGTCGGACGTGCATGTGATCGAGATCGTTGAACACGGCATCCTCGAACCGCAGGGGGCTGTGCCCAAGGATTGGCGTTTCACCGACTATGAACTGACCTTGGCCAAGCGTGCCGCCAAGCTGCGGCGCGAGCTGGAGCTGGAATGGGAAGGCGTCGCCCTGGCGCTGGACCTGCTTGACGAGGTCCAGCAACTTCGGGCCGAGAACCGCATGCTCAAGCAGCGGTTGGGGCGCTTGGTGATCGAATAGCTGTAAACACTAAACCTGTGGCGAGGGGGCTTGTCGGAACGCCGCACCACCCCGTTGGGTTGCGTAGCGACCCCAAATCCGGTCATCGCGGTTTTTCAGACTGACCGCATGCGTCGATTTTACGACTGCTGCGCAGCCGAACGGGGGCAAGCCCCCTCGCCACAGCGGTCCCAAGGCGTCACACCTTCCTGGGCAACACCACGCTAAACAGCGTGCCCTGCTCGGCGCTGGAACTGACCTCGATCGTCCCTTGATGGGCATCAACCACTTCCTTGACGATGAACAATCCCAGACCAAGGCTGGTGCTCGGCGCGCCGAGTTCTTCGTCGGCACTGCGTACCAACGGATCGAAGATGGTGCCGATTGCCTCGGGTGGAATCGGCGTACCGTCGTTGTGCACGGTGAGGCGAATGTTGTCCGTTTCACCCCTGAGGGTCAGTTTGACCGCGCAGTGGTTCGAACCGTGTTGCAACGCATTGCCGATCAGGTTCTGCAGCATTTGAGCGAGCCTTCGGCCATCCCATACACCCTGGGTATCACCTTCGACGCTCAGTGTCGGATCGCATTGCGGATGAGCCGCGCAGGCTTGGGCAATCGCTTCGCGCGCCGTCTCGGCCAGGTCCATGGGCGCCGGTTCAATCGGCAGGCGCTTGCCCAGGCGACTGCGGACCAGCTCCAGCAAATCGCTGACCATCACCGCCATGTGCCGCGCGCCACGCTGGATATGGATTGCGCACGTCAGCGCATCGCCTTCGAGAGCGGCTTTGCGCAGCAGCATTTCCGTGGACATGCTCACTGCTTGCAGCGGTGCGCGCAGGTCATGGCCGAGGATTGCCAAAAAGATGTCCCGGGAGCGATTGACCTGCTCGGCATAAGCCTCGGTGGATTCGGCCAGGGCTTCGTCGATGGCCTCGTTGAAACGGATCATGTCCTGGAAATAGGCGATTTCGGGGGCGTCCAGGCTGTTGACCCACAGGCGGATCACGCAGGCACGCAAATGGCGAAATTCGCTGGTCATCTGCACCAGGTCGAAACCCACGGTATGGCGCAGCTCGCCATGGCTGGCGCCGGCCTTGTCCAGGCTCGGGGTCTTCTCAGGGCCTTCGCCCTTGGCTTTGGCCTGTTGTTCGCTGGCAGTCTGTGCAGTGGACATGTCTCGCGCGGCAGCCAGCAGAATCGCCTTGGCGTGGTCGCGCAAGGCTGCTTGATCCATGTACTCGGCCGCCGGGGCGATCGTTCTGGCGAACTGTTCCCATTCATCGACGATACGGTCCACGTGTTGCCTGATGAATTCGGATAAGCGCATGGCCGGTACCTGACTGGAAACTCTTGGCATCTTAGCCCCTTTGCCGGCGGGTAAAAACTACCGCTGGCAAGGCGGATCAGGCTTGCGAATTTTGCGGGTGGTATTTATTTATTTTTTAGATTCTCAAGTTGAGTGGTGTTGTTTGTTTTGTCGCTGTTTTCCAACAACTATTTGAGCTTTTGTTTTTGCCGCTATTGAATAAGCTTGGTGTTCTGTTGATCGCATAGGGATACATGCGTAATGAATGAAATATCAGAAGGATCTGTTTCGGACGCTTCTCCAGCTTTCGCTGTCAGCGAAAACATTTATCTGAATTATCTTGCAACCAAAGTTCCGGCGTTAATAAATAAAGCATCGGTATCAAAACTTGTATCAAATGCAATTCAGCCACCCGACTTTCCCGAGTGGTACGTCAAGGCCAGCGCTATCGACCGTCAGTATCTCCAGGAACTCATCAGTGAGCGCTGGCGATTGCAAGACAACCTCGATGACGTCTTGGGGGATTTACAAGAGGACATCAATGCATTCGCTGAACCCTTGCTCATTCAAGCGCTGAAAGAAAAACGGAACCTGGAACTGGATGTCCAGGCAACTACAGTACGGCTTTATATTCCAGCCCCGCTGGGTTTTGGCATCGATACCCAAGCCAGCCGGCTCAGGCAGTCCACCCTGATGGAGGCCGCGCTGCACAACTTCGAGGACGCTGACACCCGTGCAGGCGCCTTTCGCGACGGCTCCGGCATTTTCGTTACCGATGCCGAAGGTGCGCTGAAGCGCCATCCGTTGACCGTCGAAAGTTTTGCGAGCCTTTGTCGAGAGCTGGATCTCGGTGCGCAGTATCAGCGGCACATTACCGGGTTGCTGGACCCGGCCCGGGCTGATGCGAAGGCATCCCTTGAGCAGCACTTCATCGGGACCGAAAAGGCCGCGTTCAGTGAATCGGCATTAATTGCGTACTTGAAGGGCGATGTCACTTCTTATGCATACGGAAAACTAAAGCAACTGCGGGATAACCAGGCAACTGTCTTGATGGGGCATCACCCTTTACAGTCTCATCGCTTGACACTGATGGGTGTGAAGTTGACCGGTATTGTGCTGTTCAGTGCCGTGGCTGATCCAACGCAAATAAAAAAACTTTACGACAATCTGGTCCCGGTACATCAGCGAGCAATGATGGAGTGGTCGCAGCGATTGGCAATTTTGCCTGGGCAAGAGTTTGACCAGTTCAAACTACTCAAGGCATTTTTTGCCAATGGCCCTAGCGGCGTTGTCGAGGAAATGCTGCGAAGGGAAGATGTTTATAAGCAAAGTCGGCTTGAGGGCCCCCTGATTGCCTATGTGCCCGATGACCCTGATCATCCCTTGAAAGAGTACGGCTCCTTCACTGATTTCATGAAGGAGCTGACGAGTCAGCTGCGCTCCTCGGACTATCAACAATTCTTCAGCCGGTTCGTGCCGCAAAAAGACAAGGGCAGGTTTTTCACTCGCATCAGAGAACGCTTTACCACCTTCACCTGGCAACAGCGTGAACCTTTGAACATGGGGCCGTGGTGGCGGGAGACGGCGGTGGAGAATCCCGATGCGGAGCCGATCACCAACGTGATTGACGGTTTGCTTTGGTCTGCGCTCGGTCGATGGCGGCGTGACAAGGCCATCGCGGATGCGCGACACATTGCCGTTCCCACTGACGACGAAGATGCCAACGCCCGTTGGGCGCGACTGAACAGTTACGCGAGTATCGGCTGGAACGTATTCAACTTCGGCGCGATGCTGGTACCGGGTTTGGGAGAAGCCATGCTGGGCATCATGGTCGGGCAAATGGTGCTCGAAACCATGGAGGGCATCGAGGACTGGAGCAAGGGAGACAAGGATGAAGCGGCGGCACTGCTGAGCGGTGTCCTGATCAATGCTGCCCAGCTGGCAATCATGGGGGCAGGGCATGTTCTACCGACGGGCGCGGCGGCAGCGATCAAGCCTTCGACGTTTATCGACCAGTTGAAGCCGGTCGTGCTTGACGACGGCAAGACCCGTTTGTGGAATCCTGACTTGAGCCCTTACGAGCGTCAGGTCGATTTGGCCCCGGATTCAACGCTTAACGAGCGAGGCCTGCATCGGCATGACGGTCAGGAGTTTCTGTCGCGCGACGGCAAATATTTCGCCGTACAAGACGATCCGCAGACGGGTCAATCGCGAATCCAGCATCCCGGCCGGCCGACGGCCTACAAGCCAAAACTCGAGCACAACAATGCCGGTACCTGGCATGCCGAGTTCGACCGTCCCGTTGAATGGACCAAGGCCCAGCTCATGCGACGTTTGGGGACAATCGTCGATGCGTTCGATGATGCGATGCTTGAACACATCCGTATTGCCAGTGGTGTTGAAGAAGCGATATTGCGTCGGCTGCATGTCGAAAACGAAGCGCCGCCAGCGTTGCTGATCGATGAGATCAACCGGTTCAAAACATGGGCGGACACGGGAAAGCTGCCCGCAAATGGCCTGCCACGCTCAAGCAATGTCGGCGCGTTGGTGCTTCAGGACGCCTATGCCCAATTGCCCACCCGCATGGCCGAGGAACTGCTGAGCACAGCTGAACCCGCTGACTTGAAGGCGCTTGCCGAGCACAAGCGCATTGGGTTGCACCTGCGGCAACAGGTGCGAGCCGCTTTGCTGGAGTTGCGTCTGGCGCGTGCCTATGAAGGGCTTTTCCTTGATTCACTGCATGCACTGGACACAGAGAGGCTGGCACTACACACCCTGGAAACCTTGCCGAACTGGCCGGGTGATGTGCGCATCGAAATTCGCGAACATTCGCTGACTGGCCGTCTGCGCGACAGTGTTGGCCCTGAAGACGCGCCGGTGCGCAAAGTGCTGGTCAGCACGGACGAAGGGTATGAGGCGCGCGATGCCGATGATCAGCATCTGCACGGAGCCGATGACCTGTTTTCTTCGGTATTGCATGCCCTGCCTGACGCGGAGCGCAGAGCACTGGGCTATGAGATCAACCAGGGCGCGATGCTCAAACGCACCGTTCAAAATGCACCATTGGCGCGTGACAAGCTACGTCTGATGCTGGTGGAAAATCCTTTGCGCAAGCCCACCTACGATCCCGAGACGATGAAGCTGCGCGGTGGTATGCAAGCTTCTTCAGGCATTCAGCGACTCACCGGGCGACTGACACCACAGGAGCGGGTCAGGAGTGTGCGCCCGGGTTGGACGGAGGCCGAAGCTCAGACTTATCTGGATGCCGGCGGTCAGGGCGGCCACCCAGAGCAGCGAGCAAGTGCACTTGAAGCCGAATTCAATCGCCTCAACGCCAATTTCCAGCGCTGGCTGGATTCGCCGACCGAAGCCTTCAGGTACAGCTCGGCCGGGAGAGCTGAGTGGCACTCCAGAAACACGCTGTACAGAGCCATTCGCCAGTGCTGGCAGCGAACCGGGATCCGCGATCTGGATCCGCATGGCAATCCGCGAGGCTATGTGCTCAACCTCGAAGGCATGCCGCTGGGGCGCCTTCTGCAGACGATGCCGGCCCTGGAAGGCAATTTTGCCCACGTCACCAGACTCCATGTGTCCGGGACCGGGTTTGCCGATGCACAGGTGTCTTTTCTCGATCATTTTCCCCGTTTGTGTTCGCTGGACATGCACGACAACCAGCTCACACAGCTTCCCCGTGCGGTGGGGCGAGCGCGTGGGCTGATGGAGTTAAGCCTCAGGAACAATCGAATCGAGTTGAATGAGCAGTCGATCGCCGGTCTGAGGAATCTTTCCCGTCTGGAAACCCTGGACCTGCAAGGAAACCCGTTGCGGCAGGTTCCGGACATTGGCGGCATGCGCAGATTACATACCGTGCTCCTTGCCGATACCAGTATTGGAACCTGGCCTGACGGGCTGTTTTCCCAGCCGCGGTATCGCCACTTTTACCTGGATTTGCGGCATAACGAGCTGACCTATATTCCCATGGTCAGGCGTGGCTCCGTTGAAGCGGAGCTGTTGGCTCGCACACTATTGAGTCGCGATGAGCGATGGTTGCCGCGTTTCACTCTGCAGACGCTCAGAGAGTACATCCAGTCTGTCGGCATGGACCCTGATCGCCCGTATCCGCCCCGTGGCGTTCGCGACAGTCTGGATTGGGAGGAAGGCCTGACGCGACCCGAATGGGTCGCCAGACAAGAGGTATGGAACAGCGTTGAGGATGAGTTTGGCTCGGAGCCCTTTTTTAATCAGATCAGGAAACTGACCCGATCCGTTCACTTCAAGAACGACAAGGCCTTCCGGACGGATGTGACGAGCAAGCTGTGGCGAATGTTGGAGGCCATGGCCAGGGACAGCGAGCTGCGGCGCAATCTGTTTGTCATGGGCCGCGACGAGGTTGCCCGATGCGTGGATGCCGGTGCGCAGTTGTTCAATGCGATGGGCGTGGAAGTGCTGATCCATGAGGCCTACGCATTGGCTAACCCAAGCCTGGTGGAAGGCGAGTTGGTGGAGCTGGCCAGAGGCAAATCAAGGCTGGACGAGTTGAGCCGGATCGCCCACAAAGTGGTGGCTGAACGATTGGCGAACGGAGAGCAATTCAGAAATGTCGATGCTGAAGGTCAAGTGTCGGGAAGCATCGATGAGGTCGAGGTTCACCTGGCTTACATGACGGATCTGGCGGAGCGACTGGACCTGCCCTGGCAGTCCCGTGATTTGCAATTTCGCACGCACACCGGTGTGACTCCCGAGATGATCGAGAGTGCGTATCGGCGGGTCGTAGAACTGGAAGCCGGCGATTTATTGCGTGATTCGATCATCGAACAGCCGTTCTGGGAAACTTACCTCCAGGGCTCGAATCGAAGCGCCTTCAAGGTCTTCAGGCGCCGAATCGATGCAACGACGGAGTTTTACATGGCGCTTGAAAAGAGAACCTCCGAACCGGACCTTTCGTTGCAGGCAAAGGCCGATCTGAAGCAGGAGCTCAGGGTACTCGCCGCAGAGTTGGGTAAGCCGGAAAGCCAAATTGCCCCGGGACAGGTCATGACTGACGAGGCTTATGCGGCCGAGCTGAACCTGATCGATATCGAGATGAAAACGCTGCTTAAAACCCTGACCCAACAGGCGATGGATCGGGCGAAACTGCAAAGGGTGGACATCGCCTTTATGAACGCACCAGCAACGGATTGACCTGAGAAACAGCTAACCCGGCACGAAGAATGACACCCCTCGCGCCGGGTTTATGCCTGACCGAATCTCAAAACAGGAAGTAACGCTGAGCCATCGGCAACACATCCGCTGGCTCGCACCAGAGCAAGACACCGTCGGCCTTGACCTGATAAGTCTGCGGGTCAACGTCAATGTTCGGCAGATAATCGTTGTGAATCAAATCGGTTTTCTGCACATCGCGGCAGCCTTTGACCACGGCGATTTTCTTCTTCAGGCCCAGGGCTTCAGGCAAACCGGCTTCCTGTGCCGCCTGGCTGATAAACGTCAGGCTGGTGGCGTGCAACGAGCCGCCGTAACTGGCGAACATCGGGCGGTAGTGCACCGGTTGCGGCGTTGGAATAGACGCGTTGGCGTCGCCCATCAGGCTGGCCGCAATGGCACCGCCCTTGAGGATCAACGTCGGCTTTACCCCGAAAAATGCCGGGCGCCAGAGCACCAGATCCGCCCACTTGCCGACTTCGATCGAGCCCACTTCATGGCTGATGCCGTGGGTGATCGCCGGGTTGATCGTGTACTTGGCGATGTAGCGTTTGGCGCGGAAGTTGTCGTTGCCTTCACCGTCCAGGGGTAGCGGACCGCGCTGTTTTTTCATTTTGTCGGCAGTCTGCCAGGTGCGCGTGATGACTTCGCCGACGCGACCCATGGCCTGGCTATCGGAGCTGATCATCGAGAAGGCGCCGAGGTCATGCAGGATGTCTTCTGCGGCAATCGTCTCGCGGCGTATGCGGCTTTCGGCGAAAGCCACGTCTTCAGCAATGCTCGGGTCCAGGTGGTGGCAGACCATCAACATGTCGAGGTGTTCGTCGATGGTGTTGCGGGTGAACGGCCGGGTCGGGTTGGTCGAGCTCGGCAGCACGTTGGCGAAACCGCAGGCCTTGATGATGTCCGGCGCATGTCCTCCACCGGCACCTTCGGTGTGATAGGTGTGGATGGTGCGGCCCTTGAAGGCGGCGAGGGTGGTTTCGACGAAGCCGGACTCGTTGAGGGTGTCGGTGTGAATCGCCACCTGCACATCGTACTGGTCAGCCACGGTCAGGCAATTGTCGATGCTCGCCGGGGTGGTGCCCCAGTCTTCGTGCAGCTTGAGGCCGATGGCGCCGGCCTTGACCTGCTCGATCAGAGGTTCCGGCAGGCTGGCGTTGCCCTTGCCGGTGAGGCCGATGTTCATCGGGAACGCATCGGCGGCCTGGAGCATGCGCGCCAGGTGCCACGGCCCTGAAGTGCAGGTGGTGGCGTTGGTGCCGGTGGCAGGTCCCGTGCCGCCACCGATCATGGTGGTGACGCCGCTCATCAGCGCTTCTTCGATCTGCTGCGGGCAGATGAAGTGGATGTGGGTGTCGATGCCGCCGGCGGTGAGGATCATGCCTTCACCGGCAATCACTTCGGTGCTGGCGCCGACCGCGATGGTGACGTTGGGCTGGATGTCCGGGTTGCCGGCCTTGCCGATGGCCGCGATGCGTCCGTCCTTGAGGCCGACGTCGGCTTTGACGATGCCCCAGTGGTCGATGATCAGCGCGTTGGTGATCAGGGTGTCGACGACATCGCGTGCCAATAATTGGCTTTGGCCCTGGCCGTCGCGAATGACTTTGCCGCCGCCGAATTTCACCTCTTCGCCGTAGGTGGTGAAGTCCTGTTCCACTTCGATCCACAGTTCGGTGTCGGCCAGGCGGACCTTGTCACCGACGGTGGGGCCGAACATGTCGGCGTAGGCTTGTCTTGAGATTTTCATGCGCTTGCCTTGGGATTCAATTGGGTTTTAGACCGCTCGCGTCGCTCGCTATCGCAGCCTCGCTCCGCTCGACAGCTCCTACAGGGGGATCGTGTTCCCCCGTCTATCGCGTTTTTCTGTAGGAGCTGTCGAGCGAAGCGAGGCTGCGATCTTTTGATCTTTAATCGAGGTCGCCCATGATCCTGCCGGCAAACCCGAACACCCGGCGATACCCGGCCAAGTCCACCAGCTCGACCTCGCGGCTCTGCCCCGGTTCGAAGCGCACGGCGGTGCCGGCGGGGATGTTCAGGCGCATGCCACGGCTGGCGGCGCGGTCGAAGGTCAGCGCGTCGTTGGTTTCGAAGAAGTGATAATGCGAGCCGACCTGGATCGGCCGGTCGCCGCTGTTGGCCACCTTCAGGCTGACAGTGCGTCGGCCCGCGTTAAGCTCGATGTCGCCGGGCTGGATCTGGTACTCACCGGGAATCATCACTGGGCTCCTTGGAGAATCTTGTAGTAGAGGGCGGTCGGTTTGTAGCGCCCGTTCGGGTCACAGGCGTAGTCCGGAATTTCGCCGGCACGGGTGTAACCCATGGCCTTGTAGAAGTCTTCGGCGGGGGAGCCGGCCTCGGTGTCGAGGTAGAGCATGCCGCGCTTGTGCTGGCGGGCCGTAAGCTCAAGGGCATTCATCAACTGCTGGCCCAGGCCGCGACGACGGGCGTGTTCACGCACCAGCAGTTTCTGCACTTCGGCGCGATTCAGTCCATTGGCTTTCTGGCACAGGTTCAGTTGCACGCTGGCCTGTACCTGTTCGTCCTTGACCACCACCCACAGCAGCACGTTGCCTTTGTTCAGATTGTCCTGGACTTCATCGAAATGGGCTCGGGCCTGGGTGGCGTCCAGATCCGCCATGAACCCGACGCTGGCGCCATAGCCGACGGCGTCGAGCAGCAGATCAATCAATCCCTGACGATAGTGCGCAAAGCTTTCAACGTTGACGCGTCGCAGTTGGGCGGCGTTCATGGGGCATCACTCCTTGTGGGAACCGGGTGGCATTGCGCCGGGGTCGAGGATCAGTTGCATGAAGGTCAGGTCCAGCCAGCGGCCGAACTTGGTACCCACCTGCGGCATTTGGCCGGTGACGACAAAACCGGCCCGATCGTGCAGCCGGATCGAGGCGCCGTTACCGCTTTCGATGGCGGCGACCATCACGTGTTTGTTGCAGCCTTTGGCGCGCTCGATCAGCGCTGCCATCAGTTGCGGGCCGAGGCCATTGCCACGCTGGTCGTTGCGCACGTACACCGAGTGCTCGACTGTGTGGCGGAACCCGTCGAAGGGCCGCCAGTCACCGAATGAAGCGTAGCCGAGTACGTTGTCGTCGCCGTCGACGATCACCAGAATCGGATAGCCCTGGGCTTGCCGCGCGCTGAACCAGGCCTGGCGGTTGCCCAGGTCTACGGCTTGTTCGTTCCAGATCGCCGTGGTGTTGAGCACGGCATCGTTGTAGATGTCGCGGATCGCCGGCAGATCGGCGTGCAGCGCATCGCGGATGTGGTAAGTCATGGCGCGGCCTCAGGCGATCGGTTGGTGAACGGTGACCAGTTTGGTGCCGTCGGGAAACGTCGCTTCGACCTGGATCTCCGGGATCATTTCCGGGATGCCTTCCATCACTTGTTCGCGGCTGAGCAGGGTGGTGCCGTAGTGCATCAGCTCGGCCACGGTCTGGCCGTCACGCGCGCCTTCGAGCAGCGCCGCGGAAATGTAGGCCATGGCCTCCGGGTAATTGAGTTTCACGCCGCGAGCCAAACGCCGCTCGGCCACGAGGCCGGCGGTGAAGATCAGCAGCTTGTCTTTTTCGCGTGGGGTCAGGTCCATCGTAGAAATCCATAATCGGCAGTTAAAAAGTCTTCTGTAGGAGCGTATTCAGGTGGCCCATATTCTGGGCGGAACGGCTTCGCGGCCGAGCAACGCCGGCCGGAGCAATCGCCATAAATCAATCAGCCAGCCCCGTGCCAACAGCGCCTCGCTGGCCAGGCATCGGGCGACCAAAAGCCCTGGCAGCTGTGTCAGATCCCCGCGCACCTCATTGGGCAGCGAGCGGCACTTCTCCAGCAATTCACTATCAATCTCTCCGGTCACCAGCAACGTCGCAAACACCGGTTGCCCATCCAGCCCGATCGGCGAGTCCAGCAAGCCGTCATCCCCGGTAATGCGCTGGCGTTCGTGCCAGAGCAACTGGCCGTCGCGGCGGATATCCAGGTGGGCCTGGAAGTGCCCGAGGTCGAAGCGCTCGCCACTGGCCGGACGCCCCAGCGCTACCACGTCCCAGTAGAACAACCGGGCATCGCCCTCAAGATCAATGCTCGTGCTGAGTTCAGCCTGAGCGGCGCTGAAGATAATCGTCTCTTGTGGCAGCCACTCCAACGTCGCACCGGCGCCAACGCGCAATTCGAGTTTCTGATAAGCCGGCCCGGCCGCGCGATACCACTTGGCGGCGCCAGGGCTGGTGATTTGCGCCCAGGCGTGCGTACCGACGCTGGCCGATATATCCAGCCGATCACCGCCGGCAATCCCGCCCGGCGGGTGGACGATGATGTGCTGACAGACCTCGGGGCCTTCGGCATACAAGTGCTTCTGCACCCGCAGCGGGCCTTGATGACGGCGCTGCACCGGGCGGGTGCTGGTGCCGAAACGGGCGTAGCCCAGCTCCAGCTCGGCATGCCAGCTCGGGGTAAACAGCGCAGTGGGGAGAGGTAAATTCATATCGTCTAATTTATCGTCAGAAGGCTGCAGGTTAGATCGTAACCAGTCCACGCACACCTTCGGCTTCCATATTTTCGCCACGACCCTGCTGCACGATCTCGCCCCGGGACATCACCAGGTATTGATCGGCCAGCTCGGCGGCGAAATCGTAGAACTGCTCCACCAGCAAAATCGCCATGTCGCCACGGGCCGCGAGCTTTTTGATCACTGCGCCGATTTCCTTGATCACCGACGGCTGGATGCCTTCGGTGGGCTCATCGAGAATCAGCAGCCGTGGACGACTGGCCAGTGCCCTGCCGATCGCCAGTTGCTGTTGCTGACCGCCGGACAAGTCACCGCCACGCCGTTGCTTCATTTGCAGCAGCACCGGGAAAAGCTCGTAGATGAACGCCGGGACTTCCTTGGCCTCGGAGCCAGGAAACCGCGACAGGCCCATCAGCAGGTTTTCTTCCACGGTCAGCCGGCCGAAGATTTCCCGGCCCTGAGGCACGTAGGCGATCCCGGCGTGAACCCGTTGGTGCGGCTTGAACGTGGTGATCGGTTTACCTTCCCAGTTCACCGCGCCCTCCTTGGCCGGCAGCAAACCCATCAGGCATTTGAGCAAGGTGGTCTTGCCCACGCCGTTGCGCCCGAGCAGGCAGGTGACTTCGCCGACCTTCACCTCAAACGTCAGGCCCCGCAGGATGTGGCTACCGCCGTAGTACTGGTGCAGCTTGTCGACTTGCAGCATGTTCAAGATTCCTTCTGTTCCACCCGATCCCGGGCTTTACCTGCACCGCCCCACCCTTGACCCACCCTTGTAGGAGCTGTCGAGCGGAGCGAGGCTGCGATCTTTTGATCTTCATCGGGCGCGACATGCAAAGATCAAAAGATCGCAGCCTCGTTTCACTCGACAGCTCCTACGCAGGGAGCAGCTAGCGACCGAGATACACCTCGATCACCCGCTCATTGTCCTGCACCTGCTCCAGCGACCCTTCGGCCAGCACGCTGCCCTGGTGCAACACGGTGACGTGGTCGGCGATCGAGCCGACGAAGCCCATGTCGTGTTCCACCACCATCAGCGAATGCTTGCCGGCCAGGCGCTTGAACAGCTCGGCGGTGAATTCGGTTTCGGCGTCGGTCATGCCCGCCACCGGCTCGTCGAGCAGCAGCAGTTGCGGGTCTTGCATCAGCAGCATGCCGATTTCCAGAAACTGCTTCTGCCCGTGAGACAACAACCCTGCCGGGCGATTGACCGAACTGGTCAGGCGAATGGTTTCCAGCACCTCACTGATGCGATCTTTTTGTTCACCACTCAGGCGAGCCCGCAAGCTGGCCCACACCGACTTGTCGGTTTTCTGCGCCAGCTCCAGGTTTTCGAACACGCTCAGGGCTTCGAACACGGTTGGCTTCTGGAACTTGCGACCGATACCGGCCTGGGCGATTTGCACTTCGCTCATCTGCGTCAGGTCCAGGGTTTCACCGAACCAGGCCTTGCCGTGACTGGGGCGGGTCTTGCCGGTGATCACGTCCATCAGCGTGGTTTTGCCCGCGCCGTTGGGGCCGATGATGCAGCGCAATTCGCCGACGCCGATGTACAGGTTCAGATTATTGAGCGCCTTGAAACCATCGAAACTGACGCTGATGTCTTCCAGGGTCAGTATGGTGCCGTGGCGCGTATTAAGGCCGGGGCCGACGCGTTGGCCGAGGCCGATGGCATCGCGGCTGCTGCCAGCGTCCTTGTTGGGCTGCGGTGGAAAAAAGGCCGGTTCGAGCATGAATTCCGCAGTCGCTGTGATTCTCATGATTCACCCCTTTTCTTCAGCAGACCGATCACACCCTTAGGCAGATACAACGTCACGACGATGAACAGCGCGCCGAGGAAGAACAGCCAGTATTCCGGAAACGCCACGGTGAACCAGCTCTTCATCCCGTTGACCACACCGGCACCCAGCAGCGGGCCGATCAGCGTGCCGCGCCCCCCCAAGGCAACCCAGACCGCCGCTTCGATCGAGTTGGTCGGCGACATTTCGCTCGGGTTGATGATCCCGACTTGCGGCACATACAGCGCCCCCGCCAGGCCACACAACACCGCACTCAACACCCAGACAAACAGCTTGAAGCCGCGCGGGTCGTAGCCGCAAAACATCAGGCGGTTCTCGGCATCGCGCAACGCGGTCAGCACCCGGCCGAACTTGCTTTGCGCCAGCCGCCAGCCGATGAACAGGCTCGCCACCAGCAACAGTACCGTGGCGAAAAACAACACCGCGCGAGTCCCAGGTTCCGTGATGCCAAACCCGAGAATGCTGCGGAAATTGGTGAAGCCATTGTTGCCGCCAAACCCGGTTTCGTTGCGGAAAAACAGCAGCATCCCGGCGAAGGTCAGGGCCTGGGTCATGATCGAGAAATACACGCCCTTGATCCGCGAGCGGAAGGCGAAGAAACCGAACACCAGCGCCAGCAATCCCGGCGCTAATACCACCAGGCACATGGCCCAGAGGAAGCTGCTGGTGCCGGTCCAGTACCACGGCAATTCGGTCCACGACAGGAACGTCATGAACGCCGGCAAGCCGTCACCCGAGGCTTGGCGCATCAGGTACATGCCCATGGCATAACCGCCGAGGGCGAAGAACAGACCGTGACCGAGGGACAGGAGGCCGGCGTAACCCCAGACCAGATCGAGGGCGAGGGCGACGATGGCGTAGCAAAGAATCTTGCCCACCAGTGTCAGCGTGTAGGCCGAGACGTGAAGCGCGCTATCGGGCGATAACAACGACAGCAATGGCAACGCCAGTAGCAAAACGAGAATCACCGTGCCAACAGTGATGGTGACTTTGGGGCCGGCTTTTTTTGTCGCGGTAACGAGCAGAGGCTGGTTCATCAGTCGATCACCCGTCCTTTCAGTGCGAAGAGGCCTTGCGGACGTTTCTGGATGAACAGAATGATCAGCGCGAGGATCAGGATCTTGCCCAGCACCGCACCGATCTGCGGTTCGAGAATCTTGTTGGCGATGCCTAAGCCGAATGCGGCCAGCACGCTACCGGCCAATTGACCGACACCGCCGAGCACCACCACCAGGAACGAATCGATGATGTAGCTCTGGCCGAGGTCCGGGCCGACGTTGCCGATCTGGCTGAGCGCCACGCCACCGAGCCCGGCGATGCCCGAGCCTAAACCGAAGGCGAGCATGTCGACGCGCCCGGTGGGCACGCCGCAGCAGGCGGCCATGTTGCGGTTTTGGGTGACGGCACGCACGTTCAAGCCGAGGCGCGTCTTGTTCAACAGCAGCCAGGTCAGCACCACCACAAACAAGGCAAACGCGATGATCACGATACGGTTGTACGGCAGCACCAGATTGGGCAGCACCTGAATCCCGCCCGACAACCACGCCGGGTTGGCCACTTCGACGTTCTGCGCGCCGAACACCAGCCGCACCAACTGGATCAGCATCAGGCTGATGCCCCACGTCGCGAGCAGCGTTTCCAGCGGGCGACCGTAGAGGTGACGAATCACCGTGCGCTCCAGCGCCATGCCGATGGCGGCGGTGACGAAAAACGCCACCGGCAGCGCAATCAGCGGATAGAACTCGATGGCTTGTGGGGCGAAGCGCTGGAACATCAACTGCACCACGTACGTCGAGTACGCGCCGAGCATCAGCATCTCGCCGTGGGCCATGTTGATCACCCCGAGCAGGCCGAAGGTGATCGCCAATCCGAGGGCCGCCAACAGCAGAATCGAACCGAGGGACATGCCACTGAAGGCCTGGCCGAGCATCTCGCCGATCAGCAGTTTGCGTTTGACCTGGGCCAGGCTGGTTTCGGCGGCGGTGTGCACACTGGCGTCGGCTTCGACGCCGGGTTCGAGCAAGCCTTCGAGGCGGGTGCGGGCCAGCGGGTCGCCGGTTTCGCCGAGCAAACGCACGGCGGCGAGGCGCACGGCGGGGTCACTGTCGACCAGTTGCAGATTGGCCAAGGCCAGGCTCAGGGCGGCGTGAACGGTTTCGTCTTGTTCGCTGGTCAGCTGTTGGTCGAGGAATTTCAGTTGCGCCGGTTTGGCGCTTTTCTGCAATTGCTGCGCGGCGGCCAGACGGATTTTGGCGTCGGCGGCGAGCAATTGGTGGCTGGCCAAAGCGGTGTCGATCAGACCCCGCAGGCGATTGTTCAGGCGCAGGGTTTTCGGTTGGCCATCGATGGTCAGTTCGCCTTGTTGCAGGGCGTTGATCAGTTCGATACGGGCCGGATCGGGCTGCGCGGCCCAGGTTTCCAGAAGCTTGGCTTGCTGCACGGGATTGGCCGCGACGAAGTCTTCGGCGTCGCCGGCGTGGACGGCCATCGGCAGTAACAGAGCGATGGCGAGGATCAAGCGGTAAAAGGCAATGGGCATGTCAGTGTCCTTGCGCGGACTAAGTGTGGGAGCAAATTTTGTGGCGAGGGAGCTTGCTCCCGCTGGACTACGCAGTAGTCCCGTTTTTTGGGGCCGCTTCGCAGCCCAACGGGGGCAAGCCCCCTCACCACAAAGCCCGCTCACACAGGAGTTGTGTCGGGCCTGAGCTCCATGCTCAGGCCCCAGTGGCTCAGTTGCTCTTCACCGCATACTCCGGCTTCTTGTCGTTGCCCGGGATGAACGGGCTCCACGGTTGGGCGCGGATCGGCCCTTCGGTCTGCCACACCACGTTGAACTGACCGTCGGCCTGAATCTCGCCGATCATCACTGGTTTGTGCAGGTGATGGTTGGTCTTGTCCATGGTCAGGGTGTAGCCGGACGGTGCGGCGAAAGTCTGGCCGGCCAAGGCTTCGCGGACTTTGTCGACGTCGGTGGACTTGGCTTTTTCGGCGGCTTGCGCCCACATGTGGATGCCGACGTAGGTGGCTTCCATCGGGTCGTTGGTCACCGCTTTGTCGGCGCCCGGCAGGTTGTGTTTCTTGGCGTAGGCTTTCCAGTCATCGACGAACTTCTTGTTCACCGGGTTTTCCACCGACTCAAAGTAGTTCCATGCCGCGAGGTTGCCCACCAGCGGTTTGGTGTCGATGCCGCGCAATTCTTCTTCGCCCACCGAGAACGCCACGACCGGTACGTCGGTGGCTTTCAGGCCCTGGTTGGCCAGCTCTTTATAGAACGGCACGTTGGAGTCGCCGTTGACGGTGGAGATGACCGCGGTCTTGCCACCGGCGGAGAACTTTTTGATGCTGGCCACGATGGTTTGATAGTCGCTGTGGCCGAACGGGGTGTAGACCTCTTCGATGTCCTTGTCGGCCACACCTTTGGAGTGCAGGAACGAGCGCAGGATCTTGTTGGTGGTGCGTGGGTAGACGTAGTCGGTGCCGAGCAGGAAGTAGCGCTTGGCGCTGCCGCCTTCTTCGCTCATCAGGTATTCCACTGCCGGAATCGCCTGTTGGTTGGGCGCCGCGCCGGTGTAGAACACGTTCGGCGACATCTCTTCGCCTTCGTATTGCACTGGGTAGAACAGCAGGCCGTTGAGCTCTTCGAACACCGGCAATACCGATTTACGCGACACCGAGGTCCAGCAACCGAACACCACCGCCACTTTGTCCTGGGTCAGCAACTGCCGGCCCTTTTCGGCGAACAGCGGCCAGTTCGATGCCGGGTCCACGACCACAGGTTCGAGCATCTTGCCGTTCACACCGCCCTTGGCGTTGATTTCGTCGATGGTCATCAACGCCATGTCTTTGAGCGAGGTTTCGGAGATCGCCATGGTCCCGGACAACGAATGCAGAATACCGACCTTGATGGTCTCGGCGGCCTGGACAGTCCAGGTCATGCCCATCGCGGCAATGCTTGCCGTGAGTGTGAAAGCCTTGATCAAACTGCGACGCTTCATTGTGCGATCTCCATGAACGTTAAAGTTTTTTATGGTTGGCAGATGCGGACGACTGAAGGCTGATTTGCAAGGGCTGTGCCCGGTCGGGGACGGGCACGGAAATGTCGTGTTAGAGCGGTTGCGCGGGGATTGAACGCACCAGGAGAGGACGAGCGGCGGTGCGTGGTGCGCAGACGTGCTTCATTGTGGTGCTGCCGCGTGACGGCAGCGGTGATGCAAAGTTTGTCAGTTCACGCCTGGGTAGGAGTCCACATACTTGATGGTGAAGTCAGGGTAGGAGTCAACGATTTGAATCTTGTAATCGGGGTAGCTATCGACAATTTTCCATTTGCCGACAGAGTCGGGGTAGCTATCGACTTTTTTTACTTTCAGATCGGGCCAGCCGTTGTCAATCTTGACCTTGTAGTCTGGGTAAGAGTCGACGAACTGGATGTTGCCGTAAATCTTTGAGACATCGACCTTGGTATCGGCCAGCACCGAGCTGGAGCCGAACACAAGCAGCGACAGGAAAACAGTTTTCAACATGAGGCTCATCCTGAGAATAGTCAGGCGTGCATTCTAAGGGTCGATGAACCAACAATGAAATGGCTACCCCCGCCACCCCCTGCGATCGCTCACTAAGCTTTCGCAGGGGCTCACCGGGAGCGAGCCTGCTCGCGAATGCGATGTGTCAGTCACCAATGATGCTGAAGGTGCTGCCTCCATCGCGAGCAGGGGGACTACGCCGGGTCGACGTTATCCAGCGCCCGGTTCACCGCCAGTTCCGCCAGCATGATGCTCTGTTGAATCGCCAGCGCCGTGTAGCGCTGCGGGCCGGTCAGGGAGTTAGCGAAATCGCTGGCCAGGACACTCGCCGTGGCTAACGATTCGTAGGCGTGGGCCAGGAGGCTTTCGGTGTCCATATTCGGGGCGACCAAGAACATGGTGCTGGGGCGGCGGGGTTTTTCGGTGTAGGGCGCCGGGGGATCGAGGTAATAGTCGAGGGCGCGTTTTATGGCTTCGCGATCCTTGAGTAATTCTTCGTTGCGCGAGGCTTCGGCGTTGGGGGTGGTGGTGTTGAAGGGTGGGTCAGGAATTAATTTGTCCATTGAAAAATTTCTCCAGCGTTGGAGCCTCCACTTGCCGCTTCTCACAAGGGAAGAGGTGGCAGCTATGTGCGAGGTGAGAAGACCGGTTATGGACACCCGGCCGGACCGAAGTCCGCCCGCACACAGCCGCCATAACACATTTGCAGGCAGCTAATAAGCTGGCGGCGATTATGCGTGTACAGACACTGGATGACCATAAGTTGCCGGGCTTCTCACACCCGATCGCTGAGTTGTCAGCGACAGCCAAAGACTAGAGAGCCCGCTTCCGACGGACAACCTGAAAGATGCGTGGGAAAGGTCTGGTATTTTGGTATTCACATAAACACACAAAAACAAACGCAGAATTGCAATCCCTTGTAGGAGCTGCCGAAGGCTGCGATCTTTTGATCTTGATTTTTTAAGATCAAAAGATCGCAGCCTCGTTTCACTCGGCAGCTCCTACAGGGGACTGCGCACCTCCGGAGAGGTCAGCGCCGGCGCATCAGGCCGATGAAGAACAGCCCGCCAATCGCAGCGGTGGCGACGCCGATGGGCAGGTCTTCCGGGGCGATCAGGGTGCGTGCGGCCACGTCGACCCAGACGAGGAACAGGCTGCCCAACAACACGCACACCGGCAGCAACCGCCGATGCTCGGCACCCACCAATCGCCGGGCAATGTGCGGCACCATCAGCCCGACAAAACCAATCGAGCCGCTGATGGACACCAGCACCCCGGTCATCAGCGAGGCAATCAAAAACACCCGCAGCCGCACAGTGCGGGCATTGAGGCCCAGGGTCACGGCGGTCTGTTCACCGGCCATCAACGCATTCAACGGCCGGGCCATGCCCAGCAGCAACACCAACCCGAGCAACACACTCGCGGCGGGCACGGCGAGCAATTCCCAACGCGCCAGCCCTAGGCCGCCGAGCATCCAGAACATCACCGCCGAACTGGCGCGATGGTCGCCCAGAAACAGCAGCAGGTTGGCGATCGCCATCATCACGAACGACACCGCGACACCGCACAGCAGCAGCCGATCACTGTCCAGCCGCCCATTGCGATTGGCGATCATCAGCACAGTCAACATGCTCAACAATGCGCCGATAAACGCTGCGATGGGCAAGGTCAGCAGGCCGACGATTTCACCGACATGCAACACCACGATCACTGCGCCGAGGGTCGCGCCGGAGGTCACGCCCAACAAGTGCGGATCGGCCAGCGGATTGCGCGTCACCGCTTGCAGCACCGCACCGATCAGCGCCAGGCCGGCGCCCACCAGCGCGCCGAGCAACATGCGCGGCACGCGGATCAGCCAGACGATGTGTTCCTGTCCGGCCGTCCAGTTCTGCTCGCCAAGACCGAAGGCCTTGTGCAGCAGAATCCGCCACACCACGTCCACCGGCACCCGCGCCGGGCCGAAGCCCAGCGACACCACACACGACATCAGCAACAGCACGCCGAGGCCGATCAGCAACAAGGCATAGCGACGGTCAATCATTCGCCGTGGAAACCCTTGGCCAGGGTTTTGACCGCCAGCACGTTGTCGATCCCCGGGGTGGCCTGCACGTAAGGAATGACGATGAAGCGCTGGTTCTTGATCGCGTCCACCGATTGCAGGGCCTGGTTGTTCAGCAAAAACTGCTCCTTCTGCTCGGCGGTGACTTCGCCGTAATCGACGATCACGATCACCTGCGGATTGCGCTCGACCACGTTCTCCCAGTTGACCCGGGTCCAGCTCGCCTCTACGTCATCGAGAATGTTGCGTCCGCCGGCAGCATCGATCAGCGCTTGCGGCATGCCGAGGCGCCCGGAAGTCATGGCCCGGTCTTCACCGCTGTCGTAGAGAAACACCCGAGGCTTGTCCGTCGGCAGGTCCTTGCGCACCTCGGCGACTTGCGCCTGCATCTGGGCGATCACGGCATTGGCGCGATCCTGCACGTCGAAGATTTTGCCGAGGTTGCGCAGGTCGTTGTAGGTGTCTTCCAGGCTGGCCGGTGGACGCTTCATCACGAACGCGCAGGACTCGGTGAGCTCGTAGACGTTGATGCCCAGTGGTTGCAGGGTTTGCGGCGTGAGGTCACCACCGACGCGCATGCCGTAGTCCCAACCGGCGAAGAAGAAATCGACGTTGGCGTTGAGCAGGGTTTCCACCGACGGGTACTTGGCCGCCAGCTCCGGCAAACCGTCGAGGATGGTCTGCATTTCGGGTGTCACCGATTTCCATCCGGTCACGCCGCTGTAGCCGGCCATCCTGGGTTTGAGACCGAGGGCGAGCATCATCTGGGTCATGTTGATGTCGTGGCTGACCGCGTGTTTCGGCGCTTGCTTGAAGGTGACTGCACGGTTGCAACTCTGAACCGTCAGCGGGTATTTCGTGGCCTCGGCGAAGGCATGGGCACTGCCCAGCAACAACGCGACGCAAAGCAGGGAACGCAAAGTCATGGTTGGGTTATCCAGGTGATTCGTGGGTAGCCGTGCAAGGGATGGTCATCGATCAGAGCGTCGACGCCGAACACGTTGTGCAAAAGGTGTGTGGTCAGGACTTCTTTGGGGGTGCCACTGGCGACGATGCGACCGTGATGGATCACGTAGAGCCGATCGCAGAAGGCCGCCGCCAGATTGAGGTCGTGGATGCTCGCCAGCGTGCCGATCTGCAGGCGTTTGACCAGCTGCAGCAGTTCCAGTTGATAGCGCGGGTCGAGGTGGTTGGTCGGCTCATCGAGGATCAGCAATTGCGGTTGCTGGGCCAGGGCGCGGGCGAGGATCACGCGCTGCTTTTCACCGCCGGACAGGGTGGCGAAGGCGTGGTCTTCGAAGCCCTTGAGGCCGACCGATTCGAGGGCTTGGGTTGCGAGCTTCCGGTCTTCGAGAGTGTCGCCATCGAACAGACCTTTGTGCGGTGTGCGGCCCATGGCGACCACTTCATCGACGGTCAGACCGAAGGCGTCGGGAAATTCCTGCAACACCACCGCGATGCGTTGCGCGCACCAGCGTGAGGATTGCTTCCAGACGTTGTGATGGTCGAGTTTTACGTCGCCGCTTTCCGGTTTACTGAAGCGATAAGCACACCGCAGCAGGCTGGTTTTACCGCTGCCGTTGGGGCCGATCAACCCGACGAACTCACCGGCAGCCACGTGCAAGGAGGCGTCACGCAGCTGGAACTGGTGATGGCAGTGGCCGTGGCCCAGGGGTGTCCAGGCGAGGTTGGTGATGTTCAGCGAAGTCATTTCATTCCTGATGATCGTTCAAACCAGCACACACCTGTGGCGAGGGAGCTTGCTCCCGCTCGGCTGCGCAGCAGTCGTAAAACCCTACAACGCGGTATCCCCTCAGAAACCGCGGCGTCAGGTTTGGGGTCGCTGCGCAACCCAGCGGGAGCAAGCTCCCTCGCCACAAAAGCTTGGCGGCCCCGCATTGTATTGGCTTTACGCGTACGCGTATCTCGCCTGTTTCATGATGAAGGTGAGGTGGATTCAATTTGCCGGCCCAGGCGTGACAGCAGCCCCCAATCCAATAGCCACACGACAACCAGCGAAGCCCCCACCAACGGAAACATTACCGCCAGGGCGAACATGATGACCATTGCGGTTTTCCATTTCGGCAGGTCGTGACGCAACGGTGGCACACCGAACTTGCCCTGTGGCCGACGCTTCCACCAGATCACCACGCCGCTGACGGCGCTGAGCAAAATCATCAGGCAGATCAGCAGCACGATGATCTGATTGAACGGGCCGAACATCTTGCCTTCGTGCAGCATCACGCCGACCTCCGTGGCGCGGGCGACGTTGCTGTAATGCTGCCAGCGCACGTCGGCGAGGACGTCGCCGGTGTATTGGTCGACATGCAGGGTGGCGTCGTTGCGCGGGTCATCGGCGAACACCGCGATGGTGAACACGCCGGTGGCGGTGGTGGGGAAGGTGATGCTGTAGCCGGGCTCGACCTTGCGCTGCACGGCGATGTTTTGCACGTCTTGCAGGCTGATGGTCGGCGCTGCCGGGCCGGTCTGGGTGTTGGCGTGAGCCATGTGTTCGGCGTGGTCGCCGGACATTGGCATCGGCGTATTTTCCATGGCCCACGGCACGGTCTGGCGCGTGGCGCTGTTGAGGCTGCGGGCCTCGACGTCGGACTTGGGCACGTCATTCCACATGGCGACCGGAAAGCGGTTCCAGAGGTCGGCGTATTGCTTGCCCCAGAAGCCGGTCCAGGTCATGCCGCTGAGCAGCATCACCAGCAAAAACGCCGCGCCCCAGAAGCCAGTCACTGCGTGCAAGTCACGCCACAGCACACGTCCGCGACGACTGAGGCGCGGCCACAGCACGCCGGCGTACTGACCGCGTGGCCACCACAAAAACACCCCGGAGACCACCAACACCACGCCCCAACCGGCGGCCAGTTCCACCAGTCGATCACCGACGGTGCCGATCATCAACTCGCCGTGAATCGAGCGTGCGAGCGCCTGCAGATTGTTCTTCGCGTCCTGCTCGCCGAGGATGTCGCCGTGGTACGGATCGATGAATACGTTCAGTTCATGACCTTCATTGATCACCACAAATTGCGCGCTGCGTTCGGCGTTGACCGGCGGCAGGTATTGTTTGATTCGGGCTTGTGGATACGCCTCTTTCACCCGTTTGAGCAGGTCGTCGGCGGCCACGGTGTGATGACCTGCCGGGATGTTCATCAGGCTGCCGTACATCAATGGATCGAGTTGCGGTTTGAACAGGTAGACGATGCCGGTCAGGGCCAGCATCACCATGAACGGCGCGACGAACAGGCCGGCGTAGAAATGCCAACGCCAGGCCAGGTTGTAGAAATTCGGTTTGGGTTGTTTCATCGGGTGTGCTCCGCGTGGCGATTCAATTGTTTTTGTTAAAAGATCGCAGCCTTCGGCAGCTCCTACACGGGCCGAGGATACCGCCGCAATTGCGGGTGTACACACATCCCGTAGGAGCTGCCGGAGGCTGCGATCTTTTGATTTTTCTTGTTAGAAACTCATGTCCACCTTGGTCCAGAGCGTGCGCCCCGGTTCGTTGATGGCTTGCGGATCATTGGCCGGGAAGCCGAAACCGGCGTTGCCGGCCAGGTTCAGGTGTTCGGCGTAGGCCTTGCCGAACAAGTTGTCGACGCCGCTGCTGACCTTCCAGTTCTTGTTGATCCGGTACGCGCCGTTGAGCGAGAACACGCCGAACCCCGAGCTTTTGTCGAAGTCTTTGCCGACCACGTTGCCCTTGTTCCGGTCGATGCGGTTTTGCGCCGCGACCACCCGCCACAAGGCGCCGGCGCTCCAGTTGTCTTCGCTGTAGGTCAGGCCGAAACGTGCATCCAGCGGTGGCATTTGCGGCAGGGCAGTGCCGTCGCTGCTGTTCTTGCCCCAGGCATAGGCCAGGGTCGCGTCGGCTTTCCAGTTGGCCGTCAGTTTGTAGGCTGCACCGAGTTCGCCGCCCATGATTCGCGCGTCGATGTTCTCGGCTTGCGAGGTCATGCCCATCATCCCCGGCGTGTAGTTGAACAGGATGTAGTCACGCACCTGCCCGACGTAACCCGAGGCCCAGGCTTCGAGGTCTGCGGTCTTGTATTGCAGGCCGAAGTCGAGCTGGGTGGTTTTCTCCGGCTTGATCGAGTCGAACGCATTTACCGAACCGGCAGGACCGGACTTGGGCGAAAACAGCTCCCAGTAATCCGGGAAACGCTGGGCATGACCGAGGCCCGCATACAGCGTGGTCGGGCTGTCGGCCAGGTCATGCTCGTAACGCACGAAACCGCTGGGCAGGGTGTCGGCGCGGGTGTCGTCGGCGGTCGGGTTGGGGCGGGCCATCATCCCGGAGCCGATGGTCTGCCGATAATCCTTGGCCGAAGCACGGTCCAGTCGTGCGCCGGTGATCAGTCGATCACGGTCGGCGGCGTACCAGGTCAGTTCGCTGAACACGCCGTAATTGTGGAAGTCGGCGTCCTTGTTGCGGGGCACATCCTTGTAAGTGTCGACGCCCATGGCGCTGCGTTGGCGGTGTTCGTTGGTCTGCGCATCCAGGCCACTGATCAGCTGCACATCGGCCCAGCGCCAGGTGGCTTTGATCCGCGCACCGAGGGTTCGGCGGTCGACGTTGGAAGCCATGGGGCCGGCCATCATCCCGGTGCCGGACGGCGTGCGCAGGGTGTAGTTGTCCATGACGTGGTCGGCGTAGTTGTAGTAGACCTGCGCCTCGACCTTATCCAGCACTTCACCGATGTTCGACTGCTCGAAGCGCAGGCCGAGGCTTTCGCGCAAGAACTGTGAACCGTCCATGCCGCGCCCGGCGTAACGGGCTTCGCCGTCGCCCTTGCCGGCAGTCAATTCCAGCAGGGTGTCGGCGTTCGGCGTCCAGCCGACAGCAACATCGCCGTTCCACTTGTCGTAGCGCGAGGGCACGGTGTCGTTGTTGCCGTCCTTGTAGTCATCGGAATGCGCGGTGTTGCCGATCACGCGCACGTAACCCAGCGACCCGCCAGCGGCGGCGTCCAGCACTTTGTCGAAGCGGCCGTTGGAGCCGGCCAATACGCTGGCATTCACCCGGGTGCCGAGTTCGCCGAAGCTTTCCGGCTCCCGGTCGAACAGGATGGTGCCGGCCGATGCGCCGGGGCCCCAGAGCACGGTTTGCGGGCCTTTGATCACGGTGAGTTTGTCGTAGGTTTCCGGTGAAATGTACGAGGTCGGCGCGTCCATCCGGCCCGGGCAGGCGCCGAGCATCATGCTGCCGTTGGTGAGGATATTCAGACGCGAGCCGAACATGCCGCGCAGCACCGGGTCGCCATTGGTGCCGCCGTTGCGCACCAGCGCGAAGCCGGGGATGGTCTTCAGATAATCACCACCATCGCTGGCCGGCACTGGTTGGCGCGGGTCCTTGGGGTTGGTGACGACAGTCAGCGGCGAACTCGGCGCGATGGCAGTGATTACCGTCGGGCTCAGTTCTTCGGTGTGGCCGGCGTGTTCATCGGCCAGCACCATTGGCGTCAGCAACAAGCCGCAAAGGGCGGCGGTGGCCTGCCTGAAGCGAACGCGGGATGGGTTCAGGGCAAAAAAAGCCTGGGCAGCGCCCAAACGTGTGTCAGCAGAAAACCTGGACATGACAATTTCCATCGAACAGTCGTAAACGACACGGCCGGCAGCCTGCGGCTGTCTTCTAAACCGTGTGAGATCAGAGGTGGGTGTTTACGCGACGATGGGCGGGGCGCGGGTGCGGGCGCCGGGGAAGAAGGTTTGCCGGGCATGGCCCAGGCGGGTGGCGGGTGTGGTGAAGGTGGTGGCGGGCGGGGTGTCGAACGCGGTGAATGAAGCGCCACCGGTGAGCGCCGGGCAATTGAACAGCAGACTGCAATAGCCGCATTTTTCCCACAGCGCGTGATGCTCGGCTGCCGGCCGGCAGTGTTCGGCGGTGGGTTGTGCGTCGTGGTCGGCGTGCTCCATTGCCGACATGTCCATGCTCATGCCCATCGACATGTTCATGGACATGCTTGCAGCCATGTTTGTAGACGCAGGCGCGCGCGAATCCATCGGCATCGACTGAGAAATCAGCGGGCCGATAAAGATCATCAGCATGGCGAACAGGCTGATCCAGCTGCCGCGGGTCAGGCTCATTGGCTGACGGCGGTGCGCGGATGACCTGGCGTTATGCGGGCGCATAGGCGTTTTCAACGGGGGCGATTACTGGGCGTGCATGTGCTCTTGCATGCTGTCCGGTGCCTTTTTCTGCACCGAGACCTCGACCGTTACATCACCGGACTTCTCGAAGTGCAGGGTCAGCGGGAAGCGCTTGCCGTCGCTCAACAGGCTGCGGTCTCTGAGCTCCAGCAGCATCACGTGGTATGCCATCGGGGCGAAGGTGACATCGCCGCCAGCCGGAATCTCGACGCTGGGCACTTGCTGCATTTTCATCAGATCGTTTTGCATCACATGTTCGTGCAACTCGGCCTTGCCGGATATTGGCGATCCGACGCTAAGCAGCCGATCAGCGGTTTTGCCGCTGTTGTGAATCACGAAATACGCCGCGACGGTGGGCGCGTTGGGCGGCAACTCCTGCGACCACGGATGGGCGATCTCAAGTTCGCCAACCTTGTATTCGTGGGCATTGGCAAAACAGGCAGGCAGCAGCAACACAGCCAGGACGATGAGTTTGTTCAACATGGCAGTTCTCCAGAACGATTCAAAACGCAGGTCAATTGCGAGAAGGAATCACACCAGAGGGGACGCGCGGGGATTGAGACTCGGCCATTGCTGGCGCGGTGTCGGTGTGTCGAGCGTGGCGGGCGGCACGCTTCGATTGGCGTCGAAACGCGCGAAATACAACTGCGGCGAATGCCCCGGCAACGCCACCAACGGCGCGGAGCCCGAGCAACACCAGCAATGCTGCATGTTGGAATGATCGTCGTTCTGCGGGGCTTTCTGCTCGATGTCGCCCAGGGAAATCGCCACCAGCTTCGTGCCGCTGGAAGAGCAGAAACTGCCCCACAGCAACTGTTCGGCCGGCGATTTCGCCGTTTGCGCCATCGCTCCGGACATCGGCATGGCGAGCATGTTGAACAGCACTGCAAAGCAGGCGATCCAGGCAAATGCGAGCCGTTGTCGGGACATGGGACAGATCCGTTTGAGTGGGCGATCAGGCGCGGTTATTTAGCCTGATCAGGGGCGATAAGTAAAAAGACCGCGTGCGGTGTGGTGTCGCAGCGCGTCAGTCAGCATGTCGAGCAGCCGGCGTGCAAGCTCAGCCTCGCCGTTTTGAAAGAGTGTAGCGACTTCGATTCTTAATGCCTGAGCGAATTGAGGGTCGCTTTGGATTCTTGCCCGGATTGTGTGTTTGACGTCCCTGAGCGCCACACGATTGAAACTTCCATCGCCCGGGTCTTCCTCTTCGCAGGCCTTGATGTAGTGCCACATATCGGCAGACGTCAGGAGAAACTCAGTGATATCGAAACGAGTGAATTTTTCAGTCATCCGGCATTCCCCGCTACATGGGTGGGGCTCGAAATATAGGAGTTGGGTTGTGAGCCCACAAGTCAGCCGATTTGGATGATGTTGTGCGTTAGGTCCGATGGATATGTAGGGGGTTGCACATTTTCTGTAGCAGCTGCCGAACGCAGGCTTCGCCAGCTGCTACAGGTTTTGTGTGAGGGCCGCTAAAACCTCAGTCACAGACCCAAACTCCCGCTCAACCCCCGGCAACACCGGCCGCTTCAACACCAGCACCGGCACCCCACGTTCCCGCGCCACTTCCAGCTTCGGCTCGGTGGCGGTGCTGCCGCTGTTCTTGCTGATCAGCACGTCGATCCGCCGCCGCTCGAACAACGCGCGTTCGTCCTCGATCAGAAACGGCCCACGCGCGCCGATCACTTCGCAGCGCTCGTTGCCCGGATAAACGTCCAGTGCACGCAACGTCCAGAATTGCTCAGGCGGGATTTCGTGCAGGTGCTGCAATGGTTCGCGACCGAGGGTGAACAGCGGTCGGCGAAAGGTTTTCAGCGCTTCGATCAGCTCGGCCCAGTCGCTGACTTCGCGCCAGTCGTCGCAGGCGTGTGGCTGCCAGGCCGGACGGCGCAAGGCCCAGCAGGCAATGCCGCTCAACTTCGCGGCGGTGGCGGCGTTGTGGCTGATGCGAGCCGCGTAGGGGTGGGTCGCATCCAGCAGCAGGTCAATGCCTTCGTCACGGATGAACTGCGCCAGACCTTCGGCGCCGCCATAGCCACCAACGCGGACCTGACAGTTCAGATCGGTCGGCACCCGACCGACGCCAGCCAGGCTGTAGATGTGCTCCGGCCCCAGGGTTCGGGCGATGGCCAATGCTTCAGTGACACCGCCGAGCAACAACACGCGCTTCATTGAAAAACTCCCGCATGGCCGACAATCCCGCCCTGGCGATCGATGGCGAACACTTCGACCTGAACCTGCGCCGGCACCACGCTGCGGGCAAAGTCGAGGGCGTGCTGACACACCGCGTCGCCGAGGGCGATCCCGGCGGTGCTGGCCATGGCCAAGGCTTGCTGACTGGTATTGGCGTCGCGGATCGCCTGTTGCAACGCCGTATCGGCACCGACCGCTGCGGCCCATTCGGCCAGTTGCGGCAGGTCGATGCTTGAATGCCGACTGTGCAAATCCATGTGCCCGGCCGCCAGTTTGCTGATCTTGCCGAAGCCGCCGCACAGGCTGAGTTTATCCACAGGCACTTTGCGCAAGTGCTTGAGCACCGCGCCGACGAAGTCGCCCATTTCGATCAGGGCGATTTCCGGCAAGTCGTAGACCCGGCGCATGGTGTCTTCGCTGGCGTTGCCGGTGCACGCGGCGATGTGCAGGTAGCCGTTGGTTTTGGCGACGTCGATGCCTTGGTGGATCGAGGCGATATAGGCCGCGCAGGAGAACGGCCGGACGATGCCGCTGGTGCCGAGGATCGACAAGCCGCCGAGAATTCCCAGCCGCGGGTTCATGGTTTTCAGCGCCAGGGCTTCGCCGTCCTCGACGTTCACCGTGACCTCGAAGCCGCCCTGGTAATCCAGCTCCTCGGCCAGCAACGTCAGGTGGTCGGTGATCATCTTGCGCGGCACCGGGTTGATCGCCGGTTCACCGACGTTCAGCACTAGCCCTGGTCGGGTGACGGTGCCGACACCACGGCCGGCGCTGAAGCGGATGCCCGGTTCGCTGTGCAGGCGCACCTGGGAAAACAGCAGGGCGCCGTGGGTCACGTCGGGGTCGTCGCCGGCGTCCTTGATCGTTCCGGCTTCGGCGCCGTCGTCCGTCAGCCGACAGAATTCCAGGCGCATTTGCACCCGTTTGCCTTTGGGCAGAATGATCTCGACGGCGTCCGCTTCCACGCCGCCGAGCAGCAAGCGGGCAGCTGCGAGGCTGGTGGCGGTGGCGCAGCTGCCGGTGGTCAGGCCGCTGCGCAGCGGGGCGGGTTGTTCGGCGGTTTCGTCACGCATCGAGGGGTTTCGTCACGTCCAGCAAGGTAATCGGCAGCGCCTGACGCCAGGTATCGAACTCGCCCAGCGGTTGCGCCTGGGCGACGTGAATGCGGGTCAGCTCACCGCCATGCCGTTCACGCCAGGCCATCAAGGTCACTTCGCTTTGCAGTGTCACAGCGTTGGCGATCAACCGGCCGCCGGGTTTGAGTTGCGCCCAGCAGGTATCGAGCACGCCCTCACGGGTAACGCCACCGCCGATGAAAATCGCGTCCGGGCGTTCGAGTCCGCTCAGGGCTTGCGGCGCACTGCCGCGAATCAATTGCAGGCCGGGAACGCCCAGGGCATCGCGGTTGTGTTCGATCAACGCCTGCCGTCCCTCATCCGCTTCGATGGCCAGCGCTCGGCAACTCGGGTGAGCGCGCATCCATTCGATGCCGATCGAACCGCTGCCGGCGCCGACGTCCCACAGCAGTTCGCCGGGGACCGGGGCTAGGCGCGCAAGGGTGATGGCGCGCACGTCGCGTTTAGTCAGTTGGCCGTCGTGCTGGAAGGCCGAATCCGGCAGGCCGGCCAGGCGCGACAGGCGCGGTGTGTTGGGTTCAGCGATGCATTCGATGGCGATCAGGTTCAGATCGGCGATCGTCGGGTCGCTCCAGTCGTTGGCAGCGCCCTCGATGCGTCGTTCGGCGTTGCCGCCCAGATGTTCCAGCACGGTCAGGCGACTCGGCCCGAAACCGCGCTCACGCAGCAGCGCCGCAATGGCCGCTGGACTCTGGCCGTCGTTGCTCAGCACCAGCAAACGCACACCACTGAACAAATGAGCGTTGAGCGCCGCGACGGGGCGGGCGACCACCGACAGCGTCACCACATCCTGTAACGGCCAGCCCAGGCGAGCGGCCGCCAGTGACGCGGAGGATGGGGCGGGCAGGATCAGCATTTCTGCGCCGGGAAGTTGCCGCGCCAGGCTGGCACCGACGCCAAAGAACATCGGGTCGCCGCTGGCCAGCACGCAAACCGGTTCGCCCCGCAGCGCCAATAGTGGTTCAAGGGAGAATGGACTGGGCCAGAGCTGGCGCTCGCCGCGAATGCACACGGGCAACAAATCCAGTTGCCGTTGGCCGCCGAATATCCGCGAAGCGCCCAGAAGGGCGCGACGGGCGTTCTTGCCCAGGCCCTTGAAGCCGTCTTCACCGATACCTACTACTGTCAGCCAGGGCGACATCTGCAGTCCTCAAAAAATGCCTCAAACGGGGTGTTCCGACGGGCAGGCTTTTCATGCCGTCGGACAAAGCAGGCATAATACCGCGCCTTCGCCCGCGAAGCGCCTTTCCCACACAGCCGGTCGCCCCTTTGAACGAACGCCCGATGTCTACCGCCTTACGCCCCTCGGCCTGCCCGGGGTTGCTGCGTATCGTCCCGGCGCTGGATGGCGGAATCTGCCGGATCAAATTGAACGGCGGCTCGATCAGCGCGGCCCAGGCTGAAGCGGTGGCCAGCGCGGCCGAACGGTTTGCCGGGGGCGTGATCGAGGCGACCAACCGGGCCAACCTGCAGATTCGCGGAATTGGCAGTGAGCAGACGGCTTTGATCGACAGCCTGCTCGCCGCAGGGTTGGGGCCGCGTACCGCGGCGGGCGACGATGTGCGCAATCTGATGCTCAGCCCGTCTGCCGGGATTGACCGGCACATGTTCTTCGACACGCATGCGCTGGCGGAGCAGATCCTCACCACCCTGCAAAGCCACGAACGTTTCCACGAACTCAGCGCCAAGTTTGCCGTGCAACTCGATGGCGGCGAGGCGTTGGCGATGCTCGAACACCCGCATGATCTGTGGTTGTCTGCTGCTGAGCGAAACGGCGAGCTGTTGCTGGCGTTCGGTCTGGCGGGTTGCCCTACGGACAGGCCCGCAGGCGCGGTGTCACTCGAGCAGGGGCACGCACTGGTGGTAGCGGTGCTGGAGTTGTTTCTCGACCTGGCGCGTCCGGATCAAACACGAATGCGTCATTTGTTGGCCGAGTATCCACTCGCAGAGTTTCTCGCTCGCCTGGCCGAGCGTGTGCCCTTGAAGTCGATTACCGATTGGCAGCGCTTGTTGACTCCGGGTGCCCTGCACATCGGCGTCCATCCACAGGTTGGAACCGAATACGTCTACATCGGCGCCGTCCCTCCGTTGGGGCGGCTCGATCCCGTCATGCTCAGAGGTGCGGCGCAACTGGCGTGCGAATTCGGCGACGCAAGCCTGCGTTTCACCCCATGGCAAAGTCTGTTGCTGCCCAACGTTCAAAAAGAGCGAGCGCCTGAAGTGATTAGGCGTCTGGAGCAACTGGGCCTGCTATGTGAGGCTGATCAGCCTGTGTCACGGTTGATCGCCTGCACCGGTTCCGTTGGCTGCGGCAAGGGCCTGGCCGATACCAAGAGCGACGCCATGCAGTTGGCCGCGCTGTTGCAACGTCACGATCAAGCAGTGCATTTGTCCGGCTGCCAGCGTTCCTGCGCCGCGGCCCATGTAGCACCGGTCACGCTGCTGGCCGTCGCCCCCGGTCACTACGACCTCTATTTTCGCGATGCAGGGCATCCGGGTTTCGGCGCCCTGCACGCACACAACCTTACTATTGAAGCGGTCGCAGCCTTGCTCGACGCCCGCTCACGGAGTTCCCTTGATGCTTGATTACATCCGCGACGGTCAGGAGATCTATCGCAACTCCTTCGCGATCATTCGTGCCGAGGCCAACCTCGACCGTATTCCGGCCGATCTGGAGAAACTCGCCGTGCGGGTGATCCACGCCTGCGGCATGGTCGAAGCCATCGACGGTCTGCAATTTTCCGAAGGCGCCGGCAAGGCCGGGCGCGATGCGCTGGCGGCCGGTGCGCCGATTCTGTGCGACGCGCGGATGGTCAGCGAAGGCGTGACCCGCGCGCGCTTGCCGGCCAACAACCCGGTGATCTGTACCCTGCGCGACGACAGCGTGCCGGAGCTTGCCCGCGAGTTGGGCAATACCCGTTCCGCCGCCGCGCTGGAGCTGTGGCGCCCGCATCTGGAAGGCAGCGTGGTGGTGATCGGCAACGCACCGACCGCACTGTTTTATCTGTTGGAAATGCTCGATGCCGGCGCGCCGAAGCCGGCGCTGATCCTCGGCTTCCCGGTGGGCTTCGTCGGCGCCGCCGAATCCAAGGCGATGCTCGCGGCGGACAGCCGTGGCGTGCCTTTCGTCATCATGCAAGGCCGGCTGGGCGGTAGCGCCATGGCCGCCGCCGCCGTCAATGCCCTCGCCACGGAGATCGAATGATGCAGCAACCTGGACGTTTGATTGGCCTGGGCGTCGGCCCCGGTGATCCGGAACTGATTACCGTCAAAGCCTTGCGCCTGCTGCGCGAATCGCCGGTAGTGGCGTACTTCGTTGCCAAGGGCAAGAAGGGCAATGCGTTCGGCATCATCGAAGCGCATCTGCAAGATCCACAAACCCTGCTGCCGCTGGTTTATCCGGTGACCACCGAAGCGCTGCCGGCGCCGTTGTCGTATGAACAAGTGATCAGCGATTTCTACGATACGGCCGCCGAACAACTCGCCGCGCATCTGGACGCCGGCCGTGATGTGGCGGTGATCTGCGAAGGCGATCCGTTCTTCTACGGCTCCTACATGTACCTGCACGATCGACTGGCCGAGCGTTACGAAGCCGAAGTCGTGCCGGGTGTCTGCTCGATGCTCGGTGGCGCCTCGGTACTGGGCGCGCCGCTGGTGTATCGCAATCAGAGCCTGTCGGTGTTGTCCGGCGTGCTGCCCCACGAAGACCTCAAGCGTCGCCTGGCCGATGCCGATGCGGCAGTGATCATGAAACTGGGGCGCAACTTTCCCAAGGTCCGTCAGGTGCTGGAAGAACTCGGTCTGGCAGAGCGTGCGCTGTATGTGGAGCGCGCGACCATGGCCAACCAGAAAATCGTGCCGCTGGATCAGGTCGAGCCGATGTCCTCGCCGTATTTCTCGCTGATTATCGTTCCAGGTGAAAGGTGGCAAGGCTGATGGCCCATTCTGCTCCGGCGATTGTCATTCTCGGCAATGGCAGCCTTGCGACCGCACGCAAAATCCAACAGCTTTACTCGGGGGCTTTGATCCATGGGTTGGCTGATCGGGTCGAAGGCGCGGATCGCAGCTATCGCGAGTTCGGCGCGACCCTGCGTGAGCTTTATCAACAGGACACACCGATCATCGCCCTGTGCGCGGCAGGGATCGTGATCCGCACCCTGGCGCCATTGTTGCTGGAGAAGGGTGTCGAGCCGCCGGTGCTGGCCGTGGCTGAGGACGGCAGCGCGGTGGTGCCGCTGCTCGGTGGTCTCGGCGGGGTGAACGTCATGGCGCGCGAGATTGCCGCCGGCCTGGACGTCGCGGCGGCGATCACCACCAGCGGTGAATTGCGCTTCGGCACTTGCCTGCTCAATCCACCAAGCGGCTACGCCCTGGGTGATCTGGAACTGGGCAAGCGCTTCGTCTCGGATTTGCTCGCGGGCCAAAGCGTGCGCATTGAAGGGGCTGCGCCGTGGCTTGATCAGGCACAGTTACCGGAAGATCCCCAGGCTCGGTTGTCGATTCATGTCGGCAGTGCCGAGCGCACGCCTGTGGCCAATGAATTGATGATCTACCCGCGCAGCGTGCTGGTGGCGGTGAGCGCCGAGGTGGCGGACCTGCCGAGCGCCGTTCGAATGGCTTTGCATCAGGCGAAAATCGCCGTGCAATCGCTGGCGTGCCTGTTGGCCAGCGACCTGGACATGGCCAACCCTGCGTTGCGCGAGGCGGCGCTTGAGTTGGGCGTGCCACTGCGTTTTGCGTCGGTCAGCGGCGTCAGCGAATTGGCCCGCCACACCGTACCGAACGCCACAGTCGTGACGGCGGATAACGGAATCGCCATCGCGGTGGCCAGTCAGCCACTGGAGCTTGCGCAGATCGGTCGTGCGCGCGGTCGTTTGGCTGTGATCGGCCTGGGCCCTGGCGCTGCCGAACTGATGGTGTCGGCGGTCAAGGCCGAACTGGCGCGCGCCAATGACGTGCTCGGTTATGAAACTTACGTACGTATGGCTGGGCCGTTTCGCGACGATCAGGTGCTGCATTGCACCGACAATCGCGAGGAAATGCAACGCGCTCGCCACGCCTTTGAGCTGGCCGCCCAAGGGCGCTCGGTGGTGGTGGTTTCATCCGGGGATCCGGGCGTGTTCGCCATGGCGGCGGCGGTGCTTGAGGCGTTACACGAGTCGAGTGAGCCAGCATGGCACAGCGTTGATCTGCAGATCCTTCCAGGCGTTTCTGCTTCTCTGGCCACTGCTGCGCAGGCCGGTGCGCCGCTGGGCCATGACTTCTGTGTGATGTCGCTGTCGGACAACCTCAAACCATGGACGATCATCGAAAAGCGTCTGGACCTGGCGGCCGAGGCCGATCTGGCGCTGGCGTTCTACAACCCGATCTCCCGCGCACGGCCATGGCAACTGGGCCAGGCGCTGGACATCGTCGGCCGGCATCGAACGCCGGAAACGGTGGTGGTGCTGGGCCGTGACATCGGTCGCCCCGGCCAGACGCTCCGGGTCACGACGCTCGGCGAACTGACCCCCGATCAGGTCGATATGCGCACCATGGTGCTGATCGGCTCCTCCACCACTTGCGTGTTTCCTCGTGCCGAGGGCGGCAAGTGGGTGTATACGCCTCGTTGGTATGGCGACAAGCCAACATCATGAGTGTCGGCGGCCTCGCTGGAGGCCGCGTTTCAAAATGGCCTGGCGTTGATAAACAGGAAGTTTTTGCGGCAGGCGGTTAGATGTCTTGATGTAAGTTTGTTTTTCTCTGGCACAAAAGAAACTGTCGCGTTTGTTGAGGGTTGCCTTTTGCTTGTCTTTTTTTGTTGTGTTTGACGGCTTTAATATTTCTAAGTGTTCGGTTGGTCATCAGTTGTTTGTTTTTTTTGCTTCCGGGCTGAAGTTTTGTTCAGTTAGTGTTGTTTGAGCGTCGGGTGCATCCATCCATTTTGACGGATGAGAAATCTTATTTTTACAGGGAAGTATCTTTATGGGTGAGCAATCGGCTCGTCGTGTGAGCGGTTACGTCAATTTTATTGATTTATTTAAACTGTCTGATCTTGAAAAGGCGTTACAGGAACATAAGGGTACAGAGAAATACGATGCGGTATTTCGATATTACTTTTCTTGTATCGGCATGCTCGATTTTCCGAGAATGCTTCCACCGCTTGGTTTGCTGCGCGAAGCCCTGGGGGCTTTTGTTGAATCCAAGAGCCGGCATCGACGTGCCGTGGAAGTGGAGCCGAAAGCTGCGCCGGAGGGCGCTGAAGCTCCGGGTTTGACTGAAATCCGCGACAGAGTCGAAGGCTTTCACACGCGCCTGTCCACCAGCATTGCAGAGCTGTCTGCCGCAGCAACCGAAGTGCCGAAAAATCTACACTTCGTTTGGCTTGGAGGGGGGGTAGGAAATATTCAGCGCGACTACATTAATGTTTGGTGCAAGGTTTTGGCCGGGCACGATTATGCCGTGAAACTCTGGTATGACAGCGACGCGTTATTGGCCTATGAAACCAATCGGATCATTGTCGAGGCCGCGAAGGCCGATGCGATGATTAATGGCGGACATAGCACGGGAACATTTCTTGAGCTGGGTGACAAATATGAAGAGCGAGCCATTGTTCTTAAGCAGCAAATGTTCGCACATATCAACAAGGCGGTGGAACGCGGTGTTAAAGCGGATGATGCCCGGATTGATCTTCTGGTCCGTGGGTATGGCCAGGATAAAACCGCCCTGGAAATGTTGCGGAAAAAGAATGGTCAGAGCATTTTGGCATTGGCGGGAGTGGAACTCCGCAACCTGGCGGAGAATGCAACACCGCTGCACTTGCAGAGCATTTATGAGCGCGAGATAAGTTTGCGAGGCAATTTTGCCGCCGCCTCCGATGTGGTGCGCATTGAAGCTTTGATGGCTGAAGGCGGATTTTACGCAGATGTCGATAACTTGCCACCTCTTGTAGAAAAGTTGGGCGATGTGGAGATCAATCAATTCAGCAGTGATGAGCGCCTGGGCGTGTTGCAGTTGTTGCTCGATCAAAATCCTGGATGGATGCCAGGTCGAGAAGCGTTAAGAGGTAAATATACAAACTATTTCGAAGTCATCCCTGCAGAGCATCGTCCCGCACTGGAGCGTTTCGCGAAAAGTCGCCCGGACTTGAACAGCGTTTTTCGCGCCCCCGTCGAACGTCTCGTACGTCCGGATGGAATGCGGGCAGTTGCCGAGCAGGCCAGCCTGAGTAATGCGTTTCTCATGGCTCATGCCGGATCGGCAATGTTGAGTGCTGTCATCGATCGTTTCAAACTCAACTATGAGATTGTTGATGCCACGACCCGCTTGGCTATGGAGAACCAGGTCGCCTTGATTGATAGCGAGGCCATGAGCGGTTTTGCGCGGGAGGTGGTCGAGAAAAAATTTGGTTCGTTGGATGCACTCCCGCCTGAAGAAGAACTCGCCCTCACTTTTTTGGTGGAAGCCGCAGCGATTTACTACAGCGACGGCATTCGCCCCCAGAGCGAAGTGACAATCTATCTGACCGGGCCTGCTGCGATGCGCGATGCACTCGCGGATTACGCAAAAATCCACTCCATACCTCCAGCAGCGGGGGCGTGGCGAAAGGATGTGGCTATTGTCGCCGCCGCCATGGTGAACCGGGACACCGAGGAGGAGCTGGATCATTCCTGGAAAGAAAACGAAAGCGACACCGTCGAGTGGCTGCGCAGGGAAAAACAACGTTGGGAGGCCGGGCAATTCAAGGCGCGTTACGTCGGCAAGGTGGATCAATTACTAAAGAGTCAGACAATCCATTTCGACCATGGCTGGCCAGTCATCGAAGGTCGACATGTGATGTCGACCGATTTGTTGCAGTCCTTGGCGCAGCACCTTGGTGAACCCTTTTTGCGAGCGATGAGCCAACGTGTCTCTGGTGAAGTGACTTTCGACAAGCAAGTGCAGCTGAGTTTTGACGAGCGCCAGTCCATCCTCACGCAGGAGATCACGCTACCGCCATCGTTGGTCGGAGAGCCGGCAGACGGGGATCTGCCGCTTGATGAATTGCTTCATCGAATTGGCCGGGGCACTTTGCAGGTTGAACAGCTTAACCCCTTGCAGCGGTGGTTGATCGGTTCGTTGCTGGGCGCGCGGGCAATGGATCAACGCAACTTCGGACACGTCAACGCACGCCTGGAAAACCTCGCGAACAATGTGTCTGAGTTGGGCGTGTCACACCGTTACGGGGCGATTGAACGGGAGCTGTTCAAAGAGAATCACCCCGCATTCGTTGCCGGTTTGGCCAGCGCTTCGATACCTTCCTTGGTGTTGTCCGAGACCAGCATTGAACTGAAGAAGCAGGCGCTGGAGGGGGCTCTGACCTTGCTGCAATGGGGGCGTCAGGTCGCCCGTATTCAGCAGGTAGCAAAACTCGAATTCCGTGACCGGATTGCCGAGCGCATGGCCGATGTGCTGGAAAGTTTCGATCACGGCAGCTTCAAACTGGTGCCGCAGGATTTGTTGCTTCAGGGGGTCGGCGACCGGATCGCGGGGCGTTGCTACCCATTGGCATTGGCCATGGCAGCGGCGATCAGCAAGGGTGATGAAGCTGCCAACACACTGCGTGAACGGTTTTACCTGGCGGTCATTGAACCTGACACCGGCCATTCGAAAGCGTTTGTGAGCATTATCGAGGAACTGCGCGATGTTGACGTCCATGACTTGGGCGGACCGGTGGTGCGCTCCGATCTGGCACACGTCATTGCGACGCTCGAAGGTAAAACCGGCAGCAGCACCCTGATGCTCAACTCTGACAACCACTCGATGCTGGTGGCTAAAACATTCAGTGGAGGCCGCAGTACTTATCATTTCTACGATCCGAATTTTAGTGTTTTCGAGTTTGATACCGCTGAAGCGCTCAGCAAAGCGCTGACACATTTTTTCGTTCGGCAAGAGATGGCCAAGCCTTACGCAGCATATGGAGAGCCTGCGCGTCCAACCTTTGATTTGATTGACCTCGACGCTGGCCGACTCAATGAACGAGTGCTGCCGTCGGGTGTCCGGGTGTCCAGTCTTTCCGAGTCAGGCAGCCTGCCTGAACAGACGCCCCGGGCAAGACAGCGACTGGCCAGCGCGCGAGGACGGTCACTGGTCAACAATGGGGTATTGGGCAGTTCGTTGCTGGAACTGGACGCTCACTGGTGGGGCGGGCAGATCGCGCAGGCGACATGGCAGCTACAGGAGAAACACGGGCTATCGTCGGGTGCCATTGCATTGTTTGAGACATTGGAGATCACCCCGACAGGCGCTTACAAGATCAGTCTGGTCAATAACGATCCAGCGCAGACCATTGTGCGTGTCACCACCGATGATCATCGACTCCTCAGGATTAAAAACTTCCTCTCGCAAACCTTCCATTCCTTGGCGGCTCAACCGCGTGCGCCGGCCAACTCGCCTGATCCTGTGGACGCCGGTAGTGTTCATACGCTCAATGCCGGTTTCACCGTACAAGCCTTGATGAACTCGCTGCGTCATCACGAAGGCGCGGCCGGCGGTAGCGACAAGGCACTGACCACCGCCATTCGCCTGCATGCCTACGTCAACTACGCCCAACTGGTCCATGGCAATGTGGTGGATGTGATTGGCGTTGTGACACTGGTGCGACAGGCCCTGGATGATGAAAAGCTGATCGCTCGCACCAGTGCGCCATTGGTGCAAAAGGCGTTGGGGCATGTGGCGAATGAAGGCGTTGGCACGGTGTTGGGAATGGTGAATGTCGGGTTTGATATTTACCAGTTGAGCCATGCCGGCAATGACATTGAAAAGGCGCAATTCGGGACGCAATTGGCGTTCGACTCCGCGAGCGCTGTGTTGGGGGCGGCCGGGCTGGGTGCGGGATTGGCCGGCGCAGGCGCCGTATCTGCGGTGCTGGGCGGTGTCGGGGTGATTCTGGGCGGGTTGGCGGTGGGTGTCGCTGCGCTGGCCGAAGGGTTTGCCACCATTGCCGAGGAGGCCAAAGGGGTCGGCCTCTTTTTTGAACGACTGGAGAAAGCGTATCTTCAGGGCGGCTTTCACTTGGACAAGGCGTCGGATGCCTGGATTGCACATCCGTTGCTGGTGCTCACCGAGCTGGATTTACGCGCATCAACGGTCCATTTCGACAGCCCTAAACTGTTCCCGCTTCGGGATCATTTCGGGGTTCCGGATTACGATGAGGATTACCACCGCGCTATTGATATACGCTTGGGCCTTGAGTTGCCGGGCTCGGCGCTTTTTTCGCCGAAGCCTGGGCAGACGATCGTTTTGCCGTGCACACCCAAAACCTGGTATGGCTATGAGTACAAGTTGCTGCCGTTCGTCACGTTTCGTCATGCTGACGGATTCGATACGGCACGTCGGCTGGAAAAAAAGAATGAACAGGGGAAATGGCAGTTCCTGTTTTCCTTTTATTCGTTTCCGGGTGAGTACGTCGTCCACCGACTGAACCCTGTCTGCAAACCAACAGTTTTCAACGTTCGTCTCGATAATGTTGAGCGCTCGCTGGTGGTGCCTGTGCTACCCAAGGCATGGCACGGCCTGGTCTCCTATCGGATAGCGGGTGCCGGTGCTCAATGTTCCGTGCTGCTCAATCAGGGGGTGAGTCTTGAGCTCGACGCACCGGGTCACGCGGCCATGCACTGGGTGTTGCTGGCTACCTGGCTGGCGGAGACAGATATCCAGATAGAGCCTGCGGGCAGCCTCATGTTGGGCACTCTGGCTGTGAGGTTCACAGGTAGCGGGGTTCACGATGTGTTGCTCAAACTGGCAGGTAACAAGATCGTGCGCGTTGATCTCGTTGCCCTGCAATTGGAGGTTGTCGAAGAAACGGCCGATCCGGCGCTCGGAGAGCAAGCGTTGCTGGATCACTTCAAATCACTGGCTCGTGAACATCGCCTGGCCATGCCTTACACCCCCGTTCACAACTTTGTGGTGCCGTTTGAAAAGCCGGACGAACCGAGGACGGTGGCTGCGTATTACGACTCGGCTGAGGATCGTTTTCTGTATATCCGCGACCCGAATGTGCTGTTGGCCGACGAGGTCGTATTGGGCGCGGTGGTCGAGGGCTCGGCCTATTTCTATCACCCCGAGAACTTCGATGTCTGGCAGGTCGACGCGATCACCGGCACGCTGCTTCAACGATACCGTTTGCTGGTAAGAGAAGGCTTGACCATTGTCCGCTGTGAGGCCGTGGCCAATGGCGGCATTCAGATCGTGCAGCGGTCCATTCCAAAGGAAGGCCCGCATGATGAGCTGACATATATGATCCATGACGGTGCGGTGTTGCTTGGCTCGATCACCCGCGGTCACGATCCGGCATTGCAGGCTGTTCTACAGGTCAACACGCTCACGGACTGGAAGCCGGTGCTGGGCAACTATGTGTTGCCGGCAGAGTCCATCGATACCGTGAATTGGCGCCCCGGTGCGCTGGTTTCGATTTGTTGGCAGTTCGAAGACAAGTGGCACGATCTGGTCTGGGTCCGAGAGGTTGACGGGTTGATCATCCGTGCGCCGGCCCGACGTCGCCATGCGCGGGGATGGAAAGATTCGATTCTGAATGATCTTCGACTGATTGTTCCTGCCGGTGCCGAGGGCGAAGTATTTGTTACCTACGACCAGCCTGACCAACGCCTCGTGCGACAGCAAAGGTCGATGGTGGATGGCCGCGTGCAATGGTCTTCCACAGAAATTGCACCCTCGGGCCTGAATAATGTTGTCGCCGTTGAGCAGGGCTACCTGGCTCTGACCGAATCCGGTCTGTTCTTCAATGTGATGCCCGATGGCATGCTTCGATTGGGCGGACTCAGCGACACCTGGTTCAAGGATCGAGCCCAATGGTGGTCCGCACTGCCGCAAGTGTCGACGCGCTATCCGGTGTCGAGTTTCGCCCTCCTTGGCTTGACCAACTTTACGGGGGATGCCGGCTTATGCGCCTGGTATCTGGACGATCGACTGTTGCTCTCGGATCCTGGCCATGGAAAAGAAGTACGGTTACTGAGTATTGCTCCAGACAATCAGGCCGCCTGGTTGTTCGATCTTTCAACGGGCAAGATTTTCAGCCAGCGCTTTATTGATACGAAACATTTGAGTACGGCATTTGCCCAGGGCACCAGACTTTTGCAAGTAGAAGCATTGCCGGCCCCGATACAGGTGTGGGCCCCTTGGACCTTTACCGACGTGACGGTAGAGGGCGCGGGTCTGAGGGCGACGACTCTCGAGGGCGTGGAGGTGGATTTACAGCACAACGAACCGGTACGGGTTACGGGTGTGGACAGCCTCTGGGTCGCTGCACTGGACGGTCCATTGAGTGAGCGGCTGGCAGCGCTGGCGAACCAACATCGATGCGCCGATTTTCTGTCCGTCAAAGATCCTGACTACCTTCAATGGTATGTGGTCCGGACCGGACGATTGATCCGGATTCCGAAAACCACCCTTCCTGCGCAATACACACTGGTGGGTACCCGGCATCAAACCAATGTGATGCTGCACCAGATCGGGAATGGTTTGTTGCACACCTATCCGCAAAAAAATACGGTCGGGCCACTTGAGTATATTCAGCGAAACGCCGAAGTACTGGTGGTCGAGGGACTGAAGACGGCCGATGACCTACTCCCGTTGATTGCCGATGATGTCAGTATCCTGGTACTCAAAATGGGTCAAGGGACAACGACTAGCCGGCTGACCCAGACGGCGTGGTTGAAACTTGAATCGGTTATCGTCGATTGTCGTTACCCGCTTGAGCTCCCACCCTTGATTCCGGGGAAGCTGATTCTGGACGCTTCAATCATGGATCAGTTATGGGTCAGCCTGGTCGATGAACACCTGGTAATGAACGGCCTGGACAGCGGGCACAGTCTGATCTTTCGCGGTGTTTACTCATCGGATGTGACGTTGCGGGGGGACGTGTTCCTTGCGCTCAGTGGTTATCGATCGCGCGCGGTTTCGGAAATAGTGACCGAGTTGCTGAGGCAAAAGGGCGTTTCGGGCAGCGCAATGCTAACGGAGCTGATGTCGAATCATCAGATCGAGGCGCTTGTAGAACCGGCTTTTTAGAGCTCCTTGGCCGATTAAGGCACCAGATAACCTTTCACCCCGGTGAAGATTATCTGTGCCGCCAGAGCGCACACGAACAATCCCATCAACCGGCTGACAATCTGCAACCCCTGGTCACCCAGAATCCGTTCGATGCGGTTCGACAAATACAGCACCACGCCAACGGTGAAGCTGGCGAGGGCGATACTGAGAATGGCCGTGAGTTTGTCGTCCCAATGCGGCTGGCTCACGCCCATCACCAGCAAGGCGCCGATGGTGCCCGGGCCGACAGTCAGGGGGATGGTCAGCGGGACGATGGTCACGTCCTGCTGCACATTGTCGGTCTGCACCACCGACTTGCCCTGAGCCATGCCCAGCGCCGAAATGAATAGCACGCTGCCGGCGCCGATGCGAAATGCATCCACGGTAATGCCGAACACGTCAAATATCACCCTCCCGAACAGGTACAGCAAAACGCTGGAAACCAGTGTGGCAATTGCCACTTTCCAGGCCAGGCGACGTTGTTCCTTGCGCGAATAACCGCGGGTCAGGCTGATGAAGCAGGACAACACGAAGAACGGGCTGTAGAGCACCAACATCTTCAGGTAAACGCTGAATAACACATGGAGCATGGTTTTGGCTCGCATCCAGAGACGGGTGAAGCGGAGTCTATCAGTTGGTCAAGTGCCTGTGGGGGGCGAGTTTATAAGGTCTGAAAGTTATTTTTATTCATGTGTAGGCTGTTGGGCTGAGTCTGAATGGTTAGTTGTGTGATTGCTGTTGTGGATGATGTTACATGTTTGGGTTTGTCGTGGTGGGTTAATTTGTTTATTGTTTCTTTCGGCAAGTTCATGAGGAGCTTGCTTTAATGTCAATAAGGAAGAAGTTATGAATAATATGTTTAGTGAAAGTTATATTGCTGCCTGCTTGGAAAATCTTCAGGGTTATGATCTGGGTGAGACGCCGCTTATTAGATCTCGTGGTTTGTTGGCGCCGGGTGACGAAATTGAAGCGCCGTCGAAAGGATCGGTTGTAGGCGAAGGCCTCATTAGTTTCAGCGGTAACCTCACCGGTATTAACCGCAGTGACGCGCAGAATGCGTTTCACTATGCGTCGCTTGTGGCAAACAAACAGTTTCCACTGGAGCACCAGGGCAAAGAATGGTATGCGCAGTTCTGTAAAGTCATGGGTGAAACGGGTTGGATGACCATCAGCAAGTACTACAACGATCTGAACGTGTCGGGAACCAGTGTCCGCATGGACAAGATGGTGCTGGAGATTCTTGCTTCGGTAGTCACAGGCCTTGCCGTACCGGGTCCGGCTACTGCACTGATGCTGAAAACCGCGGGTGATGCGATTGCCGCCCTGCAAAAACGCGATACCGCATTGACGCTTTATGAGCGCAACTTGCTGGCACAAGGTGTGGGTGGAGTAACGACCGGCTCGTGTATCGATGTGAACGGGACCACTGTTTTTGCCATTGGCGCAGTACGTTTTACACGCCGGAATTCATCGGTAAAAGTAATGTTCGTCGATACGGATGTTCGTGACGTAAGTCTGTATCGCGGTGAGGCAGCTTTCGAAAAAAATGATCTTTTGGCTGCGGCTACTCGTGAGCTGATTGCAACGAAACTGGTGAAGTACTCGGCTGATAAGCTCGATTACGACATTTGATGAATGCTTGGAAGGGCGGTCGAAAAAAACGACTGTCCTTCTCTGTATGAAGGTATTTAAATGAGATGTGATTATTCAGTGTTGATTGTCGGGGCTGCGGTTTTGATAGTGCCCGAATCAGAGGATTTGACCACTTATGATGATGTGGTCAATACGGTGTTGTATGCACAGTTGGCAGCCAATAAAAAAACAGAACTAGAGCCGGGTGTGAGTTGGTATGACACCTACATGAAAGTTTTGGATGGTATCTGGATGTGGCGCGGTAAAGCGCGCGAAGACTTGAGTCTCCCTCCAGAGAGTGTTGAAACGGCGGTTCAGTGGGTGGCCTCAGCGATGTCCAAAGTAGGGGCAGATGAAGGGCATGTGACTGCAGAAGTGCTGTCACAAATTGTCAACGAATCGGACATCAACCCGGCAGCCAACTTGTTGCGCAGCCATATGCAAAAAGTGTCCGAAGAGCAGTCCACCGAGGTGTCGGCACCTGCGATGGATGTTCGTTTGCTGGTGATCGTGGCGCCAACACCGACTTCGTTCAGTAGTGTATGTATCGAGCTCAAAACCCGTCAATTGCTGAGTTCCAGCCCTTTGGCGCACCTCTATTGGGGCGAAGACGTACAAGGCATCATTAGCTGCCGTTACGTCCGGGCGAATCTATCGGAAACGGTATATGCACCTGTACGAGATCAAATTGCTCTGAAGGTCAAGGACCGGATTGAGACCAATGTTGCAATGTTGACCGTGCGCGACAATGCCTGCAGCACCACGCAGCCAGAGGAGGTTCGGTCATGACGGATCTGATTGCACCACCGGCAGCGGTGGTTGGCGGCAGTATCGTGTCGTTCGCCAGCGATCTGCCGGCGTCCCACCGCGAAGACGTCTACATGAGCACGGCTTTTGCGCAAAGAGCCACACGCGATGCAATTAATGATGGATTATCGGGCGACTGGTTCGACTACTACTGCGGGCAACTTCGTTTTCTGGGATGGGATGTGCCCGCACCTCAAACGTTTTCGCCCGCGCCAGCTGCTCCGATGGGCAGCAAGGCGATACAACGTATCCGGGAGTCCATCGGTGATAGATTCTCAATACCCATCAGCCGCGCCCTGACAGCGTTGGAGCGCAATTCGCTGGCGCTCGAAATGTTTGAATCCACGACCCTGAAGGGAGATATGGCTTACTTTCAGATGATTCCTTGCGTGATGAACGGCACGCACAAGGTGGATATGGCGGTCTATCACCGCAAGTTTTCGATAGTGCGAGATATCTCTCGGTTCCTGTTCAGCAACAATGATTCGCTTGAGCAAAAAAGCACCGAACAGATAACCACGATCACGTTCAACACGCTTCATTACGGCACGTTTCGGGAGAAAGTGAAGAAGTCTGTGGTGTCTCAGTCCCTGAAATACTTGAGCGCTCTGGACATTTGACCGAGTGCCAGCCCGAGGGCTCTCAGAGGGTCGACACTGTGCGGTTCTGCTGATCACGCTGGGCAACCCAATGCTCGATCAAATCGCGCAACTGCGACAGCTCGACCGGTTTGGCCATGTGCCCGTCCATGCCGGCCTGACGCGCGCGCTCTTTGTGCTCGGCGAGGATGTGTGCGGTCAACGCCACCACGGGGGTGCGAATCCGCTGGTTGCCGACTTCCCAGGCACGCAATTGCTGAGTGGCGGAGAAGCCGTCAAGGATTGGCATTTCGCAGTCCATCAGCACCAGGTCGTAACGCTGGGCCTTCATTGCCACCAAGGCTTCCTCGCCATTGCTGGCGGTATCCGGTTGCAGGTTGAGCTTGCCCAGCATGCCGCGGATGACTTTGGTCGAGATGCTGTTGTCTTCGGCCACCAGGATGCGGAAGTCGCTGGGTACCTTGACCGGAAGGGTAGGGCCGGTGGGCAGGTGCTGCGAGGTGGCCGGGCCGTTGTTGCGCTGGTTCAGTTCGTCCGCCAGGGTGGTCTTGAGGGTGTAGCCGGCCACTGGCTTGGCGAGGATGCGCTTGATCCCGGAGTTGCGCGCGATGATCTTGCTCGGCGCGTTGCTGATGCCGGTGAGCATGATCAGCAGAATGTCGTGGTTCAGGCTCGGGTCTTCCTTGATCTTGGCGGCCAGTTGCATGCCGGTCATACCGGGCATGTTCTGGTCCAGCAGGACCACGTCGAAATAATCGCGCAGGTGGGCCTTGGTGCGCAGCAGCGCCAGGGCCTCCTTGCCGGACGGTACGGCGCTGACGTTCAAGCCCCAGGCGCTGCACTGCTGCACCAGCACCTTGCGACAGGTGTCGTTGTCGTCCACGACCAGTACGCGTGCGCCTTGCAACGGGCTGTCCAGGTCCGAGGTCGGGTGTTCGAGACGGTCCGGGTCCAGTGGCAGGGTCAGCCACAATGTGCTGCCCTGGTTGGCGCCGCTCTTGATGCCGAATTCGCCCTGCATCAAACGGATCAGCTGACGGGCAATCACCAGCCCCAGATTGCCCCCCAGGCTGGTGGCCGAGAGGAAATGCTTGCTGTGCAGCTCGGCGTGCATCAGTGCGTCGCGCTCTTCAGCCTCCATCGGCTGGCCGCTGTCCTGCACGGCGATGCGCAGCCGCGGTTTGGCGCTGCGTTCATCCAGGGCGACAACGATCAGAATCTCGCCTTCATCGGTTTTCTTCAGGGCGTTTTCCAGCAGGCTCAGCAAGGTTTGGCGCAGGCGCGTCGGATCACCGCTGATGACGCGCGGCACCTGCGGCTGGATAAAACTGATCAGCTCGATGTTCTGTTGTTCGGCCTTGGCGCGGAAGATGCTCAGGCAATCTTCGATCAGGGCATTGAGGTCGAACTGCACGTCGTCCAGCTCGATCTGTCCGGACTCGAGTTTGGAGATGTCGAGAATTTCGTTGATCAGCGTCAGCAGTTCGTTGCCGGCGCTATGGATGGTTTGCACGTAGTCGCGCTGCTTGACCGACAGCGGTGTGCCCAGCAGCAGTTCGGTCATGCCCAGCACACCATTCATCGGGGTGCGGATTTCGTGGCTGATTTTCGCCAGGAATTCAGCTTTGGCGTTTATTTCGGCATTGCTGGCAGCCAGGTCGCGACTGACGCTGAAACGGTCTTCGGTGATGCTACGCTGTCGCTCGCCCAGGGCCACACTCATCAACAGGCCACTGATACAGATAAACACCAGAAGGGTGATGATCAGGCCTTGCGGGGCGACAAGGGTCAGCCCCTGCAGCGCCGGCAGGATAATCAACGTGCCAAGGTTGAACACCACCATGGCCGCCACGAACAGGCGGGCCGGGCGATAACCTTTTTGCCAGTGATGGGCGCTGACGAACAGCATGCTCAGGCCGGCCAGGGCAACCAGTGCGTACGTGATCAGGTTCAGCGGCAGGGTGTTGACGAACAACAGCAGCAGGCCGCAGGCCACGATGAACAGGATGTCCCCCAGCAGCAGCTTGTTCAGCGGGTGTGGGCCGAGCGGGGCGAAGAAGCGGTAGGCGAACATCAGGCCGCAAGGTGCGGTCAGCAGCAAGGCAAGATAGGCACCGGGTGTTTGTACGACGGACCAGTTCGGCAACCATGGGCGGGCCAGGTTCAGCAGCAGCACCAGGCTGAGCAGCAGCAACCCTTCGCACGCTGCCAGCCAGAGGCTGCTACGCGAGCGGGTGTAGGTGTAGCGGGTCAGGTTATGCAGGATCAGCATCCCGAGACAGCCAAAGAGCAGACCGTAGATCAACGTCTGGTTCTGAGTGGCTGCGCTCATGACCGCCGATTGCAGGGTGATGTAAGGCCGAAACTGGTGTTCGGAGACCAGTCGCATATAGATGTCGAGGGTTTTGTCGCTTTGTGGCAGCGGCAACATGAAGTCGTTGCTGGGCAGGGGGCGCTCAGCCTGAGGCTGCCCGGTGCCGGTATTCAATTGATCGATCAGCTGGTCGCCGTCGAGCACATACAGATTGAGGTGCGACAGGTCGGGGGCGAACACCCTCAGCAACTGTTCGTGTTTGCCGGGTGCCAGCCTGAAACGCAGCCACAGCGCACCCTCGGGCCCGGCTGCGGTGAGGCGGTCGAGTTCGACGGGACTGAATTGATTGGTGTAGCGGCCGGAGCGGATGTCGCTCAGCTGTAGATCGCCCTGTTCGTCGAGCAATACCGCCCAGCCACTGCCTTGCGTGGCCTGGGCCGGGAGCATGCAGAGCAAGGTCAGCAGAGTGACGGTGAAGCCTATGGCAATCCTGAGCCAGCGCACGGCGAAATCCCTTCGTAGGTTGATGCCAGATTATAACTATGCGCGGCGCCGGAATAGTCCGGCAAGGGCTGCAAGCCCCTGCCTGGCCGAATGGATGGCTTATTCCTGATTTTCGCCACGCTCGCGGGCAATGGCGCGGTAGCCAATGTCCTTACGATAGAAGCAGCCTTCCCAGTCGATTTTAGCCGCCAGTTTGTAAGCCTGCTGCTGGGCTGCGTCGACGCTGGTGCCCATGGCGGTTGCGCACAGTACCCGACCACCGGCCGTCACCACCTGACCGTCCTTGAGTGCAGTGCCGGCGTGGAAGACTTTGCCTTCCAGTGCCGCGGCTGCATCCAGACCGTTGATGGCAACGCCTTTGGTGTAGTCACCCGGGTAACCGCCAGCGGCCAATACGATACCGACGCTCGGACGTGGATCCCACTGTGCTTCGACCTTGTCCAGCGCTTGCGCCAGGGCCGCTTCGACCAGCAACACCAGGCTCGACTGCAAGCGCAGCATCACCGGTTGAGTCTCAGGATCGCCGAAACGGCAGTTGAACTCGATAACTTTTGGGTTACCAGCCTTGTCGATCATCAAGCCGGCATAGAGGAAACCGGTGTAGACGTTGCCTTCCTCGGCCATGCCGCGCACGGTTGGCCAGATCACCAGGTCCATGACCCGCTGATGGACTTCGGCGGTGACGACCGGTGCCGGGGAGTAGGCGCCCATGCCGCCGGTATTCGGACCGGTGTCGCCGTCGCCGACGCGTTTGTGGTCCTGGCTGGTGGCCATCGGCAGTACGTTCTTGCCGTCGACCATGACGATGAAGCTGGCTTCTTCGCCGTCCAGGAACTCTTCGATGACCACGCGGGAACCGGCATCGCCAAACGCGTTGCCAGCGAGCATATCGCGCACCGCGTCTTCAGCTTCAGCCAATGTCATGGCCACGATCACGCCTTTGCCGGCGGCCAGGCCATCGGCCTTGATCACGATCGGTGCGCCTTTTTCACGCAGATAAGCCAGGGCCGGCTCGATCTCGGTGAAGTTCTGGTAGTCGGCGGTCGGGATCTTGTGGCGTGCCAGGAAATCCTTCGTGAAGGCTTTCGAACCTTCCAGTTGCGCGGCACCCGCGGTCGGGCCGAAGCAATCCAGGCCACGGGCGCGGAACAGATCGACAACGCCTGCTACCAGCGGCACTTCCGGGCCGACGATGGTCAGGGAAACGTTCTTCTCGGCAAAGTCAGCCAGCTGCTCGAGGGCCAGCACGTCGATGGCGACGTTCTCGCACTTGGCTTCAATGGCTGTGCCTGCGTTGCCCGGGGCAACGAACACTTTCTGCACGCGCGGATCCTGAGCCACTTTCCAGGCCAGGGCGTGTTCACGGCCACCGCTGCCAATGATCAAAACATTCATTTCAAAAACCTCAAAAAACTATGAGTGGCGCTGCAAACCCCTGTGGGCGCTGTAGGAACTGTAGGAGCTGTCGAGTGAAACGAGGCTGCGATCTTTTGACTTTGCTTCAAAAGCCAGATCAAAAGATCGCAGCCTCGTTTCACTCGACAGCTCCTACGAGCTCCTACGAGCTTTTACAGGCTCCTACAGGGGGAGCGGTCTATCAGTGACGGAAGTGGCGCATGCCTGTAAAGACCATGGCGATGCCGGCCTCGTCGGCAGCAGCAATCACTTCAGCATCACGCATCGAGCCGCCTGGCTGGATCACCGCAGTGATGCCGACCTTGGCCGCATTGTCCAGACCGTCGCGGAACGGGAAGAACGCATCGGATGCCATCACCGAACCGGCGACTTGCAGACCGGCGTGTTCAGCCTTGATCGCGGCGATACGCGCGGAGTTCACGCGGCTCATCTGGCCGGCGCCGACACCGATGGTCTGACGGTTCTTGGCGTAGACGATGGCGTTGGATTTGACGTACTTGGCGACTTTCCAGGCGAAGATCAGGTCGTTGATTTCCTGCTCGGTTGGCGCGCGCTTGGTCACCACTTTCAGGTCTTCGCTGCCGATCATGCCGATGTCGCGGCTCTGTACCAGCAAACCGCCGTTGACGCGTTTGTAGTCCCAGGCCGGAACGCGGTCAGCCGACCACTCGCCGCAGGCCAGCAGGCGTACGTTGGCTTTGGCGGCCACGATGGCGCGGGCTTCTGCGCTGACGGATGGGGCGATGATCACTTCGACGAACTGACGCTCGACGATGGCCTTGGCGGTTTCAGCATCCAGCTCGCGGTTGAACGCGATGATGCCGCCGAACGCCGACTCGGTGTCGGTGGCGTAGGCCAGTTCGTAGGCTTGACGGATGCCGCCTTCGGCGTCCGGGCTCACGGCCACGCCGCACGGGTTGGCGTGCTTGACGATCACGCAGGCCGGTTTGACGAAGCTCTTCACGCATTCCAGTGCGGCGTCGGTGTCGGCCACGTTGTTGTACGACAGCTCTTTGCCTTGCAGTTGGGTCGCCGTGGCGATGCCGACTTCGGCAGGCTTGGCTTCAACGTAGAACGCCGCGCTCTGGTGCGGGTTCTCGCCGTAGCGCATTTCCTGAGCCTTGATGAACTGGCTGTTGAAGGTGCGCGGGAATTCGCTGCGGCCTTCTGTGCTGAGGGTTTCAGCCGCCTGGTTCACGGTGCCCATGTAGTTGGCGATCATGCCGTCGTAGGCCGCGGTGTGTTCGAAGGCCTTGAGCATCAGGTCGAAACGCTGAGCATAGGTCAGGCCGCCGGCCTTGAGGCTTTCCAGTACGTTGGCGTAATCGCTGGCATTCACCACGATGGCCACGTCTTTGTGGTTTTTTGCCGCCGAACGAACCATGGTCGGGCCGCCGATGTCGATGTTCTCGATGGCGGTCGGCAGGTCGCAGCCTGGCTTGTTAATGGTGGCTTCGAACGGGTACAGGTTGACCGCTACCAGATCGATCGGCTTGATGCCGTGCTCGCTCATGATGGCGTCGTCGATACCGCGACGACCGAGGATCCCGCCGTGGATTTTCGGGTGCAGGGTTTTCACCCGGCCGTCCATCATTTCTGCGAAACCGGTGTAATCCGCGACTTCCACTGCGGCAACACCATTGTCGCGCAGCAGCTTGAACGTCCCGCCGGTGGAGAGGATCTCTACGCCCAGGGCTTCGAGCTCTTTGGCGAATTCAAGGATCCCGGTCTTGTCGGAAACGCTGATCAAGGCGCGGCGGATCGGCAGGCGGGTAGTCTGGTCGGTCATCTCAATTTCCATCAAAAGCAAAGGAGTCAGCAAAAAAGGCGACCGGTTTTACGCGGGCGCCTTTCTGGTTTGATTGAATGCTTACAGCAAATCGTACTGCTTGAGTTTCTTGCGCAGGGTGCCCCGGTTCAGTCCGAGCAGCTCACTGGCCTTGGTCTGGTTACCCTTGACGTAGTTCATCACGCATTCGAGCAGGGGAGCCTCGACTTCGGAGAGCACCAGGTTGTACACATCCGTGACGGCAGCGCCCTCAAGGTGGGCGAAATAATTGTGCAGCGCCTTCTCGACACTCCCGCGAAGGGTCTGACCTTCTTCGCTCGGTGTATTGAGGTGCTGTTTCAAATTCACGTTGTCGCTCACGGGTGTTGTTCCACTCACTAAAGTCTCGGTCATCATCGTCATGCGGCCACCCCTTCTCCGTCCCCTGTCAGGCTCTTGTAGCGTTCGGCGAAGAAGCCCCGAACGTAGGCGCATTGTGCTTCCGTATCTTCCAAACGATTGAAGTGGGCGCGAAACTCCCTGGCGCCCGGCAAGGTTGCGAGATACCAGCCCACATGCTTGCGAGCTATGCGCACGCCCATGACGTCGCCATAGAAGGCATGCAGCGCGGCCAGATGCTCAAGCAGAATACATTCCACCTCGATCAGTTCCGGTGCCGGGAGTTTTTCACCGGTACGCAGATAATGGTCGATTTCACGAAAAATCCATGGCTGCCCCTGGGCAGCCCGACCCACCAACAGGCCATCGGCACCGGTCGCGTCGAGCACGTACCGGGCTTTCTCGGGCGAATCGATATCGCCATTGGCGAAGACCGGAATCGACACCGCCTGCTTGATCGCGGCAATGGTGTCGTACTCAGCTTCCCCGGTGTACAGGTCGGCACGCGTGCGGCCATGTACGGCCAACGCCGTGATGCCTGCCTGTTCGGCGATCTTCGCCACCGTCAGACCGTTCTTGTTCGCCCGGTCCCAGCCGGTGCGAATCTTCAGGGTGACCGGCACATCGACCGCAGCCACCACGGCCTGCAGGATCTCGGTCACCAATGCTTCATCTTTCAACAGTGCAGAGCCGGCGGCCTTGTTGCAGACCTTCTTCGCCGGACAGCCCATGTTGATGTCAATAATCTGTGCGCCCAGTTCGACGTTGGCTCGGGCCGCATCCGCCAGCATCTGCGCATCTCCGCCGGCGATCTGTACCGAGCGGGGCTCGGGATCGCCTTCGTGGATCATGCGCATCCGCGATTTGCGGGTGTTCCACAAGCTCATGTCGCTGGTGACCATTTCCGAGACTACAAGTCCTGCGCCCAATCGTTTGCACAGCTGACGAAAGGGCTGGTCGGTGACACCCGCCATGGGGGCGAGGATCAAGCCGTTGTGCAATGTATATGGACCGATGCGTACCGCCGACATAGGACTTCCCTGTTGTGGGGCCGGATCATGAGAGTTCGAAAAAGGGTTGGCATGATACCCGCTCTCGATGACTGGATAAAGGCTGAATTGAACAAAATCTGAACAACTAATTCGTTATCGCCAGCGGTTTGGTTTGAACGGCTAAAGTCAGGAAACCGCCGTCAAGCCTGCAACGCTTGAGTGTTTCACTCGGGCGAATGGAAGCTCAGGCTGTAGTTCACCGCTTTGGGGCCTGGGTCGAGAATGTCCAGCGCGATGTGGATCGGCGTTTGCGGCGGCATTTCGGCCAGGCCTTCGAGATCGCCGTTGAGGTACTCGCCGGGCTTGAAGCGACGGCTGGCGATCAGGTGGCCGTTGAGGTCGGCAAAGCGCAGCTCCAGCAGCGGGAACGGCTGGGAGAAGGGTGCACGGTTGTAGATGATGGCATCGACCACCAGCGCACCGTTGAAGTCCGGGTGGCTGCGGACCACCAGATTGCTGCTTTTGACTTTCGCGATGTCGACCTTGGACGGCACTGTGCAGCCGATGTGCGGGCACAGTTGCTGGAACCACGGACGATACTGGTCCTGGCGCGCCAGTTCATCGAAGTGGTAGGCGACGTATTGGCCAACGAGGCCGGCGGCGCCGAGCAGGATCAGCAGCAGCCAGAAAAAGCGCCGACCCCAAGGGGAGCGGCGTTTTTGCCAATCCAGTTGCAACGGATCGTCGGTCAGGTCCTGTAGCACTTCAGCGCGCATGGCCGGTTCGCTGCGTTCGCGTCGCTTGCGCAGGGGCTCGACGGAGGGCAGGTCATCGTCGATCTCATCGTCATCGGTTTTCGCCGACAGGCTGCCAAAAGGGATCGGGGCGTCGAGCGGGTCATGCAGGCGCAGTTGCTGTATCTCGGGCTCATCGTCCAGTGGCACGGGCTCCATGGACAGCGAAGGCTCGGTGCGCGAGTGTTTGCTTGGCTCGATCGTCGATTCGACCATCGGTGCTGGTGTCAGCGCGTCGGCGGCTTGCGCGCGATCGGCGGCCGACTCACTGAAGAGACTGTCGGGCCAAGGGGCTTCGTCGTGTTCGGTGCTGTCGCGATGAGCGCTGAGGCTGTCTTCGCGGGGGCGACCGAATTCCGTCGTCGGCTGGATTTCCCGCTGTTCGAGCCGGGCGAGTTCTTCGTCCAGATCCAGGCTGTCCAGGTCCATTTCGGCCGCGGTCCATTGCTTTTGGCTGATGGCTCGCTGCACTGGCGGTTCTACGGGCGCCGATGCAGCCGGTTTTACCGCTTCCTTGCCGGCCCGTTGCTCAAGCAACTGCCTGGCGGCGTTGAACACCTGCAAGCATGAGCCGCAACGAACCACTCCCCGGGCCACGCTCAACTGAGCATGGCTGACGCGGAAGCTGGTTTGGCAATGCGGGCACTGGGTGACGAAGCTATCGGTCATGCGGCAATCCGGTTTATGCAGGCGCTCATTCTAGCGCCGACGGCCAGTGATGCGTACCCAGCCGTCGCGATTGGCGATCGGATCCAGATCGAAATCCCGGGCATAAGCGGCAGCGACCTCTTCGCCCTGTTCGGCGAGGATGCCCGACAGCGCCAGGCGACCGCCGGGCTTGACCAGGCTGGACAGTTGCGGCGCCAGGGACACCAGCGGGCCGGCAAGAATGTTGGCCACCAGCACGTCGGCTTGAACCTGCGGCAAATCTTCCGGCAGATAGAGCGGCAACAGCTCGTCGGCAATGTTGTTGCGTCCGGCGTTGTCGCGGGAGGCCTCCAGGGCCTGCACATCGATATCGGTGCCGACGGCTTGTTTGGCGCCCAGCAACAGGGCGGCAATCGCCAGAATTCCCGAGCCGCAGCCGAAATCCAGCACGTTGCAGTCTTTCAGGTCCTGGCCATCGAGCCATTCCAGGCACAGCGCGGTGGTCGGGTGAGTGCCGGTGCCGAACGCCAGGCCCGGATCCAGCAGCAGGTTTACCGCGTCAGGCTCGGGTGCGGCGTGCCAGCTCGGGACAATCCACAGGCGCTGGCCGAAGCGCATCGGCTGGAAGCCATCCATCCAGCTGCGTTCCCAGTCCTGGTCTTCGATCACTTCGCTGTGATGCTCGGGCAGCGGGCTGCCGGTCAGCAACTCGAGGTGGGCCAGTACGCTGGCGGCGTCGGTGCCGCCTTCGAACAGGGCCAGCAGGTGTGTGTGCGACCACAGCGGGGTGGTGTTGAGTTCCGGCTCGAAGATCGGCTGATCTTCGGCGTCCATGAAGGTCACCGACACGGCGCCCACTTCAAGGAAAGCGTCTTCGTAGGTTTCGGCTTGTTCTGGGCTGATGGCGAGACGGACTTGCAGCCAAGGCATGGCGGGCACCTTTGAAAAATATAGATTGCAGCCTAGCGGGCTGCGAGAAGCGCGCAAGTTTACGCGAGCGCGCGGCAGAAGACGACCGGGTTGCCATCCAATAGCGGAGACGTCGGTCTCTGTGGCGAGGGAGCTTGCTCCCGCTGGAGCGCGAAGCGGTCCCAAAATGGCAGATACGGCTCTGTCTGACACCGCTCGGATGAATGGTCTTGCGGCTGCTGCGCAACCGAGCGGGAGCAAGCTCCCTCGCCACAAGGTTTCTGGGCGGCATCTTCAGAAACAACAAAGCCGCCCGAAGGCGGCCTTGTCATGTTCCGGCTGAAGCTTAGTGCTTGTCGCCAGCCAGCTTGTGCTCGAGGTAGTGAATGTTCACCCCCCCTTTGCAGAAGCCTTCGTCACGGGTCAGATCACGGTGCAGCGGGATGTTGGTCTTGATCCCGTCGACAACGATCTCGTCCAGCGCATTGCGCATGCGCGCCATGGCTTCGTCACGGGTTGCGCCGTAGGTGATCAGCTTGCCGATCAACGAGTCGTAGTTCGGCGGAACGGCGTAGCCACTGTACAGGTGCGAATCGACGCGAACGCCGTTGCCGCCTGGTGCGTGGAAATGCTTGACCGTGCCTGGGCTCGGCATGAACGTTTTCGGGTCTTCGGCGTTGATCCGGCATTCCAGCGCGTGACCGCGGATGACCACGTCATCCTGGGTGAACGACAGCTTGTTGCCGGCGGCGATGCTGAGCATCTCCTTGACGATGTCGATGCCGGTGACCATTTCCGATACCGGGTGCTCTACCTGGACACGAGTGTTCATCTCGATGAAGTAGAAGCGGCCGTTTTCGTACAGGAACTCGAAAGTGCCGGCGCCACGGTATCCGATGTCGATGCAAGCCTTGACGCAGCGGGCGAGGACTTCTTCGCGCGCGTTCTCGTCGATGCCCGGTGCCGGCGCTTCTTCGAGAACCTTCTGGTGACGACGTTGCAGCGAGCAGTCGCGGTCGCCCAGATGGATGGCGTGGCCCTGACCGTCGGAAAGTACCTGAACTTCCACGTGGCGTGGGTTGGTCAGGAATTTTTCCAGATAGACCATCGGGTTGCCGAACGCTGCGCCCGCTTCGGAGCGGGTCAGTTTCGCCGAGGAGATCAGGTCTTCTTCTTTGTGCACCACGCGCATGCCACGACCACCACCGCCACCAGCGGCTTTGATGATCACCGGGTAACCGACTTCGCGACCAATGCGCAGAGCGGTTTCTTCGTCTTCAGGCAGTGGGCCGTCGGAGCCCGGGACGGTTGGAACGCCAGCGGCGATCATGGCGTGCTTGGCCGATACCTTGTCGCCCATCAGGCGGATGGTATCGGCTTTCGGGCCAATGAACGCGAAACCGGAGTTCTCGACCTGTTCGGCAAAGTCGGCGTTTTCCGCAAGGAAACCGTAGCCTGGGTGAATGGCGGTTGCGCCGGTCACTTCAGCGGCGGCGATGATGGCCGGAATGTGCAGGTAGGAGTGAGCGGCGGAGGCCGGACCGATGCAGACGGATTCGTCTGCCAGGCCCAGGTGCATCAGCTCTTTGTCGGCCTTGGAGTAAACGGCGACGGTCTTGATGCCCATTTCCTTGCAGGCACGCAGAATCCGCAGGGCGATCTCACCGCGGTTGGCGATCAGAACTTTTTCCAACTTCGCAGTCATCAAAGGCTCTCCGCGATTCAAACGATGGTGAACAGCGGTTGGTCGTACTCAACCGGCTGGCCGTCTTCGACGAGGATGGATTCGATCACACCGCTGGCTTCAGCTTCGATGTGGTTCATCATCTTCATGGCTTCGACGATGCACAGGGTGTCGCCTTTCTTCACGGTCTGGCCAACTTCAACGAAGGACGGCGAGGACGGCGAAGATTTGCGATAGAACGTGCCGACCATCGGCGAACGGGCAACATTGCCGTTCAGCGTTGGAGCCGCTGGAGCCGCAGGAGCAGCGGCAGCAACCGGAGCGGCGGCAGCAACTGGTGCCGGTGCCGGTGCATGCATCGGAGCCGGTGCGTAGTACTGCTGAGCCGGCGTCTTGCTGTGACGGCTGATGCGTACGGACTCTTCGCCTTCCTTGATCTCAAGCTCGTCGATGCCGGACTCTTCCAGCAATTCGATCAGTTTCTTAACTTTACGGATATCCATGAATCATCAACTCCCAAGGGTCGGTCAGGGGCGTTTAACGCTTGTTGTTCAAGCCGTTGCCTGTCTTTCAAGCTGCTCTAGTGCGGCCTCCAGGGCCAGTCGATAACCGCTGGCGCCAAGGCCGCAGATCACTCCCACCGCTACATCGGAGAAGTAAGAGTGATGGCGGAAAGGTTCGCGTTTATGCACGTTAGACAAATGCACTTCGATGAATGGGATGCTCACCGCCAGCAGCGCGTCACGTAACGCGACACTTGTATGCGTAAAAGCTGCTGGATTGATCAGAATGAAGTCCACACCTTCGCCGCGAGCAGCGTGGATGCGGTCAATCAATTCGTACTCGGCGTTGCTTTGCAGGTAAAGCAAATGGTGGCCGGCATTGCGCGCCCGCTGTTCCAGGTCCTGGTTGATTTGTGCCAGGGTGGTTGCACCGTAGACGCCCGGTTCCCGGGTACCGAGCAGGTTCAGGTTAGGGCCGTGCAAAACCAATAGGGTCGCCATCTGCTGCTCCTTTGTAATCTGTGTGCAATTGTCAGAACCCGGCGACTATGCCGCAAAGCCTTTGTGACTGTCCAGTTCTATGCAATAGGCAGCACGATGGCCGATGTTTGCGCGAAATATGTGACCGGGTGATTAAATCCGGTCATTTGCTTTCGCAACACGTTCGGCGAAGTCCATGGCGTTTATCTCGCCGATCACTCGCACATCGATGCGTTCGACGCCGTCCCTGCCGAAAAACATCAGCGCCGGAGGGCCGAACAGCTTGTAGCGGTCGAGCAGGGCGCGCTGTTCGGTGTTACTGGCGGTGATGTCGAAGCGGATCAGTCGATAGCCTTTGAGACGTTCGACGACGTTGGCATCGTTGAGCACTTCGTGTTCGATGACTTTGCAACTGATGCACCAGTCGGCGTACCAGTCGAGCAGCAGCGGCGCGCTAGAGGATTTGGCTTCGGCAAGGACACGATCCAGTTCGGCTGGAGTGGTGATGGTTTGCCAGGTGCTGGCGATTTGCGGTTGCTGCTCGTTGCTGGCGACGATGCGCGGCTGGCCAATGGGGTTGAACGGATCGGACTGACCGCTGAACGCGCCGTACCAACAGGCCAGTGCATAAAACAGCAGGAACATCCCCAACAATTGCCCCAAGCGTTTTCTCGGCGGTTTATAGACGAATTCCAGCGCGCCCATGAACAAACCGACGCCACCGGCGAGCAGGCCGATCAACAGCAAGGTGATCTGGCCCGGCAATACCCGGCTGAGCAAACCGATCGCCAGCCCCAGCAGCAGCACACCAATCGCGTTTTTCACGTAGATCAACCACGGCCCGCTTTTCGGCAACCAGGCCGCGCCGCCAGTCGCTACCAGCAACAGCGGCGCGCCCATGCCCAGGCCGAGCATGAACAGTTTCAAGCCGCCACCCAGCGCATCGCCGCTGGCGCTGATGTACAGCAGCGCACCGGCCAAGGGGGCCGAGACGCAGGGCGAAACCAGCAGGCTCGACACCACGCCCAGCACCGCCGCGCCCCACAGCGAGCCACCCTCGGTACGCCCGGCGATCCGGTCCAGGCGGCTGCTGATGGCGTAGGGCAGTTTCAGTTCGAACACCCCGAACATGGCCAAGGCAAACACCGCGAAAAACAGCGCGAACGGCACCAGCACCCAGGCCGATTGCAAGCGCGCCTGAAGATTAAGCTGTGCGCCGAACATGCCCATCAAGGCGCCCAGCAGGGCGAAGCAGATGGCCATCGGCAGCACATAAGCCAGCGACAGGTTGAAGCCACGTAAACCGCCGATCTGTCCGCGCAGGACCACCCCGGAGAGGATCGGCAGCATCGGCAGCACGCAGGGGGTGAAGGTCAGCCCGAGGCCTGCGAGGAAGAACAGCGCCAGTTCGCGCCAGCCCCAGGCTGTGGTCGTGGCACCGCTGCCATCAATACTCAGGCGTTCGGTTTCGGGCGGGTAGCACAGGCCTTTGTCGGCGCAGCCTTGATAGGTCACGGCCAGCGTAAAGGCGCGGGAATCGGTGCGTGGCAGTTCTACGTCGAGAATGCCGTGGTAAACCTCGACATCGCCGAAGTATTCATCGTGCTTTTGTTCGCCCTTGGGCAGTTGAGCCGCGCCGAGGCCAACGTCGGCCGGATCTGCGCGAAACTGGAAGCGATGGCGGTAGAGGTAGTAACCCTCGGTGGCGACGAAACGCAGCTTGATCGATTGTGGCGTACTTTCTACCAGGCTCAACTGAAAGGCTTCGCGCACCGGCAGAAAGTCGGCGCTGTTGTTGATCGAACCCAGGGTGGAACTGGGGCGACTGTCCAGCAACCCGGCGGCGGAGGCCGGGAGGGCGAGCACTAAAAACAGCAGGCAGAGCAAACGGCGCATGACAATCTCGCGTATCGGAGGTGCGGGCATGATAGCTGAGTGTGCAATGTATGCGACTACGCCGATCTCCCGTAGGCGCTGCCAAAGGCTGCGATATTTTGACTTTGATCTTCAACGCTCGATCTGCCGCCAGGATCAACATCAAATGATCGCAGCCTTCGGCAGCTCCTGCAGGGGGGCAACTAGACGCGGAAGGCTTGAACGGCGGTATGCAACCGTCCGCCCAGCACCAGCAAATTCTCCCCTTGCTCACGCCCCTCGCCGATACGCAGCAAGTTATCCCCACCCAATTGATGAATCCGCTCACTGTGATCGCGGATTTCGCTGACGGCGCCGCTCTGCTGGGCAGTGACATCGGCGATGCGCACGGCGGTGTCGGAAATGGTCTGGATCGCTCCGACGATTTTATCCAATGCACCGTCGGCGGCCTGGGCCTGGTTGGCCGTGGCTTCGGCGTGTTCGACTTGGGCGCGCATGCCTTCGACCGATTGCCGCGCGGCGGTTTGCAGGCCGGCGATCAGCGTCTGAATCTCGGCGGTGGCACCGGCGGTGCGTTGCGCCAGTGAGCGAACCTCTTCGGCCACCACCGCAAACCCCCGGCCCATCTCCCCGGCGCGGGCCGCCTCGATGGCGGCATTCAGCGCCAGCAGGTTGGTCTGGTCGGCAATCGAGCGAATCACCGTCAGCACGCCGCCGATGGTCGCCGACTCTTCGGCCAGATGTTCGATCATCTGCGCGTTGCCTTGCACTTCACCCACCAGCGCATGCAGCCCGGTGAGGCTCAGGCCGATGACTTTCTGACCGTGCTCCACCGCCAGCCCTGCATGACGACTGGCGTTCGCGGCCTGGCTGGCGTCACCGGCGACTTGTTGAATCGTCGCCTCGAGTTCGCCGAGGGAGTCGCGGATCAACGCGGTGTCGCCGGCCTGATGCTCGGCGCCGCTGTGCAGGTCATTGCTCAATTCGGCCAGCGTCCGGCTGCTGCCGGCGACCTGCTCGGCGTTGAGGCGAATGGTTCCCACCAGGTCGACCAGATAGGCGCGCAAGCGATTGAGCGAGGCTTGAATGTCATGCAACTCGCGGTTGGTCGCACCCAGTTGAATGTCGCGACTGAAGTCGCCCTCGGCCCAGATCGAAAGCGCCGGGGCTAGATTGGTCAGGGTTCGGGCCAGGCGTCGCTGCAAGGTATCGATGAGCAATGCGATCAGCAGGATCAGCCCGATCATCACGCCCTGCATCAGCCGCACTTCGCCCTGGATTTGCCCGTGCTGGGCGCGCACTACTGGTTCCAGCCCGGCGGTGGCCTGTTGCACGGCGGTGATTTTCAAGTGAGTCGCGGCGCTGAGGTCGGCGCGTTTCTGGATCTGTTCGCGCGTGCGCGCCAGTTCAGCCGGGTAGCGGGTGAGCAGGCTGTTGAGTTCACGCTTGAGGCTGACGCCGGCATCTTCGGCGACGGTTTTTTCGCCGTTCTCCAGGCCCATCATGGCGGCGAAATCATCGGTGTTCGATTCACTGCTGGCGGTCACCCCCAGTAGCGGCAAGGTGTTCAATTGTTCAGCCTGAATGCGGATGTTGGCGACTTCGCGCTCGACATCGGCGGCCAGTTCGCTGCGCCCGCTGCTGACCAGTTTGTCCCGGGCCAGAGACAACTTGCCCAGATGCTGGGAAGCGGAGAGCAAAGGCGTCAGGTACGCCGCGTTGCCATTGGCGTATTGACTGAGCTGATCGAGGCTGGCGCCGAGCTCGCGTTCAGCTTGCAGCAGCAGGGCTTGTGGATCACCGGCGAGTTTGCCGGCAGCCAGCAAGTCAGTCTTGCTGAACTCTTCCAGGTTCGACAGGCTGGGGCGCAAGGTGTCGGCCAGGCTCGGAGGTAATTCGCCGAGCTCTTTTTGCAGGCTGTCGATGGCCTGGCTGGCGCTGCTCAGGCGCAGGGCATCGCCGCTGGCCAGGTAATCCTCGACGTTGCGCGCCACTTCATTTTGAAACTGCTGAGACAGGCCCAAGTAACGCTCCATCAACAGATAGGGGCGTTCCAGGGCTTTTTGCGACCACCAGAGGGTAGCGCCGAGGGCCACGCAAACGGCGACCAGAAGGAGAGTATTGAGATTGGTCAACAGCTTCAGGCGCATTGCGGACTACCAATGGCAGAATGGTAAGTACCTGAAGTTATTGCGTTTCTGTTACAGCGTTATGACCGAGTCGGTCGATTCCGATGAAAAAGTGGCACTTTGCTTTGACTCCCGCGCGGCTTGCACGCGGTTGCGTCCGGCGTCCTTGGCGCGGTACAGCGCCTCGTCTGCCTGTGTGGCCATCATCAGGCTGTCGGAGCCTTCGTGCAGTTCGACGACGCCGGCACTGAAGGTGCACCAGAGGTCCAGGGGTTGCGCGGGGTAGTGAATTTCGGCAAAGCGCTGACGGATTTCATCGAGCACCTTGTAGGCCGATTCAATATCGGTGTCTGGCATGACAATGGCGAACTCTTCACCGCCGTAACGGCCGATGAAGTCGGTCTTGCGCAACCGTTGCTTGAGGAACAGCGCCAGGCTCTTGATCACCCGGTCGCCCATGGGATGGCCGTGGCTGTCGTTGACCCGTTTGAAGTGGTCGATGTCGAGCATCGCAAAGCTCAGCGGCTTGTTTTCGCGACGGGCACGGAATGAACAGTCTTCGAGCAGCTGCAGAATATGGGTGTGGTTGTACAAACCGGTCAGGCTGTCGCGCACCATCCGCGCTTTCAGATTGCGCGCCCGCGCCGCGCGGTTGCGCACGGTGGTGATCAGGTGTCGCGGCTTGATCGGTTTGGTCAGGAAGTCGTCGCCGCCCTCACTCATGGCGTCGAGCTGCTTGTCCAGATCGTCTTCGGCCGACAGATAAATGATCGGCACGCTGACATAGCGGTCGTTATGGCGGATTACCTTGGCCAGTTCCGTACCGGTGCAGGCCGGCATGTACATGTCGAGGATGATCAGGTCAGGCTGGAAATCCGCCAGTTCGGCCATGGCCTGGATCGGTTCGATCAAGGTCCGTGTGACGATCCCGGCGCTGTTGAGCAGGCGTTCGGTGTGCAAGGCCTGTGCGCGGGAGTCGTCGATGATCAGCACTTTATAAGGTTCGTACTGGGCGACGCAGGTCAGCACTTCGATCTTTTCCAGCAGGCTCGAGGCTTCGAGGGTACCGGTGAGAAACTCCTGGCCGCCGGCGCGCACGGCAGCGAGGCGAGTCGGGGTGTCGGTTTCGTGCAAGCTGAAAAACAGCAACGGCAAGGGCTGCTCCAGGCCTTGCTGGGCTTCGGCCGCCAGTTTCAGGCCGATGCCGGCACCGCTGAAGTCGACGTCCATGACAATCGCCGCCGGTAACCGCTCGACCATCGAGGCGCGGAACGCGGCGACACTGCCCAGGGATTGGGCGCTGAGCCCGAAGAACTCAAGTTGCTTGGCCAGCCGTTCGGCCCGGTCGTGATCCTGCAGCATCACGTAGATCGGCTTGCGCAGCGGTGGCAGAAAGGTGTGTTCGAGCTGATCGCCATGGCGCAGGCCGGTGCGGGACAAGCGCTGCATCAGGCGGTTGAGGTCAGTGATCAATCCGCTGCTCAGGCGTCCGCGATTGGCGTCGACGGCCTCCAGCGACTGGCCGATATGACGGGCCAGCAGGGTGTGTTCCGGTTGTTCGAAACGTTCGGCAAAGCGCAGCAGGCGCAGATTGGCCTCGCTCAGCTCCGACAAGTCGGCGATGGACCATTCGTTGCGTTGCAGGCGTTGCCATATCTCAAGAATCTGACGTGCCTGATGAATTACCCGCTGGGCAAAGTGGTGCTTGAGGCGCTCACGGCTGGGGTCTTCTGGCTCGGTCATATCCTGACTACTAGTTAGGGTGCATGCTGAGATCGACTGGTGGCTCTATGCTAGCACCTCTTTTCAATTGCATGAGTGTCCTGCGTCAATAATCTGCAAAGCGACATCATTCAGTTCCCGACCGACTGGTCGCATAGGCTCAACGCTGTGCTTCATTTATAGTGACGGCTTCGATTGCAGTCATTGTATGGCTCGCTGTGTCCCGCAGGATTTAATGCGCGGCAAATAAGGCACGATGGCGTAGGGTTGTAGTCGAACCGATGAACTCAAGTGATTGAAAGGATATCGCCATGCTGGACTGGAAGAACCGCACGGGCAGCGCGCCTGAGCGTGCCGCTGAACCGAAATCGGCCACCCGCAGTTATTTTGGTGGCCTGTTGTTCAGTCGGGCGCTGGCCACTCTGATTTGCCTTTACCTGTTGGTGGCTATCGCGCTGGGCTGGTACTGGAGCCAGGAGCCCGCGCTGTTCCCGGTTCAGCAAAATGCCCAGGTGGCAGCCGAGAAAGAAGGCAAGCAGATGGTGGTCGGGTACACCACGGTGGAAACCCTCAAGACTGTCGCCGGTACCTTGCTGACCAAACCGGGTGGCTATATTTCCAACGACCGTTTCCCGCCGGGCCTGTGGATGGACAACATGCCGAGCTGGGAATATGGCGTGCTGGTCCAGGTCCGCGACCTGAGCCGTGCGCTGCGTAAAGACTTCGCCCGTTCCCAGTCGCAGTCCGCCGAAGACGCCGACCTGGCCAAGGCCGAGCCGCGCTTCAACTTCGACAACAAGAGCTGGGTGCTGCCATCCAGTGAGTCCGAGTATCAGGAAGGCATCAACTCCCTGAGCCGCTATCAGGCACGCCTGTCGGGTCCTGACCAGAAGAGCGCGCTGTTCTACGCCCGCGCCGACAACCTGAACAACTGGCTGGGTGATGTAGGGACTCGTCTGGGCTCGCTGTCGCAACGGCTGTCGGCCAGCGTTGGCCGGGTCAAGCTCAACACTGCGCTGAAAACCGAAGTCCCGGCGCTCGGTCAGGTGCCGCAGGTTGACGAAGAAGTCGTTGAAACCCCGTGGATGCAGATCGATAACGTGTTCTACGAAGCCCGTGGTCAGGCCTGGGCATTGTCCCATCTGCTGCGCGCCATCGAAGTCGACTTCGCCGATGTGCTGGCGAAGAAAAACGCTACGGTCAGCGTGCGCCAGATCATCCGTGAGCTGGAGGCTTCGCAAGAGCCGGTCTGGAGTCCGATGATCCTCAACGGCAGCGGCTTCGGTGTGCTGGCCAACCACTCGCTGGTCATGGCCAATTACATCTCCCGGGCCAACGCCGCGGTGATCGACTTGCGTCAACTGCTCAATCAGGGCTGAGTCATGGTAGATAGCGCTAAAGAGGCCGCCCACCGCGCGGCCTCCGATGCCGAACAGATCGCCTGGGTCGACGAGCAGGACAACCTGCTCGGCGCTCTGGTGCGCTCCGACTTGCGCGAGCGCGGGCTGATCGGGCGCGGCACCTACATCATGCTGTTCAATTCTGCCGGTGAGCTGTGCGTTCACCGGCGCACCCTGAGCAAAGCGATTTATCCCGGTTATTGGGACGTGGCGGCCGGCGGCATGGTGCTGGCCACCGAGACCTACGCCGAATCGGCGGCCCGTGAGCTGGAAGAAGAGCTGGGGGTGAGCGGTGTGGAACTGACCGCCCACGATCACTTTTTTTTCGAGGACACCGGCAACCGGCTCTGGTGTTCGGCGTTTTCGGCGGTGTGGGACGGCCCATTGATCCTGCAACCGGAAGAGGTGCTGGAAGCGCGCTTTATCCCGATCGATCAGGTCCTGCTGGAAATCCAGCAAAAGCCGTACTGCCCGGACTCTTTGGCAGCTCTGAAGCGCTATCTTCGCGCACAAGGGGATGACGTCGCAAAAGAGCTGTAAATTGGCGCCGATTGGCTCTTAGCAAGTCGGCTTTTTGCCGTTACACTGCGCGACCTTTTCAAACTGAACCGGCATTGCTTTTTGTAGGAGCTGTCGAGTGCAACGAGGCTGCGATCTTTTGATCTGGCTTTTGAAGCAAAATCAAAGGATCGCAGCCTCGTTTCATTCGTCAGCTCCTACGCGCATACACAGTGTTGTAACCGTTTCAGTAGCGCTGCCCCTGCCTGAGTGGGGCTTCGCGGTCGATAACCTTGCCCAAGGTTGCGATCAGTCTTTGTCCTCCCAAGAGGATTGCCGGTGGCCAAAAAAGCCGCATCCTTCGCCGCCCTTGGTGGCCTGGTATTTTCCACCGACGCAGGTCGTCATTGCCCGGAATGCAGTAAACCGGTGGATGCCTGCATCTGCAAACAAACCGTTATCCCGGCCGGCGACGGCATCGCTCGCGTGCGTCGCGAAAGCAAGGGCCGTGGCGGCAAGACGGTGACGACCATCACCGGCGTGCCGTTGGCCGAAGACGCGCTCAAGGAACTGGCCACTACGTTGAAGAAACGTTGTGGGACCGGTGGGGCGTTGAAAGACGGGATCATCGAAATCCAGGGCGATCATGTCGAGCTACTCTTGGCTGAGCTGATCAAGCACGGTTTCAAAGCGAAGAAGTCCGGCGGCTAGCAGCCTCTGTGAAAACCACCTGCGGCTTGATCCAGTCCTGATTGCATTCTGGTCTGGCGTCGTCTCCATGGTTTTCACAGAGCCTGTTCATGACCGGTTTCTAAACTCACTGCGGTCAGCGAGGTCTACCCCCTCGTTGACGAAACGTCATTTTCATTCTTTAGACTGCGCCGGCCTGAACTCAAGGCGACGCTCTATGACTTCTTTATAGGGGACTTCGATGTCCGTAAGACGCACACGCAAAGACGATGGCAGCCAATGGACAGTTGCGGACAGCCGCAGTGTTTACGGGATTCGCCATTGGGGGGCCGGGTATTTCGCGATCAATGACGCCGGTCGCGTCGAAGTTCGTCCGAACGGCCCGACCAGTTCGCCTATCGACCTGTTCGAGCAAGTCGACCAACTGCGCAAAAGCGGTTTGTCCTTGCCGTTGCTGGTGCGTTTCCCAGACATTCTGCAAGACCGCGTGCGTCAGCTGACCGGTGCGTTCGACGCCAACATCGAGCGCCTGGAATACCAGAGCAAGTACACCGCGCTGTACCCGATCAAGGTCAACCAGCAGGAAGCGGTGATCGAGAACATCATCGCCACCCAGAACGTATCGATCGGTCTGGAAGCCGGCTCCAAGCCTGAGCTGCTGGCGGTACTGGCGCTGGCGCCGAAGGGTGGCACCATCGTCTGCAACGGTTACAAGGACCGTGAGTTCATCCGTCTGGCGCTGATGGGCCAGAAGCTGGGCCACAACGTGTTCATCGTGATCGAGAAAGAATCCGAAGTCGGTCTGGTGATCGAAGAAGCGGCGTCGCTCAAGGTCAAGCCTCAGGTCGGCCTGCGTGTGCGTCTGTCGTCCCTGGCGTCGAGCAAGTGGGCAGACACCGGTGGCGAAAAATCCAAGTTCGGCCTGTCGGCGGCGCAGCTGCTGTCGGTGGTCGAGCGTTTCCGTGCCGCTGGCCTGGACCAGGGCATTCGCCTGCTGCACTTCCACATGGGTTCGCAGATCGCCAACCTGGCGGACTACCAGCATGGCTTCAAGGAAGCGATTCGTTACTACGGCGAACTGCGCAACCTTGGCCTGCCGGTCGATCACATCGACGTCGGCGGCGGTCTGGGCGTGGACTACGACGGTACTCACTCGCGTAACGCCAGTTCGATCAACTACGACATGGACGATTACGCCGGTGTCGTGGTCGGGATGCTCAAGGAATTCTGCGACGCGCAGAGCCTGCCGCACCCGAACATCTTCTCTGAAAGTGGCCGCTCTCTGACCGCCCATCACGCGATGCTGGTGGTGCAGGTGACCGACGTCGAGAAACACAACGACGACGTGCCGAAGATCGACAACAAGGAAGAACTGCCGGAAACCGTGCAGTGGCTGGTTGACCTGCTCGGCCCGACCGACATCGAAATGGTCACCGAGACCTACTGGCGCGCCACGCACTACATGAGCGATGTGGCCACCCAATACGCCGATGGCAAGCTGACCCTGGCGCAAAAAGCCCTGGCCGAGCAGTGCTACTTTGCCGTTTGCCGCCGCCTGCACAACTCGTTGAAGGCCCGTCAGCGTTCCCACCGTCAGGTGCTCGACGAACTCAACGACAAACTGGCCGACAAGTACATCTGCAATTTCTCGGTATTCCAGAGCCTGCCGGACACCTGGGCCATCGGCCAGGTCCTGCCGATCCTGCCGCTGCACCGTCTCGACGAAGAGCCGCTGCGCCGTGCGGTGCTGCAAGACCTGACCTGCGACTCCGACGGCAAGATCAAGCAGTACGTCGACGAGCAGAGCATCGAGACCAGCCTGCCGGTGCACGGTCTGAATGACGGTGAAGACTATCTGCTGGGGATCTTCCTGGTGGGTGCCTACCAGGAAATTCTTGGCGACATGCACAACCTGTTCGGTGACACCGACTCGGTGAACATCTATCAGAATGCTGACGGCAGCGTTTACCACGCCGGTATCGAAACCCACGACACCATCGAAGACATGCTGCGTTACGTGCACTTGTCGCCGGAAGAGCTGATGACCCACTACCGCGACAAGTGCGCCAGTGCCCGCATCAGCGCCAGCGAGCGCACCCAGTTCCTCGATGCCTTGCGTCTGGGCCTGACCCGTTCGTCTTACCTGTCTTCTTGAGGTAAGGCTCCGCGCCCATCAGGTTGTCTGAAATTTCTCCGTAGGTTGCGGAAATTTCAGATGACCTGGTGCGGGGCTTCTCTTTTTTCACGCGAAATGACCCACATACCTAGCAATCCAAGCGATGTGGTCTTCTTTTCACGTAGGTCATTTCCTAAGTTGTACTTCGGCACTCTACTCGGCCATGTCTCTCAGCGAGAATCCCCGGCCGCCCCTCCTGTAGAGAATCGCCGATGTTCGATCCAGTCAACGAACCGTCATTTCGTCTGGATATAGCGGGTCTTGCCGACCCCTTTGAGGTCTTGGCCTTTACCGGTAGTGAAGCGATCAGCGAGCCTTTTGCGTTCGACGTGGATCTGCTGAACGATGACCCGACGCTGGACCTTGCAAGCCTGCTGTACCGCTCGGCCTTTTTGCACTTCGGGCCGCAGGGGGAGGGCATTCACGGGCAGTTGCTTGGCCTCGTTCAATCTGGTCATGGCGATGAGCCCAGGCTTTGTCGTGTACGTCTGGGCCCCAGGCTTGCTTGCCTGGCCCAGCGCTTCAATCAGCGAATTTTCAGCGATCGCTCGGTGCCGGACATTCTCGCCCAGGTTCTCAAGGAGCACGGCATTGCCGGCAAGGATCGTCGTTTCGACCTGAGCGGCGATTATCCGCCCCGTGATTTCTGCACGCAGTATCGGGAATCGGACCTGCAGTTTCTCCAGCGTCTATGCGCCCAGGAGCGGCTTCATTACTACTTCGAGCACCGTGCGCGTGGGCATTGTCTGGTCTTGGGCGACGGTCCGGGGCAGTTTCGCCGTGGTGAAGAGAGGGGCTTCGAGGATGTGAGCGAACGACCGGGAGTGCATCAGTTCAAGCTTCATGGCTGCGGGCAGATTGCCGAGGGGCAGACGAACCTGCCAACGCTGCGCAGCGGTCAACTGATGCCGTTGTCAGGTCATCCGTATGCGGACTGGAATCGTCTCTGGCTAGTGACCCATGTCGAGCATCAGGGAGGACAACAGCCAGATTTTTTGTATCGCAACCAGCTGCGCGTCGTTGCGCAGGAGGTGCCTTTCATCGCGGCTCATCCCGTTGTGAAACCCAGGATGCACAGCCTGCAAAGGGGATGGGTAGTCGACGTCGGTGAATCTCGCCCCGATCCCAGCAGATCGGTCGCCGTGCAGTTTGACTGGCTATATCAGGGCGAAGGCGCAGCCCCCAGCCACTGTTGGTTGCCGTTGTCTGGCGAGCTGGAAAGCGCGGGTGTCATGCCCTTGAGTGAGGGCACGCAAGTGCTGGTGAGCTTTATCGAAGGTGATCCTGATCAACCCTTGATCAGCGGATTTCTTCCCGGAGCACCGTCCAGCGCAGAGCCGGGCATGGCCGAGCTGCTATCCGCCTCGACCACTGAAACCAGCCGCGCGGTTGATGGTTTATTGGGCTTGCTGCAATCCAGCGAACCCTTGGTACTCCTGTGTTTGCTGCCAGGTGGGGGCAGTTTCAGTCATTGCGCGCAATCCTTATGCACTTGCCGGGCAGCGACGCAGCTTGGCCAGAGCGGTGCGGCATGATTGCCGTTCAGGCGCCCGACTCGACCCCGCAATGGCTGTTGCTCGATGTGCCGGGCGTGCCTCGGGCCGGTGCGATGTTGCGGCAACAGTTTGCTCATGTCCGATGGTTCTGGCTGTTCGAAGGCACCGAGTTTCATCCGTTGCGTGAGCACGGGCCAGTGTTGGTCGACCTTCGCGAATGCCCGGCACTCGCCGAGCTGTACTCAAGTGAGCCGCACACATGGGGCGGGTTGCTGCTGGTCAGTGAAGCCTCTTCATCACAACTGCTGGAGCATTTGCGCCACATGCTCACCGTCACCTTCAGCCTGCATCACCGGGCCTTGTTGTGTTACTACAACCCTCAAACGGCGAGTTACTTTTTCGATGCCTGCGATGCGCAGGAGCTGAGTCGCTGGCTCGGTCCGATCGATCAGCTACGCTGGTTCGGCGGCACTTGGGCCGATCGGGCCATTGGCTGTCTGGGCTGGCAACAGTTGTTCAATCCACGGCTTGCCGTCAGGCCGCTGGCCATCGAAGAAAACCTCAGCTCGCGTCAGCGAGACAGCTTGCAGACCTGCCTGCTGGAGCAGCATGCCTGGCGCTGGAGCCGATCCACCGGCACCGACTACAACAGCTTGTGGGCTCACCTGCAGGAAGGGCTGGCGCTGGGTTTCAGTGAGCGCCCGGTGCTCGATGGCTGGTTATGGCTGCGCTTGCAGCACCCTGACGCCGTGCCGGGGCAACCGTTATCGGGAACCACCCAGCAGGAGCGTCTCGATAGCCTGCGCAACCTGTGGCAGAACGATCAACCCTGAACGGGTTGAAGGTATGTCGCTCGTCATCCTTTTAACCAGCCGTCGTTCTTGCGCAAGTACCAGGCGAATGTGCCAAGGGTCAGGCTGCGCAGCACCATGAACAACAGGAAGGTTATCCACAGTCCATGGTTGCCCAAGCCTTGCAGCATCCAGGCGAAGGGCAGCAGCAGGATCACGGTCAACAGCATGCCGTTGCGCATTTCCCGGGCACGGGTGGCGCCGATGAACAGGCCGTCGAGCAGGTAACTCCAGACCGCAATCAGCGGCAGCGCGGCGAGGTACGGCAGATAGATGAAGGCGGTGTCGCGCACGCTCTGAATGTTGGTCTGCATCTGGATGAACAGGTGCCCGGCGAACAGAAACAGCAGGGCAAACCCCAGGCTTGCCAGCAGCGACCAACCGCACGCCACCACCAGTGAGCGGCGCAGGGCATCGCGGTCGCGAGCGCCGATGGCGTGTCCGCACAGGGCTTCCACGGCGTGGGCCAGACCGTCCAGTGCGTGGGCGGTCAGTAGCAGGCCGTTGAGCAGCAGCGCATTGGCGGCGACCGTGGCATCTCCCAGTCGTGCACCCTGCACGGTGATCAGGAAGAACACCGACTGCAACGCCAGGCTGCGGATGAAAATGTCGCGGTTGACCGCCAACAATGGGCGCCAGCTCTGCCACAACGCCAGCGCGGCCCAGGCAATATGGCCGGGATAAGCGCGCAGGGCTTTGCGGGTCATGAACAGGCCGATCAACGCGCCGGTCCACTCGGCGATCACCGAGGCCCGTGCCGCGCCGACCACTCCCCACTCCAGGCCAAGCACAAACCACAGGTTGAGTGCGATGTTGACCAAGTTGGTGCTCAGCAGAATCGCCAGCGGAGCCCGGGCATTCTGGGTGCCGAGAAACCAGCCGACCAGCGCATAACTGGCCAGCGCCGCCGGCAGCCCGAACAGCCGTGTGTGGAAAAACTCGCGGGTCAGTTGATCCAGCTCCGCCGACGGTTGCATGAAGTGCAACGCGACCCCGCTCAACGGCACGCCCAACGCTCCCAACAGAATGGCCAGGCCCATGGCCAACAACAGACCTTGCAGCAAAATCTGCCGCAACGCAGCGCCATCCCCACGCCCGGCCGCCTGGGCGGCAAATCCGGTGGAGCCCATGCGCAGAAAGCCCATGGCCCAGGCAAGAAAGGTATACAGACTGGCGCCCACCGCGACGGCGCCGAGCTGATGAGCATAGGGCAGGTGACCGATGACGGTACTGTCGACCAGCGCCACCAGCGGTACGGAAATGTTCGAGAGAATCATCGGGGCGGCGAGCGCCCAGACGCGGCGATGGGTCGGACGGTCGCGCCAGTCGGCAATCAGGTTGGACATGCAGGCTCCTTGGGGGCGCCTGCATTGTAGCGACGAACTCGGAATTCGCATCGATCCATTGTGGGAGCGAGCCTGTGGGGCAGCCTTAGTGAATGATCCAGCTCAGCAACCACAACCCCAGCAGCAACCAGATAATCCCCATGATGATCGACGCGTTCATGAAGGCGCGGATCGCCGACCACAGCAGCATCAGCCCGAGGATCAAGGTGATGATGCTGATGATCGAGGTTTCCATGCCCAATGCCTGGGCCAGCCCTTCGACAAAATTGCTGCCGGCGTTGCTCAACAGGTTGAACAGGCCACTGAGGGTGTCGATGATAAAACGGATGACCGAACCGATTGCCTGGCCGAGCCATTCGAAAAAGCTGTCTACCTGCATGTGTACGTCCTGATGGAGTGGTGGCGTGGTTGCCGGATCCGAGCCTTGGGCTATTGATCGTGCTCCGGGGTTCCCGTGGAAGCTGCCGAAGGCTGCGATTTTTTTGAGTATGGCGCAAGTACGCAGACACAACGCTGCCACTTGCCTTCACCCGTCATCCCCCTGAAGCTATACGCCTTCAGGAGAGCCCGATGAACCTTGTTGAACTGACCGAACGCCTGCACGCCATTCGTGACCGCAATGACTGGCGGCAATTTCACAGCCCGAAAAACCTGGCCATGGCCGCGAGCGTGGAAATGTCCGAGCTGGTGGAAATCTTCCAGTGGCTGACCGAAGACCAGTCGCGCCAGTTGCCGGCGGACAAACTGGCCCATGCCGGGCAGGAAATCGGCGACATCGTGCTGTATTTACTGCTGCTGTGCAGCGAGTTGGGGCTGGACATGAATGAAGTGGTACGTAACAAGCTCGCGGACAGCGAACGGCGGTTCAGCTGATGAGCGACCGTCATTTCGATCAGTTGGCGACCCGCTTCGCTGAAAAAATCTACGGTGGCGCAAAAGGGGCGATCCGCCTCGCGGTGCTGCAGGCCGACCTGGCCGAAACCCTGCCGGACCGCCCGTTGCGCGTACTGGACATCGGCGCCGGCCTGGGCCACATGTCGTTGTGGCTGGCCCAGCGCGGTCATCAGGTGACCCTGGCCGAACCCGCCGAGCCGATGCTTGAAGGCGCTCGCCAGCGTTTCGCCGAAGCCGGGCAGACGGCGACGTTCATTCAAGCGCCGTGGCAGGAGTTGCTCGGTCAACTCACCGAACCCTATGACCTGGTGCTGTGCCACGCCGTGCTGGAATGGCTGGCCGAACCCCATGCGATTTTGCCGGTGCTGCATCAGTTGACGAAGCCGGACGGCTGGTTGTCCCTGGCGTTCTATAACCGCGACGCGCTGATCTACCGCAACCTGCTCAAGGGCCATTTCCGCAAGATGCGCAAGAACGACATGGCTGGCGAGAAGCAGAGCCTGACGCCGCAACAGCCGCTTGATCCACGGGATCTGGCAGCGCAACTTGAGGGTCTGTGGCGGGTCGAAACCCAGAGTGGAGTGCGGGTTTTTCATGACTACATGCCGGTGGAATTCCAGGCCCGCGCCGAACTGCTCGACTTGCTGGAAATGGAACTGGCTCACCGCCGTCACCCAAGCTTCGCCGGGCTTGGGCGCTACTTGCACTGGATCTGTCGGCCGATCTGACCGGAGTGCGCAATGAATAGTCGTTCAGGTTTACTGGTGATCTGTCTGGGGTTGGCGGCCTGTCAGGGCAGCAACCCTTACATCGCGACGTCCAATCCCTTGCCACCGGCACCGCCCCAGGCCGCCGGCACTTTCGACCGCAGCGCCTACCCGGCGGCGCCACGGGATTACGGTCGCTACCGCAGCTGGGCCTGGCTCAACGGGAGCCTGCCTGCGGGCACGGCCTGGGCCGATTCGGAGCAGGTGGCCGAAGTCGTCAGCAATGCCCTTGACCAGCGCGGCTTGCGCCCACTGCACGACAACCGCCCGGCGGACCTGTTGGTCAGCGCCGACCTGCATCTGGAAACCCGCTTGCGCCAGGTGCAGGACGGCTCTGGTTACGGTGGCGGCTATGGCGGCGGGTATTACGGCGGTGGTTACAACCGCTATGGCACGGGTTACGGCATGTACAACAGCGTGCCGGTCGTCCGTACTTATCAGGTACAGGTTGTGGTGGTGCGGGTCGATCTGTTCGACGCAAGCACCGGTCAACCGGTGTGGAGTGCCAGTGCCGAAACCAGCAGTCAGGGCAACCAGAGCGAGCGTGCCGATGCCCTGCGCGAAGCTGTCGAAAAGGCCATGTCGGCGTATCCTCCTAGTTAGCTTCCTGTTCAGGAAGCGCCCCGCAGGTGCATGTCTTCAATCGGAGAAAAATCATGTTCCGCCGTCTCGTTTTACTGGCTATCGCCGCGCTGCTCACTGCCTGCGCCGCCAACGAGGTCAATCATGACTTCGATGCCAGCCGCGACTTTGCCGCCTATCGCAGTTGGAGCTGGAAAGAGCCCGCCGTGCAATACCGTCCCGACGACCCAAGGATCAAGAGTGACCTGACCGAGCGACGCATCCGCCAGGCCGTTGCCGATCAACTGGATCAGCGTGGCTTGCGTCCGGCCGCCGCCGGCGCCAAGGCAGACCTTAAGGTGCAGACCTACCTGATCGTTGAAGATCGCCAGCAACAAGTGACCACCTCCTATGGTGGCGGTTATGGTGGCCCATGGAACGGTTATTGGGGCGGGCCGATGTACAACGAAACCCGCAACGTCAGCTACAAGGTGGCGACCATCCAGATCGACCTGCTCGATGGCAAGGACGGCAAACTGGTGTGGCGTGGCAGCGACGAGCAAACCCTCAGCCGCACACCCAAGCCAGAGGACCGCAGCAGTACGATACGCCAGACGGTCGGGCGCATATTGGCTAACTATCCACCGCGCTGAAAACACCACAGCCCCCAAGGAGCGAGCCTGTGGCGAGGGGGCTTGCCCCCGTTGGGGCGCGAAGCTCCCCTAAAACCAGCAACCACAATCTTGAACTTAGAAAGTGGTGACTGGTTTTACGACTGCTTCGCAGCCGAACGGGGGCAAGCCCCCTCGCCACACGAGCCCGCTCCCACAATAAGCCCATTCCCACAGGGAGTTTTTGTTGGTGGGATGGCTAGTTGCCAGCAATCCGGCAAACCCTTGTCTACACTGCTGTTCATCAATGGAGGTAGCCCTCGGCGGTGCGCCGGCAAAGGAGTGCGCCATGTCTCCCTGCTTGCAGTTTCGTAGCCCGGCCCGGCAACGGGGAGCGATCGGTTTGATGGCAGTGCTGACCCTCGGCATGGCCCTGGTGTTCCTGCTGATCGTGGTCGACAGTGGCCACTTGTACCTGGAAAAACGCAGCTTGCAGCGGATAGCCGACATGGCCGCACTGGAGGCTGCCACGCGCAACGGTGATTGCGCCGTGGGTGCCACAGCCACCGCTTATGCCACTGCCAGCGTAAATCGTAACGGCTTCACCCTTCCTGACCCCACGCGCAGCCTGGCGGTAGCCTGTGGCACCTTGAGCCTGGACGCCAACAGTCTTCGGGTTTTTGTGGCTAACCCAAGCAGCAGCGAAGCCATTCGGGTGATCGTCAGTCATTCGGTGCCGCAGAGTTTCGCCGGTGGCGTTGGCGCCCTATTCGGCGGTGCGCCGGCCGGGGCCACCCTCAACCTGACGGCGACCGCCGTTGCGGGGCTGCCGCCACCGCTGGCTTCGCTGACCCTGCGCACCACGGCGCTGAGCATCGATAGCAGCAAGTCGGCCACCCTCAATGCGCTGTTCGGCGGTTTGCTCGGCGGCAGTCTGAACGTGTCCGTGGCAGGGTGGGATGGGTTGGTGAACACCAACATCAGCCTGCTGGGTTACCTTGACCGACTGAAGGTCGACCTCGGCCTCAACGCCGCCGGGTATAACCAGGTATTGGGCGCTTCGGTGGCCGTCAGCCAATTGATCCAGACCGCCGTCAATGTGCTGGACCCCGGCGGCACCCTCGGCGCGACGGCGACCATTGTCGGTCTGCAAGCCCTCAAGGTGGCCGCTGGCTCCACGACTGTGGTGTTGGGCAATCTGCTGCACGTCGAGAACGGCAGCGACGTCTCAACGTTCGCGACGACTGTGAGTGTGTTCAACCTGATCGAAGGCGTCGTGCAACTGGCCAACAAGAAAAACGGTGTGGTGGCGACAGTGCCGATCAATCTGGCAGGGCTGGCGCAAATCACCGCTCGGGTGCAGGTGTTGGAGCCGCCGCAACTCTCCGCGATCGGCAATCCGAAAAACGCCGCGCTGGATCCGCTGGGGCCCAATCGGATCTACGTGAGAACCGCACAGCTTCGCACGTTGTTGTCGATCGACTTGCCAGCGCTGGACGCCATCGCGGCGCTGGTCAATGCCGCGGCGGATCTGGCAGGACCGCTGACCAACACCCTCAACGCCTTGCTCAATCTCGACCTGGTGGCGGTGCTCAATTCACTGACCTGTGCCATCGGCGTGCCCTGTCAGACGCCCGACGTCATCGTGCTACCGGGGCCGATACGGCTCGACGTGGCGCTGGACGTCGCCAGTGCCGATAGTTACGTCACGGCTTACAGCTGCGTCAGCAACACCAACAAAACCCTGACCACCAACACCAGAACATCGCTGGTGAACCTGAAAATCGGCCGGATCGATGCCGCCAGTATGTTCGGCAGCAACACCGCACCACCGACGGTCACGGTGCAGCCGTTGAAACTGATCGATATCGGCATCAAAACCTGTCGCAGGTTTTTGTTCGTGCCCATCACCTGCGATCCGCGTGTGCCAGGCATCGGTGGTGGCATCGATGTCGTTGCCGACACCAGTGTGGCGGCGAACACCAACATGCCCCATGTCTACTCCGCACCACCGGCCAACAGCCTGCCGGACATCAACCAGCCGCCGTTTTACTACTCATTTTCCACCAGCAGCATTGTCAGCAACTTGCTCAACACCCCGGTCAACCTTCATGTCGATATGTATGGCCCGTCAGGCAGTCTCGTCGGCGGTCTGGGGGCGATCCTGAGCAGCGTGACCAGTTTGCTGGTCAGCGCAATCAACGGCGTGCTCAACCCGTTGCTCGACAGTCTGATCAACACTGTGCTGATAAGCCTTGGGGTCGACTTGAACAAGGTTGACGTCGGCGCCAACCTCAGTTGTCACTCAGGGCGCGCGTCGCTGGTGATCTGATCGCCCGTGACAATCGGCAACTCGATACAGAATCGCGCGCCTTCGGCTGCGTTTCTTACGCTCAACCGTCCGCCCATGTTCTCGACGATGCCGTAACTCACCGACAACCCGAGCCCGGTGCCGACGCCCACCGGTTTGGTGGTGAAGAATGGCTCGAAAATCCGCTCCAGCAACCGTGGGTCGATGCCGCCGCCGTTGTCCTCGACCCACAGCCGCACTGAATGCTCATCACGTTCGGCGTACAGCGAAATCCACGGTTTAAACGCCGGGTCGGCCTCGCGTTTGCTCAGCAACGCATCCCGTGCATTGACCATCAGGTTGATCAGCACCTGTTCCAGCTGATCGACGTAACCGCGCACCTGCACATCAAAACCGCTCTCGCTGACCCGCAGCTCGATGCCTTTGCCACGCAGGCCTTCGGACAGCAGCGCCAGCGTGCCGTCGATGGCTTGAACCGGATTGAACGGCTGCTGCTCGACCTCCGAACGCCGGCCGAACACCCTCATGTGATCCACCACCCGCGCGGCGCGCTGGACTTGGGCGTCGATGCGATTGAGCTTGTCAGTCAGGTAATCGATTTGCGCGTCGCCATTGCTCAGACGCTTGAGCACATTGACGATGGCCATGCGCATCACGTTCAGCGGCTGATTGATTTCATGGGCAAGCCCGGTGGCCATTTCGCCGAGGGTGGCCATTTTCGCGCTCTGGGTAAGCTGCTGCTGGGCGCGCCTGACCTCAGTGTTGTCGCGGCCCACGGCTTGAATTTCCAGCAAACGACCCTGGTCGTCGAACACGCCGCGATCCGACCAGACCCACCAGGCGTGTTCCCGTCCCGGCAGTTGCAGGTTGATCTCCGCAGTGCTGACCGGGAACTCCGGGCTCAGTCGACTGAGGCGCTGGAGGAACGCTTCGCGCTGCTCCGGCGACATCCAGCTGCCCAGGTTCACCCCCGGCAGCTGCTCGGGCTGGCATTCCAGATAGGTCGCCAGAGGCCGGTTGCCGAAGGTCAGCGTCAGGTCGGGGCGGTAGCGGCAGATCATCGCCGGGGAATCTTCCACCAGAATCCGATAGCGCTCTTCACTCTGTTTGACTTTCTCGGTGGCCAGGGTCGCCTCGGTGACATCCAGCCACAGGCCCACGGCTTCCACCGGCAACCCGAGGTCATCGCGCAGCAGTTTGGCTTCGTCGAGCAGCCAGTGGTAATCGCCGTGACTGTCGCGCAGTCGATAACGGGCGCTCACCGAACCCTCGCGCAGCAGTTGCCGGGTACGCTCGAAATAGCCGTCGCGGTCTTCGGGATGGACCCGCTCCACCAGCGAGCCTGCGGCGCAGTCGGCGAGCGACCAACCGAGCAGCGGCAACAGGCTGTCGCTGAAAAACGTCGGTTGCAGCGCACCTTCGACATAGCGCTGCACGTAGATCACCGCCGGTGAACTGGCGATCAAGTTGTCCAGCCGGGCATGGGCGGCAGCGGCGTTCTGCTGCTGGTTTTTGATGTCGCTGATGTCGAGCATGAAACCCACCAGCCGGCGGTTTTTACCGATGCCCAACGCCTGGCCTTGCAGTCGATACCAGATCGGCGTTTGTGTCGTGTCGGGGCGATGCAGACGTACGCACAACAGCAACGGCGCGCCTTCGTCCTGCAAGGATTGCAGGCGAATCGTCAGCTCTTCACGGTCGGCGGGATGAATCTGTTCGAGCCAGTCGTGCAGCGGAAAACGAGCGCTCGCAAGGTTCAGCGTACTGGCGAGCGACGGCGCCAATTGCACTTCGGCATGGTCGCTGAAGACCTCCCACCAACCGGTACCGAGCAAGGCTTGTAGAGATTCCAGCCGTTCCAGTTGCAGGTGGTGCTGATGCTCGCGCAAGCGCTCAAGCAGCGGGCCGGCCAGGGCGGCGGTGAGTTGCAACCAGTCGCGCTCGCTCAAGTCGGGAGCACGTTCTTGCACCGGGTAGAAACCACAGAGCAACCACGCGACCACGCCCAGGGCATTGCGATAGGGCACCGCGAACCCTTCGGCATTGCCGAAGATGCTTTGCAGGCGTGGGTGCTCGCTGGGTGTCAACTGTTGGGGGACTGAGCCATTCAAACTGTCGAGGCCGGTGCCCAGGTGTTGATGGGTTTCCCACAACCTTGGTGCATCGAAGGCCGCGTACTGCTGGTGAATCAACCAACCCTCGGCCTGTTCATCGAGCAAGGCCATGGCCATGCACGGAATCTGAAAACGCTGGGCCAGGCCTTGCAGTTGTTCGGCCAGTACCTCGGGCAGGCGCGTCAGGCTGCACAGGCGCAACTGCTCGCTGACCTGCGCCGCGAGCAACTGGCACTGTTCACGACTGCGCGCTTGTCGACGTTCGAGCAACAGATCGCCGATGTCGATCAACTGCAACAACCATTCTTCGCCCAACGGCTGCACCCAGCCGCGCAGGTGCAGCGGTTGTCCGGCGAGGCTGAAAAAATCCAGGTCCAGGCTCTGTCCTTGCCATTCGGCCGGCGAGCCTTCGACCGACAGGGTGCTATGGGGCATGAGGTAATCGAGCAGGTGCGGTGGTGACTGCGTGTCGGTTATTTGTTGCGCCAGCAGATGACGCAGCGGACCGCTCAGCTGAATCACTCGACCTTCATCATTCAGATGCAGCTGCAAGCCGACACGTTGCACGCTCGCAGGGTCTGGCGTGTTCGGGGTCTGTGGCGGATGGCGATTGAGCAGACGCCCGAAGAGTTTGTCCCCGGAGCTCAAAACTGCAGGCTCGATTGGGCCGTGAGGGTCGCCGGCAGATTGGGCACCGAACCGATTCCCGGCAGCACCAGAAACGGCAGCACTTGATTCAGTTTACTGGTGGGGTAGTTGATGCTGACCGTCAGCACGCCGCCGGTGTAGGTGGCGCTGGCGTCGGTGGCCACGTTGAAGTTCAGTGCGGCGGGAATCCAGGCCAGCTGCCGGGTCAGTTCGGTGGTGGCAACGGTTCGTACGGCGGTGTCGTAATTGGCGGTGCTTGGGTCCAGCGCCACGCTGCGACGCACCGCTTCGGCCGTGGATTTATTGAACGATTGCATCAGTAACAGCGGCAGGCTGTAACTGACCAACCCATAAAACACGGCGAAAAAAATCACGAACACCAAGGCGAACTCAATCGCCACGGCACCTTTTTGTTGGCGGGGGAGGCCTATTTTCATGAGTGCGTCTACCCTGACAATTACTGCGTAGTGTCAGCATAGAATCATTCAGCCAAAACGGACGTTTTTTACCGGATGCAGAGCCTTGTCCTACTCATCTGGCTGACGCTTTGCGCAGCACAGGATGCCCGAGAGCGCCACATCGCCAATGGCCTGACCGTCGGTGCAGGTGTGCTGGCGCTTATCTATCTGTTGTGGACAGGGACTACGTGGCTGGGGGCCGAGGCGGTGCAGGGCGGCTGGGCTTTGTTGTTGGCATTGGCCTTCACCTTGCCCGGTTATGCAGTGCGACGCATGGGGGCAGGCGACGTGAAGCTGATGGCGACGCTGGGTCTTGCGACGGACGGTACGCACCTGCTCGGCGGTTTCATCGGCGCCGGGGTGGCCAGTGTGCTCTGGCTGCTGCTGGCGCCAAGACTCTGGCTGCATATGGGGCAGAGGCTTAGAGCGCGTCTTCGTTACCTGGAGCCTGGCGCGTCAAAAAAACAGCCCTTTGCGCCGTTCGTGCTGGTGGGTGTGCTGCTCACACTGGCCTGGATGCATTAATCGCAGGCGTCCCCTGTTCTATGTACATAGTTGGAAAGTGCGTCTACTTTCAAAACTGTTGTTGTACAGCCTGTGGTGTCGGTGCAGGAGCAGCCAAGCCAGACTTGGCATGGAGTGGCACGTGAACAAGCTTACCTCGGCAGTAAAAGTTCTTGTGGTTGATGATGAGCCGTTGATTGTCGAAGAGCTTTGCGAGTTCATCGAGCTCAATGGTTATCGGTGTGTGCCTTGTGTCTCCGGCCATCAGGCGATCGAGCGTTTCAGCGAAGACGTGAATATCGGCTTGGTGCTGTGTGATTTGCAGATGCCTGACATGGATGGCATCCAGCTTGTCCAGGCGCTGCAGCGGTTGTCCGGCAAGCATCGGGCATTCGAGGCGATCATGCTCACCGGGCATGCGAACAAGCAGGATGTGATCAAGGCTTTGCGTATCGGGTTCGCCGATTACTATCAGAAGCCGATTGATCTGGCTGAGTTGCTCGAAGGTTTGCAGCGTCAGGAGGTGGCCTTGCAGGAGCGGCAGAGAAATCTGCAGTTGGGGCATTTGAGTCAGAAGCTGCAGTATCTTTGTGAATCGATCGATGAGCTTTATCAGGATCTGGACAAGGTTCGTCGGGGGGCGTCCCCGGAACCTGTGTCAGGTTCGGTTGACGGTGTGGTCGGTGAACCGGAGCGGGTGGTGGGGATGCCGGCGGTGTTCAATCAGTTGTCGCCGCGGCAGTTGGAGGTGGCGCAGTTGGTGGGCAAGGGGCAGACCAATTATCAGATTGCCTGTGAGTTGGGGATTACCGAGAACACGGTGAAGCTTTATGTGTCGCAGGTGTTGCGGTTGACGCATATGCATAATCGTACGCAGGTGGCGTTGGCGTTGTCGCCCGGGAATGCTGGGGGGCGGCGGGTTTCTGCGCATTGATCTTGGCGGCCTTTGGGCCGACCATGTTCTTGTTTGCGGTGTGTACATATCCGTTTCTGCGGTAACGGCTACTTATGGTTTCGCCCTGACGGCGAGTCCCTTTTGGCAAACGCCCCAAAAGGAACCAAAAGGTCTCGCCCCAAGCGTACGGCCCCTCGCTAAGGCTCGGCGTTCCTTCGCTCCGGTATCCATCTGGGGGCATCGCCCTACGGTTGGCTTCGCTTCAACCTACATGCGATGGGTTCGACTGCGTCGAACGGCGCTGCGCGCCAATCCCCAGATGAACACCTCCACTCAGCCTCCCGAAGGGGCGGGCAGATCAAAATCAAAGGCGGCAGGCGAGCTAACGCTCGGCCTGTTGAGTGGTGAGGGGCGGGTGTACGCCGTTCCCCTGTAGGAGCTGCCGAAGGCTGCGATCTTTTGATCTTGGCGGCCTGACAGCCGACCAATCGGTTAACGAATGATCGTTCCCACGCTCCCGCGTGGGAACGCCGCCAGGGACGCTCCGCGCTCCGCTTTTGAATGTTTAATTGATGTCTCAGTGCGCAGATCTTTTCCCACGCATTTTTCAGGTTGCCCGTCGGAAGCTGCGTCTCTAGCCTTTGTCCGTCGCTGACAATTCAGCGACCGGGCGTCGCGGCCTGAAATAGCTTACTTGGTGCATAATCATCGTCCCCAACCGCCGTTCCTTCGGAGTGTGTCGTTTGGTCTTATGGTGGCTGTGCGCGGGATACCTTTGGGTATGCCGGGTTTCCAAGTAGCTCGGTCCGCGAACCTGCGTACAGCTGCCACCCCCATCGCATCGCGGCGATTAGTGGCAACTCCATTACTTACTTGGAGCTTCACCATGTTCAAAGCCACACCGAATCCGCCTGAAGTGGACAGCACTTCCCCCTACGAATCCCCCGATTCCAAAAAACTCAACGAAGCCGCCGAACGCGCGCTCGACCACTACCTAAAACCACCACCCAAACAACCCGAAGGCCGCAAACCAAGCAGGATGTTTCTGGTCGCCCCGGACATGGACAACGAAAGCTTGCTGGCCCATGTCTGCGAATCACTGGCCTCGGCCAGCGTCATGACCAGCGACATTGCAGTCTATGTCGACGCCCCACAGCGGCATACGCTCCTGGCGATTCAGCAGGTGATCATGCTGGCCGAGCTGGCGGTGAATCGGGTGCTGGATAACGTCGACGTACTAAAAGCCGCGCCACACAGCTGACCCCTTGTAGGAACGACCTGTGGCGAGGGGGCTTGCCCCCGTTTGAGTGCGTAGCACTCACAAGATCTTTGGACCACCAGAGATTTTGGGGCAGCTTCGCAGCCCAACGGGGGCAAGCCCCCTCGCCACAGGCTCGTTGGTCTTTCAAGAACCAAACGCCCGCGCCAGCGCGGTGAAGCTTGGTCCGGCCAGCACGATCAGCAATGCCGGGAAGAGAAACAACATCATCACCACGGACATTTTTGCGGACATCTTGGAGATGTATTCCTGCAAGCGTGTCAGGCGTCGGTCATCGAGCAGCAGCTTGAGCGCCAGCAGTGATTTCATCGCGCCGCCGCCTTGGTGAATCAGTTGTTGAAGGATCACGCAGGTGTCGGTGAATTCGTCCACCGCGAGCAATTGGGTGGCCTTGTTCAGTTCTTCGCCCAGTTCCAGACCGGAATCGACCCGCGCCAGTATCAGGCGCAATTCGTGGGTCAGGGTCGGTAGCAGTTGTTTGCCTTCGACGCTCAACACTCGCAGTGACTGTTCCACCGCCATGCCGGATTCGAACAGGATGCGCAGCAGTGGAATGAAGGTTGATACCTCGATCGCCAGTTGTTTTTGCCGCTGCTGCGCGGCGGCGGCGAGCAAGCGTTTGGGCAGCAGGTAACCGAGGGCTGTGGCGAGGGTTGGAGTGATCCAGTGGTTGTTCACCTGCGGGAAGAACAGGCCCTGAATCAACAGGCACAGGGCCAACGCCAGCACCGGTGTGCCGATCTGGCAGGCGGCGAACAGCGAGCGTTGTCGGGCGCTGCGCCAGCCGAGGCGGTTGAGCAGGGTCTGGGTTTCGTTGTCCAGTTGGATCGAACGCTGACCGATGCGGCTGTCGCCCAGCAGTTGTAGCCAGTGACTGACGCGATGGTCGCTCAGCGGTTTGCCGTCCAGCCGTTGGGCTACCTGGCGTGCACGCCGGTGCTGGTCCAGCAGGCCACTGAGCAGCAACAGCGTGGCCGCCAGAAACAGCAGTGCGCTCAGCAGCAGGGCGATTTTCATACGCTTCGCAACATGCGCCACAGCGCCAGGCAGCCCACGACCTGCAAGCCGAACGCGGTCGCCAGCATCATTTGTCCCGAGCCGCTGTTCCACATGGCCAACAGGTATTTCGGATTGGACACCAAAAAGTAACCGGCAAGCCCCACAGGCATCAGCCCCAGCACCACGGCCGTGACGCGGGTTTCGCCGGTCATGGCGCGCAGTTGGCGCGCCGCCTGGTCTCGTTCGCGGATCATTTTGATCAGGTTTTCAAACAGCTCACTGGCATTGCCGCCGTAGCGGTGATTGACCTTCAGGCCCAGGGCGAACAGGCGAAACTCGTCTTTCTCATACAGCTCGGCGAGGTCCGAGATGGCGTCCGGCAGGCTGACGCCCAAGTGCACGTTGCGTTGAACCCGAGCCATGGCGTCTTTCAGTGGCGCTTCGGCGGCGTTGATGGCGCCCAGCACTGCATCGGCCAGGGTGCGTCCGGACTTCAGGCTGCGCACGGTGTGGTCGAGCAGCGTCGGCAGTTGTTCGATCATGCGCTTGAGTCGGCGCTGATATCGCCAGCTGATGTACAGCCGCAGAGCCAGGGGCGGCACCAGTAGCAACATCAACAAACCGATCCAGCCCGCGAGGGCAAACCCCAGCAGGGCGCCCAAGGCCCAGAGCAGCAGCCACGACCCGATGCGCTCGGTGGGGCGCCCGAGGCCGGCGCGTAGAAAGGTCCGTTCCAGGCCAGACCAGGATGATTTCGCCACGGTCAGTTGCGGTTGCCCCTGGGTCAGGCGGCCGAGGGTTCGGTCGATGCCGGCCTGGCGCAGACTGTTGTAGAACAAACGGATCGACACCCCCAACAGCGTCAGGCAAAGCAGGATGAGCAGCGCCGGTTTGAGCATGCCGTGACCCTCAATACGCCAAGGGAGAGAGTGCCGACTCGCGACGCAGTTTGTCGCCGGCGGGGTTGGCCGCCTCGCGCAGAAAACCGCGGCCGGTGTGTCGGTCGAAGCGGAACAGGGTGTTGGTCACGTAGACGTCGTCACGAATACCGACGACCTCCACCACTTCGCTGACGCAGCGGCGGCCATCGGGCAGGCGCGTGAGTTGGATCACTACGTCCAGCGCCGCGCAAATCATTTGCCGCAGGGTGCGTTCGGCGATGAGCCGCCCGGTCAGGCCCACCAGCGTCTCTAGGCGCAAGAGTGCATCCTGGGCGTTGTTGGCGTGCACGGTGCTCATGGAGCCGTCGTGCCCGGTGTTCATGGCGGTGAGCACGTCGACCACTTCGACGCCGCGAATCTCGCCGAGGATGATCCGGTCCGGGCGCATCCGCAGCGCGTTGCGAATCAGGTCGCTGGCCTTCACTTCGCCGTGGCCTTCGGCATTCGGCGGTCGGGTTTCCAGGCGTACCACGTGAGGATGGCCGAGTTGCAGTTCGGCGACGTCTTCGATGGTGACCAGCCGTTCGTGAGGGGCGATCAATTGGCTGAGAATGTTCAGCAGTGTGGTCTTGCCGGTGCCGGTACCGCCGCTGACCAGGATGTTGCAACGCTTGCCCACAGCCTCCTGAATGAACTCGAAGATCGCCTGGTCGATGGTTTGCATCGCCATCAGGTCGGTGCTTTTGAGCATGTCCTTGCGGAACTTCCGAATCGACAGGCATGGGCCGTCGAGGGCAATCGGTGGAATGATCGCGTTGACCCGACTGCCATCGGGCAGGCGTGCATCGACCATCGGCGAAGACTCATCGAGCCGTCGGCCCAGGGGCGCGAGAATCCGTTGCATGACCCGCTCGACGTGGTGGTCGTCGATGAACCGCAGGTCGCTGAGGTGCAACACTCCCTCACGTTCGACGAACACCCGGTGCGGGCCGTTGACCAATATTTCGGTCACCGCCGAGTCGCGCAGCAGCACTTCCAGCGGACCGAAACCGGTGAGTTCGTCGACGATTTCTTCCGCCAGCCGTTCCATCTCGTAGCGGGAAATCGCCAGGTGCAGACGGGCGATGTATTCGGCGACTTTGTCGGTGACGAACTGCGACAGCATGGGCCGCGACCCTTCCAGCAGGTTTTTTCCGGACTCTTCGATGGCGTCGATGATGTAGCGGTGCAGCACCAGTTTCAGGCCTTCGTGGTCGGTATTGCCGGTCGGCCCGTGCGAAGGCGCGCCGAAGAGTTTTTCCCCGCTCATTGCACGCCCCTCAACCGGTTGAACCAGCCGGCCTTGGGCTTATCCGGGCTTTCGGAGCGTTTGGCCAGCTGCTCGCCGAGGGCGCGCAGGCTTTGGGTCAGGCCCTCGCGCGGGGCCAGCTCGAACAGGCTCAGCCCTTGATTCTTGGCGTTGAGTCGCACTTCCGGGCTGTAGGCAAACACCGCGATCACCTCCATGCCGAAAGTTTTGCCCAAGGTGTCGGAGTCCGGCGCGACGCTGCGCAGGTAGCGGTCCACCAGCAATCTGGCGTGGTCGAGCTTCAGGCCTTTTTCGCGCCAGCGGCTGAGCACCTCAAGGTTGCGTCGGCAGTCGAGCACGTTTTGATCGGTGTACCACAGCAACTTGTCGCAATGGCTGACGAAGGTGCGCAAGGCTTCGCTGTCCGACTGGCCGGTGAGGTTCACCACGATGTGCTGGAAATGTTGGCGCAAGGCACTGAGCAGCATGTACAGCTCGGCGGCGCTGGTCTGTTCGAGCGGTTCATCGTTGCTGGCGTAGGCGAGGATTCGCAGCCCGGCGTCGCAGGTGGTGAAGGCGCTGTCGATCAGCGTTGCGTCGAGGCGCCTGAGGTGGCGCAATGCATCGCCGAAATGAAACGAACTCTCCAACCCCAGCAAGGCCAGGCTGTCGCCACGGGGCAGCCCCAGATCCAGCAGCAGCGTTTGCTGGCCGCTCTTTTGCACCACGTGCGCCAGGTGGTGGGCGAGCAACGCGCCGTCGGCATTGTTCTGTGCGCCGTAAAGTACGGTCAGGCCACCTTGTGGAATCTGTTGGGTGTTCGGCGCCACGGTCGGCAGGCGTTTACTCAGACGTCGCACCAGGCCGGCGACTTCACTGGACCGCGAGCCGTAAGAGACAAAATCCCGCGCTCCGGCGCGCATGGCATTGAGCACCAGTTGGTTGTCCATGCCATCGCCCAGGGCCACGATCGCCAGCATCGGTTTGGCTTCCAGGGCTCCCTCGATCAACGCGCTCTGGGCCACCACATGCTCATGGTCCAGGCCCACGAACACCAGGCTGGCGAAGGTCACGTCCACCAGCGTCAGGAGCTCGTCGAGGTTGCCGCCACCGGCGCTGATCACCCGGCCCAAAGGGGCGAGCGCCCCTTGCAGCCACTCCAAGTCGGTGTTGTTGCGTGTGATCGCGAGGAAGGTCTGGCTCAGGTTCTGGCTCTGGCTCATTGCGATAATCCGCCGTGTTTATCGACGTGGCCGTTTTCGAGGAAGTGCTGCGTGAAACATCTACGCATGGAGAAGCGTCCTCGCTCGATTCAGGGCGTTTGTTGGGTGACGGCATTGCCGCGAATGACTTCCACGCTCGGCTTGCGCGGTGCTGCGCCTCTGGGGGCGGGGGATTGTGGAGTGCCGGCCAGGGCCAGTTGACTGAACTGCACCAGCTCGCGGTTGGCGTTGGCCAGGCTCGCCGATGAGTCACCACGGCCGGCCCAGTATTGGCTCAGGCGTTGTTCCTCGGCGCTGCGCACAGCCAGACGCAAAACCCCGACCTGTGCCGCGAGCATCAGGCGGCTCAAGAGGGATTCAGGGACGGCGAGCAACACGGTGCGGGCGCTGGTGCGCAGTTGTTCCTGCTTGAGTTTCTCTTCATGGCTGAGTGCCGGGTTGGCAGGCTTGCCATCGTTCGTCAGCCCCAACTGCTCGCCGACCCCGAGTACGCGCAACGCCGGGACCACGACCTGGGCCGACTGCTGGAGGTTGTTGGTGTCCATGCGCAGAAACAGCAGCACATCGACATAATCGCCGGGGCTCAGTTGGCCGCCGACATTGATCACATCATCCGCCGCCACGGCGAGGGCGCGTTCATCGGCGCGGATCATCCGCGCCAGCGTACCGCCGGCTTCGAAACTCTGATCATTGAGCCAGCTGCCGGCGGTGAGCGCGTGCCAGGGTGTACGGCCAATGGCTTGTTCGAGACGGGTCAGGCTGCCAACCGGGGCGGTACGCAGTTTTTCCAGGGTCACGTCGGCGGCGGTGATCTGCTCGAACGGTGCGATATCACGCAGCAGCACCACCACCGGTTGGCGGGTCGGGTCATCCACCGAGACCTGTATCGAGGGCGTTGATGTGCCGATTTGCGCGACAGGCTCGGGGGCCGGTTGGCGACTCAGCGCCAGCCCCCAGTAACCGGCAATGATGGCGCCTGCCAGGAACAGCCCGGCCAGGCCCAGGGTGACGCGGCTGTTCATGAAGGCTCTCCCCCTTTCCTGCGGCGTAACGCCCCCAAGCCTTCTAACGAGATGACTTCGTAATCAGGCAGTTATGAACGTGGGACTGTTTCGCTATTTGACGGTAGCGCAGGTAAAGCAAAATGCCATCACTGAGCGGTAAATATCTGACAAAAGTAACGGACTGATGCCCAAAGTACTGTTTTGTGACGTTAATCAACCGGTTACTGCTTAAGTATTAATGCGTTCTTACAGTTGTTGGGCATGGGTTTGCCGACAATGCTGATGCTGGCATATGGGAATCATGTTGCGGCAGTGCAACAACCGCTGTCATTCAGGAGACGCGTCATGTCCTTCTCTAAAACGGTTCAGAAGATCAAATCCCACATCGCTTTTTACAAAGACCTTGCCAAAGACACCGAAGGTGCTTCGGGCATCGAGTACGCAATCATTGCAGGCATGGTGGCCGTGGTGCTGGCAACGTTTGTGGCACCTATCTCCACGGCGGTCACCACAATGTTCAACACGATTTCAGCTGCGCTTTGATTTGAAGACTGGCACAGGCAGTCATTTGCCAATCCTGCAAAGGGCTTCTAACGTCATGGCTTAGTCCATTGCAGGTGTTGCCCCATGAACGCTCCAGCCCTCCCTCGGCAACAGCTTCTTCTGGTCGATGATGAGGAGGATGCGTTACTGGAACTGGCGGAGTTGCTGGAGGGCGAGGGTTTTACGTGTTTTACGGCAACGTCGGTCAAGCTCGCCCTGCATCATTTGACTCGTCATCCTGATATTGCGCTGGTGATTACTGATTTGCGGATGCCGGAGGAAAGCGGCATATCGTTGATCAAGCGTCTGCGTGAGCACACGGCTCGTCAGCATTTGCCGGTGATTGTGACGTCGGGGCATGCGGATATGGAGGATGTGAGTGACATGTTGCGGTTGCAGGTGCTGGATCTGTTTCGCAAGCCGATCTATCACGTGCGTTTGTTGGATACGTTGAATAATTTGTTTCCGCAGCCTCGGGGTTTGCTGAGTTCCTGAGCGTACTGTGGCGAGGGGGAAAGCCCCCCTCACCACAATCCATCAGGCAACCGGCCGCCACTGCCCCACCATATGCTCGATCTCCCCGGCCCCCATCAACTGGAAGTCGCCACTGGACCCCTCCGCGCTGGACATCAGCGTCACTTCGCTGGGCAAACGCACCGGTTTTCTGAACTGCACCGCAATCTCGACGTTGGCCGTCGGCAAATGATCACTCAGGGCTGCCAGGGTGCGCGCCTTGTTCCACAGACCATGGGCGATGGCGCTGGGAAAGCCGAAGAGTCTGGCGCTGATCGCGCTCAGGTGAATCGGGTTGTAGTCTCCAGACACTTTGGCGTACCGGCGACCAATGTCCGCCGGTGCTTTCCAGTGGGCCACTTCGGTCAGCGACAAGGTCGTTGCAAACGCTTGCTCGACAGGCTCGCCTGCCAGTTTGACCCTGCGACAGAGCATCTGGCTTTCGGCTTCCCACAGCAGCCCCAATTGGTCGTCGAGCGTCGTCACTAACTCGAAGGTCGCGCCCTTGGCATGGGGTTGCAGGTTCTGCACCTTCACGCTGACCCGCACGCGACTCACGCCGCCCATGGGGCGCATGACTCGAATGCGATTGCTCAAGTGAATCAGCCCCAGCAGCGGGAAGGGAAACGCCTTGGCGGTGAGCAGTTGCATCTGCAAGGCAAACGCCAGGATGTGCGGATACGTCGGTGGCAGCAGCCCGTTGTCGGCGAAACCACACACTTTGCGATAAGCCTCCAGGCGTTTCGGATCGACGTTGACCCAACAGTGATAACCCAGCTCAGGCAGTGCGGTGCCGGTGATTTTGCGTCGCGTTGCCGCTCTTAAATACAGCGTCTGCAGGCCCGGTTCGCTATTGAGTGTGTGCCAGTCGGTGGTCATGGTCAGGCTCCCAACACGCTTTGCCCGCACACGCGCAGCGCTTGCCCGGTAAACGCTCCGGTGCCCGGTTGTGCCATCCAGGCCACGGCTTCGGCGACGTCTTGCGGCAGGCCGCCCTGGCCCAACGAACTCAAGCGCCGCCCGGCTTCGCGTACGCCGAAGGGCAGGTGCGCGGTCATCTGGGTTTCGATGAATCCTGGCGCCACCGCGTTGATGCTGATGCCGCGCCCTGCCAGCAGTGGCGCCCAGGCCTGGGCCAGGCCAATCAGCCCGGCCTTGCTCGCGGCGTAATTGGTTTGCCCGCGATTGCCGGCGATGCCGCTGATGGACGCCAGCAGGATCACTCGGCCGTTGTCGCGCAAGGTGCCGCTGTCGAGCAGCGCCTTGGTCAGCACTTGCGGCGCGTTGAGGTTGACTGCCAGCACCGCGTCCCAGAATTCCGGGGTCATGTTGGCCAGGGTTTTATCCCGGGTGATGCCCGCGTTGTGCACCACGATGTCGACGCCATCCGGCAACTGTTCGATCAGTTGCGTGGCGGCGTTTTCGGCGCAGATGTCCAGGGTGATGCTGCGCCCGCCGAGGCGCGCGGCCAGGGCATCGAGATCGGTTTTGGCCGGCGCCACGTCGAGCAGGATCACCTCGGCGCCGTCGCGGGCCAGGGTTTCGGCGATCGAGGCGCCGATGCCGCGGGCCGCGCCCGTCACCAGTGCCTTGCGCCCTGACAACGGACGGGTCCAGTCCATCACCTGCGCCGCACACGCCTTCAAGCGTATGACTTGCCCGGAAATGAACGCACTTTTGGGCGAGAGGAAAAACCGCAACGGGCCTTCGAGTTGATCTTCGGCCCCTTCGCCGACATAGATCAGCTGCAAGGTGCCGCCGCTGCGCAGTTCCTTGGCCAGCGAACGGCTGAACCCTTCCAGGGCCCGTTGGGTGCTGGCGGCGAACGGGTCGCTCAAGGTCTCCGGCGCCCGACCCAGAATTACCAGATGCGCATGGTGATCGAGGTTTTTCATCAGTGGCTGGAAGAACTCGCGCAGCTGTTTCAGCTGATCGACCTGCACCAGGTCACTGGCGTCGAACACCACGGCCTTGAGTTTCTGGCCGTGGCCGGGAATCCACGCGGTGGCCAGGGTCGGGTCGGTGCCGTAGCTGTAAATCGTGTCGGTCAGGCGGTTGGCCAAGGCGCTGACTTTTTCCGCCAGCGGGCCACCGCCAATCAACAGCGCCCCCTCGACAGGCCGCAGTCGGCCTGCTTGCCAGCGTTCCAGCCGTACCGGCGACGGCAGACCCAGGGCACCGACCACACGATGGCCGATGGACGAATTGGCGAAGTCGATATAGCGGTCAGACATGAATCACGCTCCAGAAGCCGGGGTTAAAAGTGTGGACCAGGAATGGCAATTAGTCGTTCGATCCACGAGATAAGGCCTACGCTTGAACATTGCAGGTTGGTTTGAGCTTGGGTTTAGCAGGTCTTTCAGGAATTGCAGCCCGCTCCCACAGGGATGTGTGTTCACCATTGACTATCAGAAGGAGCTTTTTTCATGAATCAGCTGCGTCGCGTCGCGATTATCGGTGGTAACCGTATTCCTTTTGCCCGGTCCAACGGGCCGTACGCCACTGCCAGTAACCAGGCGATGTTCACCGCAGCGCTGGAAGGCCTGATCGAGCGCTATAACCTGCACGGTGTGCGCATGGGCGAAGTGGCCGCCGGGGCCTTGCTCAAGTATTTGCGCGACTACGGCCTGACCCGCGAATGTGTATTGGGCTCGCGTTTGTCGCCGACGACGCCGGCCTACGACATCCAGCAGGCCTGCGGTACGGGGCTGGAGGCGACGTTGTTGGTGGCGAACAAAATCGCCCTGGGGCAAATCGAATGTGGCATTGCCGGTGGTGTCGACACGGCCTCGGACGTGCCGATCGGCGTCAACGAAAGCCTGCGCAAGATCCTCTTGCAAGCCAACCGCGCCAAAAGCACCGCCGACAAACTGAAAGCCTTCCTGCAATTGCGTCCCCGACACCTGATCCCGGACTTCCCAAGCATCGGCGAGCCGCGCACCGGCCGGTCGATGGGCGAACACTGTGAATTGATGGCCCAGACCTGGGGCATCCCGCGTGACGAGCAGGATCGGCTGACCCTCGAAAGCCATCAGAAACTGGCGGCGTCTTACGCCGAAGGCTGGCACAACGATTTGATGACGCCGTTCCTCGGCCTGACCCGGGACAACAACCTGCGCCCGGAGCTGACCCTGGAAAAACTCGCCTCACTGAAACCGGCCTTCGAGAAAAGTGCCAAGGGCACCCTGACCGCGGGCAACTCTACGCCACTCACCGATGGCGCGTCGGTGGTGCTGCTGGGCAGTGAGGAATGGGCGAAGGCGCGTGGTTTGCCGGTGCTTGCCTATTGGCGCGATGGCGAGGCGGCGGCGGTGGATTTCGTCAAGGGTGCCGAGGGGCTGCTGATGGCACCGGTGTATGCGGTGCCGCGTTTGTTGGCGCGCAATGGCCTGACCTTGCAGGACTTCGATTACTACGAAATCCACGAAGCGTTTGCCGCGCAGGTGTTGTGCACATTGAAGGCCTGGGAAGATCCGGAGTACTGCAAAACCCGCCTCGGCCTCGACGCACCGCTGGGTTCCATCGACCGCAGTCGCCTCAACGTCAAAGGCAGTTCATTGGCCGTCGGGCATCCGTTTGCCGCCACCGGTGCGCGGATCGTCGCCAACCTGGCGAAGCTGCTGGACGCGGCGGGCAAGGGCCGAGGGTTGATCTCGATCTGCGCCGCCGGCGGTCAGGGCGTGACGGCGATTATCGAGCGCTGATTATTGAGGGCTAAGCACTGCCGCATTTTGCTGTGCGGCCAGTTCCCGGTTGCGATTGGCGTAACCCTCGGCCATCACCGAGCACACGATCAGCTGCAACGGGTGGTAGATCATGATTGGCAGCAGGATCAACCCAAGGCCGGGGTTGGCGCCGAAGATCAGCGCCGCCATCGGCGCTCCGGCCGCCAGGGATTTTTTGCTGGCGCAGAACACCGCGGCGATCTCATCGGCGGGGCTGAATTTCAGCGCGTGGGCGGTGCGGGTGGTCATCCACAAGATGATCGCCAGCAGAATCGCACTGCCGATCAGCGCCGTGAGAATCACGCTATTGCCCTGTTGCTGCCACATCCCCGAGACCATCGAGTTGCAGAACGCCGAGTACACTAGCAGCAGGATCACCAGTTTGTCGGCGATGTTGGTGTAGCGCTTGTACCGGGCGAAAACTTTTCCCAGCAACGGCCGCAATAATTGCCCAAGCACCAGCGGCAACAACAGCATCGCGCACAGATCGAGCAGGGTTGAACCCAGGTCGATGCCGCCAGCGCCGCTGCCGACCACGAAACTCACCAGCAACGGTGTCAGGAAAATCCCCAGCACGCTGGACAGGCTCGCGTTGAGAATCGCCGCCGGTACGTTGCCGCCCGCGCTGCCGGTGAGGGCTACGGATGAGGAAATGGTCGAGGGCAGGGCACAGAGGTAGAGGAAACCGAGCATCAGCAACGATGGAATGTGTGAGCCCAGCAGTGTGTCGCTCAGCAGCCAGATCAACGGAAACACCGCAAAGGTGAAGGCTTGGACCATCACGTGCAGCTTCCAGTTTTTCAGCCCGTGGCGGATCTGCTCGCTGGAGAGGTTGACCCCGTGCAGGAAGAACACCAGGAACACGCCGATGTTGATCACCCACTCGGCATGCATCCCGCCGCCGGTGGCGCCGAAGGTCGGGAAGAAATACGCCAGCAGCGTGGCGATCAGCATGCCGCACAAGAACCAGTCGGTGACCACGCGTTTGAGGTGTTTGAAGGCATGCATAACCGGCACCGAATCCATTTGTAAGAATTGATGACTTAGCCTAACGTCGGCCCTATCAGCCGTCTTGCGACATAAGGCCAATCAATGCCGACTAACGGACAACTTACCCTCGAGCGGACCATCCCGGCGCTGACGGTGTTGCCGCGTCCGTTGTATGCGCGGGCGGAAAGCCTGAACGCCGGTTCGTGGACGCCGCCTCATCGTCATGATTGGGTGCAGTTTTCCTACGCCATCAGCGGTGTTCTCGGCGTGCACACCGCTGAGGGCAGTTTCTTTGCGCCGCCGCAGTGGGGCATCTGGATTCCGGCGGATCTCGAGCATCAGGTCGTGACCTCGATGCGTGCCGAAATGCGCAGCCTGTACGTGCGCCGCGAGGACTGCCAATGGGCGGACGGGCGTTGCCGGGTGCTGGAAGTCACGCCATTGGCCCGGGAGCTGATCAAGCGCTTTTGCCAGTTGCCGGTGGAGTATCCACAGGGCGACAGTCAGGAGGCGCGATTGGTGGGCGTGCTGCTGGATCAGTTGGCGAGTCTGCCGGAGGTTGGGTTTTCCTTGCCGTTGCCCCGGCATGAGCGACTGCTGGGTTTGTGCAACGAACTGATCGAAAGTCCCGAGTGCACGGTGACCTTGCAGGAATGGGCCGAGCGTTTGGGCATGTCGGAGAAAACCCTGATGCGGCTGTTTCAGCGCGAGACCGGGTTGAGCTTCCGCAGTTGGCGGCAGCGCATGCGGCTGCTGTCGTCGTTGAGTTTGCTGGAGGAGGGGGACAGCGTGACCAATGCCGCGCTGTCTTGCGGGTATGACTCGACGTCGGCGTTTATTGCGGCGTTCAAGGGGTTGTTCGGGTTTACCCCTGGTGAGTTGTTCAAGCAGTAACACTGCTAAAAGATCGCAGCCTGCGGCAGCGCCCACAGGCGCGTAGGAGCTGCCGAAGGCTGCGATCTTTTGATCTTATCTTTTGATCTTGTCCTTTGAACCTCAGGTCCTGAAGCGGCGAACCAACCCGTCCAGCTCATTCGACAACCCTGCCAGGCTCTGAGAATCCAGCCGCGCCGAGTTTGCCAATTCCGCCACCAACTGCGCATCGCCATGAATCTGGCTGATATGCCGATTGATGTCCTCGGCCACCTGATGCTGTTCCTCAGCCGCCGTGGCGATTTGAGTATTCATGTCACGAATCACATCCACCGACTCACGGATCTGCCCGAAGCTGCTGCGCGCTTCACCGATGCGGGTCACCGATTGCTGAGACACCTCCAGGCTCGCATGCATCTGCTGTGTTACCTGACTGGTGCGCTTGGCCAGGTTGCCCAGCAGGCCGTCGATTTCCGCCGTGGAATCGGCAGTTCGTTTGGCCAGGGCGCGAACTTCATCCGCCACCACCGCAAAGCCACGACCCTGTTCACCGGCCCGGGCTGCTTCGATGGCCGCGTTCAGGGCCAACAAGTTGGTCTGTTCGGCGATGGAACGGATGGTCCCGAGGATCGACTGAATGTCGTTGCTGTCGCGCTCAAGCTGTTGCATCGATTGCGCCGACTGTTCGATTTCCTGGCTCAAGCGATCGACACTGCTCACCGCGGCATCGATCTGCTGCTGGCCTTCACGGGCCTGGCGCTGACCGCTGTCGGCCGACTCGGCGGCCTGGCTGCAAGAGCGCGCGACTTCGTTGGCGGTGGCGACCATTTCGTGGAACGCCGTGGACACCATGTCCACCGCTTCACGCTGACGCCCGGCGGCTTCGGCCATGTCGCTGGACACTTGGGTCGAACTCTTGGAGGTGGCGAGGATCTTGGTCGCGGCGCCGCCGATGCTTTGAATCAGGTTGCGGATCGCCGCCAGAAACTGGTTGAACCAGTTGGCCAGTTGCGCGGTTTCATCGCTGCCACGGATGTGCAGGTTCTTGGTCAGGTCGCCTTCGCCCTGGGCGATGCCTTCCAGACCGCTGGCCACGCTGCGGATCGGCCGCACGATCAGGCTGGCGAAACTGGCGCCGACGATGGCGAAGAACACCGCCAGTACCGCCGCGATGATCGCGATCAGCCAGGTCAGTTGAGTGGCCGAGCTCATCACGTCGGTCTGCTTGATCAGGCCGATAAAGGTCCAGCCCAGTTGCTCCGACGGCCAGACGTTGGCCATGTAGCGCTCGCCATTGAGCTCAACCTCTACCAGCCCTTTGCCGGCCTTGCCGAGTTGCGCGTAACCGTCGCCGAGGCTGCTCAGTGCTTTGAAATTGTGTTCCGGCTGCTTGGGATCGACCAGTATGGTGCCGGTGTTTTCCACCAGCATCAGGTAGCCGGTTTCGCCGAGTTTGATCTGTTTGACGATTTCAGTGAGCTGCTTGAGCGTCACGTCGATGCTGACCACGCCGCCATTGCTGCCCAGTTTGTTATCGATGGTGCGCACGGTGCTGACGTAGGTCGCGTCATCCTGGGCCCAGTAATAGGCCTCGGTGCGAAGCGGCTTGCCCGGCTTGGCCTGGGCCGCCTTGTACCACGGGCGCTGGCGCGGGTCGTAATTGCTCAGCTTCGCATCGTCCGGCCAGGACACGTAACCGCCCGCCGCCGTCCCGAGAATCGCGTAGGCGTAGGCCGGGTGGCTGTTGCCAAGGTCCTGGAGGAGGGCGAAGACCTTCTTGTCCATTTCGCCTTGGGGAATGCTCTCGGCGTTGGCACTCATGTAGGTCTTGAGGCTGTCGTCGGAGTTCTTGATCAGCGGTTGGGTCGCCAGGTAGTCAACGTTCTGGCTGATGCCATCAAAGAACAGCTGCATGGCATTGCTGACCTGACGAATCTCGCGGCCACTGCCGTCGACAAAATTGTCCTTGGCATCACTGCGCAAGTTCAGCACGACGAGGGTGGCGACCAGCACCACGGGCAAGCAGGCGATGATTGCAAACGCCCAGGTCAACTTCTGTTTGATGTTCATCCGCGCTCCAGTTTTTCTTGTAGGCCCACGCAGTACTGATGACTCGCGGATTATTGGCAGCCGAAAACGTTTGATACGCCCCGATCCTTGAGCGCGCCTTCTTGATTGTTGTCGAGGCGTTTGTCAGACAATTCCTTTTCTCTCTAATGACTTCGGCCGGGGAGAGGGGAAATTGAGGCCTGTTGAGAAAAATCCTGCGAACGCCAGCGATCGAGGTTAGATTCTGTCGCAAATACCTTGGCACTCCGTCGTCAACAAGTGGTTCTCGCTCAGCTATGATCCGGGGTGGTCGATGAGTTTTGCCCGATTAATCCGGCACATTGTGTGCATCTTGATGTTCATGGGAACGTTCATAGGTCGGCAACCCCTCCCCCGAATGAGAGGATTGCCGTATAACGAATGACTTTCGCGTGTTTGGTAATAAAGGACCCACAATAAAAGCTGATGAAGACTCCAAAACGCATTGAACCCCTGATCGAGGACGGTCTGGTCGACGAGGTGCTGCGCCCACTCATGAGTGGTAAAGAAGCAGCTGTTTATGTGGTGCGCTGCGGCAACGAGCTGCGTTGTGCCAAGGTCTACAAGGAGGCGAACAAACGCAGTTTTCGTCAAGCGGCCGAGTATCAGGAAGGCCGCAAGGTGCGCAACAGCCGGCAGGCTCGCGCAATGGCCAAGGGCTCCAAGTTTGGCCGCAAGGAAACCGAAGACGCCTGGCAGAACGCCGAAGTGGCGGCGCTGTTCCGCCTGGCCAGTGCCGGGGTGCGGGTGCCCAAGCCGTATGACTTCCTCGAAGGCGTGCTGCTGATGGAACTGGTGGCTGACGAGTACGGCGATGCCGCGCCTCGCCTGAACGATGTGGTGCTGGAGCCGGACCAGGCACGCGAGTATCACGCTTACCTGATTTCGCAAATCGTGCTGATGTTGTGTACCGGTCTGGTGCACGGTGACCTGTCCGAGTTCAACGTGCTGCTGACGCCGACTGGCCCGGTCATCATCGACCTGCCGCAAGCAGTGGATGCGGCGGGCAACAACCACGCGTTCAGCATGCTGGAGCGGGACGTGGGCAACATGGCGTCGTACTTCGGTCGTTTTGCACCGGAGTTGAAACGCACCAAGTATGCCAAGGAAATGTGGGCGTTGTACGAAGCCGGCACCTTGCACCCGGCCAGCGTGTTGACCGGCGAGTTCGACGAGCCGGAAGAACTGGCGGACGTCGGCGGGATCATGCGCGAGATCGAGGCGGCCCGTCTCGACGAAGAGCGTCGCCAAGCGATTCGGGCGGCGGACGATGCGCCACCAAGCAAAGCCGAAGAACCGCCTCCGCCGTGGATGCAGTGATCGGTTGACCCAAAACCCGGCTTTGGCCGGGTTTTTTACACCAGCAATACCCCGCACACTCAAGGACTGAATGTGAACTCCATCCGCAATGCTCAGTTGATCGTCGCCGCCCGGCTGATTTCGGACTTCGGCGCTTTCCTCAACATGGTCGCCCTGGCTACCTACGTCTACCTGCTCAGCAATAACGCCATGAGCGTCGGCATCTTCCTCGCCAGCCGTGTCGCCGGGGGGATCCTGGCCAGCCTGATCGGTACCCGGTTCTATCGCCGCTGGGCCGGGCGCCTGCCGCTGATTGCCTTCGATCTGCTGCGTGCCGGTTTGCTGGGGCTGCTGCTGGTGCTGCCGGTCAGCCAACAAGCGTTGCTATTGCCGCTGATCGCGTTTGGCCTGGGGTTTGGTAATTCGATGTTCGCCATCGGCCTCAACAGCCAATTGCCGCACCTGATCGAAGAGGCGCAATTACTCAAGACCAACGCCTGGATAACTTCGGCGTCGTCTGCGGCGATGGTCAGCGGGAGTCTGGTGGCTGGGTTGTTGGTGGCGGGATTTGGCTTTGAAACGGTATTTGCATTGAACGTGGTCACGTACCTGCTGGCTGCGCTGCTGATTGTGCCACTGCGGTTTTGCGGACCGGCCCCCAGCTGTGATGAACCTCTTCACAAACAGGGCGAATGGCAGGCCTTGCGCCAGGGTTTGCGCACGGCGCCGGTACTGGCGGCGATGTTGGCCGTCGCCATGGCCGACACCTTGGGCAGCGCCGCGCACAACGTCGGTCTTCCGATCATTTCAAAACTGCTCACACCCGAGTCGGCCAGCACCACCCTGGGCCTGATGCTGGCGGTGTGGGCCTGCGGCAAGTTCATCGGTGCGCGAATCGCCAGTCGCCTGAAAGGCACGGACAACGCGCACCTTGAGCGGCGATTTTTCTTTGGCGTGTTGCTGATGTCCTGCGGATTCATCCTGACGTTTCAGCAGCAGACCCTGTACGGTTTGCTGCTGTTTTCGTTGCCCGCCGGGATAGGCGACGGGTTCTCGGAGGTTGGCCTGATGTCGCGCCTGCAACGTGAACCGGACAGCCTGCGCCTGCCGATTTTCAGTTTTCTGACGCTGCTGCAAATGACCGGGTTCGGCGTCGGCATGTTGATCGCCGCGCCGTTCTATTCCTGGTGGACACCCGGCGCGGTGGTGCTGTTGTTCCACGGCATTCCCCTCACCCTGTTGCTGGTGGTGAAGGGGTTGGCGCTCAAGAATGAGCGGGTTCGACGCAGCAACCCGAGGCCAGCTCCTTGAGAATCGGGCAGTCCGGGCGGTGGTCGCCGTGGCAGTGTTCTACGAGGTCTTGCAGGGTGTCGCGCAACTGACCAAGTTCGCGGATCTTCTGGTTCAGCTCATCGATGTGTTGACGGGCCAAGGCCTTCACATCGGCACTGGCGCGCTGGCGATCCTGCCAGAGGGTCAGTAGTTTGCCGACTTCTTCCAGTGAAAAACCCAAGTCCCGAGAGCGCTTGATGAACGCCAGGGTGTGCAGGTCGTCGTCGCCATAGACCCGGTAGCCACTGTCGGTGCGATGGGCCGCCTTGAGCAGGCCGATGGATTCGTAATAGCGGATCATCTTCGCGCTCAGACCGCTCTGGCGGGCCGCTTGGCCAATGTTCATCGATCGTCCTCCGGGTCTTTGGGTTTCCAGGTTTTCAACAGTAACGCATTGCTGACCACGCTGACGCTCGACAGCGCCATGGCCGCGCCGGCCAGCACCGGGTTGAGGAAGCCGAATGCCGCCAGTGGCAGGCCGATCAGGTTATAGACGAAGGCCCAGAACAGGTTCTGGCGAATTTTCGCGTAGGTCTTGCGGCTGATCTCCAGCGCCGCCGGCACCAGCCGTGGGTCACCGCGCATCAGAGTGATGCCGGCAGCGTGCATGGCGACATCCGTGCCGCCGCCCATGGCAATGCCGATGTCAGCAGCAGCCAGGGCCGGGGCGTCGTTGATGCCGTCGCCGACCATCGCCACCACGCCGGTTTTTTTCAGCGCGGCGACGGTGGCGGCTTTGTCCGCTGGCAGTACTTCGGCGTGAACATCCTTGATGCCCAGCGCTTGGGCGACGACTTTGGCACTGCCGCGGTTATCGCCGGTCAGCAGGTGGCTGCTGATATTGCGGGCGCTTAGGCGTTGCACCGCTTGCAGGGCGCCGGGCTTGAGCGTGTCACCGAAGGCGAACAGGCCCAGCACCCGAGGTTCGGGGCTTTGTTCGATCAGCCAGGACAGCGTCCGGCCTTCGGTTTCCCAGGCGCTTGCGGAGTCGGTCAATGGCCCGGCATTCAAGCCACTTTCTTCCAGCAAACGCCGATTGCCCAGGGCCAATCGCCGACCATCGAGGCTGCCGGCAATGCCGCGCCCGGTCAGCGATTGACTGTCGCTGACATCGGCCACGGTCAAGCCGCGCTCGGCGCAGGCATCCAGCACCGCCTTGGCCAGCGGGTGCTCACTGCCGCGTTGCAGCGCTCCGGCCATTTGCAGCAAGGCGGCTTCGTCACCCTCGATGGCACTCAAATGCGCGATGCGCGGCGTGCCCGAGGTCAGTGTGCCGGTCTTGTCGAACACCACGGCGCTGACTTCGTGGGCGCGCTCCAGGGCTTCGGCGTCCTTGATCAGAATTCCGTGGTGCGCCGCCACACCGGTGCCTGCCATGATTGCGGTCGGAGTGGCCAACCCGAGCGCGCAAGGACAGGCGATCACCAACACTGCGACGGCGTTGATCAATGCGGTTTCCAGCGGCGCACCGTACAGCCACCAACCAACCAGGGTCGCCAGTGCAATCAGCAGCACCACGGGCACGAACACCTGGCTGACTTTATCCACCAGTTTCTGGATCGGCGCTTTCGCCGCCTGCGCGTCTTCGACCAGGCGGATGATCCGCGCCAGCACGGTTTCTGCGCCGAGCGCCAAGGTCCGCACCAGCAGCCGACCTTCACCGTTGATCGCACCGCCGGTGACCTTGTCGCCCGGTTGTTTTGGCACCGGCAGGCTTTCGCCGCTGATCAACGCTTCATCGGCGTGGCTCTGGCCTTCCACCACTTCGCCATCCACCGGGAAGCGCTCGCCGGGTTTGACCATGACCAGATCGTTGAGGCGCAAGGCACTGATCGCAACCTCCTGCTCGCGGCCGTCGATCACTTGAATGGCTCGCTCCGGACGCAAGGCTTCGAGGGCGCGGATGGCGCTGGCGGTCTGGCGCTTGGCGCGGCTTTCCAGGTATTTGCCCAGCAACACCAAGGCAATCACCACCGCCGAGGCTTCGAAATACAGGTGCGGCATGCGACCGGCAGCGGTGGCCCACTCGTAAACGCTCAAGCCGTAGCCGGCGCTGGTGCCCAGAGCCACCAGCAAATCCATGTTGCCGGCACCAGCGCGCACGGCTTTCCACGCAGCGACATAGAAGCGGGCGCCGAAGACGAATTGCACCGGCGTTGCCAGCGCGAACTGCACCCACGCCGGGAGCATCCAGTGCACACCGAAAGGTTGCAGCAGCATCGGCAGCACCAGCGGCAAGGCGAGGGCGATGGCCGCCAGCAAGGCCCAGCGTTCACGGTTCAGGCGTTGTTGCTGATTGTCGGTTTGCGGGTGTTCGACTTCCCAGACGCGGGCGGAATAACCGGCCCTGGTCACGGCGCCGATCAAGGTTTGCGGATCGACCTGGCCAAGCAGTTCGAGGTGCGCCCGTTCGTTGGCCAGGTTGACGCTGACACTCTTCACCCCAGGCACCTTGGTCAATGCCCGTTCGACGCGGCCGGCGCAAGACGCACAGGTCATGCCGTCGATACTCAATTCGAGGGTCTGCTGTGGAACGCTGTAACCAGCCCGCTGCACGGCGTCCATCAAGGCCGGCAGGCTGTCACTGGGCGCTTGCACCCGAGCCTGTTCGGTGGCCAGGTTGACGCTGACGGCCGTGGCGCCGATGACTTTGCTCAAGGCACGCTCGACACGCCCGGCGCAACTGGCGCAGGTCATGCCGGCAATCGGCAGATCGAAAGTGGTGGATTCGGACATCGGTCACGCTCCCTGTAGAAATTACCTACAGGATCAACCTTGCCATGCTGGCAAGGTCAAGTGCCATGTCTCAGATCAAAAGATTGCAGACGACTCAGTACTCCAAAGCCGCAGGCTTGAGGTACATCCCTTCCTGCGTCATCGCAATCCGGAACTTCAACACATCCCCAGCCTTGAGTTTGATGTCCTGCGAGCCCGGCGCGAGCATGCCCGGGTTGCAGCCCGGCGCCTGGCCCGGCAGCAGTTTGAGGCGCAGGGACACATTGCCCGGCGGCAGGTTGAACGAGGTGCTCTGTTCCTGGAACAGCCGCCCGGCCAACTGATCCTGGATGTACACGCCGATCTCGCAGGAAGTCGATACTTCCAGGCGCTCGCGGGAAATGATCAGCACGCCGTAGTCCTCCCCGGCGGCTTGAACCGAAGGTGTCGCGGCAAAGAGGCTGAGGAAGCCAAACAGGCTGAGAGCTGACCAGCGCATGGCTGAATCTCCTGATGTCGAGTCATTGATGGGCGCAGCTTGGCCGAGCGCGACGCCGATTGCCAGCCCGGCAGCTTGTTTCAGAACTTGACCTTGCCATGGTGGCAAGCTCGAGACTGCGCGCAACCCTCATATAAGGGCTTCATGAAAGGGCTTCATTAAAGGAGATGTCCCATGCAAGTGTTCAACGTTGAAGGTATGTCCTGCGGTCACTGCGTCAAGGCCATTACTGAGGCGCTGCAAGCCAAGGATCCGGCAGCCAGTGTGCGCATCGATCTGGCGGCAAAAGAAGTCGGCGTAGAAAGTGCGCTAACAGCCGATCAGGTGATCGCCGCCATCACTGAAGAGGGTTACGGGGTAAAACTGGTCTGAGCTATTTTTAATAAAGCTATTTTTAATAGTTAGCGACCTAACGGAATGTTCAAGGCGTCCACGTCCGGCTAGACTGTCAGCCTGCCGATCCATGGCTAACCTGTCTGCCCAACCTGGACGCCTGATGAACCTGCGCACAATCCTGATTCTCGGCGCCTTGAGCGCTTTCGGTCCGCTGGCGATCGATTTCTACCTGCCGGCCTTCCCGGCGATGGCGCTCGCTTTCGGTACCGACGAAAAACACGTTCAACTGACCCTGGCGGCCTATTTTCTTGGGCTTTCCATCGGCCAACTGGCGTACGGCCCGGTGGCGGATCGCTTTGGGCGACGGCTTCCCTTGCTGACCGGCGTCGGCCTGTTCACCGTGGCCTCATTGGCCTGTGCTTACGCGCCGAGTCTGGAGTGGCTGATCGGCGCACGCTTCGTCCAGGCGCTGGGCGGTTGCGCGGGCATGGTGATCGCCCGGGCAGTGGTCAGCGACAAATGTGATGCGGTGGGTTCGGCGAAGGTCTTTTCGCAGTTGATGCTGGTGATGGGCCTGGCGCCGATTCTTGCGCCGATGCTGGGCGGGTTGTTGGTCAACACGTCGGGTTGGCAGTCGATCTTTCTCGCGCTGACCGGTTTCAGTGCATTGGCCGGGTTGGCGGTGGCCCTCGGGCTGCCGGAAAGTCTGCCGGCCCATGTGCCGCGCCAACCGTTGTCAGGTGCGCTGCGCCAGTACGGTCGATTGCTGGCGGACCCGATATTCCTCGGTCATGCCCTGACCGGTGGTGTCGCCATCGCCGGGATGTTTGCCTACATCGCGGGCTCGCCGTTCGTCTTCATCAAACTCTATGGTGTGCCGGCTGAGCATTTCGGCTGGCTGTTCGGGATCAACGCGGCGGGGTTCATTCTGGTGGCCCAGGTCAATGCCCGGTTGCTGGCGAGACGCGGTCCGGCCTTCTTGCTGGCGCGTACTGTCTGGCTCTACCTGGCGGGTGGCCTGGCCCTGTTGGCGGTCAGCTCGCTGCACACTGCGCACTTGTGGCCGTTGCTGATTCCGCTTTTTGTCTGCATCGCCAGCCTGGGTTGTATCGTGCCCAACGCCTCGGCCTGTGCGATGAGCGGGCAGGGCGCACGGGCGGGCAGTGCCTCGGCGATGCTCGGCTGCCTGCAATTCAGCGTCGCCGCCGGGGCCGCAGCGCTGGTGGGTGTTTTGCACGATGGCAGTGCCATGCCGATGGCCATGGTCATCAGCCTGTGCGCAATTGTGGTGGTGAGCGTGGCGATGCTCACCCGGCGTTTGCAGAATGCCCGGGCGTTGGAACAAGCCCAGGCCTGAGGACGGACTCAGCCAGCAGTGCGCTGCTGACGGCCGGGAATCTGATGGGGCGCGAGCAAGCGCGCTTCAAGCGTTTTAGTGAAGGCCAGGGCTTCGGCTTCACTGCGGAACGTCACAGCGTGTTGATCCAGGCGAACCTGCCAGCGGGATGTTGCCAATTCTTTTATCAGGATCTTCATTGCTGAGTTCCTCTTGTGAAAGACGTCTCGCAAAAGACATCACGTAAAAGATTGTTCGCAGAGTTTTCGATTGTAGACCTGAATACGATCGCAATTGTGACAACGATCAACTCTCTGACTGACGGCAAAAGATCGCTGGCGCAGCGATCTTTTGATCTTCGGGTCAGAACCCTTCAAGCACAATCTTGCCCTTGGACTTGCCGCTTTCCAGCAGTTCATGGGCGCGACGCAGGTTGGCGGCGTTGATGGTTCCGAAGTGCTCACCGACCGTGGTTTTCAGTGTGCCGGCATCGATCAGCCCGGCGACGCGGTTGAGCAGTTTGTGTTGCTCGATCATGTCGGCGGTTTCGAACAGCGAGCGGGTGTACATGAACTCCCAGTGCAGCGACAGGCTCTTGCGTTTGAGCTTGGTCACGTCCAGCGCCTTCGGATCATCGATCAGCGCCAGTTTGCCTTGCGGCGCCAATGCCTCCACCAATTGATCCAGGTGTTGGTCAGTCTGGGTCAGGCTGGCGACGTGGGTCACATGCTCGAACCCGGCACGTTTGAGTGCTTCACTCAGCGGCTGAGTGTGATCGATCACCTGATCGGCACCCAGGTCACGTACCCAACTCTGGGTTTGGGCACGGGACGCGGTGCCGATGACTTTCAACCCGGTGAGCTGGCTGGCAAATTGCGTGAGGATTGAACCAACGCCCCCGGCGGCACCGACGATCAGCAGGCTCTGACCCTCATCGGTTTTGCCTTCGCGTATTTGCAGGCGTTCGAACAACAGTTCCCACGCGGTTATGGCGGTCAGCGGCAGGGCGGCGGCTTCGGCGAAACCAAGGGTCTTGGGCATATGGCCGACGATGCGCTCATCCACCACATGCAGCTCGCTGTTGCCGCCGGCACGGACGATGGAGCCGGCGTAGAACACCTTGTCGCCGGCCTTGAACAAGGTCACTTCGCTGCCAACAGCCTTGACCACACCCGCCACGTCCCAGCCCAGCACTTTGGCCGCGCCACCTTCAGGCTGTACGTTCTGGCGAATCTTGGTGTCCACCGGGTTGACCGAAATGGCTTTGACCTCCACCAACAGGTCGCGCGGGCCGGCGACCGGTTCTGGCAGTTCGATATCTTGCAGGGATTTTTCGTCGCTGATCGGCAGGGAGGCGTAGTAGGCAATGGCTTTCATAGTGGGATCCTGGGAGAGAGAGGATTTCGATGGCACAGATGATTGGTTATTTCTCTGCAAGATAAAACCCGCTAAAAGAGCAGTCTCTTTCAACATTTTTTTGATAATCGGGGCTGAAGATGTTGCGTTTCGATGACTTGCAGTTGTTCGTTCGGGCGGCGGACCTGGGCAGTCTGTCGGCGGCGGCTCGGGGGATGGATATGTCGGCGGCGGTGGCCAGCGCGGCGTTGAAGCGCATCGAACAACAACTTGGCGCACGCTTGCTCACCCGCTCTACCCGTAGCCTGCGCCTGACGGCCGAAGGCGAGGGCTTTCTGGAGTACGCCCGGGCCGCCTTGAGCAATCTCGATGAGGGCCGCCGTTTGCTGGCCAGTGGGCAGGATCAGGTCAGTGGGATTTTGCAGCTGTCGGCGCCTTCGGATTTCGGGCGCAACCTGCTGTTGCCATGGCTCGACGAGTTTCAGCGCGAGCATCCGAAACTCACCGTACGGTTGCTGTTGGGCGACCGCATCGCCGACCTGTTCCGCCAACCGGTGGACATCGCCCTGCGTTACGGCGAGCCGGAAGACTCGAGCCTGGTGGCGTTGCCCATCGCGCCGCAGAACCGTCGCGTGCTGTGTGCTGCGCCGAGTTATCTGGCCCGACATGGCGAACCACGGCAGCTGGAGCAATTGGCGCAGCACAATTGCCTGCTGTTTATGCTCGGTAGCCGGGTCCACGATCACTGGAGTTTTCACGACGGCAAACGTGAGGTGAGCCTGACCGTCAGCGGCGATCGCTTCAGTGACGATGCCGATGTGGTGCGGCTGTGGGCCGTGGCGGGAGCGGGGATTGCGTATAAGTCCTGGCTCGATGTCGCCACCGATGTGCTCGCCGGTCGCTTGAAAGTGCTGATGCCTGAATTGCTCTGTGAGCGCGCACCGCTGAATTTACTGTGCGCCCATCGCGCACAATTGAGTAAGCCGGTGAACCTTTTGCGGGAAATGCTTGCCAGCCGATGCGCTCGGATAAGCAGTCAATTTCCGACGATATCGGGTGTCGATCATTAGTCGCAGGCAAATAGCGAAATTTCTGTCAGGAACTATCACCACCAATGGATTCCCGAGGGCAGGAACCGGCGGTTAACCCGCTTATACTAGCGCCCGCCTCATGTACGCGCCGTCGACCTCGCAATGGCGAGTCCACGTTCGAGTCGGTCAGACCCTACGGTCATCACCGGACCTTCGCTGCACCCGCGAAGCAATGGCCTGGGTGAGTGGGTGGCTTTGCCCGGCTTATGGCGGTTTACGCGTCTTGGCCGAAGACACATTACTGGTCATGATGACTCTGAGCAGTAGACGAAACGATTCAACAGGGAGTGAATACATGGAACTTGCACCTTGCATCAGCCAGATTGCCACGTTGCTGGCTGACCCAAAGCGCAGCGCAATGATGTGGGCCTTGATGGACGGCACGGCACGGCACACTGAGGAGCTGGCGTTGCTGGCGGGCCTGTCGCCGTCTTCGGCCAGTGCGCATCTGGGGCGCTTGTCCACCGGCGGTCTGTTGAAAGTCGAAACCCGTGGGCGCAAACGGTTTTTCCGGCTTGCCGCGCCCGAAGTCGGCGCCGCGATAGAAGCCTTGGCCAGCGCTACCCTGGCCAGCGCGCCTCGGGATATTCCAGAGGTGTTCAAGCGCACGAGCCCTATCGCCAAACCTCAGTCGGCGCCTTCGTCACTGCTACGGGCCAGGCTTTGTGACGACCATCTGGGCGGTACCCTGGCCGCCGATCTTTACCAGCGTCTGCTGGATGCCGGCTGGATCGAGCAGCTCGATCAGCGTGTCATGATCACTCACAAGGGTTCCACGCAATTGGCAGCACGCGGTGTGTTCATCCAGGCGCTGGCCCATCGCAACGGCAGAGTCGCCTGCGCGTGCCCGGACTGGAGCGAAAGACGCCCGCACATGGGGGGTTCCTTGGGAGCGGCCTTGTTGCAACTGTTCATGCAGTCCGGCTGGTTGAGCCTGCCCAGCGATTCGCGAGCCTTGCAGATCACGGCCACGGGGCAACGTGAAATCCATCGTTTCGCCAAGGAAACCGAGCTGGAAATGGCGCTTTAGAGCCATTGGGGGGCGATGTCCGGGATTCTGGGCTTCAGGCGTCGTTCAGAGCTGTGGGCAGGTCGTATCCAGCAATAACCCCCAGTCACTATCGCGCACACTCGATCCGGGGACTTTCGGATTGGGGGAATGTGGCATGGAAACACGAAGCTTCAGCGCGGCGGAACGACTGGAACGGCTGCCCATCAGTGGTTATCACCGCATCATTTTCATCATCATTGCCTTGGCGTTTTTCTTCGACTCCATGGACCTGGCGATGATGACCTTCCTGCTCGGCTCAATCAAAACCGAGTTCGGCCTGAGCACGGCGCAGGCCGGGTTGCTGGCCAGTTCGAGTTTCTTCGGCATGGTGGTGGGTGCCTCGCTGTCCGGCATGCTGGCCGACCGCTTCGGGCGCAAACCGGTGTTCCAGTGGAGCATTGTGTTGTGGGGCATCGCCAGCTATCTGTGCTCCACGGCGCAGAATGTCGAAACGCTGACATTGTTCCGAATCCTCTTGGGGATCGGCATGGGCATGGAGTTTCCAATTGCGCAGTCGATGCTGTCGGAGCTGATTCCGGCCAAGCGGCGTGGGCGTTACATCGCATTGATGGACGGCTTTTGGCCGCTCGGTTTCGTCGCGGCCGGGGTGCTGTCGTACTTCCTGTTGCCGGTGATTGGCTGGCGCGACATCTTTCTGGTGTTGGCGGTGCCGGCGGTGTTCGTCCTGGCGATTCGTTTTTTCATTCCCGAGTCGCCGCGCTGGCTGGAGCAGGCCGGGCATCATGATGCCGCGGACACGGTTTTACACCGCATCGAAGAACGGGTTCGGGCTTCATTGGGCCGTTCGGATCTGCCTGAGCCGATTCGCCTGCCACGGGTGGCGAGTCAACCGGGCAACTTCTTCTCCGCGCTGCGGGAAATCTGGTCGGTGCAGTATCGCCGGCGCACGATGATGATCTGGAGCGTGTGGTTCTTCGCCTTGCTGGGTTTCTATGGCCTGACGTCCTGGCTCAGTGCGCTGCTGCAACAGTCGGGTTTCGCCGTGACCCAGTCGGTGTATTACACGGTGCTGATTTCCCTCGGCGGGATTCCCGGGTTCCTCATGGCCGCCTGGCTGGTGGAGCGTTGGGGGCGCAAACCGGTGTGCGTCGTGACCTTGCTCGGCGGCGGGGTGATGGCGTTTCTTTATGGTCAGAGCGCGGTGTTCGGCGGCAACGTCAGCCTGTTGATCTCATCGGGACTGCTGATGCAGTTCTTCCTGTTCGGCATGTGGGCGGTGCTCTACACCTACACCCCGGAGTTGTACCCGACGTCGGCACGGGCTACGGGCTCGGGGTTCGCTTCGGCCATCGGCCGCGTGGGTTCGCTGCTCGGGCCATTGGTGACCGGGCTGGTGTTCCCGATGACGGGGCAGGGTGGGGTGTTTGCGCTGGGGGCGATGTGTTTTGCGATTGCGGCGGCAGTGGTGTGGATCTTCGGGATGGAGACCCGGGGCAAGACATTGGAAGAATTGAGCGAGCCGGTGATCATCAATTAATCACCCAACCTGTGGGAGCGGGCTGGCCCGCTCCCACAGGTTTATCGGGTGACCTTTAAGGTTTCACCAACCGCGCATCCAGGCTGTTCTGCGCCAGACGCTTGGCCTGATCCTGGGTCATGCCCAGATCGGTGTACAGCGCGTGGAAGTTCTCGGTGACGTAGCCGCCGAAGTACGCCGGGTCATCGGAGTTCACCGTAACCTTCACACCGCGCTCAAGCATCTCGAGAATGTTGTGCTGGGACATGTGATCGAACACGCAAAGCTTGGTGTTCGACAACGGGCACACCGTCAGCGGGATCTGCTCGTCGATGATCCGCTGCATCAAGCGCTCGTCTTCGATGGCGCGCACGCCGTGGTCGATGCGCTGGATTTTCAGCAGGTCGAGGGCTTCCCAGATGTACTCGGGCGGGCCTTCTTCACCGGCGTGGGCCACGGTCAGGAAGCCTTCGTGGCGGGCACGGTCAAACACGCGCTGGAACTTGCTCGGCGGGTGGCCCATTTCAGAGCTGTCCAGGCCCACGGCCACGAATGCATCACGGAACGGCAGCGCCTGGTCGAGGGTTTTCTGCGCTTCGTCTTCGCTCAAGTGGCGCAGGAAGCTGAGGATCAAACCGCTGGTGATCCCCAGTTGCTGTTCGCCATCTTTCAATGCGGCGGCGATGCCGTTGAGCACCACTTCGAACGGGATGCCACGGTCGGTGTGGGTTTGCGGGTCGAAGAACGGTTCGGTGTGAATCACGTTCTGTTCCTTGCAGCGCAACAGGTAGGCCCAGGTCAGGTCGTAGAAATCCTGGGAGGTGCGCAGCACATCGGCGCCCTGGTAATACAGGTCGAGAAACTCTTGCAGGTTGTTGAAGGCGTAGGCCTTGCGCAGGGTGTCGACGTCGCTCCACGGCAGGGCGATCTTGTTGCGTTCGGCCAGGGCGAACAGCAGCTCAGGCTCCAGCGAACCTTCCAGGTGCAAGTGCAATTCTGCCTTGGGCAGAGCGTTCAGCCAGTCGTACATTTTTGAAATCTCATCAAGTGCAATGGGGGCATTCTACAGATGCCCGCCGAAACAATGAGTAAAACCTGACCAGCCGGTTCATTACACGGCTTCCTGTTCCCGTCGATAAGCATAGGTGTCGGCGAAGCGCGAGAGCAGGAATTCGGCGCAGGTGGTGGCCGGATACTTCGCCGGATGCTGTTCGTCCTGGCAACCGGGCAGGCATTCGATGGGGGTGTCGGGATGTGGCTCGGCAAAGAACGGCATCGAGTACCGATCCACTCCCAGCGGGCTGATCACCCGATGTGGCGTCGACAGGTAACGGTCGTTGCTCCAGCGCGCCATCATGTCGCCGAGGTTGACCACGAACGTGCCCTCAATCGGCGGCGCATCGATCCATTCACCTTTTACGTTGCGCACTTGCAAGCCGCCGGCGGCATCCTGGTAGAGCAGGGTGATGCAGCCGTAATCGGTATGGGCGCCGGCGCCTTGCTGATCGCAGGAGCTGGCCGTGTGACGTGGCGGGTAATGAATCATCCGCAGCACGCTGACCGGCTCTTTGAAACGGCTATCGAAGAAGTCACGCTCGATACCCAATGCCAGGGTCATGGCTCGCAGCAGGGTTTGCGCGAGTGCTTGCATGTCGACGTAGTGTTGCTCCATCAGCGATTCCCAACCGGGCATCGACGGATGACGGTTGGGTCCGCGCAGGGGTTTGTCCGCCAGCACCTCGGGATGATCGGCGGGCAGGTGCAGGCCCATGTCGAAGGTTTCTTTCAGGTCGCTGGGTTTGCTCGGGTCGAGTTGTTCGGTGGCGATGGCGCCATAGCCGCGGTGGTGGCGGGTCTGGGTGATGTCGATCTTGAGTTTTTCGGCGGCGGGCAGGGAGAAGAAGCGTTGGGCATGGTCGAGCACGGCACCGATGCGCTCTGCCGAAATCGGGTGGCCTTTGATGTAGAAAAAGCCCCATTCGCGGCAGGCGTGGTCGATTTCTGTGGCGACCGATTGCCAGGCTAGAGCGTCATCGTTGTAGAGCGGGGCGATGTCGATGATCGGGAGTTGGTTCATTGACGGTTCCAGGCGAGGTTTTGTGCTGGGGCCAAAAGATCGCAGCCTCGCTTTGCTCGACAGCTCCTACAGGGGAATGCGAAATCCTGTAGGAGCTGCCGAAGGCTGCGATCCTGGCGGTCCCACTGACGGAAATTTACTTCGGCATCTCGGCCTTCATGCCTTCCACGTAGTAGTTCATCGACGCCAGTTGCGCATTGGTCGCGCTCACGCCCGCCGGGATTTTCTCCACGCCGGCCTGATCCTTGATCGGCCCGGTGAACGGATGCAACGCGCCGCTCTTGATGTCGGCAATGATCTGCTCGGCTTCGGTTTTCACTGCGGCCGGCACCAGGTCGCTGATTGGCAGCTCAACCGTGCCTTCCTGCAAACCGCCCCAGTAATCCTGGGGTTTCCATGCATGGTCGAGCACACTTTGGGTCGCCTGAATGTAGTGCGGGCCCCAGTCGTTGACGATAGACGTCAACACCGCTTTCGGCCCGAAGTGCGCCATGTCCGATGCATAGCCGACGGCATACACGCCACGCCGTTCTGCCGCCTGGATCGGCGCCGGGCTGTCGGTGTGCTGGAACACCACGTCCACGCCCTGATCGATCAGCGCATTGGCGGCGTCGGCTTCCTTGCCCGGATCGAACCAGGAATTGACCCACACCACTTTGATCTCGGTGCCCGGGTTGTACTTGTTCAGGGCCAGCTGGATGGCGTTGATGTCGCGGATCACTTCTGGAATCGGGAAGGAAGCGACGTAGCCGATTTTCTTGGTCTTGGTCATCTTCGCCGCAAGGAAACCGCCGACGTAGCGGCCCTCGTAAGTGCGTGCCAGGTAAGTGCCGAGGTTCTTGTCCTGCTTGTAGCCGGTGGCGTGTTCGAAGGTCACCTTGGGAAATTGCTTGGCAACTTTCAGGGTCGGGTTCATGTAGCCGAAAGACGTGGTGAAGATCAGGTCGTACTGGTCCTTGGCCATGTTGCGGATCACCCGCTCGGCATCGGCGCCTTCGGCGACGTTCTCCACGTAGTTGGTGGTGATCTGGTCGCCGAACTTCTCTGCCAGTGCCTTGCGTCCCTGTTCATGCTGATACGTCCAGCCGTGATCACCGATCGGGCCGATATAGACGAAGCCGACTTTCAGCGGGGCGGCAGCACTGGCGGTCAGGCTGGCGCTCAGACCGATGGCTGCGGCGACAGCGCAAAGCAGCTGCTTCAACGGACGTTTGTGCATGAACTGGAACTCCATTTTGTTGTGAGGTGTACCGGGTCAATGCAAATTACTGACCAACAGGACAACAAAATAAAAAGATCGCAGCCTTCGGCAGCTCACGCCCCTGTAGGCGCTGCCGAAGACTGCGATCTTTTGATGTTCAATCATCACCGGAGCCAACCCGGTGCAGAGGCTCCAACTCATGCCATCCGCTGGTGCGGACAGCTCACTCAAACTGTGGGAGCGGGGGAGTGTGTCAGGTGCCGGCGATCAACTGCCGAGCCGCTTGACTGTGATCGGCGATCAACCCTTTCAGATCCAGCCCCTCAACCTGCCCATCGATCACTCGCCACTTGCCGCCGATCATCACCCGGTCTGCCCGGTCCGCGCCGCACAGCAACAGCGCCGACACCGGATCATGGCTGCCGGAGAAGCGCAGTTCATCCAGTTTGAACAGCGCCAGATCCGCTTGCTTGCCCACCGCCAGTTCGCCGATGTCGCTGCGCCCGAGCAACTGCGCCGAACCCTTGGTGGCCCAGCCCAATACGCGTTCCGGGGTGATCTTCTCTGCGCCATAACGCAGGCGCTGGATGTACAGCGCCTGTCGGGTTTCGAGCATCATGTTCGAGGCATCGTTGGACGCTGAGCCGTCCACGCCCAGGCCCAGCAACGCGCCAGCGTCGGTCAACTCGATGGTTGGGCAAATCCCTGAAGCCAGGCGCATGTTCGAACTCGGGCAATGGCAAATACCGGTGCCGGCCGCGCCGAGGCGGGCGATTTCGTCGGGGTTGAAATGAATGCCGTGGGCCAGCCAGGTGCGTGGGCCGAGCCAGCCGACGCTGTCCAGATAATCCACGGTACGCAGGCCGAAGCGTTGCAGGCAGAAGTCTTCTTCGTCGAGGGTTTCGGCCAGGTGAGTGTGCAGGCGTACGTCGAGGGTGTTTGCCAGTTCGGCGCTGGCGGACATGATTTGCGGGGTGACTGAAAATGGCGAGCAGGGCGCCAAAGCGATCTGGATTTGCGCGCCGTCACCCCGTTCGTGGTACTCGGCAATCAAGCGTTGGCTGTCGGCGAGAATCACTTCGCCTTCCTGGACAGTCTGCTGCGGCGGCAGCCCCCCGTCTTTTTCACCAAGGCTCATTGAACCGCGAGTGAGCATGGCGCGCATGCCCAGTTCGCGGACACTCTCGACCTGCACGTCGATCGCATTTTCCAGGCCTTCAGGAAACAGGTAATGGTGATCGGCCGCGGTGGTGCAGCCGGACAACAGCAACTCGGCCAACGCGACTTTGGTGGCGAGGGCGAGTTTTTCCGGTGTGAGTCGCGCCCAGACCGGGTAGAGGGTTTTCAGCCACGGGAACAACGGCTGATTGACCACCGGCGCCCAGGCGCGGGTCAGGGTTTGATAGAAGTGGTGATGGGTGTTGATCAGCCCCGGCAAGATCACGTGTTCGCGGGCATCGAAGACTTGTCCACAGGGGGCGGACGGTTGCTGGCCGGCGCCGAGCACTTCGACGATCAAACCGTCTTGCAGCACCAGGCCGCCACGGGCATCGAGCGCGTTGGCCGTGAAAATGGCGAGGGGATTTTTTAACCAGGTACGGGTCGCAGGCATAGTGGCCGGCTCCTCTGAAAGTGGGGTTCAGGGTTGCCAGCTCAGTGTTGCCCTGTCTGCTGATCCAGGGTCGCCGCGGGGGGCGAGGTGCGGAGTTTCGAACAAAACCGTGTTACGGGCAAGCCTCACGCGACCAGACGATGCAAAAACCTGTGGGAGCCGGGCAAGCCAGCTCCCACAGGGAGGTAGTGTTACCAGGGAATGGTTTCACCCCGGTAGTTCACAAAATGATGCCCGCCTTTGCCAGCATACGCATTCACCTGATCGATCAACCCGCGGGTGCTGGTTTCCACATCGATGTCGGCACCTTCGCCACCCATGTCGGTCTTCACCCAGCCCGGGTGCAGCGACAGCACGGTGAGTTTCTGTTCGCCCAATTGCGTGACGAAGCTGTTGGTCATCGAGTTCAGCGCCGCTTTGCTGGCCTTGTACAGCGCCAGCTCCGGCGCGTCGGGCATGGTCACGCTGCCCAGCACCGAACTCATGAACGCCAGCACGCCACTGCCTTCACGAATCTGCGCGACGAAGCGCTGGGCCAGGTTGATCGGCGCCACGGCGTTGGTGAAGAACAGTTGACCGACTTCGGCCAGGGTTGCGCCACCCGGTGTCTGGACCTCCGGCCCCTTGACCCCGGCATTCACGAACAACAGGTCGAACACTTCGCCCTTGAGCTGTTGGCTGAGGGCGATGACCGCTTGCTGATCGTCCATGTCGAGTTTTTCGATCCGTACCTTGCCCAACGTCTGCAAGGCTTCGGCGCTCTGCGGGTTGCGCACGGTGGCGGTGACTTGCCAACCGTCGGCCAGCAGGGTTTTCACCAGCCCGAGGCCCAGGCCCCGGGAGGCGCCGATGATGAGTGCGGTTTTTGCCGTGGACATGAATGGCTTCCTTGATGTCTCGAGAGGGCTTGACCTTGGAGCATACTCCAGGCTTTAGCCTTGTTGCTCCCTGAATGTATGGAGCAATGCCAATGTGGACTTCAACGCAATATCGTCAACTGGTGCGTGGCAGCGCGTGGTACGACCTGATCGTCACGGCGGCATTTGCCACGCCGTGGAGTTTTACGGCGTTGCATGGCGTGCTGTTAAACCTGAGTCAGACTTTCAATCTGCCCGGCGAGCTACCGCCGTTCGAGCCGGTGCACATGTTGATGGCGAATCTGTTGGGCTCGATTGTGTGCGTATGGGCCGTGCTGCGGATTCGCGATCCGCAGCAGATGTTTGGGCGATATGACGCGGTGGGGAGGTTTCTGTTTTCGGCCTGGCAGGCTTATGCGCTGGCCCATGGGGCGAGTTCGCTATTGGCGATTTTCCTGTTCTTTGAATTGGCGTGGGGCGTGGCTCAGGTGTTGCCGGTTCGGACGCCTTCACGGGCCACCATTTAATGCCCCGCCCGCCACGGCTGCCCCAACGACACCGGCGCATACAATCGTGTGCGCACAGCATCCCGGGACAGCAGCACCAACACCACAATGGTCGCGACATACGGCAGCATTGCCAGCAAACTCGACGGGATCGCCAGCCCCAAGCCCTGCGCCACCAAATGCAGGATGCTGGCGAGACCGAACAGATACGCTCCAAGCAGCAACCGCCACACTCGCCAACTGGCAAACACCACCAGCGCCAGGGCAATCCAGCCGCGACCGGCGCTCATGTTCTCTGCCCACATCGGCGTGTAGGCCAAGGACAAATATGCCCCAGCCAACCCCGCCATCGCCCCGCCAAACAGCACCGCCAGCGTGCGTACGCGCAACACCGGCAAGCCCATCGCACTGGCAGCGTCCGGGCTTTCGCCGACCGCCTGAATAATCAACCCGACGCGACTTTTCACAATCACCCAGGCCACCAGCGCAAACAGGGCAAACGACAGATACACCAGCAGGTCCTGGGCAAACAGCATCCGCCCGATCAGCGGAATTTCACTCAGATAAGGAATCGCCAGCGGCTCGAAACCCGCCAACGGTTTGCCGACCCACGCAGCGCCAACGAAGGTCGACAGGCCCACGCCGAAGATCGTCAACGCCAACCCTGTCGCCACCTGGTTGGCGTTGAACACCAGCGCCACCAGGGCGAACAGCGACGACAACAGCATCCCGGCGAACATCGCCAGCAACACGCCGAGCCAGAGGTGGCCGCTGTTCAGGGCGACGATAAAACCGATCACCGCCCCAAACAGCATCATGCCTTCCTGCCCAAGATTGAGGACGCCGCTCTTCTCGCAGATCAACTCGCCCAACGCCACCAACAACAGCGGTGTGCCACAGCGAACCATGGCATAGAAAATATTGCTCAGCAGATCGATATCCATCACAAGGCTCCTGCTTGTACGGCGGTGGTCGAGGTGCGCCGTACCCAGCGCAGGTTCAAACGTGGTCGGTAGAGAATCAGCACGTCACTGGCCAGCAGGAAAAACAGCATCATCCCCTGGAACAATTGAGTGATGGCTTGCGGCAGGTTCATGCTCATCTGCGCGCTTTCGCCACCGATGTACAGCAGCGCCATCAACAGGCTGGAAAACAGAATGCCGATGGGATTCAACCGCCCGAGAAACGCCACGGTGATCGCCGCATAGCCATAACCCGGCGAAACCTGCGGCACCAGTTGGCCGATGGGCCCGGTGACTTCGCAAACCCCGGCCAGCCCCGCCAGGCCGCCACTGATCAGCAGCGCCAGCCAGATCAGCCGCTTCTCGCGAAAGCCGACGAAACCCGCCGCGCGCTTGTCCAGCCCGAGCACTTTGATCTGGAAACCGACAAAGCTCTTTTGCAACAACACCCATACCGCGACCAGCGCGAGCAAGGCGAAATACACGCCCGCATGAACCCGACCGTCCTCCATCAACAACGGCAAACGACTGGCATCGCCAAACATCGCCGACTCCGGAAAGTTGAACCCGGCCGGGTCCTTCAGCGGTCCGTGGACACAGAACAGCAGCAGGTTCAAAGCGATGTAATTGAGCATGATGCTGGTCAGGATTTCATTGGCGTTGAAGCGTGTGCGCAACCATGCGGTCAGCCCGGCCCACGCGGCACCGGCCAGGGTCCCGGTGAGCAGGATCAACACCAGCGCCCAACGGCTTTGCAGGCCGATGATGTTCACCGCCAACGCACTGCCGGCCAAGGCGCCGAGCAGCAACTGACCTTCGGCGCCGATGTTCCAGATCCTTGCCTGATACGCCACTGCCAGGCCCAATGCACAGAGCAGAATCGGCAACGCTTTGACCAACAGTTCGGAGACGCCATACAGGTCGCTGATCGGTGCAATCAACAGGGTGTGCAAGGTCAGCAATGGGTCGTGGCCCAGCGCAATAAACAACAATGAGCCACAGCCCAGGGTCAACACAGCCGCCAGCAACGGCGAGCACCACAACATCAGGCGCGATTGCTGGCCACGGGGTTCTAGAGAAAGCAGCATGTGAAACTCCGTTAAAGCGTTACGGGTGCAGGTGATTGAGGTGCATCGAACTGGCCGGCCATCCAGCCACCGACATCGATCAGGCGGGTGTCGACGGTGGCTTGCAGTGCCGACAGCCGGCCGCCGCACAGGGCGCCGAGGCGATCGCTGATCTGGAACAGTTCGTCGAGGTCTTCGGAGATCACCAGGATCGCCGCGCCAGCGTCGCGCAAGGCAATCAGCGCTCGGTGAATGGTCGCGGCGGCGCCGACATCCACGCCCCAGGTCGGGTGCGCGGCCACCAACAGCCGGGGTTGCTGAAGGATTTCCCGGCCGAGGATGAATTTCTGCAAGTTGCCGCCGGACAGGCTGCGAGCCGGTGCCTGGGCATCGGGTGTCTTGACCCCGAAGCGGCGGATGATCTCTTCGGCCAGTGCCTCGACCTTGCCGCGCTGGATCAGCCCGTTGCTGACCAGCCCCTGTTGAAAGGCGGTGAGCAGGGCGTTATCCGCCAGACTCAGTTCCGGCACTGCGCCATGGCCCAGACGCTCGGCGGGGACGAAGGCCAGGCCCAATTTGCGTCGTGCATCCGGTCTCAGGTGCGCTACCGGTTGCCCGCCGAAACTGATCTTCGCCCCGTCATTTTCCGGAAGTTGTTCTTCCCCACTCAGCAAGGCCAGCAACTCATCCTGGCCATTGCCGGCCACCCCGGCGACACCGACGATTTCGCCGCTGCGAACCTCGAGATCAATGTCCTTGAGCGAGCAGCCGAACGGGTCCGGGTTGTGCCAGGACAATCCAGTCACGTTCAGAAACGCGTCAGCCCCCCTGACCTTCGGATAGTCAGTAATCAGCTCAGCGGCTTCACCGACCATCAACTGCGCCAGTTGCCGGTCCGAACACTCGGCCGGCACGCAATGCCCGGCCACTCGTCCGCCGCGCAACACCGTGGCGCTGTGGCACAGCGCGCGCACTTCGCCGAGCTTGTGGCTGATGAACAGAATGCTGCAGCCCTCGGCGGCCAGTCGACGCAACGTGATGAACAATTCGTCGGCCTCTTGCGGGGTCAGTACCGACGTCGGTTCATCGAGAATCAGCAGGCGGATGTCCTGCATCAGGCAGCGAATGATTTCCACCCGCTGACGCTCGCCGATGGACAGACTGTGGACCAGTCGCTCCGGTTCCAGGGCCATGCCATAGCGTTGGGACACCTCGCGAATTTTCGGTTCAAGCTGCTTCGGCGTACCGGCCGCAGCGCCCATCGCCAAGGCGATGTTCTGCGCCACGCTCAGGGTTTCGAACAGCGAAAAATGCTGGAACACCATGCCGATCCCGAGGCCGCGGGCCTGGGCCGGATTGCGCATGCTCACGCGCTGGCCCTGCCAGATCATCTCCCCTGAGTCTGCGTGTGTGACGCCGTAGATGATCTTCATCAGGGTACTTTTGCCCGCACCGTTTTCGCCGAGCAGGGCGTGGATTTCACCGGGCGCAATGCTCAAGTCGATGGCATCGTTGGCCAGGCAACCGGGGTAACGTTTGCTGATTCTGCGCAATTGCAGGCGGGGTGTTTGATCGGGGGGAGGCGTAGGGTTGGACATGACAGGCTCGGGTCGCAAAAAGATATGCCTGTGGATAAAGCAATTTCCTGGCCATTGAGTCAGGAAATCAACAAAAGCCTGTTGGCACAGGCGTTGCGGACGCTGCCTCGACCTATTCCAACTCCTGGAGAGGCACCACTTGAGGGCAAGGTTTTTGATCAGGCTCCGGTTTTGCGCGCGATCAATTGGTCAAAAAACGAGCAATAGGCTGCAGGCATTGTCAGGCATGGGGCTGCGCCAGCCATGAACGGGTTATCCACAGCTTGTTCCACAGTATCTGTGCGCAAGCCGAGCGCATAGGCATAAGCACTGAGGGGCTTTCTTCTAATGGCGATAAACCACTCTAACTGATTGTTTTTACATGGAATAAACGTCGCGGATGGCGAGTTGGACGAAAAATGAGCAAAGCCCGCAAAGCCGCATGACAGAAGGGTTACAGCAGAATGTGCTCAGGTTATCCACAGCCGGGTGCACAGCAGATGTGGGCAAGTGTCGAGAGCAAAGAAAATCCGGGTGCCCCAAAAGATCGCAGCCTTCGGCAGCTCCTACGAGATTTGCGTTTATCCGGTATTACGGGGGGACACGGTCGGCGTAGGAGCTGCCGAAGGCTGCGATCTTTTGATCTTCAACGCTGCAACAAAATACGCCCGCGACTCAAATCCGCCAGCTGCGTTTGCAGGGTATCGATCTGCCCGTCGCCAATCGCCAATTGCAGTTCCACACCATTGGCCGTGAAGGTTTCCTCCACCACCAAACCACCCAGCTCCGCCACCCGAAGTTTCACTAGCGCCAACTCGCCAAATGCACAGGCACAACGGACCGGCACCCGACTGATCAACTCGACTTTCGGTGCCCCTTGCAGGCATTTGTTGGCACTGCCGCCATACGCTCGGGCGAGGCCGCCGGTGCCCAGCTGGATGCCGCCATACCAGCGGATCACCACGACCGCGACCTGATCGCAATCCTGCGCTTCAATCGCCGCAAGGATCGGCCGGCCGGCGGTGCCTCCGGGTTCGCCATCGTCACTGCTGCGGTATTGATCGCCGAGCTTCCAGGCCCAGCAATTGTGCGAGGCGTTCAAATCACTGTGTTGCTCGATGAACGCCTGGGCATCGGCTGCGCTGGTGATTGGCGCGGCGAGGGCGATGAAGCGGCTTTTGCGAATCTCTTCGCGGTATTCGCAAAAACCGCTGAGGGTAAAAGGCATGGGTGTCTTAAATAGCCGGCGTCAGGCCGCAGCCTTTGAGAATGATGCGAATCAGGTTGCTGCCGGCGTCTTCCATGTCTTGCTTGGTCAACTTGGTGCGCCCGGTGACACGGCAGATCTGCGTGGCAAAGTCGGCGTAATGCTGGGTGCTGCCCCACAGCAGGAAAATCAGGTGCACCGGGTCGATCGGGTCCATTTTGCCGGCGTCGATCCACGCCTGGAACACCGCGGCCCGCCCCTGAAACCAGGTGCGGTAGTCCTGGTTGAAATGCTCAGTCAGGCAATCACCGCCGCTGATGACCTCCATCGCGAAGACTCGCGAAGCTTGTGGCTGGCGCCGGGAGAATTCCATTTTTGCGCGAATGTATCGCGTCAATGCTTCTGCCGGATCGTCCTCGACGGTCAGGGTATTGAAGGTGCTGTCCCACAACTCGAGGATGTTACTCAGCACTGCCACGTACAAACCGAGTTTGTTGGTGAAGTAGTAATGCAGATTCGCTTTGGGCAACCCGGCTTTCTGCGCAATGGTGTTCATGCTGGTGCCTTTGAACCCGTGACGGGCGAACTCGTCTTCGGCGGCTTTGATGATGGTCTCTTCGTTCTTCTGACGAATGCGGCTGGCGGGTTTGCCGCCGTGGGCTGGGACTTCAAAGGTCATAGGCACTTCCGAACAGGTAGATGGGTGCAACCAGATGCGTTGATAACGCACCCACGGGCCTCAGACAAGTCCTATGGCGATAAAACCTTGGGCACCGCTCCCGCAAGCTTTCAGCGAGTCGCCGCCAGACTTTCCAAAAAACTCTCCAGAACCAGATGCGGGCGACGGCCCTTGCGTGTAACCGATGCCAGGCTCAGGTCATAAAAACGTGCCTTGGGTTTCAGTGCACGCAAACGGCCTTGCTGCACCCAGAGGCTGGCGTAGTGATCCGGCAGGTAACCAATGTAGCGCCCGGTCAGGATCAGAAAGGCCATGCCCTCGCGATCCGACGCACTGGCGGTGCAATTGAGCGCCTGGTAATGGGCCTGAATCTCGGCGGGCAAACGGAAGGTCGGGGCGATGGCGTCCTGGCTGTTGAGGCGCTCATCGTCCAGTTGTTTGTCGTCGACATAGAACAGCGGATGGCCGACCGCGCAATACAGCAGCGAGCGTTCGCTGTAGAGCGGCTGATACTCCAGCCCCGACAACGCGCTGGCTTGCGGCACCACGCCAACATGCAAGCGACCGTCGAGCACGCCCTGTTCGACTTCATTGGGCGCGATCATGCGGATCTGGATCTGCACGTCGGGGCCGCGTTCCTTCAGTTGGGCCAGGGCGTGGGTGATGCGCATGTGGGGCAGGGTGACCAGGTTGTCGGTCAGGCCGATGGTTAATTCGCCGCGCAAGTGTTGGTGCAGGCCGTTGACCTCGGTGCGGAAACTTTCCAGCGCACTTAATAGCTGCAACGCAGATTGGTAGACCTCACGGCCTTCTTCGGTCAGGGAAAACCCCGCGCGACCTCGCTGGCACAGGCGCAGCCCCAGGCGTTGCTCCAGATCGCTCATTTGCTGGCTGATGGCCGAGCGACCGATACCCAGCACCGATTCCGCCGCGGAGAAGCCGCCACACTCCACCACGCTACGAAAAATCCGTAGCAGGCGGATATCAAAGTCACTGACTTGCGCCAGCGGATCGGGGCGACGGGTACTCATGCTTTATTTGCTCAAAGTTTAGTCTATGACTGACTGAAGGTTAGAAAAGTTGGATTTCACCGACTTTATCCCCGTGGCAATTTAGCTGCAAGAACGCTTTTGATCTCCACGCCGCTTATTTGCTCTGCGAGGTTTTGCCCATGAACGTGCCTGAAAACGCCCCGACTTCCCTGGCCAGCCAGCTCAAGCTTGACGCTCACTGGATGCCCTACACCGCGAACCGCAATTTCCAGCGTGACCCGCGCCTGATCGTGGCGGCCGAGGGCAGTTGGCTGACAGACGACAAGGGCCGCAAGGTCTACGATTCGCTCTCGGGCCTGTGGACCTGCGGCGCCGGGCACACCCGCAAGGAAATCCAGGAGGCGGTGGCCAAGCAATTGGGCACTCTCGATTACTCGCCGGGCTTCCAGTACGGTCACCCGCTGTCGTTCCAGTTGGCCGAGAAAATCACCGACCTGACCCCGGGCAATCTGAATCACGTGTTCTTCACCGATTCGGGTTCCGAATGTGCAGATACCGCGGTGAAAATGGTGCGTGCCTACTGGCGCCTGAAAGGCCAGGCGACCAAGACCAAGATGATCGGCCGCGCTCGTGGTTATCACGGCGTGAACATCGCCGGCACCAGCCTCGGCGGCGTGAATGGCAACCGCAAACTGTTCGGTCAGGCGATGATGGATGTCGATCATCTGCCGCACACCTTGTTGGCGAGCAATGCTTTCACTCGTGGCATGCCGGAGCAGGGTGGTATCGCGCTGGCGGATGAATTGCTCAAGTTGATCGAACTGCACGATGCCTCGAACATCGCAGCGGTATTCGTCGAGCCATTGGCCGGCTCCGCTGGCGTGCTGGTTCCGCCGCAGGGTTACCTCAAACGTCTGCGCGAGATCTGCGATCAGCACAACATCCTGCTGGTGTTCGACGAAGTGATCACCGGTTTCGGTCGTACCGGTTCGATGTTCGGTGCCGACAGCTTTGGTGTCACTCCGGACCTGATGTGTATTGCCAAGCAAGTCACCAACGGCGCGATCCCGATGGGCGCGGTGATTGCCAGCTCCGAGATCTACCAGACCTTCATGAACCAGGCGACGCCTGAGTACGCGGTGGAATTCCCGCACGGCTACACCTATTCCGCGCACCCGGTGGCTTGCGCCGCAGGCCTGGCGGCACTCGACCTGCTGCAAAAGGAAAACCTGGTGCAGAGCGTGGCCGAAGTCGCACCGCATTTCGAAAACGCACTGCACGGTGTGAAGGGCAGCAAGAACGTCATCGACATTCGCAACTACGGGTTGGCCGGTGCGATCCAGATTGCACCTCGCGACGGCGATGCCATCGTGCGTCCGTTCGAAGCTGGCATGGCGCTGTGGAAAGCCGGGTTCTACGTGCGCTTCGGCGGCGACACCCTGCAGTTCGGCCCAACCTTCAACAGCAAGCCGCAGGACCTTGATCGTCTGTTCGATGCAGTCGGCGAAGTGCTGAACAAGATCGACTGATTCCCTCTTCTATATAAAGGCGTCCTTTCAAAGGACGCCTGTGGACAATTTCAGGAGCCCCGCATGAGCCTCATCCCGCATTTGATCAATGGCGAACTGGTGACCGAAGACGGTCGCACGGCCGATGTGTTCAACCCGTCCACCGGCCAGGTTATCCACAAGCTGCCGTTGGCCAGCCGCGAAACCATTCAGAAAGCCATCGACTCTGCCAAGGCTGCGTTCCCGGCCTGGCGCAATACGCCAGCGGCCAAGCGCGCTCAGGTGATGTTCCGTTTCAAGCAACTGCTGGAACAGAACGAATCCCGCATCGCACAACTGATCAGCGAAGAACACGGCAAGACCCTGGAAGATGCTGCCGGTGAATTGAAGCGCGGGATCGAGAACGTCGAGTTCGCGTGCGCGGCACCAGAAATCCTCAAGGGTGAGTACAGCCGTAATGTCGGGCCGAACATCGATGCCTGGTCGGATTTCCAGCCATTGGGCGTAGTGGCCGGCATTACCCCGTTCAACTTCCCGGCCATGGTGCCGCTGTGGATGTATCCGTTGGCGATCGTCTGTGGCAACTGCTTTATCCTCAAGCCGTCCGAGCGCGATCCAAGCTCCACGCTGCTGATCGCTCAATTGTTACTGGAAGCCGGCCTGCCGAAAGGCGTGCTGAGTGTGGTGCATGGCGACAAGGCCGCAGTGGACGCACTGATTGAAGCGCCGGAAGTCAAAGCGTTGAGCTTCGTCGGTTCGACGCCGATTGCCGAATACATCTACGCCGAAGGCACCAAGCGCGGCAAACGCGTCCAGGCGCTGGGCGGGGCGAAGAACCATGCGGTATTGATGCCGGATGCGGATCTGGATAACGCGGTCAGCGCGTTGATGGGCGCCGCTTACGGTTCGTGCGGTGAGCGCTGCATGGCGATTTCGGTGGCCGTGTGTGTCGGTGACCAGGTGGCGGATGCGTTGGTGGCCAAACTGACACCGCAGATCAAGGCACTGAAAATCGGCGCTGGTACAACTTGTGGCCTGGACATGGGGCCTCTGGTCACCGGTCAGGCGCGGGACAAGGTCAGCGGTTATGTTGAAGACGGCGTAGCCGCCGGTGCGAAGCTGGTGGTGGACGGTCGTGGTCTGAGCGTGGCCGGTCATGAGGACGGCTTCTTCCTGGGTGGCTGCCTGTTCGATAACGTCACGCCAGAGATGCGCATCTATAAAGAAGAGATCTTCGGGCCGGTGCTGTGCGTCGTCCGGGTCAACAGCCTGGAAGAGGCGATGCAACTGATCAATGATCACGAGTATGGCAATGGCACCTGCATCTTTACCCGTGATGGGGAAGCGGCGCGGTTGTTCTGCGATGAGATCGAAGTGGGTATGGTCGGCGTCAACGTACCGTTGCCGGTGCCAGTGGCGTATCACAGCTTTGGCGGCTGGAAGCGTTCGCTGTTCGGCGATCTGCATGCTTATGGCCCGGATGGCGTGCGGTTCTATACGCGTCGCAAGGCTATTACCCAGCGCTGGCCGCAACGGGCAAGCCATGAAGCTTCGCAATTCGCATTCCCTAGCTTGTAAGTAGAAGGGCAGAAGGCCGACCTCTTGAGGTCGGCCTTTGTGTTTTCGGGCTGTTTTGACCGATATGACAGAAATGTGAAATTAGAGGTTGACGGCAGATCCTGGACGTCTATAATTCGCCCCACTTCCGGCGCAGTCGAAACGTAAAACTCCTTGGTAAACAACGAGTTACGCAGTTTTCGGCAGCGGTTACGCTTCAGTTCATCGAAGCCAGAAGGAGTTGGTAAGGCAGGGTGTTGTCGCCTTATTGACGGTTCGATCCTCTCGGTCGAAAGCGGAGAAAAAGAGGTGTTGACAGCAGCGACTAACGCTGTAGAATTCGCCTCCCGCTAACGAGAGATCGGAAGCGCAAGTGGTTGAAGTTGCTGATGTTTCTTACGGGAAACTTTGAAAACTTCTGAAAATAACCGCTTGACAGCAACAGAGGCTGCTGTAGAATGCGCGCCTCGGTTGAGACGAAAGATCTTAACCAACCGCTCTTTAACAACTGAATCAAGCAATTCGTGTGGGTGCTTGTGGAGTCAGACTGATAGTCAACAAGATTATCAGCATCACAAGTTACTCCGCGAGAAATCAAAGATGTAACCAACGATTGCTGAGCCAAGTTTAGGGTTTCTTAAAAACCCAAAGATGTTTGAACTGAAGAGTTTGATCATGGCTCAGATTGAACGCTGGCGGCAGGCCTAACACATGCAAGTCGAGCGGCAGCACGGGTACTTGTACCTGGTGGCGAGCGGCGGACGGGTGAGTAATGCCTAGGAATCTGCCTGGTAGTGGGGGATAACGTTCGGAAACGAACGCTAATACCGCATACGTCCTACGGGAGAAAGCAGGGGACCTTCGGGCCTTGCGCTATCAGATGAGCCTAGGTCGGATTAGCTAGTTGGTGAGGTAATGGCTCACCAAGGCGACGATCCGTAACTGGTCTGAGAGGATGATCAGTCACACTGGAACTGAGACACGGTCCAGACTCCTACGGGAGGCAGCAGTGGGGAATATTGGACAATGGGCGAAAGCCTGATCCAGCCATGCCGCGTGTGTGAAGAAGGTCTTCGGATTGTAAAGCACTTTAAGTTGGGAGGAAGGGCAGTTGCCTAATACGTAATTGTTTTGACGTTACCGACAGAATAAGCACCGGCTAACTCTGTGCCAGCAGCCGCGGTAATACAGAGGGTGCAAGCGTTAATCGGAATTACTGGGCGTAAAGCGCGCGTAGGTGGTTCGTTAAGTTGGATGTGAAATCCCCGGGCTCAACCTGGGAACTGCATTCAAAACTGTCGAGCTAGAGTATGGTAGAGGGTGGTGGAATTTCCTGTGTAGCGGTGAAATGCGTAGATATAGGAAGGAACACCAGTGGCGAAGGCGACCACCTGGACTGATACTGACACTGAGGTGCGAAAGCGTGGGGAGCAAACAGGATTAGATACCCTGGTAGTCCACGCCGTAAACGATGTCAACTAGCCGTTGGGAGCCTTGAGCTCTTAGTGGCGCAGCTAACGCATTAAGTTGACCGCCTGGGGAGTACGGCCGCAAGGTTAAAACTCAAATGAATTGACGGGGGCCCGCACAAGCGGTGGAGCATGTGGTTTAATTCGAAGCAACGCGAAGAACCTTACCAGGCCTTGACATCCAATGAACTTTCCAGAGATGGATTGGTGCCTTCGGGAACATTGAGACAGGTGCTGCATGGCTGTCGTCAGCTCGTGTCGTGAGATGTTGGGTTAAGTCCCGTAACGAGCGCAACCCTTGTCCTTAGTTACCAGCACGTAATGGTGGGCACTCTAAGGAGACTGCCGGTGACAAACCGGAGGAAGGTGGGGATGACGTCAAGTCATCATGGCCCTTACGGCCTGGGCTACACACGTGCTACAATGGTCGGTACAGAGGGTTGCCAAGCCGCGAGGTGGAGCTAATCCCACAAAACCGATCGTAGTCCGGATCGCAGTCTGCAACTCGACTGCGTGAAGTCGGAATCGCTAGTAATCGCGAATCAGAATGTCGCGGTGAATACGTTCCCGGGCCTTGTACACACCGCCCGTCACACCATGGGAGTGGGTTGCACCAGAAGTAGCTAGTCTAACCTTCGGGGGGACGGTTACCACGGTGTGATTCATGACTGGGGTGAAGTCGTAACAAGGTAGCCGTAGGGGAACCTGCGGCTGGATCACCTCCTTAATCGACGACATCAGCTGCTCCATAAGTTCCCACACGAATTGCTTGATTCATTGAAGAAGACGATACGAAGCAGCCCGAAATTGGGTCTGTAGCTCAGTTGGTTAGAGCGCACCCCTGATAAGGGTGAGGTCGGCAGTTCGAATCTGCCCAGACCCACCAATTTTGTGTGGGAATACCTGTAGAAATACGGGGCCATAGCTCAGCTGGGAGAGCGCCTGCCTTGCACGCAGGAGGTCAACGGTTCGATCCCGTTTGGCTCCACCACTACTGCTTCTGTTGTTGAAAGCTTAGAAATGAGCATTCCATCGTGATGATGGTGAATGTTGATTTCTAGTCTTTGGCTAGATCGTTCTTTAAAAATTTGGGTATGTGATAGAAAGATAGACTGAACGTTACTTTCACTGGTAACGGATCAGGCTAAGGTAAAATTTGTGAGTTGCTCTTTGAGCAAGTGCGAATTTTCGGCGAATGTCGTCTTCACAGTATAACCAGATTGCTTGGGGTTATATGGTCAAGTGAAGAAGCGCATACGGTGGATGCCTTGGCAGTCAGAGGCGATGAAAGACGTGGTAGCCTGCGAAAAGCTTCGGGGAGTCGGCAAACAGACTTTGATCCGGAGATGTCTGAATGGGGGAACCCAGCCATCATAAGATGGTTATCTTGTACTGAATACATAGGTGCAAGAGGCGAACCAGGGGAACTGAAACATCTAAGTACCCTGAGGAAAAGAAATCAACCGAGATTCCCTTAGTAGTGGCGAGCGAACGGGGACTAGCCCTTAAGTGGCTTTGAGATTAGCGGAACGCTCTGGAAAGTGCGGCCATAGTGGGTGATAGCCCTGTACGCGAAAATCTCTTAGTCATGAAATCGAGTAGGACGGAGCACGAGAAACTTTGTCTGAATATGGGGGGACCATCCTCCAAGGCTAAATACTACTGACTGACCGATAGTGAACTAGTACCGTGAGGGAAAGGCGAAAAGAACCCCGGAGAGGGGAGTGAAATAGATCCTGAAACCGTATGCGTACAAGCAGTGGGAGCCCACTTTGTTGGGTGACTGCGTACCTTTTGTATAATGGGTCAGCGACTTATTTTCAGTGGCGAGCTTAACCGAATAGGGGAGGCGTAGCGAAAGCGAGTCTTAATAGGGCGTCTAGTCGCTGGGAATAGACCCGAAACCGGGCGATCTATCCATGGGCAGGTTGAAGGTTAGGTAACACTGACTGGAGGACCGAACCGACTACCGTTGAAAAGTTAGCGGATGACCTGTGGATCGGAGTGAAAGGCTAATCAAGCTCGGAGATAGCTGGTTCTCCTCGAAAGCTATTTAGGTAGCGCCTCATGTATCACTGTAGGGGGTAGAGCACTGTTTCGGCTAGGGGGTCATCCCGACTTACCAAACCGATGCAAACTCCGAATACCTACAAGTGCCGAGCATGGGAGACACACGGCGGGTGCTAACGTCCGTCGTGAAAAGGGAAACAACCCAGACCGTCAGCTAAGGTCCCAAAGTTATGGTTAAGTGGGAAACGATGTGGGAAGGCTTAGACAGCTAGGAGGTTGGCTTAGAAGCAGCCACCCTTTAAAGAAAGCGTAATAGCTCACTAGTCGAGTCGGCCTGCGCGGAAGATGTAACGGGGCTCAAACCATACACCGAAGCTACGGGTATCACTTAGGTGATGCGGTAGAGGAGCGTTCTGTAAGCCTGTGAAGGTGAGTTGAGAAGCTTGCTGGAGGTATCAGAAGTGCGAATGCTGACATGAGTAACGACAATGGGTGTGAAAAACACCCACGCCGAAAGACCAAGGTTTCCTGCGCAACGTTAATCGACGCAGGGTTAGTCGGTCCCTAAGGCGAGGCTGAAAAGCGTAGTCGATGGAAAACAGGTTAATATTCCTGTACTTCTGGTTATTGCGATGGAGGGACGGAGAAGGCTAGGCCAGCTTGGCGTTGGTTGTCCAAGTTTAAGGTGGTAGGCTGGAATCTTAGGTAAATCCGGGATTCCAAGGCCGAGAGCTGATGACGAGTGTTCTTTTAGAACACGAAGTGGTTGATGCCATGCTTCCAAGAAAAGCTTCTAAGCTTCAGGTAACCAGGAACCGTACCCCAAACCGACACAGGTGGTTGGGTAGAGAATACCAAGGCGCTTGAGAGAACTCGGGTGAAGGAACTAGGCAAAATGGCACCGTAACTTCGGGAGAAGGTGCGCCGGTGAGGGTGAAGCACTTGCTGCGTAAGCCCACGCCGGTCGAAGATACCAGGCCGCTGCGACTGTTTATTAAAAACACAGCACTCTGCAAACACGAAAGTGGACGTATAGGGTGTGACGCCTGCCCGGTGCCGGAAGGTTAATTGATGGGGTTAGCTAACGCGAAGCTCTTGATCGAAGCCCCGGTAAACGGCGGCCGTAACTATAACGGTCCTAAGGTAGCGAAATTCCTTGTCGGGTAAGTTCCGACCTGCACGAATGGCGTAACGATGGCGGCGCTGTCTCCACCCGAGACTCAGTGAAATTGAAATCGCTGTGAAGATGCAGTGTATCCGCGGCTAGACGGAAAGACCCCGTGAACCTTTACTATAGCTTTGCACTGGACTTTGAATTTGCTTGTGTAGGATAGGTGGGAGGCTTTGAAGCGTGGACGCCAGTTCGCGTGGAGCCATCCTTGAAATACCACCCTGGCAACTTTGAGGTTCTAACTCAGGTCCGTTATCCGGATCGAGGACAGTGTATGGTGGGTAGTTTGACTGGGGCGGTCTCCTCCTAAAGAGTAACGGAGGAGTACGAAGGTGCGCTCAGACCGGTCGGAAATCGGTCGTAGAGTATAAAGGCAAAAGCGCGCTTGACTGCGAGACAGACACGTCGAGCAGGTACGAAAGTAGGTCTTAGTGATCCGGTGGTTCTGTATGGAAGGGCCATCGCTCAACGGATAAAAGGTACTCCGGGGATAACAGGCTGATACCGCCCAAGAGTTCATATCGACGGCGGTGTTTGGCACCTCGATGTCGGCTCATCACATCCTGGGGCTGAAGCCGGTCCCAAGGGTATGGCTGTTCGCCATTTAAAGTGGTACGCGAGCTGGGTTTAGAACGTCGTGAGACAGTTCGGTCCCTATCTGCCGTGGACGTTTGAGATTTGAGAGGGGCTGCTCCTAGTACGAGAGGACCGGAGTGGACGAACCTCTGGTGTTCCGGTTGTCACGCCAGTGGCATTGCCGGGTAGCTATGTTCGGAATAGATAACCGCTGAAAGCATCTAAGCGGGAAACTAGCCTCAAGATGAGATCTCACTGGGACCTTGAGTCCCCTGAAGGGCCGTCGAAGACTACGACGTTGATAGGTTGGGTGTGTAAGCGCTGTGAGGCGTTGAGCTAACCAATACTAATTGCCCGTGAGGCTTGACCATATAACACCCAAGCAATTTGCGCTTAAGAGCCAGATTGCGGTGTGTGAAGACGCAATGAACCGAAAGTTCGCAACCATTCACAAAAGCCGCACAAACTATCGCATACCCAATTTGCTGAAGCGTCGAAAGACGGTTCGGTACCCGAATTTCTTGACGACCATAGAGCATTGGAACCACCTGATCCCATCCCGAACTCAGAAGTGAAACGATGCATCGCCGATGGTAGTGTGGGGTTTCCCCATGTGAGAGTAGGTCATCGTCAAGATTAAATTCCGAAACCCCTATCTGCGTATGCAGGTAGGGGTTTTGTTTTGTCCGCAGGAAAGTTCGTACAGCAACATCGGAACGGTCCCGGCTGTCACGGTCTGCCGACAGTGCTAAGGTTCGGCCCTAGCTTTTGTATTTTCCCAAGGAAGCCTTTATGCCGGACGCTACGTCCCTCAGTGCTGGTTTTATGGTGGTTCACGGCAACCGCCTGGACGAGCTGCGCAGCCTGGTGGTCAGTTGGATGCGGCGCTACCCGCTGGCTCCCTTGGAAAATGAAATCGCCCTGGTGCAGAGCAACGGCATCGCCCAATGGCTGAAGCTGGCACTGGCCGAAGACCCTGAAGATGACGACATGGGCGGCTGCGGAATCGCTGCCGCCATCGATGTGCAGTTGCCAGGCAGCTTCATGTGGCAGCTCTATCGCATGGTGCTGGGACGTGACGAAATCCCGGCCAAGTCCCTGCTCGATAAAGCCCCTCTGACCTGGCGCCTGATGCGTCTGCTGCCACAGTTGATCAACCAACCGCACTTCGAACCCCTGCAGCGCTTCCTTACGAATGACACCGACTTACGCAAACGCTATCAATTGGCGGAGCGACTGGCGGATCTATTCGACCAATATCAGGTGTACAGGGCGGACTGGCTCGAAGACTGGGCAGAAGGCCGTCACCAATTACGAAATGGTAGAGGCGAAGCCAAAGCTCTGACTCCGGCCAACTGCTGGCAAGCAGAGCTGTGGCGTGCGCTGTTGCTGGATGTCGGTGCACAAGGCATGGCGCAAAGCCGCGCGGGTGTCCACCAACGCTTTATCGAGCGTATCAATAGTCTCGACAGGGCGCCCAGTGGGTTGCCGTCCAGGGTGATTGTTTTCGGGATTTCTTCACTGCCAGCTCAAGCCTTGGAAGCGCTTGCCGGGCTGGCTCGATTCAGTCAGGTCTTGCTGTGCGTACACAACCCATGTCGCCACCATTGGGCGGACATCGTCGCCGATAAAGACCTGTTGCGGCATCAATACAAGCGCCAGGCTCGCAAGCGCGGCATGCCGGTTGTGCTTGATCCGCAAACGCTCCATCAGCATGCCCACCCGCTATTGGCGGCGTGGGGCAAGCAGGGGCGGGACTACATCAATCTGCTCGACAGTTACGACGATCCCAACAGCTATCGCTCGGCATTTCGCGATGGGCGCATCGACCTTTTCAGCGATAACCAGCCTCAGAGCATGCTCAATCAGTTGCAGGACGACATCCTGGAATTGCGCCCCCTGAGCGAAACTCGCGAGAGTTGGCCTGCAGTCGATCTGACAAAGGACGAATCGATCCGTTTTCACATCGCCCATAGTGCTCAACGCGAAGTGGAGATTCTCCACGATCAGCTGCTCGCACGATTCAGTGCTGATCCAGACTTAAGGCCTCGCGACGTGATCGTGATGGTTCCAGACATCGACAGTTACGCCCCCCACATCCGCGCTGTCTTTGGTCAGCTTGATCGCCACGATCCACGCTTCATTCCCTTTACGCTCGCGGATCAAGGCCAGCGCGGCAGGGACCCGCTACTGATCGCTGTCGAGCATCTGCTCAAGCTGCCCGACAGTCGTTTCCCCGTCAGTGAGATTCTCGATCTGCTGGACGTTCCGGCATTACGCGCTCGCTTTGGCGTAGAGGAACGTGACCTGCCGACCTTGCACCGCTGGATCGAAGGCGCAGGTATCCGTTGGGGGATGAATGCCGAGCAGCGTGCGGGTCTGGGCCTGCCGGAAGAACTGGAGCAAAACAGTTGGCGTTTCGGCTTGCGACGGATGTTGCTTGGTTATGCCGTGGGCAGCGCCAGTGCCTGCGAGGGTATTGAACCCTACGACGAGATCGGTGGCCTGGATGCTGCGCTCATAGGTCCTTTGGTCGCACTGCTGGATGCACTGGAGATTGCCCACCAGGAGCTCACCCAACCTGCGTCGCCCAAACTCTGGGGCATCCGCTTGCAAGCACTGGTGCAGTTGTTTTTCCAGGCCAGTAATGAGCATGACGACTATTTATTGGCCCAGCTCGAAGAGCTGCGTGAGACCTGGCTTGAGACCTGCGAGTCGGTAGGCTTGCAGGACGAGTTACCGCTGACCGTAGTCCGTGAAGCCTGGCTGGCTGGCCTCGACCAAGGTCGCTTGTCTCAGCGCTTTCTCGCCGGTGCCGTCAATTTCTGTACCTTGATGCCCATGCGAGCGATCCCGTTCAAACTGGTCTGCCTGCTGGGCATGAATGACGGCGATTACCCTCGCGCGCAGCCGCCACTGGACTTCGACCTGATGGGCAGCGACTACCGGCCCGGCGATCGTTCCCGGCGTGAAGATGATCGCTATCTGTTGCTGGAAGCCTTGTTGTCGGCGCGGGACCAACTCTATATCAGCTGGGTCGGCCGCAGTATTCGGGACAACAGTGAGCGCCCGGCTTCGGTATTGATAGGACAGCTACGTGATCATCTCGCCAGCGGTTGGCGATTGCATGATGACAAGGCTGATCTGCTTGAGTCCATGACTCAGGAACATCCGCTGCAACCCTTCAGTGCACGCTACTTCCATGAAGGCGATGATTTGTTCAGCTACGCCAGCGAGTGGCAGGTACTTCATCAGTCCAGCGGTTTGACGCCTGCCATCGAGGTTCTTGAGCCCTATATTCAGGACGAGCCGCTGAGCCTGGGTCAGTTGCTGGATTTTCTGCGCAATCCGGTACGGCATTTCTTCAGTCAGCGACTCAAAGTGTTCTTCGAGGCTGCCGAAGCGCCTCTGGCGGATGAAGAGCCATTTGTACTCGACGCGCTGCAACGCTATAGCCTCAGCGACAGCTTGCTCGAAGCAGCGCTCGGGCAATTGGACCAAATCGATCAGGTACTGGAAGCACAGGCGAAACGTCTGCAGAACAGCGGGCTCTTGCCCATGGCCGGTTTCGGCGAATGTCTGCAGCGAGAGTTGATCGAGCCGTTGCCGGATCTGTTGCAGCGCTATCGACAGCTCCTGGCGTTATGGCCTTCCCCACTTGCCAGCGCGTTGCCCGTGAGTCTGGAACTGCATGGGCTGCGCCTGGAGGGCTGGCTCAGTGGCCTGCATCAACGTGCGGACGGTGGTTTGCTATCGGTCACCACGATTCCCAACAGCATCGGCTCGCTCAAGACCCGCAAATGGCATCGTCTGACACGACCATGGATCAATCACCTGGTTGCCTGTGCCAGCGGGATGCCGATGACCACCGCGTTGGTGGCCAGTGACGACAGTCTGTTACTGGCTCCCTTGGCGAAGGATGCAGCACTTGATGCCTTGGGTAATCTGTTGCTGGCCTGGCAAACGGGCATGCGCCAGCCGTTGCCGATTGCCGTAAAAACAGCCTTCGCCTGGCTGGCTCAAACCGATCCGGTCAAGGCTGACGCCGCCGCCCGCAAGGCCTATGAAGGCGATGGCCAGACCACTGATGGTGAGCGCCGCGAAAGCCCGGCACTCGCTCGGCAATACGCCGACTACGATGTTTTGATTGCCGACGAGACCTTCCCCGATTGGTGCGACGCTTTGTATCGGCCGCTGCTTGAGGCTCCCTGGCGTTCATTGACCAGCGAGGAGGCGCGCTCATGACCACGAAAACACCGCTGGCCCTGGCATTCCCCCTGCGTGGAAGCCAACTGATCGAAGCCAGCGCCGGGACGGGCAAGACCTTCACCATTTCTGCGCTGTACTTGCGCCTGGTCCTTGGTCATGGCGACGAGTCGAGTGGTTTTGGCCGTGAATTGCTGCCGCCGCAAATCCTCGTGGTGACCTTCACCGATGCCGCAACCAAAGAACTACGCGAACGTATTCGCACACGGCTGGCTGAAGCTGCGCGGTTTTTCCGCGATGAGACACCGGCGCCGGATGGCCTCATCGCCGAGTTGCGTGAGCAATACCTCCCTGAACAGTGGCCTGGTTGTGCAAACCGTCTGGACATTGCCGCCCAGTGGATGGATGAAGCGGCGGTATCGACCATCCACAGTTGGTGCCAGCGCATGCTGCGCGAACATGCATTCGACAGTGGCAGCCTGTTCACCCAGACCCTGGAAACCGATCACAGTGATTTGCTTGGCGAAGTCCTGCGCGACTACTGGCGACTGTTCTGCTATCCGATGCAAGGCGATGCGCTGAATTGGGTTCGCGGCAACTGGGGGGGGCCGGCAGCGTTGTTGCCGCGAGTGCGTGGGTTGTTCGCCAGCGAGCGTGACAGCGTTGAAGGTAAAGAACCTGCCGAGTTGATCGCCGAGTGCCTGGAGGAACGACGGGCCGCGTTGCTCGAGCTCAAGATGCCCTGGCGCCAATGGGCCGATGAGCTGCTTGCCATCTGTCATCAGGGCGTCGCGAGCAAAAGCGTCGATGGTCGCAAGATGCAGGCGCGCTATTTCGAACCCTGGTTCGAAAAGCTCCGGGCCTGGGCCGAAGACGAATCTCTGGAGCAACTGGACATTGGCACCGGCTTCACTCGCCTGACTCCCGATGGCATGGCTGAAGCCTGGAAAGGTGACGCTCCCCGTCATCCCGGTCTCGATGCGATGCCCGGCCTCAAGGCCAGTCTCGATGGCTTGCCGACCCCCGACGCCGCCGTGCTGCAACATGCCGCCCACTGGGTCGGTGCTCGGTTCGAGGAAGAAAAGCGTCGTCGCGCGGAAATGGGTTTCGATGACATGCTGCTGCGTCTCGATGCGGCGTTGCAGTCCGATGGCGGTGAGCGTCTGGCGACCTTGATCCGCGAGCAGTTCCCGGTTGCGCTGATCGACGAGTTTCAGGACACCGACCCGGTGCAGTACCGAATCTTCGAGAGCATTTATCGCATCGAAGACAACAACCCTGAATCCGGCCTGTTCCTGATCGGCGACCCGAAGCAGGCGATCTATGCCTTTCGCGGTGCCGATATCTATACCTATCTGCGCGCCCGGCAAGCCACCACCGGCCGCCTGCATACCCTGGGTACAAATTTCCGTTCCAGTCATGGCATGGTCAACGCGGTGAACCATGTGTTCGAGCGCGCCGAATCTCGTGAGCAGGGGCGCGGCGCGTTCCTGTTCCGTGAGAGGAGTGGCGAGAACCCGGTACCGTTTCTGCCCGTGGAGTCCCAAGGGCGCAAAGAAGTCCTGCACATTAAGGGTCAGGTTGTGCCTGCCCTGAACATCTGGCATTTGTCCTCTGACCAGCCACTGTCCGGCGTGGTGTATCGACAACAATTGGCCGCCGCCTGCGCCAGTGAAATTACTGCGCTGCTCAATGGCGGTCAGCAAGGCCGTGCGGGCTTCATCCAGGATGGTAAGGATCTCAAAGGCCTGCTGCCGGCGGATATCGCGATTCTGGTGCGCGACGGCAAAGAGGCCCAGGCCGTGCGCGGCGAACTTTCCGCTCGCGGTGTGCGCAGTGTTTACCTGTCAGACAAGGACTCGGTATTCGCCGCGCAGGAGGCCCATGATCTGCTGACGTGGCTCAAGGCCTGTGCCGAACCGGATGTCGAACGTCCCCTGCGTGCCGCGCTGGCCTGCATCACGCTGAACCTTTCACTGGCTGAACTGGAGCGACTGAATCAGGACGAACTGGCCTGGGAAGCACGGGTCATGCAGTTCCGCGGTTATCGCGAGCTCTGGCGCAAGCAGGGCGTGCTGCCCATGTTGCGGCGATTGCTACATGATTTTCAGCTGCCCCAGGCGTTGATCGCGCGCAGCGATGGTGAACGGATATTGACCAACCTGCTGCATTTGTCCGAGTTGCTGCAGCAGGCCGCCGCCGAACTCGATGGCGAGCAAGCACTGATCCGTCATTTGTCCGAGCATCTGGCGTTGTCTGGTCAGGCTGGCGAAGAACAGATCCTGCGCCTGGAAAGCGACGAGCAACTGGTCAAGGTCGTGACCATCCACAAGTCCAAAGGGCTTGAATATCCGTTGGTGTTTCTGCCGTTCATCTGCTCGGCAAAACCGGTGGATGGCAGTCGTCTGCCGCTGCACTACCACGATGCCGCGGGTAAGGCGCAGGTGAGCTTGAAGCCGACGGCCGAGTTGATCGCCCTCGCTGATGATGAGCGTTTGGCCGAAGACCTTCGACTGCTCTATGTGGCCCTGACCCGGGCACAACATGCCTGCTGGCTGGGTGTGACTGATCTCAAACGCGGTAATAACAATGGCTCGGTCCTGCACCTTTCGGCGTTGGGCTATCTGCTGAGCGGTGGTGCGCCATTGGCTGAGTCGGCAGGGCTGCGTCGTTGGCTGGAAGACCTGCAGCAAGACTGCGCGGCGCTGAGCTACGGTGAAATGCCTGACGCGACCGCCGAGCATTACCACCCGCCACGCAATGAAGCGACCTTGCTTGCCCCGCTGATACCCAGGCGCAAGGCCAGCGAAAACTGGTGGATCGCCTCTTACAGTGCCTTACGCATTGGTGACAGTTTGAGCGTGGGCAGTGACGAAGCACCGGAGAGCGCGCAAGCACAAAAGCTGTTTGATGACGAACGTCTTGATCCCGAAGCGCCACGAGAAGTCGCCGCTGGCGGCGCTGATATCCATCGATTCCCTCGTGGGCCGAACCCCGGCACTTTTCTTCATGGATTGCTCGAATGGGCCGGTGACGAAGGATTTGCCGCTGCACCGCAAACCGTGGAAGACGCGATCGCCCGTCGCTGCAACCGCCGTGGCTGGGAAGGCTGGATCACCACATTGAGCGGCTGGCTGCAGCACTTGCTCAAATCCCCGTTGCACATCGGTGGCGGGCAGGCGCCGGTGGTGTTCGAGCAACTGACTCAATACCGGGTCGAGATGGAGTTCTGGTTCGCCAGTCATAAAGTCGATGTACTCAAGCTCGATGAGCTTGTGCGTCAATACACCCATCACGGCGTGGCCCGGGTGGCCGCCGAACCGGTGCTGCTCAATGGCATGTTCAAAGGCTTCATCGACCTGACGTTCGAGCATGAAGGCCGTTACTACGTCGCTGACTACAAATCCAACTGGCTGGGCGTCGATGACGCGGCCTATACCGAGCAGGCCATGGAGCAGTCGATTCTCGATAACCGTTACGACCTGCAATACGTACTGTACCTGCTCGCCCTGCATCGCCAGCTTAAGGCTCGGCTGGTCGATTACGATTACGACCGACATGTCGGTGGAGCGTTGTATCTATTTCTTCGCGGTACTCGAGCGGCCAGCCAGGGTGTGTATTTTGCCCGTCCGCCACGGGAGCTGATCGAGCGCCTGGACCGGTTGTTCCAGGGCAAGCCAGAGCCCAAGGCCGAACCCGCCTGGGAACAGGGAGTATTGCTATGAGTCGCACTTTCGCCGATTTGCTGCCTACGCCGTTGGCGGCCGAAAGTCTGGCGGACCTGGCCCCGTTGAGCCGCGCAGATGACTTGTTGCTGCTGCTCACGCGCTGGGTCGAACGCGGCTGGCTGCGGGCGCTGGACAAGGCCTTCGTCGTGTTTCTCCACGAGCTCGCTCCCGACGATGATCCGCTGGTGCTGCTGGCCGCCGCGTTGATCAGTCACCAACTGGGCCACGGTCATGTCTGCCTGGATCTGTTCGAAACACTGAAAGAGCCGGACTTTGCCCTGTCGCTGCCGCCGGAAGGCGATGTGCAAAGCGGTGCGATGTTGCTGCCGTCGCAATTGCTTGAGGCGCTGGACGGCGCCCATTGGTGCAAGGTGCTGGCGTCCAGTCGTCTGGTGGCTCTGGCCGTCGATGGGCGTGAGGCTGCGCAACACCGGCCGTTGGTGCTGTCGGGCAAGCGCCTGTACCTGCGCCGCTACTGGGCTTACGAACGGCGCATCGACCACGCGCTGCGCCAGCGTCTGGCGACACACGAAGCAACGCCGGGTGATTTGCCCCAACGCCTGAGCGGGCTGTTCGGTCCAGCCAGGCTTGATGACGTGATCGACTGGCAGAAGCTCGCGTGTGCCCTGGCTACCCGAAGTGCATTCAGCATCGTCACCGGCGGCCCGGGAACCGGCAAGACCACCACGGTTGTGCGCTTGCTTGCATTGCTCCAGGCACCCGCAGTGGAGGCCGGTAAACCGCTGCGTATTCGTCTCGCGGCACCCACCGGCAAAGCTGCCGCACGATTGACCGAGTCCATCAGCCAGCAGGTTCAAACCCTGAAAGTGCCTGAAACGGTGCGCGAGAAGATCCCGTCGGATGTGACCACCGTGCACCGTTTGCTCGGCAGTCGTCCCGGTACCCGGCATTTCCGTCACCACGCGGGTAATCGCTTGCCGCTGGATGTATTGGTGGTGGACGAAGCCTCGATGATCGACCTGGAAATGATGGCCAACCTGCTCGATGCGTTGCCGCCACATGCCCGTCTGGTGCTGCTCGGTGACAAGGACCAACTGGCGTCGGTAGAGGCTGGTGCCGTTTTGGGCGATCTGTGTCGTGATGCCGAAGCCGGTTGGTACAGCCCGCAGACCCGCCAGTGGCTGGAGGCGGTCAGCGGTGAACGCCTCGATGCCAGCGGTTTACGGGAAGACACCCACGGTGCGCATCCACTGGCCCAGCAAGTCGTGATGCTGCGTCACTCACGGCGCTTCGGCGAGGGTAGCGGCATTGGTCAGTTGGCCCGTTGGGTCAACCAACAGCATCCCGAGGACGCGCGCAAGTTATTGGCCGCTGCAAGTCATGGCGACGTATTTTCCCTGCCCCTCAAGGGGGAGCAGGACCGTGCTCTGGAGCGCTTGCTGCTCGAAGGCCATGGCGGGGGGCCGCAAGGTTATCGGCATTACCTGAGTCTTTTGCGCAGTCAGCGACCAGCGCTCGACCGCCCGCTCGACGATCCATGCTGGGCTGATTGGGCTCGCGTGGTGCTGCAGGCTTTTGACGCTTTCCAGCTGTTGTGTGCCGTACGCAAAGGGCCTTGGGGCGTGGAAGGTTTGAATCAGCGCGTGACCGATGCGCTGCTCAAGGCACGGCTGATCGACAGCGACCATCAGTGGTACGAAGGTCGGCCCGTGCTGATGACCCGCAACGACTATGGCCTGGGTTTGATGAACGGAGACATTGGCATTGCCCTCAAGCTGCCGGAGCGTGAAGGCCCGGAGGCCGGACGGCACGTGCTGCGTGTGGCCTTCCCGCGTAATGACGGGCAGGGCGGTGTGCGCTTTGTCCTGCCAAGCCGACTCAACGATGTCGACACGGTGTATGCCATGACCGTGCACAAATCCCAAGGCTCGGAATTTGCCCATACGGCGTTGATTCTGCCGGATGCTTTGAATCCTGTGCTTACCAAGGAACTGATCTATACCGGGATAACCCGGGCCAAAGACTGGTTCACCCTGATTGAGCCTCGAGCCGGCGTATTCGAAGAGGCCGTGCGGCGCAAGGTCAAGCGCTTGAGCGGGTTAATGCTGGAGCTGGAAGAGGGTGCCTGGCCGAGCCATTGAGGGGCGGTGCCAGCCGCGGGAATCTGTCCGATGTGCCGGTGCGTCGCCTCGCTGGTGTTTCGGTGCTGTGCTATCGTTGCGGCATCATTTTGTTGCGATCGTAGAGAATTCCTGCATGAAGTTGGCTGTCTGGGCGACAGGGCGCGTCGTTGGCTGCAAACAAGTGCTGCTTGCCGGCCTCCTCTGTTTGTTGACGGGCGTTGCCTGTGCTGAGTCGGAAACTATCGTGAGCAAAGCCGACCAACGTGCCAGGTCGGTCACTCAGGTGGTACTCGGGATCCTCAGTTATGCCCGATGGCCTGTTGAGCCTCAACAACTGCGTCTGTGCGTGGTCGGCCCCACTGAATACACCGACGACCTGGTCAAAGGCACCACACAAGCCACGGGTCGACCGGTTACTGTACGACGGTTGCTGGCCGATAACCCGGCCATCGCCAGTGAATGCGATGCGGTGTACATCGGCAAGCTGACAGGCGATGAACGCAGTCGGCTATTCGCCTCGTTGATGGGACGCCCGGTGGTGAGCATCAGCGAAGGCGGCGATCAGTGCACCGTCGGCAGCCTGTTCTGCCTGCGGGTCGGTGATGAACAGGTGTCCTTCGAGGTTAACCTCGACTCGGTCGCTCGCAGCGGTGTACGCATTCACCCCAGTGTGCTGCAACTGTCGCGCCGCAAGCCGGCGGCGCCATGAGTCTATTCAAACCTCGTATACGTCCGACCCTGGGGTCGGTTATCGGCCGTGGACATTTGATCGTCGCCCTGGTGGGCGTGGCCATGGCCAGTGTTTCATTGACTCTGCTGGGTGTTCTGGCTTTGCGGGTCTATGCCGATCACAACCTGCATCTGATTGCCCGTTCGATCAACTACACCGTGGAAGCCGCGGTGGTGTTCAACGACAAGGCCGCCGCCACCGAAGCGCTGGCATTGATCGCGTCCACTGAAGAAGTGGCTGATGCACAAGTGATGGACGAGCAAGGCGAGTTGCTCGCACGTTGGCAACGACCGGAAACGGGGTGGCTCTCCGATCTTGAAATGCAGATCGCCCGAACGATTCTGGAAAAACCCATCAGCATGCCGATCACTCATCAAGGTCGGGAAATCGGCAGCATCTTGCTCATCGGTCACGGCGGCAGCCTGATGCGCTTTTTGCTCAGCGGTCTGGTCGGAATCGTCTTGTGTACCGCTGTCAGTGCCTGGGTAGCGCTTTATCTGGCGCGTCGGCAATTGCGAGGGATCACCGGCCCGTTGCGCAGCCTGGCTGCCGTGGCTCACGCCGCCCGTAGCGAACGGGCCTTCGACCGGCGCGTACCACCCGCCGACATTGCCGAACTCGACAACCTGGGCAACGACTTCAATGCTTTGCTCGACGAGCTCGAGTCCTGGCAGACCCATCTGCAAAGCGAAAACGAAACCCTGGCCCACCAGGCCAGCCATGACAGCCTTACCGGGTTGCCGAATCGGGCGTTTTTCGAAGGCCGCCTGATGCGCGCCTTGCGCAATGCGGGCAAGCTGGATGAGGGAGTGGCCGTGCTGTTTCTCGACAGCGACCGGTTCAAGGAGATCAACGACAACTTCGGTCACGCTGCCGGTGATGCAGTGCTCATCGCCGTGGCGACCCGGGTTCGTGCGCAGTTGCGTGAAGAGGATCTGGTTGCGCGTCTGGGCGGCGATGAGTTTGCCGTGCTGTTGACGCCGCTGCACAAGATAGAAGACGCCGAACGGATTGCTGACAAAATCATTGCCAGTATGGACGCGCCAATCCCGTTGCCGGGCGGTACCCAGGTGTTGACTTCACTCAGCATCGGCATCGCCGTGTACCCGGATCATGGGCTTACGCCCGGTGCGCTGCTCGATGCTGCAGATGCCGCGATGTATCAGGCCAAACGCCTTTCCCGAGGCGCTCACCACACGGCAGGGTCGGAGCACTCTGTCGCCGATGTTCAAACCAGGAGCTAATTTCTGTGTTCACATTCACTCAGCGTTCTCTGCGATTTTTTACGATGACCTTATTCATGACCCTGCTGGCATTGACCGGTTGCCAGACGACACCGCAGAAAGGACTGACCCCGGAGCAGATCGCTGTGCTCAAGCAGCAAGGTTTCGAGATGACTGACGATGGCTGGTCGTTCGGCCTGTCCGACAAAGTGCTGTTCGGCAGTGATGTCGAACACCTCAACCCCAGCAGTACCGAGATCGTCGAGCGTATTGGCAAGGCATTGTTGAGTGTGGGAATCGAGCGCGTGCGGGTCGATGGTCACACCGATGCCTCGGGCAAAGAGTCCTATAACGAACAGCTTTCCCTGCGTCGCGCGAAAAGCGTCGGCGATGTCTTGGCCGCTGTCGGCATAAAAGAACAAAACATCCAGCTACGCGGCCTGGGCAGCAGCAAGCCCGTCGCCTCCAACGCCACCGCGGCCGGGCGCACCGAGAACCGCCGGGTGTCGATCGTGGTGAGTGCCGATTAATCGGCGAACACCATCTCCCGGCTTTCCCCCATCAACAGCGCATGATTCTGCTCGGTGACGGTACGGATGTAGTCCCACAACAACGTGATCCGCTTGAGCTTGCGCAGGTCCTCCCGGCAGTACATCCAGAACTGCCGGGTGATGGTGATTTCTTGCGGCAACACTGGCAGCAACCGCGGGTCCTGAGCCGCCAGGAAGCACGGCAGAATCGCCAGTGACCGTCCTTGCTGCGCCGCCACGAACTGCGCGATCACACTGGTGCTGCGCAGATTGGCACTGGCACCGGGCAGCACATTTGCCAGGTACAGCAGCTCCGAGCTGAACGCCAGATCGTCCACATAACTGATGAATTGATGCTTGCTCAAATCTGCCGGGCGGCGGATCGGTGGGTGCTTGTCCAGATAATCCTGGGTCGCGTACAGCTGCAATCGATAGTCACAGAGTTTGCAGCAGACATAAGGGCCGTGTTCGGGTCGCTCCAGCGCAATGACGATGTCTGCCTCGCGCTTGGACAGGCTGATGAAGTGCGGCAGTGGCAGGATGTCCACCGAGATCGCCGGGTAGGCGTCGACGAAATGGCTCAATTGCGGGGTGATGAAAAAGCTGCCGAACCCTTCGGTACAGCCCATGCGCACATGCCCGGACAGCGCGACGCCTGAGCCCGAAACCTGCTCGCAGGCCATGTGCAGGGTGCTTTCGATCGACTCGGCATAACCCAGCAGACGCTGGCCTTCAGCGGTCAGGACGAAACCGCTGGTGCGGGACTTCTCGAACAACAGCGTGCCCAACGAGGCCTCGAGCGAACTTATGCGCCGCGACACGGTGGTGTAGTCCACCGCCAGGCGTTTGGCCGCGGTGCTGGCCTTGCGTGTGCGGGCAACCTCGAGGAAAAACTTGAGGTCATCCCAGTTCAACGAGCCTAAAGACGTGATGTTTTTTTGCATGATGGACCGGCTTTTATGTGCGTTCTTATTAGAAGTTTGCACATCTATACTCCAAAAACAGTCCGACAACCAAATCGCGACACACGCCTCATCTCAAGGCGACTTTCTCGCCTTGGCTCCCAAGATAGCTCTCTAAATAAGAACAACGTCCCGGAGACCCGACATGAACGCATCGCTAGAAACCACCGTACAAAAGGTCAAGTTATTGATCGATGGCGAGTGGGTCGAATCCCAGACCACCGAATGGCACGACATCGTCAATCCGGCGACCCAGCAAGTGCTGGCCAAAGTCCCCTTCGCGACCGCTGCTGAAGTCGATGCCGCCATCAGCGCTGCTCATCGTGCCTTTCAGACCTGGAAGCTGACGCCAATCGGCGCGCGGATGCGCATCATGCTCAAGCTTCAAGCGCTGATTCGCGAGCACTCCAAGCGTATTGCCGTGGTACTCAGCAATGAGCAGGGCAAAACCATCGCCGATGCTGAAGGCGATATCTTCCGTGGCCTGGAAGTGGTCGAGCACGCTTGCTCCATTGGCAGCCTGCAAATGGGCGAGTTCGCCGAGAACGTCGCTGGCGGTGTCGATACCTACACCCTGCGTCAGCCGATCGGCGTCTGCGCCGGTATTACCCCGTTCAACTTCCCGGCGATGATTCCGCTGTGGATGTTCCCGATGGCCATCGCCTGCGGCAACACCTTCGTGCTCAAGCCTTCCGAGCAGGATCCGATGTCGACCATGCTGTTGGTGGAACTGGCGATTGAAGCCGGCATTCCGCCGGGTGTGCTCAACGTCGTTCATGGTGGCAAGGATGTGGTCGATGCGCTTTGCACCCACAAGGACATCAAGGCTGTTTCGTTCGTCGGCTCGACCGCGGTCGGCACGCATGTCTACGATCTGGCCGGCAAACACGGCAAGCGCGTGCAATCGATGATGGGCGCCAAGAACCACGCCGTAGTGCTGCCCGATGCCAATCGCGAGCAAGCGCTCAATGCACTGGTCGGCGCCGGTTTCGGTGCGGCCGGGCAGCGCTGCATGGCCACCTCGGTGGTGGTGCTGGTGGGCGCGGCCAAACAATGGCTGCCGGATCTCAAGGCGCTGGCGCAGAAACTCAAGGTCAATGCCGGCAGCGAGCCAGGCACTGATGTGGGTCCGGTGATTTCCAAACGAGCCAAGGCGCGGATTCTCGACCTGATCGAAAGCGGGATCAAGGAAGGCGCCAAGCTGGAACTGGACGGTCGCGACATCACTGTTCCGGGCTACGAACAGGGCAACTTTGTCGGCCCGACCCTGTTCTCTGGCGTCACCCCTGAGATGCAGATCTACACCCAGGAAATTTTTGGCCCAGTGCTGGTAGTGCTGGAAGTCGACACCCTCGATGAGGCCATCGCCCTGGTCAACGCCAACCCGTTCGGCAACGGCACGGGTCTGTTCACCCAGAGTGGTGCGGCGGCGCGCAAATTCCAGACGGAAATCGACGTTGGCCAGGTCGGCATCAACATCCCGATTCCGGTGCCGGTGCCGTTCTTCAGCTTCACCGGTTCCCGTGGTTCCAAACTTGGCGACCTCGGTCCGTATGGCAAGCAAGTGGTGCAGTTCTACACTCAAACCAAGACCGTCACCGCGCGTTGGTTCGATGACGACAGCATCAACCACGGTGTGAACACCACCATCCACTTGCGTTAAGGAGCCGGACATGAAAATTGCTTTTATCGGTCTCGGCAACATGGGCGCGCCGATGGCGCGCAACCTGATCAAGGCCGGCCATTCGCTGAACCTGTTTGATCTCAATCAAACCGTGCTGGCCGAACTGGCTCAACTCGGCGGCACCATCAGCACTTCACCGAAGGAAGCATCGAAAGACGCGCAACTGGTGATCACCATGCTGCCGGCCGCGGCCCATGTGCGCAGCGTCTGGCTGGGGGAAGACGGCGTGCTGGCGGGAATCGCCAAAGGCGTGCCAGCGGTGGATTGCAGCACCATCGATCCGCAGACGGCGCGAGATGTTGCCGCGGCGGCCGCAAAGCAGGACGTGGCCATGGCCGATGCCCCGGTTTCCGGTGGCACTGGCGGTGCAGCGGCCGGGACGCTGACCTTCATGGTCGGCGCCACGCCTGAACTGTTCGCCACTCTGCAACCGGTGCTGGCGCAGATGGGCCGCAACATCGTCCATTGCGGCGAAGTCGGCACCGGGCAAATCGCCAAGATCTGCAACAACCTGCTGCTGGGGATTTCCATGGTTGGTGTCAGCGAAGCCATGGCGCTGGGCAGCGCCCTGGGTATCGACACAACGGTGCTGGCGGGCGTCATCAACAGTTCAACCGGGCGCTGCTGGAGTTCGGAGATGTACAACCCGTGGCCGGGCATCGTCGAAACGGCGCCGGCCTCGCGCGGTTATACCGGCGGTTTCGGTGCTGAACTGATGCTCAAGGATCTGGGGCTGGCCACTGAGGCGGCACGTCAGGCGCACCAACCGGTCGTGCTCGGCGCGGTGGCCCAGCAGTTGTATCAGGCGATGAGCCTGCGTGGGGAAGGGGGCAAGGACTTCTCGGCGATCATCAACAGCTATCGCAAACCCCAATAAGCGTTTGTGGCGAGGGAGCAAGCCCCCTCGCCACAGGATTCATGCATGCCTCTTTACCGAGAGACCACGTCGGGTGGTCGCTCGGTTTTTTGTATCAGGCAAACACGAAATACTTACGCACGGTTTCAACCACTTCCCACGTGCCTTTCATGCCCGGTTCGATGACGAAAATGTCACCGGCGCGCAGGTGGATCGGCGCCATGCCTTCCGGGGTGATGATGCAGTAGCCTTCCTGGAAGTGGCAGTATTCCCACTTCACGTATTCCACATACCACTTGCCCGGCGTGCAGATCCAGGTGCCCATGATCTTGCTGCCATCTTCGCTGGTGTACGCGTTGAGGTTGACGGTGTGCGGATCGCCTTCGAGCTTTTCCCATTTGCAGGCGTCGAGTACGGGCAACGGGTGAGTGTCGCGAAGAACGGTAATCGGTGCGGTCATGTGGACTCCGGGCCTTGGAATATAGAAAGTGGTACTGAAGAACTGAAGTCGCACCCTATAGCGCCCATGCTCCGCTCAGTTGTCTGTATTCGACATCGAGCTGTCCAGAAACGCGCGCTACCCTCAAAGACTTTCCAGCGGACAATCGATTCGGGCCTGCAGGAAGGTGCTCTCGAACTCGACCAATTGCTCGTGTTGGTGCCTGAGTGCAGCGATCTTCTCGCTGATTTCACGCTTCTTGGCATCGATGGCCTGCTGCGCCAATGACCAGGGCATCGCCCGGCCTTGATGCCCGGTAAAGATCGCCTGTAATTCCTTGAGCCTGAAACCCAACTGTTGAGCGCACTTGATGAGGATCAGCAGGTCGACGCTTTGTTGGTCATAGACACGGTATTTGCCTTGTCGCTGAGCGGCAGGCAGCAAGCCGATCGACTCGTAATGACGGATGCTCTTGATTGTCGTCCCGGAGCGTTGTGCGGCTTGGCCGATGTACATGAAAAGTCCCTTTTCGCGGTGGTAACACCCGGCGCATTATCGGCACACTCAGTGACTGGCGATAGCCTGGGCTTGCCGTAACCAGGCCTCACGCTGACCCTCGCTTGCGCCGAGAATCGGGCCGAACGTGAGTGTGCGACGGGGTTCGATGCCGCAGAAGGCGAGGGTGGTTTTACGTATCTGGTGCAGCCCGGGCATGCGGTAGATCCAGCGGTAATACCAGGGGGGCGTGTCCATGGTCACCAGCAGATGCGCGCTGCGACCGCGCAGGAGTTTGTCGGGGAAGGCTTTGCCTTCGCGGTACTTGAAGGCGAAACCCGGCAGGAACACCCGATCGAAAAAGCCCTTGAGCAACGCCGGTACGCCTCCCCACCAGATCGGGTAGACCAGGGTCAGGTGTTCGGCCCACAGAATGTCCGCCTGAGCGCGGCGCAGGTCGGCCTCCAGCGGCTGCACCTGTTGATAACCTTCACGTAGCACCGGGTCGAAGCTCATAGTGCCCAGCCATAGCTGGCGCACCTCATGCCCGGCACGCAGCGCCGATTGTGCGTAGCGTTCGGCCAGTGCGCCGCAGAAACTGTTGCTCGAAGGATGACCGAGAATCACCAGAATTCGTTTGCTCACCGTAGCGGTCCCTGAAGATGAAACCTCAAGGGTAAAGTCTGCCCCTCAGGGGAGAGTCAAGGCGTTCAGCAAGGCCTGGGCATAACCGGGCAGTACGGTGAAGTCCCGGGCGCACAGCAATAGTTTGCGGCGAGCCCACGGCTCTTCCAGTGCGACGTTTTTGAACGGCGTTTCAGCCGGCCAGCGTTCCACCGCCGCCAAGGGCACGATCGCCAGCCCGGCCCCCCGGGCAACCATGCGCATCACGCCATCGAAACCATCGGCGCGGATGCGGACCTGCATCCGCAAGCCGCTGTGCAGGGCCTGTTCTTCCAGGTAAATGGCCAAGGCGCTGTTGGCGTTCAGGCCGACGTAATCGTGGTGCAAAGTAGCGCTGAAATTTAGCGGTCCGGTGTCGGCCAAGGGGTGATCACGCGGCAGGATCAGCACCAGCGGATCGTCGCGGAAATAGCGGGTTTGCAGGCCGTCGGTATCCACGGCGTCGGACACGATCCCCAGGTCTGCTGCGCCCTGGCGCAAGGCGTGGGTGATGCGTGTACTGGGCAGCTCCTGCAGGTCGATGTCGAGGTTCGGATGGTCGCGCAGAAAGTCCGCCAGCAATTCCGGCAGGTACTCGGTGATCGCAGTGGTATTGCACAGCAACCGCACTTGGCCTTTGACGCCTTTGGCGTATTCGACCAGGTCCTGCTGCATGCGCTCGGCCTGTTGCAGCAGGACCCGGGCGTGCTGCGCCAGCGCCTTGCCGGCCGGAGTGGGGCTGACACCGCGGCGACCTCGCTCAAGAAACTCGATGCCCAGTGAGGCTTCCATCGCGCGGACTCGTGCACTCGCCGCCGCCAGCGACAAATGGCTGCGGGCGGCACCGGCGGTGATGTTGCCGGTGTCGAGGATATTCAAGTAGAGGCGCAGGTCGGTGAGGTCGAAGTGCATACAGAATCCCGGATCGTTCCCACGCTCTGCGTGGGAATGCCTCGCTGGACGCTCTGCGTCCGCTTCGGCAAGTGACGCGGAGCGTCACGGGCTGCATTCCCACGTAGAGCGTGGGAACGATCATTGCCTCTTGGTAAGCAAGAGGCAGCCTCAGTATATGGCAGATTTTCAAGGCGCCCTTCAGGGGCCACGATAGCCCCATGAATACACTTGCCGCGTTTTATCAAAATCTGGGCTTGGCCCTGTCTTTATTGGTTATCGCCACCTTCCTGCTGGCCGGGATGATCAAAGGTGTGATCGGCCTTGGTCTGCCGACCATTGCCATGGGCCTGCTCGGCCTGGCTATGGCGCCGTCGCAGGCTGCGGCGTTGTTGATCATTCCCGCGACGCTGACCAACGTCTGGCAACTGGCATTCGGCGGTCATTTGCGCGGGTTGCTCAACCGGTTATGGCCGATGCTGCTGGCGATTTTCATTGGCACTGGTGCCGGCACAGTGTGGATCGGCATGGCCGGTGGACATTGGGTGGTACGGGGGCTGGGGGCGGCGCTGTTGATTTACGCCTTGAGCGGGTTGTTCCTGCCGACCTTGCGCGTCGGCGGTCGCACCGAGCGTTGGCTCGGTCCGCTCTGCGGTGTGCTGACGGGCGTGATCACCTCGGCCACCGGTGTCTTCGTGATTCCGGCGGTGCCTTATCTGCAAGCGCTGGGCTTGAACAAGGATGAACTGGTGCAGGCGCTGGGCCTGTCGTTCACTGTCTCGACTCTCGCGTTGGCCGCCGGCCTGTCATGGCGCGGTGCCCTCGGCGGTGGCGAGTTGAGCGCGTCGCTGCTGACGCTGATCCCGGCGGTGCTCGGCATGTTGCTGGGGCAATGGCTACGCCTGCGGATCAGCGCCGTGTTGTTCAAGCGCGTGTTCTTCATCGGCCTCGGCGTGCTCGGCGGCCACTTGCTGATCAGCGGCTAGCGGACGATGTGCTGAGCATCTCGATCGGGCGGATATCGAAATCCTGCTCCAGATATTCCATGCGCATGTCGAGGAACTGCTTCATATGGGGCAGGTTCGAGTGCACGTCCAGATGGGCCTGGGATTGCCAGATCTCGTAGAAGATAAACAGCGTCGGGTCCTGCTTGTCGCGCAGCATGTGGTACTCGATGCAACCGGGTTCGGCGCGACTCGGTTCGACATAGGCACGGAAGAACGCTTCGAAGGCCTCGGCTTTTTCCGGGCGGGTCTTGGCGTGCAGGATGAAGCCTTGCAGCTCGCTCATCAGAATCTCCTAAACAGTCAGAATCGGCGCAAGTTTATGGCAACAATCGCTTGTGGATTCGTGCGTATAGGTCAAATGAATTTTGCGGATGGAGCGCTTATTCCGCGCGAGGCTGATCGTTAGGCTGCCGCCATCGATTCCAACCTTGCGAGATTTCTCATGAAAAAAGTCCTGTTGCTCAATGGCGGCAAAAAATTTGCCCACTCCGATGGTCGCTACAACACGACGCTGCACGAAGCAGCGTTGAGCGTGCTGGATCGCGGTGGTGTGGATGTGAGAACCACGTTCATCGACGAGGGCTACGACGTCGCCGAGGAAGTCGCCAAATTCCTCTGGGCCGATGTGATCATTTATCAGATGCCCGGCTGGTGGATGGGCGCGCCCTGGACGGTCAAGAAGTACGTCGATGAAGTTTTCACTGCAGGCCATGGCAGCCTCTACGCCAGCGACGGTCGCACGCGCTCCGACGCGTCGCAGAAGTACGGCAGCGGCGGCTTGTTGCACGGTAAAAAGTACATGCTGTCGGTGACCTGGAACGCCCCGCAGCAAGCCTTCGACGACTCGACCGACTTCTTCGAAGCCAAGGGCGTGGACGCGGTGTACCTGCCGTTTCACAAGGCCAACACCTTCCTCGGCATGACCGGTTTGCCGACCTTTTTGTGCGTCGATGTGATGAAGCGCCCGAATATCGAAGCGGATGTGGCGCGTTATGAGCAGCACTTGACCGAGGTGTTTGGCCTTAAGGCATGACGCTCGGCTACTATCGAAAGTCTGAACCTATGGCGAGGGAGCTTGTGTGGCGAGGGGGCTTGCCCCCGTTCGGCGGCGAAGCCGTCGTAATATTGGTAATCGCGGACTGCCTGAGTCAACGCGTTTGCAGGTTTTAGGTCCGCTTTGCGCCCCAACGGGGGCAAGCCCCCTCGCCACACAAGCCCCTCCACAGTAGAACGGTGCAGGACTATCGATAAGGGACACACGTGAAAGCCAGATCCGATGAGTTGCAGATTTTCGTCTGCGTGATTGAGTGCGGGTCGATTTCGGCTGCGGCTGAGCAAGTCGGGCAAACGCCGTCGGCGGTCAGCCGCACGCTGTCGCGGCTGGAGGCCAAGCTCGATACCACGCTGATCAATCGCACCACCCGGCGCATGGACCTGACCGAAGAGGGCAAATATTTCTTCGAGCACGCCAAGCTGATTCTCGATCAGATGGACGAGCTCGAAGAGCGTCTGTCCTCACGCCAGCAAACCCCGTCCGGGCGACTGCGGATCAACGCCGCGTCGCCGTTCATGCTGCACGCCATCGTGCCGTACATCGATGAGTTCCGCCGTCTCTACCCGGACATCCAGCTCGAACTCAACAGCAACGATTTGATCATCGACCTGCTCGAACAAAGCACCGACATCGCCATCCGCATCGGCACGCTGGCCGACTCGACCCTGCACGCCCGCTCCCTGGGTTGCAGCCCGCTGCACATCGTCGCAAGCACAGCGTATCTGGAACAACACGGCGTACCGAGCGCTGTCGAGGATTTGAGCGAGCACACGCTGCTGGGCTTTACCCATAATGAAGGTCTCAACCAATGGCCACTGCGCTATGTCCATGGTGACCGCTGGCCGATTCAAGCGTCGATCAGTGCGTCGAGTGGCGAGACGATCAGGCACCTGGCGCTGGCCGGTCAAGGCATTGCCTGCCTGTCGCACTTCATGACCATCGACGACATCCGCGCCGGTCGCTTGCAGGTGCTGCTGGCGGAGTTCAACAGCGGTTATCGCCAACCCATCAACGCGGTGTACTACCGCAACTCGCAACTGGCCCTACGGATCCAGTGCTTTCTGGACTTTATTCAGGGCAAATTGGCGGCTTATGCGATTGCCGATTTCAGGGGCTGATTTGCAGACCGCGTGATCGTTCATTGCGAGCAGGCCACCCATTCACTGGCCCGCCCGCCGTCAATTCCGTAACATCCGCGTCCCTCTTTTCCCGCCTGTATTTTTAGGTAAGCCATGAAACCCAAACGTCTGCGCGCCGATGTCCTGGCCGGACTCACCACCTCTTTCGCCCTGCTCCCCGAATGTATCGCTTTCGCGCTGGTGGCCCACCTCAATCCATTGATGGGGCTTTACGGCGCTTTCATCATCTGCACCCTGACTGCGCTCTTCGGCGGACGGCCGGGGATGGTGTCTGGTGCCGCCGGCTCGATGGCGGTGGTGATCGTCGCGCTGGTGGTGCAGCACGGTGTCCAGTACTTGCTGGCGACGGTGTTGCTGGGCGGGCTGATCATGTTGGCGTTTGGTCTGTTGAGGTTGGGCAAGCTGGTGCGCATGGTGCCGCATCCGGTGATGCTCGGCTTCGTCAACGGTCTGGCGATTGTCATTGCGCTGGCCCAGTTGGAGCACTTCAAGAGCGGTGAGGCCTGGTTGAGTGGGGCGCCGCTGTACATGATGATCGGGCTGGTGGCGCTGACGATGGCCATCGTTTACCTGATGCCGCGCCTGACGCGGGCCGTGCCGCCGGCGCTGGTGGCGATTCTGGGCGTTGGGCTGGCGGTTTACCTGCTCGGCCTGCCGACCCGCACCCTGGGCGACATGGCGCACATTGCTGGTGGCTTGCCGGGTTTTGCGCTGCCAGACATCTCCTGGAGCCCGGAAACCCTGCGCATCATCGTCCCTTACGCGATATTGATGGCGGTGGTCGGCTTGCTGGAAACCCTGCTGACCCTGAACCTCACCGACGAGATCACCGAGAGCCGTGGCTATCCGGATCGCGAGTGCGTGGCCTTGGGCGCTGCCAACATGGTTTCTGGTGTGTTCGGCGGCATGGGTGGCTGCGCGATGATCGGGCAAACCGTGATCAACCTCAGCTCCGGCGGTCGCGGTCGGCTGTCCGGTGCGGTGGCCGGGGGGATGATCCTGCTGTTTGTGCTGTTCCTTTCGCCGCTGATCGAGCGCATTCCGCTGGCCGCATTGGTTGGGGTGATGTTCGTGGTGTCGCAGCAGACGTTCGCCTGGGCTTCATTGCGGGTACTGAACAAGGTGCCGCTGAACGATGTCTTGGTGATCATCGCGGTCACGGTGATTACCGTGTTCACCGATCTGGCCATCGCTGTGTTGTGCGGGATCATCATTGCGGCGCTCAACTTTGCCTGGCAACACGCTCGCGAGCTGTATGCCGACAGTCACGTTGAAGCCGACGGCAGCAAGCTCTACCTCCTGCACGGCACGTTGTTCTTTGCCTCGACGACGCCTTTTCTCAACCAGTTCGATCCCGCCAATGATCCGTCTGTGGTCACCGTCGACTGTCGCCACTTGAGCTTCGTTGATTACTCGGCCATCGCCGCACTGAAGACGTTGCGCGAGCGCTACACCAAGGCTGGCAAGCAGCTACGCGTACTGCACTTGTCCGATCGCTGCAAGAAACTGCTCAAACGCGCCAGCGAGCATCACGACTGACATCGATGGGGGTCGTTCCTGTGCTCTGTGTCACGAGTGGTGGCGAATTATGGACAGTGTGATGGCTACTTAGTAGCATCCGCTGCATACGGATCTTTCTCCTGCGCGTCGATCGACGTGGGTCTATCAAGGAATCGAAATGCACAACTTTACCCATGGCGATAAAACCGTTTCTTTCACTGTCTTGAGCGGTGAAGTGGTGAGCAGCGAAAAAATCAGCGAGACCCGTGTGACATCCACGGGCGGCGTTCAGGTGAACGGTAACGACGGTGATGTGACGCCTGTGCGCATCAGTTCTGTTTCAATTATCAATCATGAGATCTGGGTCAAAACCCCGGACGGTATCGAGCACGATGTAAAGCTGCGCGGCATGGACATTCCTTTGCGCACAGGTCAGGAAATCTCTTTGATCAGTGCCTTGAAAAAGGATGGTTCGCCTCTGCACACCATTTTGCAGAACCACACAGCGTCCAAACGCTGGGTACTGCGTGACGCGAGTGCACTGAATACCGAACTGGAGCTGTCGCCCTTTAACTGGAAGACAGTGCTGATCGTGCTTGGATTGTGCATCGCCGGTCTTGCTACGGCCGGGCTAGGCTTCCTGGCGGCGGCGGGCTATTTTTTCTACGCGTGGTATCGGGGCGCCCAGCGCAAGAAACTGCTGATTAGCGATTTGAACGCCTACATCGAGACCCTGGACAATCGAGTCGCCAGTCGCGGTCAGGCGCCAAGCCCTGTTCAAGTTGAAAGCCCGGTCCAGACCGAAATCTCTGTCCAGGTCGAAAGTCCTGCACCGACGCAATCCCCTGCCGAGCCTGAAAGCCCTAGGCTGAACAGTGATAGCGTACGCAGGGCGCTATCGCGCAATCTCTGATGACTTGATCTCGATACAGCAGAGTCAAGCCTGCCTCGATAGTGGAACTATCATCCCTCTACGCCGATTGTTCTCACGCAGAGGGATGAAAATTCCGCTATCCGATTTTCATAACCCGCGATCTCCCATACCTCTGCACGACATCCCTTACCCCTCCACGAAAATTACTTTCACTTAGTTTGAAAGTATCTCGTCGAAATGATTTATGAGTTTCACAACCCATTCGACGTGACCCTTTCGAGGAGTACCGCATGACGCTTTCCTTCGGCTATTGGCTGTTGGTTTACGCCGCCATCGCCATCATTGCGCTGATCGTTCTGATCGCCCGTTACCGGATCAATCCCTTCATTGTGATCACCCTGGTGTCTATCGGCCTGGCGCTGTTGGCGGGGATGCCGCCGTCGGGTGTGGTGGGGGCGTATGAGGCCGGGGTTGGCAAGACGCTGGGGCACATTGCGCTGGTGGTGGCGCTGGGCACGATGCTCGGCAAGATGATGGCCGAGTCCGGCGGTGCGGAGCGGGTGGCACGCACCTTGATCGACCGTTTCGGCGAGAAAAATGCCCACTGGGCGATGGTGTGTATCGCCTTTCTTGTAGGGCTGCCGCTGTTCTTCGAGGTCGGTTTTGTCTTGCTGGTGCCGATCGCGTTTACCGTGGCGCGGCGGGTGGGCGTGTCCATTCTGATGGTCGGTTTGCCGATGGTTGCGGGGCTTTCGGTGGTCCACGCGCTGGTACCGCCGCACCCGGCGGCGATGCTGGCGGTGCAGGTCTATCAGGCGTCGGTGGGGCAGACCTTGCTCTACGCGATTCTGATCGGTATTCCGACCGCGATTATCGCCGGTCCCCTATACGCCAAATTCATCGTGCCGCGCATTCAACTGCCGGCCGATAACCCCCTGGAACGCCAGTTCCTGGAGCGTGAGCCGCGCGATAGCCTGCCGGGTTTTGGTGTCACCATGGCCACCATTCTGTTGCCGGTGGTGCTGATGTTGATCGGCGGCTGGGCCAACCTGATCTCCACGCCGGGTAGCGGTTTCAATCAGTTCCTGCTGTTCATCGGCAACTCGGTGATCGCCTTGCTGCTGGCGACCTTGCTGAGTTTCTGGACCCTCGGCCTGGCCCAGGGCTTCAATCGCGAGTCGATCCTCAAGTTCACCAATGAATGCCTGGCGCCGACCGCCAGCATCACCTTGCTGGTTGGTGCCGGTGGTGGCTTGAATCGGATTCTGGTGGACGCTGGCGTCACCAATCAGATCGTCAGCCTGGCCGATGAATTCCAGTTGTCGCCGCTGTTGATGGGTTGGCTGTTCGCCGCGTTGATGCGCATCGCCACCGGTTCCGCCACCGTGGCCATGACCACCGCTTCGGGGATTGTCGCGCCGGTGGCCATTGGTCTGGGTTATCCGCATCCGGAGTTGTTGGTGCTGGCGACGGGGGCGGGGTCGGTTATCTTTTCCCACGTCAACGACGGCGGTTTCTGGTTGATCAAGGAATACTTCAACATGACCGTCACCCAGACCTTCAAGACCTGGACAGTGCTCGAGACGCTGATCTCGGTGGTCGCCTTCGGCCTGACCGTTGGCCTTTCTCACCTGCTTTAGTCGGAGCCATCCGCCATGGACATCCTCTATCAGATCCGCGCTCGTCAGGAATCCTTCAGTGCCGGTGAAGGACGTATCGCTCGGCTGATGCTCGACGACGTAGGATTTTCCGCATCCGCCAGCCTCGATGAACTGGCGCAGCGAGCGGAAGTCAGCACCGCCACATTGTCGCGATTCGCCCGCACAGTCGGTTGCCGCGACTTGCGGGATTTGCGCCTGCAACTGGCCCAGGCCAGCGGTGTCGGCAGCCGCTTTCTCGACCCGGCGGGCACGCCCGAACAGTCGGCGTTCTACGGGCAGATTGTCGGCGATATCGAGTCGACCTTGCGCCAGCACCTGGCGGCGTTCGATGAGTCGCGCTTCGCCGATGCGGTGAAACTGTTGGGCAAGGCACGGATGATTCACGCCTTCGGCATGGGCGGCTGCTCGACCCTGTGCAGCGATGAACTGCAAGTGCGGCTGGTGCGCCTCGGCTACCCGATTGCGGTGTGCCACGACCCGGTGATGATGCGCGTCACCGCCGCCAGCCTCGGCGCCGAACACGCGCTCATCGCCTGCTCGCTAACCGGTATCACGCCCGAACTGCTCGAAGCAGTGGAGCTGGCGCGCAGCTACGGCGCACGAATTCTCGCCATCACCCGTGCCGACTCGCCATTGGCGCAACTGGCCGATGTGCTGTTGCCGCTGCAAAGCGCCGAGACCTCGTTTATCTACAAACCCACGGCGGCGCGCTACGGCATGTTGCTGGCCATCGACGTGCTCGCCACCGAGCTGGCGCTGGCCAGTCCTGAAGACAATCAAGAACGTCTGCGGCGGATCAAACTGGCCCTGGACGACTACCGCGGCGGCGACGATCACTTGCCGCTGGGAGACTGACATGACGTACGACACGCTGATCCGCAATGCGCTGATTATCGATGGCAGCAACACCCCCGGTTACCCCGCTGACTTGGCGATTCTGAATGGACGCATCGAGCGAATCGGCAACTTGCACGACGCTCGCGCCACCGACGAAATCGATGCTGCCGGAAGAGTATTGGCCCCAGGTTTCATCGACGTGCACACCCATGACGATACGGTGGTGATCCGCCAGCCACAGATGCTGCCAAAACTCAGCCAGGGCGTGACCACGGTGATCGTCGGCAATTGCGGGATCAGCGCATCGCCGGTGAGTTTGCGCGGTGATCCACCGGACCCGATGAACCTGCTCGGCACCGCCGCTGCGTTTGTGTATCCGCGCTTCAGCGACTATCGCGCCGCCGTCGAAGCGGCCAATACCACGCTGAACGTGGCCGCGCTGGTGGGGCACACCGCGTTGCGCAGCAATCACCTGGACGACCTGTATCGCACCGCGACCGCCGATGAAATCAGCGCGATGCGCGAGCAACTGCGCGACAGCCTTGAGGCCGGTGCCTTGGGTTTATCCACAGGCCTGGCCTACGCCAGCGCCTTCTCGGCTTCCACCGAAGAGGTGATGCAACTGACCGAAGAGTTGACGGCATTCGGCGCGGTTTACACCACGCATTTACGCAGTGAATTCGAACCGGTGCTGGAGGCCATGGACGAGGCGTTCCGCATCGGACGTCACGCACAGTCGCCGGTGATCATTTCCCACCTCAAATGTGCCGGCGCCGGTAACTGGGGCCGTAGTCCGCAACTGCTGGCCTCGCTTGAGGAGGCTGCGAAATCTCATCCGGTAGCTTGCGATTGTTATCCCTACGCGGCGAGTTCTTCGACGCTGGACCTCAAGCAAGTCACCGACGCCCATCGCATCACCATCACCTGGTCCACGCCGCACCCGGAAATGGGGGGGCGGGATCTGATGGACATCGTCGCCGAGTGGGGCACTGCGCTACTTGAAGCCGCCCGCCGACTGCAACCGGCGGGGGCGGTGTATTACGGCATGGACGAGGCCGATGTACGAAGCATCCTCGCGCATCCGCTGTCGATGATCGGCTCCGACGGCTTGCCGGAAGACCCGTTTCCGCATCCACGCTTGTGGGGCGCATTCCCACGAGTGCTCGGACATTTCAGTCGCGACGTCGGCCTGTTTCCGCTGCATACCGCCGTGCACAAGATGACCGGGTTGTCGGCGGCACGCTTTGGCTTGAAGGAACGTGGCGAGATTCGTGAAGGGTATTGGGCGGATCTGGTGTTGTTCGATCCGGCGACGATTCGCGATGTGGCCAACTTCAACGATCCGCAACGGGCGGCGCAAGGGATTGATGGAGTGTGGATCAACGGAGTCTTGAGTTATCGCGACGGGCAGGCGAACGGCAGAAGGGAAGGGCGATTTCTGGCGCGGGAGGGGGATTTGCGTAAAGGGTTTCATTGATCGCGCCTTCGTAGACGCTGCCAAAGGTTCGGGCCGCGTTCGGACGATCTTTTGACCCAGGTCTCATGGTGGCACATTGCAGTTAAAGAAAGCCGTCGCCAAGCCGAAGCGCTGACATCCAGCCCAGCCACACTGGGCTCATTCAGTCAGGGAGTTACCCCCATGAGTTTCGGCAAAACCACCCCGATCCTGCGGATTTTCGATGAAACCAAGGCTTTGGAGTTCTACGTCGAGTTTCTGGGGTTCAAGATTGATTGGCAGCACCGCTTCGAGGCGAACCTCCCGCTGTACCTGCAAATCTCCCGTGGCGAATGCGTGCTGCACCTCTCCGAACACCATGGCGACGCGACAACGGGCTCGGCCCTGCGCATCGAGACCGATGAGCTGGAGGCGTTCCAGCAGCAATTGCTGGCCAAGGAATATAAGTTTGCGCACCCACAAATCCAGGCGATGCCATGGGGCAGTCAGGACATGACCGTGGCCGATCCGTTTGGCAATCGGTTGGTGTTTACCAATGCGATTAGTGTTTGAGGCAGCAGGAAAAAGCTTAACCCGTGATAGTGTCGTCCGATCAATTCAGCGAGCACAGAGGGCGCTTATGGCCAGCCTTACCATTGGCAATCTTGACCCGCAGATTTATGAGCAATTGCGCAACAACGCGCGCAGCAATGGCAGGTCCATGGAGGAAGAGGCTCGCTTGATTCTGAGGCGCGCTCTCGATCAGATGGATGGTGCTCATGGATTGGGGACACGAATCAACAACCGATTCAAAACTAGTGGCGGGATCGTGTTGGATCTGCCACATCGCAAGAGTGGGCAGTGAATGCGAAGCAAGGGCTAACCCGAAATAACTTGTGTCTGTTCAAAAGCATTCGCGGGCAAGCCCGCTCCCACAGGTTCAGTGAGTAACCTGTAGGAGCGAGGCTTGCCCGCGAATGGATCTTTCATTCACCGCAAAGTGAATATCAAACCCGGAAGTGACTCACCATCATCTGCAACTGATTGCCCAACCGCGCCAGCTCGACACTGGACGCAGCGGTTTCGTCGCTGGCGGTGGCGGTCTGTTCGGACACGTCGCGTACGTTGATGATGCTGCGGCTGATCTCCTCGGCCACGGCGCTTTGTTGCTCGGCGGCGGCAGCGATCTGCTGGTTCATTGACTGAATGTTGGACACCGTGCGGGTGATGTTTTCCAGTGATACGCCGGCCTTGCGAGTCAGCGCCACGCTGCTGTCGGTCAGGGTGCGGCTGTTGTTCATCACCGCCGCCACTTGTTGAGTGCCGTTCTGCAAGCCGGCCACCAGGCCTTCGATTTCCTCGGTGGATTTTTGCGTGCGTTGGGCCAGGCCACGAACTTCGTCAGCCACCACCGCAAAACCACGACCAGCCTCACCGGCACGGGCCGCTTCGATGGCAGCGTTGAGGGCCAGCAGATTGGTCTGCTCGGCCACGGCTTTGATCACATCCATGACGCTGCCGATCTTGTCGCTTTCCTGCTGCAGTACGCTCATCGCTTCAGTGGAACGCACCACTTCGCTGGCCAGGCGCTCGATCTGGGCGATGGCTTCGTTGACCACTTTGTCACCTTCGCGAGCTTCACCGTCAGCGGCGGCTGCGGCTTGGGAGGCTTCTTCGGCGTTGCGCGCGACTTCCTGCACGGTGGCTGTCATTTCGTGCATGGCGGTGGCGACCTGATCGGTTTCCACTTTTTGGCTGTTCACACCGGCGCTGGTCTGTTCGGTCACGGCCGACAGTTCTTCGGCGGCGCTGGCGATCTGAGTGACGCCGTCACGGATGCCACTGATCAAGTCCCGCAGGGTCACGCCCATGCGCGCAATGCCTTGCTGCAACACGCCGAGTTCGTCGCGGCGGGTGACTTTGATGTCTTGAGACAAGTCACCACCGGCGATGCGTTCGACCACTTTAAGGGTATCGCGCAACGGACCGGTGATCTGACGGGTGATGACCACGGCGGCGATGATGCCCACCAGCAACGCCAGCAAGGTGCTGATCAATTGCAGTGTGCGGGCCTGGGCGCTTTCGGCATCACGGCGGTCGAGCTGGAATTGATACAGCTTATCGCTCAGGGTCACGATGGCGGCGCCCTGATCGGTCATTTCCTTACGCGCCTGCACCGCATCGCTGTTGGCGGCTTTATAGGCTTGCAAGGCACTGCGGTAGTTGCTCAGGGCGGTTTCCAGCTGACGCAGGGCGTCTTGTTGGGTTTCGGCGAAATGTGTGTTCAGTGATTTCAGGCTGGCGATGGCCGCATCCAGTTGGGAAACGGCTTTCTGCTCGGTCTCGGCATTGGTGTTGGCGGTGTAGCCGCGCACTTCATAGCGGGCAAGAATGAACGCTTCCTTGGCGGCGGTGATGGCCAGGAACTGTTCGAAGCGCTGATCGCTCAAGGGCATTTGCTGCACACGGATATTGATCGCATCGATCAGCTTGCTAGCGGTTTCGGCGTTGGCTGCCATGGCTTCGCGGGCACTGTTGCCGGTGCGGTAGGCGCTGCGCATTTTGTTCAGCGACGTCTGATAATCGGCGATGGTCGCGGCCTGCTCTTTGAGCATTTTGACGTTTTCAGGGTTTTTGAAGCTGCCCAGCAGGGCGGTTTGCTGAGCAACAAAACCGTCCAGGGTGGTTTGCACAGTCTGTGCGGCGGTTTCGTCGCCGTTGGTCAGCATGTATTGCAGGCGAACCACGCGCAGCTTGGTCAGGCCGGCATTGAGCTGAGTGATGTCGCTCATCCAGTTGCTGCGGTCAATCAACCCGCCCAGGCTGGTCCAGCCGGTCAGGGCGAGGATGCAGGTCAGTGCCAGGACCAGGCCGAATCCCAGGCCCAGTTTCAGGTTCACGCTGATGTTGCCGAACCAGCTATTCATCAAATTCCTCCAGGAACGTTGCGCTTTTGATCGTCGGTTGGCTGGAAGATTTTTGTTTTTGGGAGCCAGCAAGGTGTGTAGCAGGTATGTATCGGCCGCAATCCCGGGAGCTGAAAGGATTTTGTCGGATGGATTCTGTAACAAGATTTTTACGCAGGTCTTAAGCTTTTTTTCACATGGGTTTCACCAGCAGCCGACGCGAGACTCTCTACTCTGGTGGCTTTGTATGATTGTGATGCATGCCGGCGAGGCGGCTAAACGTGGAATTGAGACTGAGTCTGTTCGGGATAAAACGCTCGATCGATCTAAGCCGTTTGGCCCGTTATCGAAACGCCGCGGTCATCGTGGCCTCGCTGCTGCTGGTGATTCCGCTGACCGTGTGGCTGTTGCGGCCTGCGGCTGTGCCCGATCTGGCCCATGGCAATGTGGCGGGTGCCCGTGCGCTGGCTGCGGGTTGGGCCAAGGGCGACATGATCGTGCTGGTGCGTCACGTTGAGCGTTGCGATCACTCCACCGCCGCCTGTCTGATTGGCAATGATGGCATTACAGATCGCTCGCGCAGTGTGGCAGTGGGGGTCGGTGCGCAGTTTGAACATCTGGGCCTGAACAAGGCCGATATCTACAACAGTCCGGTCATCCGTGCGGCACAGACCTCCAGTTATATGTTCAACAAGGTCGGCGTCGGCGAAGACTGGCTGATCAACTGCCGGGGCAGCATGTTACGTGATGCCCTGGCGCACAAAGTGGCCGGGCGCAACCTGATTCTGGTGACCCACAGTGAGTGCATGGCGGAACTCGAAAAAGAGCTCAAGCTGCCGACTGCTACTCTAGGCTACGGCGCTTCTCTGTTTATCTCCGCTGAAAAACCTCAGGAACCTCGTATGCTTGGTTCCATCGAAGCCTCTGACTGGCATTCGGTGACCACCGAATGAGCTTCTTCTTCATCCCTCTGGATCTGGACGTACGATGCTGACTTCTTCCCGTTACCGCTTTTACTGGGTGAACTTTGGTATTCCGCTGGCCTGCGCGGTCGCGGTGTTTCTGATGTTTGACATGACCAAAATCGACATCGCTTTCAGCGATCTTTTTTATGACCCGGTTACCCAGGTGTTTCCGTTGGAGCATGTCCGTCTGTTCGAGCAGATCACCCATAAATGGGCGCGGATCATCCCGAACTGGACCGGTGAGATTGCGATCATCGGCGCCGTGCTGTCATTTCTCTGGCCGCGACTGAAGGCTGAAAAACATTCGAAGATCATCGCCTTCCTGGAAAAAATCAAAGTCGCGCCCGTGCTTCGGTTCGCTAGTAAACACCGCCGAGACTTCCTGTATATGGTGTTCGCGTTTTCCATCAGCACCGGCGTTATCCACTACCTCAAGAGCCACACCAGTGTGTATTGCCCGGTTGAAACCACTCAGTACGCCGGGAAAATCGAGCACAAGGAGTGGTACCAGAATTTTGACCTGCTGAAAGAAGCCGGTGACGGTCGCTGCTGGCCGGGTGGGCATGCGTCGGGCGGCTTCACCATGCTCGCGCTGTACTTCGTGGCTCGCCGCTACCGCTGGCGGTACGCCAAAGCAGTGATGTACGGCTCGTTGCTGCTCGGTTTCGTCTATGGCACGACACGAGTTCTGCAAGGCTGGCACTACATGTCCCACACCTTCTGGTCCGGGATCTTCGTGTGGCTGACGTGTTTGCTGACGGCATTGGCGTTTTATGGGCGTGCGCGGCTGGAGCTGCCGTTGTTGCAGAAGGCTGCGCTACCCGTCGCTGAGCCGTTTACAGGGTCACAAAGTAGTAAGCCTGACGCCCCACCTTCATTGTCTTGATCACCTTCAAGGGCGCGGCGGGTTCATTTACGCCAGACATGAGTGCCACATTAGCCGGTGAGGCGCTCAGAAACTCATGCAATTGCGCCTCGGTATCCAGGCCTTTGAGTACGCGCCGGGTGTAGAACACACTGGCGCCGCCCACCCGCTCGTTGGCCTGAAACAACGCGACCTGCTGCCCGCTGTCCTGAAATGCCTGAATCTGTTCGGTCAGCGGCAGGAAGGACAGTGTGCGATCAGCGTGAGGCAATGCCCATTGAGCCGCAGCGACGTAGCTGCCGATCACCACGGCCAGTACGCCAACACCTACACCACGACGATGCCGGACAATCAGCCCAGGCAAGGTCGACGCACCGGTGTAGGCTTGAAGCCGCTCGAACAGCACTCTCGCATACTCCGCGGCAATCACCGCCGCCGCCGGCGTCATGGACATCATGTACACCGTGCGTTTGCTCGACGCCAGGGTCAGCATGACGAACTGCGCCAGCAGCCACACCGTGAAAAACAACAGGTAACGATTGGCCATCAGGCTTTTGCGAAAGTGCCACAGCCCCAGGTACACCAGAATGTTCCAGGGCGCGAAGGCCTCCGGCAGCTTGGCCAGGTAGTAGTAGAACGGCTCGTAATGGCCGGCCTCGACGAAGGAGCCGCTGAAGCGCCCGACGCTATTGGTCAGCAACACTTCCCCCACGGCATGCACGCCATCGCGCTGATACAGCACCGCGAGCCAGATCATCAGCGGCACCAATCCCAACAGCGTCAACAGGCCGGGGCGCAGCCAGTCCGAGGGCTTCAGGCGTTTGTCCATCAAGGTTTCGGCCAGCAGATACGCGAAGATCACCACCCCCGGCATCGCCAGCCCCAGCACGCCTTTGCTCAAGGTCGCGATAGCGATTCCTGAAGCAAACAGCAGGGCATTGCCGACGGTCGAGTGCCGTTGACCATGAAAAAACGCCAGCAGCGCCATACTCACGCCGAAGGCCAGCAACGCGTCTTCGCCGACGCTGCGCGTATTACTCCAATAACTGGCCATGGTCGCCAGCAAAATCCCCGCCGTCCAGGCAACAACCTTGGGCCGGTTGAATCGCCGCAGCATCGTGTACAACAGCATCACACTGAACAGCCCGGCAAACGCGGACGTCAGTCGCACCGCCCACGGCGTACCACCGAATGCGCGAATCGCCCCGGCGTCGAGCCACAAGCTCAAGGGCGGTTTTTCAAGAAACGGCTCGCCGAACAAATGCGGGGTCACCCAGTCGTTATCCAGGTGCATCTCCATGGCAATTCCGGCGACCCGGGCCTCCGTGGAACCTTGTAATTGGTGGTTGCTTAGGGCGAAGAAAAACAGCAGAGCGGCGAGTAGAAACAGTGAAGAGACGGGGCGTGACATGAGTTTCTGGCTAACCGAGCAGGGGACCGGGAACCCCAAGCATACGAGTTGAATGCTTAACGAAACATGAACGGCCAGCGAGAGGTGACGGGTGACGTTGGGGCAGCACTAACGGGGGGCGATCTGAGTAGCAGCGTCCTTCCAGGCGCTGTTATTGTCTGACGTCATGGAGTTGGTAGTTAAGGATGATGCAATGGAGCTTGCGCTGACGGTTGGCACTCACACATTGAGATTGAGCGCCCCCGACCCCGAATGGTGTAAAGCGTTGCAGCATGCGCTGAACGCCAGTTTTACAGTCCACTGCGAATTTCTGCCCTGGGCCAAACCCTGCACCACCGAGGACGAGGCCCGATCGTTCCTCGCGCGGGCAGTCGATGAATTCAAAAGCGAAACCGGTGAGCGGCGGCTGTTTATCGTCGACGATACCGCGCGCGCGATCATCGGCTGCATTGGCTTGAAGCCCCGGCGCCGTAACCGGTATGTGGTCGGCTACTGGGTCAATACCGAGTATTCGGGCAAAGGCTATATGCGCACGGCGCTTGAAGCGTTGATCAAAAGCATGCCCGGATTCACGTTTTACCTGACCATCGCCTCGGCCAATGTGGCGAGCCAGCGGCTGGCCGAAGCGGCCGGGTTTGGTTTGATCAGACGGTGTTATCAGAGGGCTTGTTTGCAGCCGCATGAGGCGCAGGATACGTATCTGTATCGGTTGAAATGAGGGTGGGAGCAGTCACTGGAACCGACCGCTAACCAAATCGCAGGCAAAAAAAAGCCCGCGGGAGGGCGGGCAAACCGTAGTTTCTTGAATGAGCGAGGGGGAATGTACAGGTTGGAGGGGGGGCGGTGGGGTGAAGAAAAATTCATGTGGATGGATGGCTTCAGTCGCTCGTAGCTTCACCAAAGGTATGAATGAAAAGAAGCCCTGTCACGGTTCGGGGTTTATATTTTTATTTGATCAAATTTTCCGTGCGCCGGACATTTCCACGGTACGCGGAACGCAGCGCCACCTCCATTCAGATGTGCCTGACTCATGATCGACGGCCACCATCGCACCAGGTTATGCGCTTTGTTCCAATAAGACTCGTTTCCCCAATGCTTGGCCAAACAGAAGACCGGCAGTCCGCACTCGCGGAACGCTCTCTTTTCAATATCACCTTTTGTGAATTTGTCTTGAGAGATGACAGCCCATCCACCTTCTTCTCTCAGCACTGATATCCATGCCACATCAGCGGTGCTTTGCGGAAATTTATCCCTTAAAGACAGTACCGAATGGCCCTCAGCTTTAGTCAGTTCGTTCAAGGCTCGGGCCAACGCAGGGGGAAGATTGTTATCCAATAGGAACTTCAAGCCGCATTCCTTTGCTCAAAACTGACCGCTGCCTCAACTGCAGCAATAGGTATTTCATAGAGGCGGGCTACACGTTTGACGTCTCTGCCTTCAGCTCTGTAGGCGCTAAAAATGGCTGCTGTGTCAATTCCCGTACCTGACAGGACAGGTTTTCCAAAGTTTCGAGAGGGGTCGAGAACGATGGCTTTGCTGCGTTTGACCGGATACCAGCGCTGCGCTGAGCCTGATCCTGTGTAGTCGATACCTTCATAGAGCGAAGGTTTGATGACTTGTTCGAATGCATACTGTCGCTTGATCAAGTCCAGAAGTGCCTCATCCTCTGTTTCACCCATCACCGTGGCGAAGATGCTTCGTCCGTCGGTTTGAAAGCGTTTGCAGGTGAATGGGTACGCTTGGTTAAACAACTCTTTTGCTTGCTGCGAGGCACTACGGATGGCTTGCAGGCTTACGCCGTGTTGGCGAAAAGCATGAACGAAACGAATTTCCAGTAAGTCATGAAAACCTAGAACGCACTCGTTCAAATCAGACAGCTCTGAGTCCCAAAGCCCCGGATGCTGAACACCGTGGGCGGTGTATCCGAATAACCAGCGGCGTATATCGGTAGCTGAAATCCCGGTGTAAAGCGAAGCTTCTGCTGGGGTGTACAAGCCAATGCCGACAAGGCGGCTAGGTAGCTTAATGTTTTGCATGTTGGCCTCCTTGTCAGCAGGTGATCCGATGGATGGATTCTGGTCGTAAGGGTGAACTCAAGCAACTGGTCGGGGACGAACCGCTGTTTTGTTTGGGCAGAGTAGGTTTGAAGCGTGAGCTACACAATCAGCTCGGAGTCGTCACGGCTTGCAGGAAATTTCTGAAAACCCTGTCCTGTAAGTCGCTTGGGCGAAAACGTGGCTGTGGCTACTCTGTCGTCTATTGAGTCGACAGTAAGTTGCAGATTATGAAACCTAGTGTTGAGTCGTCTGACACTGCATTGTCTCGTATAAGTAACATTCAGCTTCAATTGTCACGCATACAGAACATCCCTACCCATTCAAAGCCCAAAAAGGCACCTGCGATATTCTCGTCAGGTGCCTTTTTGTGTTGGGGGAGCGGTAAAGACTCCATTCGATCAACGAGCGCGATCACTCAGTGAAGAACGGGAGGCTCTCCCGCGGCCACCGACGCGTTCGGATCAAGGTTATCCTTCGCTCGGTTGACCAAAAGCTCGGTCAGCATCGTCAACTGCTGAAGCGCCAGTGCCACATTGCGCTGTGGGCCTTCGAGTCGGTTGGCAAAGTCCAGCGTCATGACGTTGAGGGACGCCAGGGTTTCGCTGGCGTGAGCGAGCAGGGTGGGCATGTCGACGTCGGGGCGGACGCTGAAGATGTTCCTGTTCAGGTTGCGCCGGCGGGCGCTGACGGAGCGTTCGGTGGTTTTGGGCTGTTGGGTCGGGTCGAGGGTTTCAGGCTGTGAAGTGGCTGGGTTTTTCAGTGGGATTCGGGTGATCTTTTTCATAAGGGCGTTCCATTGGTTTGGGGATCCTTACGTAATTTCGGCTTGTTAAAACCATCCGCAGGGTCGCAGCGAAGGGTGAAGACTATCTTCCAGAAATGGTGTTCGCCAGTTCATGGCAGTCGCTACGGGTTGCGGGAAAATTCCCAGGATGACGTGGTTCTAATCTGTCAGAGAAATCCTTTTTCACTACTGTTGGCCCTGAGCAACCGCCACGCCGTCTCAGTCGCTCAGTGTTGGTGCCTGTGATGGATATCGGGATAGTGCGGATGACTGTGTTTAATGGGAGCGTGGTCGTGTAAATGGCTATGAGGTTCAGTGCCGTCCCACTCAAAGGCATGTTCATGTTGATGGTGTTCATCGTGAATATGCGGATGGTCATGTGTTTGCGGATCGTGTTGGTGCTCGTGAGAATGGCTTTCGGTCAGGTGTATCCAGACGCCAACCCCCATCAGGCCTGCGGCCACCCAAAACACCCACGTCACCGCTTCGTCTAACAACAGGATCGAAATAGCGGCCCCCAGGAACGGTGCAGTAGAGAAGTACGCACCTGTGCGCGCGGTGCCAAGCCCCCGCAAAGCCAAAACGAATAGCACCAGGCTAACGCCGTAGCCCAAAAAGCCTACGAGTAGCGTTGGCCCCAATAGAGATAACTCGGGGAGATGCATGCCAAGAGCAATCCCCAAAGCGCAGTTGACGACCCCGGCGACCAATCCTTTGATGCCAGCGATGAACAATGCATCCGATGCGGAAACCTTCCGGGTAAGGTTGTTATCGATGGCCCAACAAAAACAGGCAATCACCACGGCGACCGGGCCAACCCAGCCATGGATCCCTGCGGAAGTTTGAGGCCAACCCAAGAGCACGCCACCGGCAACGATTGCGATCATTCCAGCGACGATCCGCCGGTCGGCGTTCTCCTTGAACAGCATCCAGGCAAGCAGGGCGGTTAACACCGCCTCAAGGTTTAGCAACAGCGAAGCAGTGGTAGCTGATGTGAGGGTAAGGCCAAACATTAAAGACACCGGCCCCAGCACGCCGCCGAACGCGATAGCGCCAATGAGCCATGGCCATTCGGAAAGGGTTAAGCCGACAGGTTGCCAGCCGCGATCGCGGATCAGCCGGGTAACCGTGAGACCCAAGCCACTTCCCAGGTAAAGCAAACCGGCGAGCAAGACGGGTGAAACGTTCAGCCCCAGGACCTTGGCAAGCGGTGTACTGGCACCAAACAGCGCTGCAGCACCCAAGGCGTATAAAACGCTTTTGTTCATCATCTGTTCCGTAGCAAAAGGCATGGTTGAGAAACACGATACTCGTCATGCATCGACAGCGCATTGAATCGAATCCACAAAAAAGGCACCTGCGATAGGCTCGTCAGGTGCCTTTTTACGTTGGGGGCGCGGCTGCCGGAATCGTTAAGACGCTGAAACCTGCCTCTGCAACCGCCGCCCCACCACATCCAGCAAATCGCAACCATCGCGCAACGAAGTCACCAATACCCGCGCCAGCTCACTGTGAACGCCTTCGCTTACGGCGAAGCTCTCCAGTAATTGAGTCGCCGTGCGGATGCGGTAAGCCGCCGTTTCATGCAGCACATCCAGCGGCGCTTCGGTGTCGATCAGCAGCGACGCGATAGTGCAGTCGATGCCGGTGATCGGCATGTATCGATCCATGACAAAACCTCCATTCGATCAACGAGCGCGATCACTCAGTGGCAGACGGGTTCGACCGCCGGCATGGGCGAATCGAGATTATCCAGCGCTCGATTGATCAACATCTCGGCCAGCACGGCCAGTTGCTGCATCGCCAACGCCACGTTGCGATGCGAGCCTTCGAGATGGTCGGCCAGGTCGGTGGTCATGACGTTCAGGGAGGCCAGGGTTTCGCTGGCGTGACCGAGCAGGGTGGGGGTGTCGACGTCGGGGAGGATGGTGAACACATGGCTCACGGGATCGGGCTGTTTCGGGTTGCGCAAGCGGGCGCTGACGGCGCGTTGGGTGGCTTGGGAGAGTTGGGTCAGGTCGAGGTCTTCCGACTCTGAAAGGGTTGGGTTTTCAAGTGGGTTGGTCTTTTTCATTGAGGAACTCCGAAAGGTTAGGGATCCCTACGCTTTTCGGCCTGTCAAAACCGTCCGCCGGGTTGCAGCGAAGACGGAAGGTTATCCTCTTGGATTGTTACTCGCCAGTTCATGAGGTTCGCCACAACTTGAGGGAATTTTCCTAGGACGGGGCGGATGCCAGCCAGAATTTTTTTGGAAGGAGGTTCTGGATTTGTCGTGGCGTTTGGGGGGGCGACGCTGGGCTGGCTGCCGATGGGTGCCTGGACGCCAACTCCCAGATGCAACAAAGCCCGCACTTGGCGGGCTTTGTCGTTTTCGGATTGGTGGAGCCGGGGTAATTTGAATCATCGTGATATCTATCTAATTGTATTGATAAATATGTTTCTTGAGATTGGAGTGGGCTACCATCTGGCATACCATCGGCGGCGGACCGGTGTTCGGCCTCGCATGCGTGCCCGTAGCACGCCATATGCCGCCTGACGATCGATTGCTGAATCATGATTCTTGGGCTGATCTGCTAGCGTATCCTACAGGATAAATAACGGTTATAGTTAAAGAGAGGTCGATCTCTCTTTTTTCTGAAATACAATTTTTCTCCAGGTTACTTCTTTTCGCTTTAAGGAGTCTTTGTTTTCGCGGCTTATATATATTGGTGAAAGATCGGCGTCGGCAGCCTGTTGCAAAAGTTCCTCCAGATTTGCGGAGTACATCAGTCTCTTAGGGTCGGGATCTCCTATTCTTAGGGTTATTGCTAATCGACTGCCAGCTTTAAGTAGTTCGCTTACTCTTTGGATTGATATGTTTCTATTCCAAGGCGCTATGTGCATCCATACGGCACTCATCAGCACAAAATCATAAGTATTATGGGTGAGTTTTGAGAGCTCTGGAAGGCTGTCATTCAGCCAGCGTATATTCCTATGCTTGTTCTTTTTTTGTGCGAGTTCTAGCATTTTAATGCTGGGGTCAATAGCGGTCACTTGATATCCTCGACGTGCAAGCGACAGTGCGTCGCGTCCAGAGCCACAGCCAATGTCCAGCACTTCTGCCTTGCTGTTTTTAGGTAGAAAGCTTACAAATTGTCTATGAACATTGGAGAAGTATACCTTGTTGTAATTTTCGAAGTACAGAGAGCTTTCGGCGTCATAGTTTGCCCAGGAGTTAATATTTTTTGTCGTCATTGGATAAATACTTCTATCTTTTGAAGGTGAAGATGGAATTCTGTTGCAGAAGGTTCTGTTTTTTTGGTTTCAATATTGATCTTGTCGGTATGACTAGCGCCCGCGATGCTCAAACAAGCCGCAATCGATAGTAGTAAAATCCAGCAAGTGATAACTGTTCGACCTCCTTTGCCGTCTTCCTTGTTCATGAATGCAAGCTGCAGTTTTATATATTTTTGAATTAGGTGTCTGAGCCGAATGATGATCGGGATCGTCAGAATGTTCACAGCCGCCGCGAAAGATAACGCAAGTACTTTTGGTATGTCGCTAGTTATGGAAGCTGCTCCAAACCAGATGCCTCCAGTTATGGCAATAACCATACTAGGTACCTGCCACAGCTGCTGGTTTAGTGATCTTAAGTGTTGCCCAGCTTCAACGTAGCTGAGCTCTTCTTTTTTGAATTGCCATTTCAAGAGCTCGAGATCTTTAGAATTTTTATGCTTTAGTGCTTCGTAGTTTTTTTCGTTCATCGACTTCACAGTCTGGTTGGCAATGATTAGCTCCAGTCTAACTGGAATCGGTACGTGGACAGCAATGCGGATTGAGGGACGGGTATCAGCCAGGCCACCACATAGGGCGGAATGAGCAATAGAAGATGTCTTCGCTTCCGATTCGAATGGTGTCCGAAAGCGTATTTTGGGGCCAGCCAAACGCTAACTGTCGATGCGGACCGGGAGCTCGTTCAGCGCTAGAGGTCAAGCAACGAGTACCTTTTGCAGATGGCCCGACGCTGATGAGCATGGCCTAGCTGCTGTTGGCGCAAGTTAGGATGTGGCAGGTGACTGCGGGACTGCGGGACCGGGGGGCTGCGGGACTGTAGGTCTGGGGCGTGCGCGACGGGGGGCAAGTGAGGGCGACGCTGTTGCAAGAATACTCGTTGGGGTGGGGCAACGAAGCAAGCTGTGCAGGCCGTCGGTCAATTCACGGCGTTAGGAGGGGTTGGTCTTCTAGTCTTAGTAGCTGGCATCCAAGCCGTATAGACGGTGGTTGAAAGCGTACTGGTCGGGAAACAGGATGATCGTAACCGTTTTTTCTAAGGAGTACTGTCGGGAGTCCCTAGACGGCCTGCGAGTTGAATTGCGTCCGGCTGCAGATGAGTGTGCGGTTCATCGTCGATCGCACACTCATGACTTCGCAACCTGTAGAATTGCTCTACGCCTCCCATGCTGATCGTACTTCCAGCCGACCGTCGCCTAGGGCAAGCCGCCTGAACCGTCGAAATGGCACGGTAGGTAGCTGGGTTTTATGGAGGGCGGAGAGCTGAACCTTTCTAGGCGTTCCAGAGCCTTGACCCTCACTGCTAGCTCTCGCCACATGACGCAACTGGCTTGCTGGTTCCATCATAAGGTACGCCGTATGACTCTGTTTCATTAGCGTTCTTGTCCAAACTGCTGCGTTGAGCCATCGGCTGCTAGACACGGCTGCTACTGGCGTTTCGACACATCAAAATCCCCCCAAAGAAAGCGATATATTGTTTGTGTTATCGAGAGGGCTTGTTTGTTTATTTGCACATAAACATGCTAAAATCCTCCGGCATGACTAGTCCATTTTCCTACACGTTTCCAGCCATCCGCGGCGTGCAAGCCGGGCGGGAATTTTACGTCTCCATGTGCCCGTTACGTCTCCTCGCGAAGCTTTTCGTTTTCGACAACGAAGAGCTTATGCCTGAGCTGCGGGCTCAGAGATCCATCAACCGCACGCGCGTTCCTGAAATTGCTCGCTATATCCTCTCTAATACTGATAGTTATACGTTTTCGGCAATCACAGCATCTATAGATGGCAAAGTTGGCTTTGAGCCTGTCGGTACCAACGATACTACTCACTTTCGTATGGGAACGTTGACTGTCGATATGGATGCCAAGTTTGTCGTGAATGACGGACAGCATCGTCGAGCCGCGATAGAACAGGCACTTGAGGAGCGTCCCGAGTTAGGTGACGAAACCATCGCGGTTGTATTTTTTCATGATCGTGGTCTTGAGCGGTGTCAGCAAATGTTTGCGGACCTCAATAGACACGCAGTGAAGCCTTCACCTTCCCTTAGTGTTCTTTATGATCATCGTAATGCGGCCGCGAGCGTAGCTAAGCACCTTGGGCTTACTTCGCGGGTTTTCCGAAACTTGGTCGAATCGGAGCGATCTTCACTTTCCAAGAGATCTCGCAAGCTTTTCACTCTAAGTGCTTTACACTTTGCCATTCTTGAGATGCTTAGCGCGAAGGACCTAGAAGACTTTACCTGGGCTTCGAAGAGATGCAATGAGTTTTGGGAGGTGGTTGGAGAGCAAATACCCGAATGGACTCATGTACGTGAGAGTCGCATGACTGCGGGAGAGGTGCGGCAAGATTTCATCCATTCACATGCGATTGTGCTGCAAGCGCTAGGCCGCGTTGGAAAATTTGTTTATCGAACCGCTGATGGTCGCCCGGATCTTAAGTCGGCGCTAAAAAATCTACGCGATATCGATTGGTCGCGAACTAATAGTGCTACTTGGGAGGGGCGCGCCATGATAGGCGGACGGATGGCTAAGAATAGTCAGAATATTACGTTAACATGCAATCAAATAAAATTCTCGCTTGGTTTGGGTTTGACGCCTGAAGAACAAGTTATAGAAGACGCATTCCTTGCCGCACGTCAGGCCACAAGCTAATTATCGGAATATACCATGACCACTCCTCCTGAGGCCATTATTGCAGAAATACAAACCCTCTATAGTTCCGACTCCTTGCCTTGGATTGTCGGTTATAGCGGAGGCAAGGACTCGACAGCTTCGTTGCAATTGATTTGGAAGGCCGTTGCAGCGCTACCCTCGGAACAGCGCACTAAAGAAATTCACGTAATAAGTACGGATACTCTAGTGGAAAACCCAGTGATCGCAGCATGGGTTCAGTCGTCGCTGGCGCGCATGAAAGTAGAGGCTGATCGTCAAGGCCTACCAATCCGTCCCCATCGGTTGACTCCAAGCATTGAACATCGGTTCTGGGTCAATTTGATTGGGAAAGGATATCCTGCCCCACGAAATAGGTTTCGTTGGTGCACTGATCGACTAAAAATCAGCGCTTCTACTAAATTTATCCAAGAGCTTTCGGAGGCCAATAGCGAAGCTATTCTAGTGTTGGGGCAGCGGCGCGGTGAAAGCCAAGCACGTGACAAGGTCTTAGATCATTATAGTGGAAGCACGCGTGATCGTTTAAGCCGTAACAGCGACCCTAAATTATCGCGTGTTTGGGTCTATCTGCCTATTGAAACTTGGACGAGTGACGACGTCTGGATGTATGTTCTCACCGATGAGAACCCATGGGGTATTGATAACCAAGATTTGTTTGATATTTATAAGGGGGCGACTCCAGACGCCGAGTGCCCAGTCGTTGTGGATAAGTCGACTCCAAGTTGCGGGGACAGCCGCTTTGGCTGTTATGTCTGCACTATGGTTTCGCAAGATAAGTCGATGCATGCGATGATTCAGAACGACGACCAGAAATCATGGATGAAACCTATCCTAGATTACCGTAATACCTATTTAAGCATCCAAGACTGGGACAAGCGCGACTTTAAACGCATGAATGGTCGGGTAAAAATTATGGGTAAGGGGGAAACCTCAGAGCTGATTCATGGCCCATACTTACAGAGTTATCGTGCTAAGTTGCTCGAAGAATTATTGCGTACACAGCTCACTTTACGAAACGCTAAAATACCTGGGCATGATCAGATAGAACTGATTTCTATTGAAGAAATTGATGCCATACGCCGTATCTGGGTTGAGGAGAAGGGAGAAATTGAGGATCTAGTTCCGAAAATCTACGAACGCGTCCTTCAGCAATCCTATCCAGGTCAGGCAATGGAGCAACACCCGCTTGAGCCTGAAGACCTTGCACTACTTAACGATGTAGCTAATGAGGTCGATTCCGAGGCTGGTGGGCGACTTTATCAGCTGGCGAGGAATCTGTTGGCGGTACAATATCAGTCCATGCAAAGTCAAAAGCGTTCACATCATTTAGATAGGTTGGAAGAAGTTCTCAAGGCTAATGCGTTTCGTACCGAAAATGAAGCTTTGGAGTTTGCGAGAAGCAATCTTGAGGATGGTCAGGAAGAAATAAATGGCGGAGAAGAGCTAGAGCTTATCCCGCTCACAGCGGTAGAGGCAGAAGAAGACTAAGTATGGCAAAGTTATCCATCAATCAGATATCGATTGAGAACCTAGGTCCGTTTCGTGAGCGGCAAAACTTTGACCTAAGTGTCATGCCTGGCCGACCTGTCATTTTGCTTAAAGCATTAAATGGCAGTGGAAAAACTACGTTGCTTACAGCGCTCCAAATAGGACTGTATGGCTATAAAGCGATCAACATAGCGCGCCGTACCGAGTACGAGCAGCTAATAGCTGGATTGCAGCGGACAGATGCTACTGGGCCAGCTCGAATCGAGATGCATCTGAGTGTTGAAGTGGGGCACTATATTCAAGAGCTGACCTTACGTCGAGAGTGGCATCCAAAGGAAAAGGGATTCCGAGAGCAGTTCCGCGTGTTTGCAGGGCACATGGAAGATTTGGCTCTTGCGGAAGACTGGGATGAATTCATTAATGGAATTCTGCCGGTAGAGTTAGTGCATCTATTCTTTTTCGATGGTGAAAAGATTGAAGCGTTGGCTAATCCGGAGCGTTTGCCTGCGCTTCTGCGCCGGGCTACTGAGGTCTTCCTTGGCTTAGGTGGTATTGACGCCTTGGCAGGAGATCTCAAAGCGGTCGAGCGGCGTGCCAATAAGAAAGTGTTGCCCACCGATTGCGCCGGCAACCATAGCCAGACATCTGAATATGAGTTAGAGCTCAAACAGCTTGAACAACGTATTGAAATGCTCTCACAGCGACAAGCACACGCTAGGACAAACCTCGACGAAGCACAGCGTAAGCTCGAAAGCTTTTCAATCGAAGCGCAGAGAAGCGGTTTGGATGCCTACCAACAGGCAGCACAGCTACGCGCCCGCCTAGCGCTGTGTGAGCAGGAATACGGACGAGCACGCGCTTTGTTAGTAACTGCACTTGAAGACCCGATTTTACCTTTGACCTGGCTCGGGCCGCTTTGGGAATCCTATAAAGCATATTGGCAGAAGGATCACCAGTCGAAGCACAACGATCTGATCGTCGAAGAGTTCGCAAAGCGGGACCAGCGTATTCTTGAGCGGCTTGCGCTCGATGCGCCGCATGTTATATCGATAGCTGCTGAGCTATTCGCCGCTGACCTAAAAGGCTTGCGAGTCGACAAGTCTCATATTCCGATACTGCTTTCGGGAGGGGATCCTACTGAAATTGAGGCGCAGTTCCAGCAAGCTAAGCGGCGTCTAAGAGACGCAAAGGAAATCGTTGCCACAGCTCAACGAACAATGGAAAAAGCTCAAGATGCGGTGCATCAGATTCCTGCACATGAGCAGCTTAGTACCGTATTCGAGGCAATGCAGCAGCACACGCGAGGTGTGTCGGCAGCAGAATTGCAGCTGCATGAGTTGAGCCGTGAGCTGGAAGAGGCGCGCAATAAACAGGCTCATTTCGAGCTTCGGTACCAAGCAGCATCGGCGCGGGCAAGGGCGGAGCTAAAAGAGAATGCGTTCCATCTTAAAGCTTTGGAGGCCGCTGACCGGGCAAAAGTTGTCTTAGGCCTGTTCCGCGAGAGGTTGCTGGCATCTAAGGCTCAGTGGTTATCTGAGATGATTACCACAGAATTTAAACAGCTATTGCGAAAGCGAAATCTTATTTCTCGAGTATTGGTAGAGGCAGAGACCTATGCCGTTTCCATCGAAGATGTTAATGGATATACATTACCCATGGAGCGCCTATCGGCAGGGGAAAGGCAAATTTTGGCTATTGCTGTGCTTAGCGCGTTGATTCGGGAGCGCAAGGGGCGGTTCCCTGTGATAGTCGATACGCCTTTAGCTCGGCTGGATCGCAGTCATCGCGAAGCATTGGTTCACAATTTTTTTGCCAAGATATCGCATCAGGTAATGGTTCTCTCTACAGACGAAGAGGTCGAGGGTACTGTACATATGGCACTTGAACAACATATGAGTCGTGAATATTCATTGATGTTCGATGATGAAAGTCGCCGTAGCGTCGTTAGTATAAATACTCAACAGTTCCAGTTAGATACCCTATGATTATTGATCGAATTCGCTTAACTGCCGCCGCGAAGGTACAGCTATCAACGCTGAAGCGGCGCTATGGTCTAGAGCATAATAATACTATTTGTAGATATGCGCTCTGTATGTCTCTTGCTACTCCAGGAGAGTTGATCCAAGAAGAATTGTCATTCCTGGGTGGACTTGAAATTGACTGGAAAACGTTCACGACTGGAAATGAAGACTTTTATATTAATCTAGTAAAAGCTTGGTCCGAAAACAATGCTCAGCATGTTGATGATGAGAGTATTAAGAGATATATAACTCTACATGTCCACAGAGGGCTTTCATTTCTGTCTGGGCGATCTGAGCGCCTCGAATTCATGCTCGAGTAGGCTCGCCACCTTTTGTGAGGTGGTAGGTAGATAATCTGGGTTGTAATACAGCTCTGGACGAAGGACATTCGTTGCCATATTCTATTACAGCTACTACTTTATATGGTGGGCTCCCAATAGAGATGAGCAGAAGATAAACCATTTAAACTGTCGACGGCTTGAGGCCGCCTCTACAGGGAGGCAGCCTTGTCAGCACTTTCTCGATATCTATTGTATTCGCCTACTAATAGCTCAATTGCATGCTTTGCATATGAGTCTACGTCGAATCCTAGCGTAATCCGCAAGGATCGGGAGCTCGGTCGAGATAGAAGCTTTTTTATCCCGCCGAATCTATTTCCATTTAGCACGTACTCCCGGTGAATCGCTTCCTCAATAGCAACTCGAGCGTATTTTCTTTTTTCATTCTCCTCTTCCTCAATTACGCCGCAATAAAGGCCGATATAAACAAAATCCTCATCGTAGTCTGGGCAAGAGGTATTTTCCAGCTCTATCCTAAGTTTTTCAGAGAACGAACTGTTAGCCTTGCTGAGATGGCTTCCCCACCTAGAGGTAGGGAGGTTGCCAGTTTCGCCGATGTAGGCGTGGTCAGTTGTGAGGATCATATAAAGATATGATCTACCGCGACTTCCCCAAACGGTTCCGCAATGCGTAATTAATCCTCCGAGGTGTTTTCCCATGTCCAATCCTGCAGAAATTGATGTATGTTGCTATGGAAACGACGAAATATCCGTTCTAGATCGCTTTGCGTAACGGTGGTCTCATAAGAAAAAACATTACTTTCAGCTAATGCTGAAGCGAAGATTAAGGCTTCTGCTGTTAGTCTTTCTTTTGACCCGTCTTCAAATCGATTCAAATATACGTCATAAAAAGGGTGGTTTTTGTTTATGCAAACAAAAACTCCTTCCTTTGAATCAAAGTAAGGTTTCCATACTTGTCCAAAGGGTATCTTATTTGAGTATCTGATTTTTTGAAAGTCAGCTTCTAAGTCAAGAATGTCGCCATTTTCTTTTTTCTCAGCTGCTATTTTATCAAGAGCTAACTGAGCTTCCTCGTTTTTCTTTTCTTGTCGTGAAAGTGTTTCGGGCTCTACTTCCCCTTTGCCCATCTGTTGAGGGTCATCCTCTGGTACATCTCTCACCGACTGGCTAAACGTTTCTCCCTCGCCTTTTTTAAGATTAATTTTTTCATGACAAGCTGTGCGGATCTCTTTGGCTATCCGAATTGCTTTGGATATAATGGTCTCAAGGTTATATATTTGTTCGTCATCAATTTCTAGGCGCTGCTTTGAAACGTCGACATGTAAAACGTCGTCGTGCACATCTTGAATTTCGAATCTGATCCGAATGTTGATATCGTCTTTGGTTATCAGCGGCTTGCCCGTTGCGCGCTCTAATCCATCTCCCCATCGTATAAGGCGTCCATTTCTGTATATGAAAAATCCACTATTCTCGCGTGATACTCCATAGCTTTTTACAATTAGTTTTTTGTCAATAGGTAGTGGGGATTTTTCATCTGCCATCCTCGCTTGAGGGAACGCCACGGCTTGAATTTTTATAGCCGGTAATGGATTATTATCTTTATCCCGCAGCGAATCCCAGTCTTCATCTAGAATTAGGTATGGACTAAAGAAGTCGTAGCTATCAAGCGACCAACCGGTATTTTTACTTGCCATTTCAGTAAATAGCAGATCTTTTGCTTTTATTTCCTCATATTCCCCTTTTTTATCACTTAGCGCAGTTCGGATTCTAATGCTTAGTGGGTTTTCTTCGTCTTTGAGAAAAGTATAGTAGACAACGCCAAGGCGTTCCCTCAACTTTGATAAAGTGGTTCCAGGCGAGGATTGATTAACATTTTCACATCCCGCAATCTCTACAATGGTTCCAGTTGAGCCGTTTACATCGCTTGAGAAATCTAACTTTTCAGCTTCCGTGAGCGGCTGTCTTATCAAAGCAAGCTTGTTCTCCTTCTCAATCTCCTCGAGGTCGAAAGTGTACTTGTCGGAAATTACTCCGTCTTTTTTACTTGTGATCGTTATTTTGCTTCCGAGAGAAAGGCCTGCCGACTTAAGGCCCATGCCATACTTCGAAAGGCTGTTTTTACCGTAGTTTCTTTTCGAACCTAAGGTGAAGGCATTGACTATCTCGTCGTGAGACATGCCTTTGCCGTCGTCCATTATTTTATAGCTTGATACACTATTCCTATTCTTTAGCGTTTTTCCTGGTCTCAATTCTACCGAAATGGAAATAGTTGACGCCTCTGCGGTAACTGAGTTGTCTATAATATCCATTATAGCGGTGTATGGCTCATAGCCTATTTTTGCGATCGCCTCACAAACGCGGATCGCGTCGAAACCTACGTTAACTGATTCTGCACTGCTCATTTTTAGCCCTCCATTAGCCCTTCAATATATTGGTGATCTCGGCAGCCCTCTCCTAAAGATTATTGTTATAATACTTTGGGCAGCTAGACTACGATGACTCTTGGAAATTTCGGATGCTTAAACGAATCCGTATAGGCTGGTTTGAAACTTGTCATCTTTCCCCACACTGGATATGTTGATCATGTCGACATCTCAAATAACACAGGTGGCGCTATCCTCACCCCAGCGAGGTCATTTCGCAAGCCTCAACATCGGGGCAGACGAGTTCTGCAGGCGCATTCATCAATGCGAGATTGAATGTATGGACGCCGTCGCGAAGCCTGAGATCTCATATCGTGTTCGGACTTAGGGAACGTGGGCGACGAACTCCTGACAGGCCTGTATAGCTACAGAGGCGTGCCCGATCGCTGAAATGGCATGCGGCATCACCTGGGCGATTTACAGGAGGTCGATCAGTCCCGTTTTCCTTCCTTTGCAGCAGACGCTGACCATTCTGCGTACGGCTTTCGGATCCAGCTGCTTTAATGTGGGAGTCGTTTTTCTTTGCCGTCTCACGTTGGTTTTAATCGCCAAACCCTCCGACCCAGCGATCTATGATCGCGCCGGTCGGAGGGTTGACCTGTTCCTACAGCTCCTTCGGTTTTCCAGTCCCCATCCAATCCGTCCGTCAGTTTTGTCTGTCGTATCCGGTTCGGTGCATCTTCCCTGCAGGCTCGCCAACGGCCTGTTCGATCTTCATCTCGCATGCCTAAAGCTAGGGAGCAGGCGACACCGGCGACACCGGCGACAACCCCTGTCCTGTCTGGCCTGGAGCACGGCGACAAAAGTGGCGACAGTCGCCACTTTTTGTACGCTTTGGCCGTGACGCTTGACCGCCTTTTCGAGTGGGTATAACAATTGGCGCACGGATCGCTGTCGTTGACAGCTCCAGCCCAGATAGCCAGAACCTTTAAGGCTATGCCACTTGCGTGGTGGTTCTCCCAAAGTGCGATTAGCATCCGGCGGCTCGCACGGTCACTCCCCAAGAGTGATGGATGCCTACTCGACTGATCTGCCCACTGCGGCAGACGATGGACCTTCCTCGCTGCGCTGCAGCAACCTCACCTTTCGGCACACTTCGCTGCGCCAGACTGCGCCCGTCTCTTTATCCTGGAAAGAGACGGGCCCTCGTACCACTGCTGCAAGCCACGTCGTACAAGGCATTGCCGCAACTCTCCTCGTGACAATCGGCCTGACAACTCCGATTCGTTACCATCCGCAATAACACAGGCACCGGTGCCGCAGCCTAAGGAAAGGCTGCACCTGACTGACAGTCAGGCATGCCCCAGGTGTCAATGTTGCTGCCTTCTCCCACTCAGGATCTCCAGGTGCCGAACTCGTCAGTCGGCACAGCCTCCACCCGCCCGCGTCTTCAGCTGCGTCTACGGAGGCCAGATTCATGGGTTTTTGCCCTTGCACCCGGTCGTAAGGAGCCGTTCGTTCCGCGTCAGTGAACACCTCACAGGCCGCAGGGGCCTTGATCCCTGATAACACTCAACAGCCGTGGCGGGACTACGTGAGGACAACCAGCAATGAACGAGGAGAGGGCCATGCAGCAGTTAGATCCGAAGCTTGAACTACCACGACCACCTCGACCGCTGATTGAGTCGAATCCCGTGGCCCAGTCTTATCCGGTGCAGGCATTGGGTGGGATTCTTGGGCCAGCTGTTGAGCGCATGGCCGAGGTCATCGGCGTGCCCCAGGCGTTAGCCGCGCAATCGGTGTTGGCTGCCTCGGCGCTGGCCACCCAAGGACATGCGGGCTTACAGCTCGACGGGAGAAGTTATCCCTTGTCGCTATACCTGATCACGGTGGCCGCGTCAGGGGATCGTAAAACTGCGGCGGATCGATGTGCATTGCTCCCAGCCCGGCAATGGGAGCGTGAGCAGTGGCAACACTATCGTGAGCAGCTCTTTCGGTACCGTGCCGCACAGCGACAAGCGCAGCGTATCAATCCTGCCGATCCCGCTCCCACAAATAGCGTACCGCTCGAAGCGGAGCCTTCGGCCCCTCGGCTGATAACCACAGACCCGACGATCGAGGCCCTGATCAAGGGGCTCTGCCATGACTTGCCGAGCATGGGGCTGTTCTGTGACGAGGGCGGACAATTCCTCGGCAGCAGCACTATGAGTCGGGACAACCGTTTGAAAGCGGTCACGACCTTGTCGTCACTCTGGGACGGTAGCCCGATTGATCGTGCTCGCTCTTTGGCAGGCGAAAGCCTACGAGCCTATGACCGACGCCTGAGCCTGCACCTGATGCTGCAACCTTATTTGGCCATGCAGTTACTCAGTGACCCGTTGCTGCAGGGCCAAGGCATTCTCGCCCGCTGCCTGATGACCTGGCCCACCAGTCTAGCCGGGCAACGTAGCTACCAAGCTGTCGACTTGTCCATAGACGCCGCCCTCAAGCGCTATCATCACCGCCTTTCTGCTCTGTTTTATCAGCCTTGGTCACTTTCCCCTGACGGAGCCTTGCAGCTGTCAACGCTGAGTCTCAGTCCGCTCGCGCGTCGTCGCTGGATTGATTTGCATGATGCTATCGAAGCTCAACTGGGTGAGTTTGGCGAGCTGGCCAGCGTGCGGCCCAGCGGTTCGAAGGCCGCCGACAACCTTTTGCGCGTCGCCGGCATTTTGGCCGTTGTGGAGGAGAGCAGTGTCGTGGAGGTCGACCATATCCAGCGGGCCTCGGCCTTAGTTGGCTACTACCTCACCGAGATGCAGCGCCTGACCGAGCAGGAGCCGGTGTGCAGGGTAAAAGAAGAGGCGGACCGGCTGTTGCGCTGGCTGCAGGTCAAAGATTGGAAGCGTTTCAGTATTCGTGAATTGAATCGCAACGGTCCCCGCTTTGCCCGCAAGAGCAGTCGTCATGCCGCCAAGCTGCTGGTCGAGTTGATTGATCATCAGTGGTTGATCACTGATGGCCACACCTTCGAGGTGCGCCATGTTTAATCTTGATGAAGCGCTGCGCAACCATCTGGCTCAGCGTCAAAAGGAGCCCAAAGCGCGATTTGTCGCCGCTACTGTCGCCACTTTGTCGCCACGCTCAAAACCAGGCAGGACAAGGGTTGTCGCCGCTGTCGCCAGTGTCGCCACCACCCATAAAGCTATCGCCTCTACGACAGCCATTATTCAATGGTTGAAAGAGGAGGGTGCGCATCTTTACGTCACCGACAACACGCTGTGTTTTCGCCCGACTGATTGGGCTCAGTTCGCGATTGTAAGTGCGCACTGGCGAGCCCTTTTGCATGATCTCGCGGCAGTCGACCAGGAACAGAAAAATGGCTCGGGTCGGTAAGCGAGCCGGGCGCAATTTTGGCTTCGGTCGCCAGCTTAGCTATGCTGGACCGCAAGCACTGAAAGACCTGTTTGGCGACGGCCATTTTGCTACCGTCAAAGCCCATAGTGATCGCTGGCAGGCGTTCGTGCACTGGTGTCGATCCGATGAAGGACCGAGGGTCAACGACGCGCGCCAGATTGACCGCGAGATCCTCATGCGGTACGCCGTCCACGTGCGGAAACAGGTTGATCAGGGCAATGTCGGCGTTGCCACCGCGCAGAACCGACTGTCCAGCGTGAACCGAACGATGGCCGCGCTGCGCGGTGATCAGTACGTCAAAATCCCAAGTCCGAGTAAGGCGCTTGGCTTGCAGCGCTCAAGCGTGCGTAGTGAGGCTCCGCAAGGCCAAGACCGTGCGCAGGTCGAGTTGATCGCGCGGGCTCTGTCAGATCGTCAGCAATCGAGGGTGAGTGCCATTGTGCTCCTTGCTCGGGAGACCGGCATGCGTCTTCGTGAAGCGATCTTGGCGGACTTGCCCCGGCTGCGACGTGAGGCTCGGCAACTGGGCAAGATCAATATCCAGGACGGCACCAAAGGCGGTCGATCAGGCGCATCGGCACCGCGTTGGATTGCGGTCACGGATCAAGTTCGTGGCGCCCTCGACAGGGCCAGTGAGGCCTCACCCAAGGGCAGTCGGAATCTGTTAACACCTGATGAAAGCTACAAAGATTTCTTACAGACAATCGTACGACCGGCGCGGGACATCCTGCATGAGCATGGATTGAAAGGCTTTCATGAACTGCGGGCGGCTTACGCCTGCGAGCGCTATGAGCAACTAATCGGCTTTCCGGCACCCGTTAATGGTGGTCGTGTTCATCAAGAGGATCGAGCTCTCGATCAGCGAGCCCGTAAGCAGATCAGCTATGAGTTGGGACATAACCGCATCGATGTGGTGAGTGCCTACATCGGAGGTCGGGGATGACGGCCGAGTTCGACATAGCGTTGTTCTTGCGCCCCGTGCTCAAAGGTGCACATGCCACGCGGCAGCGGCACATCAGACAGGCAGAAAGGATGCACGAGGCTATTCGTGAGCGCTGGAGATGCGCTTCGCCCTGGTCCTGGAAAGAAAAGCACGAGAGATGGTTTCTGGAGCACTATTTGCGATGCTCAGCTCCAGGTACCGTCTACTACTACGAGTTAACAGCAGGGTTGATCCGCCGTAGGAAGGCAAAATTGAGGTTGCCTGATAGATCTTTAAGCGTGAGCCCCTGAGTATGGGAATGCGGAGCCTTCCCATACTCAGGGGCTTGGCTGAAAAAGCGCAGGCATACCAGAGATCTGGCAACTGTCGTCACTCCTTTCACCTACTACACGACACGAATCGTAGCCGGTGCCGCGTACCTTTTGGATGTTCAGCGAATCGGTACGACGTTGCGATCTCTAGTTTGATTGATGGCCGATGCGGACAGGCTGCCGGTGGCCGCCTTCTGGATATGTTCACTCCACCAAGCCATCATCGGACGCCGGCGTTCGATGTAATCCGTCCGGTTGTAGGCGCTACGAACTTCGTCCTTGTCGACATGCGCAAGTGCGACCTCAATCAGCTCCGGATCCCAGCCATGCTCATTCAGGATGGTGCTCGCCATCGAGCGCAAGCCGTGGCTGACTAGACGGTCCTGAAAGCCCATGCGCTTCAACGCCATGTTGGCGGTCTGGCTATTGGCATGGGTGCGGGGGTTTCTATCTGAGGGGAACACGTACTCTCTGTTACCACTGAGTTGCTTGAGCGTTTCGAGTAACGAAAGTGCCTGATCGGTGAGGGGGATTGTGTGCGGGCGCCGCTTTTTCATGCGCTCTGGCGGAATGGTCCAAATGCGCTTGTCGAAGTCGATATCTGCCCATCGTGTGGTGGCTGCTTCGGCGGGGCGGGTCATCGTGTGCAACTGCCATTCGATCAGGCAGCGGGTCGTGCGCTTGATGCTGGCATTCGCGATTTCCATCATGAGCTCGGGAAGCTCCTCAGGTGGTAGCGCAGCCATGTTCTCTTTCTTGGGTTTCTTGAAGACCGCCCGAATTCCATTGAGGGGGTTCGCAAATATCAGCCCGGAGTTGACCCCGTAGGTCATGATCTCGTTGAGTCGTTGACTCAATCGCTTCACGGTTTCGAGACTCCCTTTGGCCTCGATTGGGCGAAGGATCTTGATAACCATCGGAGCAGTGATTTGAGAAAGCGGCGTTGTTTTCATGCTTGGGAACACATGGAGCGTCAGCGATCTCCAAATGTCTTCGGCGTAGGCTTTGGTTACGGAGTCTTTCTTCAGCTCGAACCAGGCGGTGGCCACCTTCTCGAACGTGTGTTCAGTCTCAGCAAGTTTGGCTTGCCTTACCTCATCACGCTGGGTTTTGGGATCAATGCCCAAAGCGAGCAGCTCACGCGCCTCTGCTGCTTTCTTCCGGGCGTTGGCTAGCGAGAGGTCGGGGTATGGACCGAGCGCCATATTAAGACGGCTTCTGGTCAACGGCTCGCGGTAATTGAAATTCCACATCATCGAGCCGCTGGCGCGTACTCGAAGCTGCAGGCCGTCGCCGTCGCTGAGGACGAAGTCTTTACCAGTTGCCTTGACTGCCTTGAGCTGGCGATCGGAGAGGCGGGTTGCGTTAGTAGGCATGGGGGCTACCTCCAGCACCGTTTTGGTATCCTGAAAATAGCATTTGGTAACTCGGGATACCACCTGGGATACCAAAGCGCTTGGAACTCAGAAATCCTCCAAAGCCCCCAAAAGAGCTGAAACCCTCGTATTTACTGGGCTTCAGGCACAAAAAAAGACGTCCGTGGACGTCTTTAGATGATGAAATGGTGGAGCCGGGGGGAATTGAACCCCCGTCCGCCAGTACTCCGCTGTCGGTACTACATGCGTAGCCGTGTCTATTAAGTTAACCCTCAGCGACCCGACGGGCAGGGTGCTTTGGGCGAGTTGTGTAAGTTTTAGCCGCTTCGTCCACAACGTACTGCACGGCGATTCTGTTCTATATGACAATCACTTTGGGTTTACAGACATCCCCTGATGATTGCTGGACCCGAAGGTACCAGAAGCTCAGGATCTAAAGCTGCTTACGCAGCGAGAGAGAATTCCTGGCCGTAGGTTTCGTCATTGGCAACTATAAGTAGTTGCAACAGTGGATTTACGACTTCTGTTACCAAGTCGGCATGCACCTAAAGTTTCGCAACCGGCGTCGAATCCAAAGCGGCCCCGAACCTGCTGTGCATAACCAGCAGGTAAGCGAAGTGTACGCCAATACGCGCGCCGAGTCGACCTTCTGTCCTTACCTGTGCGTCAGGGCCGACGCCGGATTGGCTCTGGCCCGGCCCTAATGGCTATTCATGTGGCTTTGAATGTCCTGAAGCGCTTGCTGCGCCAGGGAAACACACTCTCTGTCGTTGTTGGAGGCGTGGGCGGCCTTGGCTTGTTCGGCTTTGGTGACGACGACACCTTTGGTGGCGGCATCCAGCGTGGCTGCGCTGGACAGCTTGCTGTTGACCTCCTGGAGCTTCATTACGCATTGATCGCTATCGTTTGAGGCGTATGCGGAGGAGGCCAGCATTGTTGCAGCGATGAGCAGTCCAGCCAGGGCGGAACGCTTCATGGGTATCTCCTGGAACGGGGGTGGGGATTGGGCCACGCTGATTGGGGCTTAACAAATGGACTGTGACGGCGTGCAAGGGTTCTGTTTTCGCTTGCGAGGGAGTGAAAGATTTTCCGGGAGGAGGGTGCGAAAAAGGGGCAATAACGCCTAACGCACAATCCCTGTGGGAGCGGGTTTGTGCATTATGCGTTAATGCCCCTTCTTTTTGTGCTTCGGTGTCAGACCGCTCTAGCCCGGGTCACCCGATCCACCAGATAGACCAGCCCGTGGTAGTCAATTCCACCGTGTCGTGTCAGACCAATTTCACAGGTGCGGCTGGTGGAAATCCCTTCGCTGCATTGCTGTACCGCGTCTTTCAGCGTGCGTAACGAATGCGCGTTCAATTCCGGCGTGGTGAAGCCTTTGTCGCCAGCAAAACCACAGCAGTGAATGCCTTCCGGAATGACTACGTTGTTACTGCACTTACGCGCCAGATCGATCAACGCTTGGCTTTCGCCAAGATGTTGCGTGCTGCACGTGACGTGTACCGCGATCGGTGCTTCCTGCGGGGTGAAGTCCAGTCGGTCCATCAAATGCGTACGAATGAAACGCACCGGGTCGTACAGGTCCAGTCGTACGTCGCCCAGGTCCTGAACCAGCCTCAGCGTGCAGGGGCTGGTGTCGCAGTAGATCGGGTCGAGCCCGCCGCGGCTGGCATGCAGTAGTGCGCCGATCAGCTCCTGACGTTTGTGTTCGGCCTGTTCGGCATAGCCCTTGGACGCGAATGGCTGACCACAGCAGAGGTTGTCCTGATTGTCTGGAAAAACTACCTGGTAACCAGCCTTTTCCAGCAGGCCACGGGTTTTGTCGTACAGCGACATTTGCTCTTTATCACCTGCCGTCGGGCCCATGACCCGCGACACGCAGGCCGCGAGGTACACCACCCGAGGGCGTTCGTCCGACACGCTCGGGCTGAAGCGAATGGCCTTTTCCGGTTGTGGCATGGCGTTGGTCCATTGCGGAACCTGGCCTTTGGACAAGCGGGTCAATGTTGCCGAAAGCTTCGCCAAACGTGATGCCCCCAGCAGCATTCGTGCACCGTTGGCGACGTGCAAGGTGAAGCGCGCGCCTTGTAACGCAGTGGCGAAATTGCCTTCAATCCAGTTGGCGGTTTTCGTATGGCTCGCGTTACGGCTACGGAGCTTTTTCACCAGCTCGCCGGTGTTGATGCCTACAGGGCAACGTTGTGCACACAGGCCTGTAGCGGCGCAGGTATCGATGCCCTGATATTCGTAGGCCTGTTCCAGTTCGGCGGTGTCCATGCCGGAGCGTTTCTTCGCCTGGATGTCACGCCAGATCACGATGCGCTGGCGTGGGCTCAGCGTCAGGCCTTTCGACGGGCACACTGGTTCGCAGAAACCGCATTCGATGCACTTATCCACAATCTCATCGGCGGCGGGCAGCGGTTTCAGATGTTTGAGGTGGATCTGTGGATCGTCGCTGAGCACTACGTCCGGGTTGAGGATGCCGTTGGGGTCGAGCAGGCGTTTGAGCTGCCACATCAACTGGTAGGCGTCGCTGCCCCATTCCAGTTCGACGAAGGGCGCCATGTTGCGACCAGTGCCGTGTTCGGCTTTCAGCGAACCGCCGAATTCCACGGCCACCAACTGTGCTACGTCGTCCATGAACGCCTGGTAGCGTGCGACTTCTTCCGCGCTGTTGAAGCCTTGGGTGAAGACGAAGTGCAGATTGCCTTCCAGGGCGTGTCCGAAAAGGATCGCTTCGTCGTAGTGATGTTTGTCGAACAGCTCGATCAGGCGATTCACGCCGATGGCCAGTTGTTCCACCGGGAAGGTCACGTCTTCGATGATCACCGTGGTGCCGGTTTTGCGTACCGCGCCGACGGCGGGGAAGGTGTCCTTGCGGATCGCCCAGAGCCGGGCGTTTTCCACAGGGTCTTCGGTGAAGTCGACTTGTTTCTCTACCGGGAAGCCGGTCAACGACGCCATGATCTGTGCCAGTTGTTCCTGCAGCAAAGTGGAAGAGGCGGCGCGGGATTCGATCAACAGGGCGCAGGCGTTAGCCGACAGTTGTTGTACGAAAGCCGGCATGCCGGGTTTGTCCTGCACTGAGCGCAGGCTGCGACGGTCCAGCAGTTCCACGGCCGACACCGGTTGGCTTTTCAGGACGGTGACGGCGTTGCAGCAGGTTTCCACGTCCGGGAACACAATCAGCGCCGACGCCTTGTTCGGGTGATCGATCACCGTGTCGTAGGTCACCGCGCTGATGAACCCCAGCGTGCCTTCGGAACCCACCAGCAAGTGGCTCAAGATATCCACAGGCTCGTCGAAGTCCACCAGGGCATTGAGTGACAGCCCGGTGGTATTTTTCAGACGGTATTTGTGGCGAATTTTCGCAGCCAGTTCGGCATTGGCGCGGGTCTCGCGGCCCAACGTCGCCAGACGCTCCAGCAGTTCGGCGTGGCTCTTTCGGAACGCCGCAACACTGCTGGCGTCTTCGGTATCGAGACGGCTGCCATCGGCCAACACCAGACGAATGCCGGCCAGGGTGTGATAGGTATTTTGCGCTGTGCCGCAGCACATGCCGCTGGCATTGTTGGCGACGATGCCGCCGATTTTGCAGGCATTGATCGACGCCGGATCCGGACCGATCTTGCGTCCGAACGGTGCCAGCCACGCATTGGCCTGGGCGCCGATCACGCCCGGTTGCAGACGGATTTGCGTGCCCTGGCCACGGATCTCGCGACCGTTCCAGTTATCCCCCAGCACAATCAGCACCGAATCGCTGATGGCCTGGCCGGACAGGCTGGTGCCAGCGGCGCGGAAGGTCACCGGGACGTGGTCCCGTTGCGCCAGTTTGAGCAGCGCCACTACTTCGTCTTCGGACTCGACGCGGATCACCAGTTTTGGAATCAGCCGGTAGAAACTGGCGTCGGTGCCGAAGGCCAGGGTCGACAGCGGATCGTCGAAACGTCGTGCTTCAGGAATCAGTTGCTGCGCATCGCGCAGAAAAGCCGTCGGTAGACTCATTGGTCCTCCAGGATCAGAACCACCAAGTCTTTCGGCCCGTGGGCTCCGTAAGCCAGCACCTGCTCGATATCGGCAGTCTTCGACGGGCCGGACACCAGCAAGGCGTTGGTCGGCATGCCTTGGGCCCATTCGAATTCCTGCTGCACCTGATAGAAGTTGTCGCGGATCTCACTGGCCTTGAGCAGGGCGAAATGCACCGGCGGCACCAGGCTCATCAAGCGCGGTTCTTCCCGCGTCGGCCAGAGAATCAGGCTACCGGTCGCGGCGATCGCGCCGAGGGTGGTGGTCAGGCTGGCCGGGGTGTCGTTGAACAACTCGGCTTTCCATTCCTCGACCGGGCGGTTGTAGGCTTTGAGCGCTGGCAGGCCAGGATTTTTCGCCCAATGCTCGGTGATGCGTTGCCCGTGGGGCGTCGTCGGCGCAATCAGCAGGCTCGGCAACTGGCGGTCCCGCAGCAGTTGCGCGAGCAATTCGGGCCAGCCTTCCCTGGACGTCAGATGAATTTCGGTGTGCACCGCTTCCATCAGTTTGCGCAGTTGCGAAATGCGTTGTTCCGGCGTGTAGGTGTAGGGCTCGGTCACCAGTTCGACATCGAAGTTGTCAGCCACCGGCGTGGTGCCCGTCAGACTGTTGCGCAATTTGGCGAGGATATTTTGTTTGGCGCTCATCAACGGTCCCCTTGTTTGGCCAGATGCTCGCGGGCCATGTCATGCAGTGAGCGGGCCGCGGGTTTCGGTGCGCTATGGTTCTGGGTCCATGGGCCGACGTTGCTCGGCGTCAGCGCTCGCAGGCGAGTGGCGAAGAAGCCGAACAGGCGATAAAGCGTTGGCGAACTGTTGAGCCTGGCCCAGGCGTTCCAGATAAATCGCTCTTTGCGCGAATACTTGCTGCCCTGACCGCGCATCACTTGATGTGGGCTGTCCGGCGCTTTGACGTTTTCTTCCCGCAGGCGACGCAGCAATGCAGGAATCGGAATTTTTACCGGGCAGACTTCACCGCAGGCGCCGCATAACGACGAGGCACTTGGGTGGTCGGGGACTTTCGCCAGGCCGACCATGTGCGGGGTGATGATTTTTCCGATAGGCCCGGGGTAAACCTCGCCGTAGGCATGGCCGCCGATTCGGGTGTAGACCGGGCAATGATTCATACAGGCACCGCAGCGGATGCAGTTCAGGGTCTGGCGCAGTTCGCTGTCGGCAAATGCCTGGCTGCGACCGTTGTCCAGCAGCACCAGGTGCACTTCCTGTGGGCCGTCGAGTTCATGTTCCTTGCGCGGGCCGGAGATCATGTTGACGTAGGTGGTGATCGGGATGCCCAGGGCCGAGCGGGTCAGCAGCGACAGGAGCGGCACCACGTCGCGCAGGTTTTCCACGACTTTTTCGATGCCGGTGACGGCGATGTGCACTGGCGGCACCGTGGTGGTCATCCGTCCGTTGCCTTCGTTTTCCACCAGCAGCAAGGTGCCGGTTTCGGCCACGGCGAAGTTGACGCCGGAGACGCCAATGTCGGCTTCGAAAAATTTCTGCCGCAAGACTTTGCGACCGATCTGAATGAGTTGGTCAACGTCCTTGGTGTACTCCACGCCAAGTTTGTCGTGGAACAAGGACGCGACCTGACCGGCATTCTTGTGGATCGCCGGCATAATGATGTGTGAAGGCTTCTCGTGGTCGAGCTGGACGATGTATTCGCCCATGTCCGACTCCAGGCATTCAATGCCTTGAGCTTCGAGGACATGGTTCATCTCCATCTCTTCGCTGACCATCGATTTGCCCTTGATCACTTGCCGCCCCTCGTGAGCGCGGATGATCGACAAGACGATGCCATTGGCTTCGTCCACCGTTTCCGCCCAATGCACTGTCACACCGTTGCGGGTCAGGTTCTGTTCAAGCTGCTCGAGCAGGTCGGGCAGCTTGGATAATGCACGGGCGCGGACCGCATTGCCCAGCGCTCGCAAATGTTCTCTTTCATGGGCATCGCTGAAGGACGCTGCCCGTTTGTTCATCAGTGAATCCATCGCGCTGCGAAAGTTGTTTCGCAATTGCGTGTCAGCCAAAGCCTTGTGAGCCCGGCTGCGAAAATCTTCTTCTACGGCGACCGTAGGAATAATCGTGGAGCTGCTCATCGGGCACCTCCGGTACGCAACCAAAGGAAGCTGGCCAGATGCTGACCGCGCAACGCTTCCTGTTGTTTCTCCAGCGAGCCGTTGATGTTCATCAGGCAACCGCAATCGGCACTGAGTACCTTGTGCGCGCCGGATTCCTTCAACGCACGGGTCTTGTCAGCCACCATCGCACCGGAAATATCCGGCATACGGACGCTGAAAGTCCCACCAAAGCCACAGCATTCACTTTCGTGGCTGTGGTCGACTCGCTCCACGTTGCTCAGCTGCGCCAACAACTCACGGCCATGCAGGTGGGTGTTCATTTCACGGCGTGCCGAGCACGACGTGTGCAACGCCACTTTCACCGGTTCGCCGCTGTCCTTGAGCTGCACCTTGCAGACAAACAGCAAGAACTCGGCAAGTTCGTAAGTCCGTGCCGCGAGGGCCTGAACCTGTTTCAGCGTTTGCGGTTCGTCCTTGAACAGGTCGGCATAGTGTTCGCGCAACATGCCCGCGCAAGAACCCGACGGCACCACCACCGGATAATCCCCGGCAAACAACGCCAGTTGCGAGCGCGCCACGGTCCGGGCCTGTTCGGTGTAACCCGAGGTGTAGGCCGGTTGCCCGCAGCAGCTTTGCCCTTGCGGGTATTCGACACGAATGCCCTCGCGTTCCAGCAGGTGGATCGCGTCCATCCCGGCTTCGGGGTAGAACAGATCCACCACGCAGGTCCCGAACAGGTACACCCGTGACGGTTTTTCGCTGGGGTATTGCCGAGGTTCAGGCAGTGGCGGGGCGACGCGGGTCGCGTTCGGCACAGCGTTGTAAAAAAGCTCGCTCATCAGGCGTGTCTCCGGGTGGTCCCGGTTATCCGTCCGCTGAGGCTGCTGAATATAGAGAGAGAAGCTTTCAGCAGCCTTGCAGACCCGGTTGTGAATAGCTGACGCCGGGGGCGTAACCCAGCGTCGGTTTTTTCCGTGTGGCGTGTAGTGCTTAGTGCACCAGCATGCCGGTGAACCAGTAAGCCTGGGCCAAGGTGATCAGGCCGACGATCGTTGCAAAGAATAGGCTGTGCTTGAGGGTGAAGCGGAACAGATCTGATTCTTTGCCCACCAGCCCGGTCGCGGCGCAGGCCACGGCGATCGATTGCGGCGAGATCATTTTGCCGGTCACCCCGCCGCTGGTGTTCGCCGCCACCAGCAAGGTGTCGTTGACGCCGATCTGGTGCGCGGTGGTCGCTTGCAGCGAACTGAACAGCGCGTTGGACGAGGTATCGGAGCCGGTCAGGAACACACCGAGCCAGCCGAGGAATGGCGAGAAGAACGGGAACGCCACGCCGGTGCCTGCCAATACCAGAGCCATGGTCGACGACATGCCTGAGTAGTTGGTGACGAAGGCGAAGGCCAGCACCATGCCGATAGACAAAATCGGCCAGCGCAGTTCGTAGAACGTCTCTTTTAAAGTGGTCAGACCAGTTTTAATGTTGACCTTCAGCACCAGCATCGAGATTAGCGCGGAGAAGAAAATCGCCGTGCCGGTCGCGGAAACCGGATCGAGTTTGAACACCGCCGGAATCGCTGTCGGGTTGGTTACGATCGGCGCAACCTTGATCACCATTTGATCCAGGTGCGGGATCGCGAAGTTGAACACCCAGCCATACATCGAGCCGCCGGCGGCAAACATCGCCTTGAACGGTTTCAGCGTCCAGATAGTCACCAATACGGTGAGGATCAGGAACGGCGACCAGGCTTTGAAAATTTCCCCCAGGCTGTAAGGCGAAGCCTCGGTGGTGCGCGGTTGGCCGAAACCACCGGTGCTGGCCACCACGGAAGCCGAGACTGCGCCGACGATGTGCGCGCCCGCAGCGCGTTTTGGCTGCCAAATTTTCAGGAACAGTGTCAGGGAAATCAGGCTGACCAGCGCCGAGGTGATGTCCGGCAGTTCCGGGCCAATGAAGTTCGAGGTGAAGTATTGGGTGATGGCAAAACTCAAGCCGGCCACCAACGCAGCTGGCCAGGTTTCCCGAACGCCGCGCAGGCCGTCCATCATGAACACCAGCCAGAACGGCACGAACAGCGACAGCAACGGCAGCTGGCGACCGGTCATGGCGCCGATCTTGAAGGCGTCGATGCCGGTGACTTGCCCGGCGACGATGATCGGAATCCCCAAGGCGCCGAAGGCCACCGGCGCGGTGTTGGCGATCAGGCACAGGCCGGCGGCGTACAGCGGGTTGAAGCCCAGCCCTACCAGCAGTGCGGCGGTAATCGCTACCGGTGCACCGAAACCGGCGGCACCTTCCAGGAACGCGCCGAAGCAGAAGCCGATCAGCAGCACTTGCAGGCGCTGGTCGTCGGTGATCGACAGCACCGAGCTGCGGATCACTTCGAACTGGCCACTCTTGACCGTCAGTTTGTAGAGGAACACCGCTGCCACGATGATCCACGCAATCGGCCACAGCCCGTAGGCAAAGCCATATCCAGCAGCGGCGAAAGCCATATCGACCGGCATCTGGAAAGCGAAGATTGCCACGGCAATGGACAACGCCAGGGTGATGCTGCCGGCCACATGGCCTTTGAGGCGGAACACGGCCAAGGCCAGGAAGAAAAATACGATGGGAATGACGGCCGCGAGTGCGGACACGCCGAGACTGCCGAGCGGGCTGTAGAGCTGTTGCCAGGTTTGCATATGGGGTGGCCCCTAATTGTTGTTGGTCAGGCACTGGTCAGCGTTCTTGGTTAATTGGTAAGACCAATTTACAATCGCTGTTGGCTAGGGTAAAAGCCTTGGAGGCGGTGTGTCAATTTGCCGCCCTAAAACTTTTGTCGAATGAGCAGTGCAAAACGCATCTGATCTGTTCGATCAAGCGTCGTCTGGTAGGTGCTGGCGCAGCGCCGATAGGCCAGAATAGAGAGCCCGGCGAGCCGCCGGGATCGTGGAGAATTGAGTGATGGGGTTTGATCAGATTCGGCAACGCCGTTTGTCTGACGATATTGTCGAGCAACTCGAGGGGATGATTCTCGAGGGCACCTTGAAGGCTGGTGAGCGCCTGCCGGCAGAACGTGCGTTGGCCGAGCAGTTCGGCGTGTCACGCCCTTCGTTGCGTGAGGCGATTCAGAAACTGGTGGCCAAAGGGCTGCTGGTCAGTCGTCAGGGCGGCGGCAATTATGTGGTGGAATCCTTGGGCTCGACGTTCAGCGATCCACTGCTGCATCTGCTGGAAAGCAACCCCGAGGCCCAGCGCGATTTGCTGGAGTTTCGCCATACCCTGGAAGCGTCCTGTGCTTACTACGCAGCATTGCGCGCCACCGACGTCGATCGCGAGCGGCTGACGGCAGCGTTCGACGAGTTGCAGGACTGCTATTCGCGCCACGACGAAGTGAGCCGGGCGGAAGAGGGCGCGGCGGATGCAAATTTTCACTTGGCGATCGCCGAGGCCAGTCATAACGCAGTGTTGCTGCACACCATTCGCGGACTGTTCGACCTGCTCAAGCGCAATGTGGTGACCAACATTGGCGGCATGTACAAACAGCGCGTCGAAACCCGTGACATGCTGATTGCGCAGCACCGAGAGTTGTACCAGGCGATTATTGAGGGGCGGGCGGAAGAGGCACGAGAAGTGTCCAGTCGGCACATTTTGTATGTGCAGGAAGTGCTGGAAGAGGTGCGTCAGGAAGTGCAGCGCATGGCTCGGGCGGAGCGGCGCAAGGGGATGTGATCGTTCTTTAACGCAAAAGATCGCAGCCTTCGGCAGCTCCTACGGATTTGCGTGCATCCGATGAATCGGGCACAGCGATCACTGTAGGAGCTGCCGCAGGCTGCGATCTTTTCGCAAGCACCACAAAACTCAAGCAGGAAAATTAATCTTCCTTGCCCTTGTTCCGCACCGCACGCTGCAATTCACGACCGGCGTCGCGTTCGCGTTCGGTATCGCGCTTGTCGTACTCCTTCTTGCCCTTGCCCAGAGCAATCTCGCACTTGACCATGTGCTTGCTCCAGTACCAGGACAGGCATACGCAGGCGTAACCTTTTTGCTGCACGGCAGCGGCCAGCTTCTCCAGCTCGCGCCGATTGAGCAGCAATTTTCGGGTGCGGGTCGGATCAGCGATAACGTGGGTGCTGGCCGTCGTCAGAGGCGTAATGTGGCTGCCGAGCAGCCAGGCTTCGCCATCTTTGAGCAGTACGTAACTGTCAACCAGTTGCAGCTTGCTTGCCCGCAGACTTTTTACTTCCCAGCCGGCCAGGACCAGACCAGCCTCGAACCGATGTTCGATGAAGTAATCGTGTCGCGCCTTTTTATTTTGCGCGATGGTCCCTGTTGGGTGTTTCTTCTGTTTAGCCATAGGGGCGGCATTATAGGGAGTTGCGCGCGAGTCGGCTACGGTGACGCTACGTGCTTGAGCAGGTTGATTGAATCCCGGACAATGCGGCCTCTTTTTTGAACGCTTGGGCGTGATAACGATGTCGACAGACAAGGTTTCTGTCCACGGCAGTTGGGCTAGCCGCTGGGTCTTCATACTCGCCGCGACCGGTTCGGCCGTGGGTTTGGGGAGTATCTGGAAATTCCCTTATATGGTTGGCGTCTATGGCGGCGGGGCCTTCGTGCTGATGTTCCTGGCCTGTATCGCGCTGATCGGTATGCCCGTCATGCTGGCCGAAACCCTGATCGGCCGGCGCGCGCGGCAGAGCCCGGCCAATGCCTTGAAGGTCCTGGCGCTGGACGCAGGGCATTCGGCGAAGTGGTCCTGGGGCGCCTTTGCCGGGATGATCACGGCGTTGCTGATTCTGTCTTTCTATAGTGTGGTTGGCGGTTGGTCGCTGGATTACATCATCGACATGGGCCGTGGCGACTTTCGGGGCGTGACGGCTGATCAGGTCGGCGCATACTTCGGTAATGTGATCGCTGACCCATGGCGCCTGACACTTTGGCACACGATTTTCATGCTGTTGTCGGCAGTGGTGATCGCCAAGGGTGTGGTCGCCGGGTTGGAGCGCAGCCTGCGGATCATGATGCCGTTGCTGTTCGTGATGGTGATTGTCCTGCTGGGTTACAGCATGACCACCGGCCACTTCATGGAGGGCGTGCATTTCATGTTCGACTTCCACCCGGACAAGGTGCTTGATGGCTTGCTGCCGGCCATGGGGCACGCGTTCTTCTCTCTGAGCGTGGGTGTCGGCTCGATCATGATCTACGGCGCCTACATGCCGAAGCACTCGTCGATTTCCGGAACCGTCGTCGGTGTGGCGTTGCTCGATACCTTCGTTTCGCTGTTGGCCGGTCTGGCATTGTTTCCGATTGTGTTCGCTGCTGGCCTGAACCCGAGCGAAGGCCCCGGCCTGATGTTCGTCAGCCTGCCATTTGCCTTCGGTAACGTAGCGTTCGGCCAGTTGATGGGCGTAGTGTTCTTCGTACTGGTGGCGATTGCGGCCTGGAGTTCGGCGATTTCCCTGCTCGAACCGATGGTGGCTTACCTGGTTGAGCGCACGAAAATCAGCCGCGCCTGGGTCACCTTCTGGCTGGCATTCACCTGCTGGTTCGTCGGCCTGGGTACCGTGTTTTCTTTCAATATCTGGAAGCAAGCCAAGTTTTTCGTGAACGAAGGCGGGATGTTCCATCTCTACCAATGGGGAGCCGCCGGTGGCCTGGACTTCTTTGGTGTGATCGACTTCTTCACCTCACGGATCATGCTGCCACTCGGTGGTTTGTGTTTCGTGGTGTTTGCGGGCTGGGTGATGGGGCGTGAAGCGGTGCGCGACGAGTTGTCGATCCGTAGCCCGGTAATGTTCGCCCTGTCCCTGTTTTTGATGCGCTATGTGGCGCCCATCGGCATTCTTGTAGTGTTTGCCGCCCAGCTGTGGAAGTAACGCTGACATGACGACACATATTCAACGTTCGGCCCTGCTGCCGTATCCGGCGCAAGCGCTTTACGACCTGGTCAACGACGTGGCCCGCTATCCGGAATTCCTGCCGTGGTGCTCATCGACCGAAATTCTGGAAAGCTCCCCTGAGTTCATGCGCGCCAGCGTCGGCGTGGCCAAGGGTGGGCTTAGTCAGCATTTCGTAACGCGTAATACCCTGGTGCCCGGGCGTTCGATCGAAATGAACCTCGAGGAAGGTCCGTTCAGCCAGTTGCACGGCGTCTGGGTGTTTAAACCGTTGGGCGAGAAGGCCTGCAAGATCAGTCTGGACCTGTCGTTCGACTACTCCGGGCCGCTGGTGCGTGCGACGTTGGGGCCTTTGTTTAATCAGGCGGCGAATACGTTGATGGACGCGTTCTGCCAGCGCGCGAAGCAAATGCATGGTTGAGGCCGTGATCAAGGTCGAGGTGGTGTATGCCGCCGTTGATCGTCAGGTGCTGCTGAGTGTAACGGTGTCGGTGGGCGCGACGGTGCGGGATGCGTTGTTCAAATCGGGCCTGAATAGCGAATTCCCGGAGCTGGATCTGGCCAGTTGTCCGGTCGGGATCTTTGGCAAGGTGATCGCTGATCCGGCCACTCGCCAGGTTCAGGAAGGGGATCGCATCGAGGTTTACCGGCCGTTGCTCGCCGATCCAAAAGAAGTTCGGCGGTTACGTGCAGCCAAAGCGGCCGAGGCCAAAGCCCGGAATCAGTGATTCGATTAAACACCAGACAATAAAAAACCCGGACATGCCGGGTTTTTTATTGCGTCGCAAATTATTGCGGCGAGGTTTCCAGCGGTTCTGGAGTCGGGACAGGGACAGTTTCTACGTTGTCCACGTCCTTCTGGATCTGGTCCAGCAACGAGCCTGGCTTGACCGGTTTTTCTGGCTTCGGCTTCTCGGCGTTTCCTGCCGGCGCGGTCACGGTAGTGCCGCTGTCCTTGCCGAGAATGGCCTCGTCGCGGCTCACGCCTGGCATGAAATCGCCAGAGAGGCTGACAAGTTGGTCATTCGGGTTGAAGATAACGCTGATGCGTTCCTGTTGGCGTTCACCGCCACCCGGTTGCAGGCTATACAAGTAATCCCAGCGATCGGCGTGGAACGTGTCAGTCAACAGAGGGTTGCCCATGATAAACCGTACTTGCCGACGGGTCATTCCCGGGCGTAACTGGTCTATCATGTCCTGCGTGACGACATTGCCCTGCTGGATGTCGATTTTGTAAACCCCGGGGAATGAACAACCGGCGAGTGCGAGCAGTCCCACAAAGGTGAAACTGGTTAGCAAGAGCTTGGTGTTTTGCATCGGTGGGCGACTTCCACTATCTTGGCTGGGACAACGTAAACGCCGATCATACCCGCATTAAGAGAAGCTGCGAAGCAGCATCGCGAGAAAGCTGACCATGGTTGAAAATAGCGAACTACGCAAAGCCGGCCTCAAAGTGACCCTTCCACGGGTCAAAATTCTGCAAATGCTCGATTCCGCCGAGCAACGCCACATGAGTGCCGAGGACGTCTACAAGGCACTGATGGAGGCTGGTGAGGACGTCGGTCTGGCCACGGTTTACCGTGTTCTGACCCAGTTCGAGGCAGCTGGCCTTGTGGTGCGGCACAACTTCGACGGAGGCCATGCGGTCTTCGAACTGGACGACGGCAAGCATCACGACCATATGGTCAACGTCGAGACCAGTGAAGTGATCGAATTCTTCGACGAAGAAATCGAGCGGCTGCAGAAAGCAATCGTCGACAAGTATGGCTTCGAGATGGTCGATCACAATCTTGTACTGTACGTGCGCAAGAAAAAGTAAGCATGTCGCGCGAACGCAAGGTTCGCGAAACGAACGAAGGCGACCTCAGGGTCGCCTTCGTGCTTTCTGCCGTCCTTAGATTTTTGCGGTAACGACCATTTTCTTCGCGTGAGCCAGGGACTCCTTGGTGAGGTCGATGCCGCCCAGCATCCGTGCCACTTCTTCGACACGATCATTCTTGCTCAGCTTGGAGACGGCCGTGTGCGTGGCGTCTTCACCGCGGACCTTGTGCACAAATAGATGTTGATGCCCCTGCGCCGCCACTTGCGGCAAGTGAGTCACGGTCAGAACCTGCCCGCGCTCCCCGAGGCGTCGCAGCAACTGGCCGACAATCTCGGCGGTCGGGCCGCCGATACCTACGTCCACTTCGTCGAACACCAGCGTCGGTACGCGGGAGGTCTGTGCGGTGATCACCTGAATTGCCAGGCTGATACGCGACAGCTCGCCACCCGACGCCACTTTTGCCAGGGCTTTCAATGGTTGCCCCGGGTTGGCGCTCACCAGCAGCTCTACTTGTTCGAGCCCGTTGGGCAGTAGTTCGTCGCTGCTGTTGGGCCGCAGTTCGATGGTGAAGCGGCCGCCGGGCATGCCCAGGCGCTGGATTTCCTGTTCCACGGCGCTGGCCAGGCTGCTCGACGCTCGATGGCGCAGGTCGCTCAATTCCCGAGCCTTCTCCTGATAATGACGGGCGTAGGAGGCCAGCTCATCGCCCAGTCGCTCGATGGATTCATCGTTGGCATTCAGGGTTTCGATTTCGTCGAGTAGCTTCTGTTGCATCTCGGCGACTTCGGTCGGCTGGATGCGGTGTTTGCGCGCCAGGGTGTAGATCGCATCGAGGCGTTCTTCCAGGTATTGAAGGCGTGCCGGGTCAGCGTCGAAATTGTCGAGAAAACGGTTCAATTCGCCCACCGCTTCTTCAACCTGAATCTGCGCGCTGGTCAGCAGGTTGCTGGCTTCACCCAGGGCGCCGATCGAATTGTTCACGCTCGATAGGCGATTGAGGCTGGCGGTCAGTGCGTTCAATACATTGCCGGAATCACTTTCGCTGCATTGTTCGACCACTTGCCGACAAATGCCCAGCAGGGTTTCGGCGTTGGTCAGGTTCTTGTGTTCCTGCTCCAGTTGCTCCAGCTCGCTTTCGCCAAGGCCGAGGTTTTCCAGTTCTTCGAGTTGATAGCTGAGCAACTGATGGCGAGCGCGCTGTTCATCGCCGGAGTTGGAGAGGCGCTCCAGCTCCTGGCGGGTCTGGCGCCAGCGTTGGGCGGCCAGTTGCACCTGGCGGGCAAGGTCCGTGGCGCCGGCGTACTCGTCGAGCAGGCGGCGATGGGTATCGGTTTTGAGCAGGGATTGGTGTTCGTGCTGGCTGTGGATATCGATCAGCAACTCGCCCAGGGCCTTCAGGTCGCCGAGAGGGCAGGGGGTGCCATTGATATAGCCGCGCGAACGCCCTTCAGCGGTGATCACGCGGCGCAGGATGCACGGGCCATCGTTCTCGAGGTCGCGCTCGGCCAGCCAGGCACTGGCTTCAGGGATGTCGATCAGGTCGAAGGTGGCCAGGATGTCGGCCTTGTCGGCACCGGGGCGGACCACGCCGCTGTCGGCGCGATCACCCAGGGTCAGACCGAGGGCGTCGAGCATGATCGACTTGCCGGCGCCGGTTTCCCCTGTGATCACGCTCATCCCGCGATCGAGTTCGAGATCGAGATGTTCAACGATGGCGTAGTTGTGTACGGACAGGTGCACCAGCATAAAGGCCGCTCCCAGGCTTTAGGTCTGGTTATTTATACAGTGTTTTGTTTCTGGCTGACAATGCCCCTTCTTAGTTCGATTTGCTTGATTGAAAGAAATCCTTAGCGCGCCTGGGAATGACAAAGCAGTTGTTTTTTGTAGGGTTAATCATCAAACAGCCCTTGAAGCTGAATTTTGCGGCCCCATATACCGGGGCAGAAGCGCGAGTTGAGCTCGCGGACGATATTGGAAGGAGAAATCTATGGCTGACGAACAGACAGTGGATACGCAAAATCTAGACGCCAATCAGGCCCCCGAGGCTTCGGGTGAAGACCTGGCGGCTCGTGTGCAAGTGCTCGAAGAGCAATTGGCTGGTGCGCAGGATCAGGCTTTGCGTGTAGCCGCCGATCTGCAGAACGTCCGCCGTCGTGCCGATCAGGACGTTGAAAAGGCTCACAAGTTCGCCCTGGAAAAATTCGCAGGCGACCTGCTGCCGATCATTGACAGCCTGGAGCGCGGCCTGGAGCTGTCCAACCCTGACGACGAAAACATTCGTTCGATGCGCGAAGGGATCGAGCTGACCCTGAAAATGTTCCAGGACACCCTGAAGCGCTATCACCTGGAAGCCATCGATCCTGAAGGCGAACCTTTCAATGCCTCGCATCATCAGGCGATGGCCATGCAGGAAAGCGCCGACGTCGAGCCAAACAGCGTGCTCAAGGTGTTTCAGAAGGGCTATCAGCTCCACGGTCGCCTGCTGCGCCCGGCCATGGTCGTGGTCAGCAAGGCACCTGCACCGGTTTCGCCTTCGATTGACGAGCAGGCTTGAAATTAGCCGCAAGGCCCCCATTTAGAAGTCAAGCGTTTAAGTGCTACCGCAGTCAGCCACCACTACTGCGGCATCCAAATCCAAAGTTTCGGGAGAGTGAACATGGGCAAAATTATCGGTATCGACCTGGGGACTACCAACTCCTGCGTCTCCGTGCTGGAAAACGGCAAGGCCAAAGTTATTGAAAACGCTGAAGGCGCGCGTACCACGCCGTCGATCATCGCTTATGCCAACGATGGCGAAATCCTGGTTGGCCAGTCGGCCAAACGTCAGGCAGTGACCAATCCGCATAACACCCTGTACGCGGTGAAGCGTCTGATCGGTCGTCGTTTTGACGAAGAAGTCGTACAGAAAGACATCCAGATGGTCCCTTACAAGATCGTCAAAGCTGACAACAGCGACGCTTGGGTTGAAGTGAACGGCCAGAAAATGGCGCCGCCACAAATCTCGGCTGAAATTCTGAAGAAAATGAAGAAGACCGCCGAAGACTACCTCGGCGAGCCTGTGACCGAAGCGGTAATCACCGTTCCGGCCTACTTCAACGACAGCCAGCGTCAAGCCACCAAAGACGCCGGCCGCATCGCGGGCCTGGACGTAAAACGTATCATCAACGAACCGACCGCAGCCGCACTGGCCTACGGTATGGACAAGGCGAAAGGCGATCACACCGTGATCGTTTACGACCTGGGTGGCGGTACTTTCGACGTTTCCGTGATCGAGATCGCTGAAGTCGATGGCGAGCACCAGTTCGAAGTGTTGGCCACCAACGGTGACACCTTCCTGGGTGGTGAAGACTTTGACATTCGTCTGATCGACTACCTCGTTGACGAATTCAAGAAAGAAAGCGGCATGAACCTCAAGGGTGACCCGCTGGCCATGCAGCGCCTGAAAGAAGCCGCTGAGAAAGCCAAGATCGAACTGTCCTCGAGCCAGTCGACCGACGTGAACCTGCCGTACATCACTGCAGACGCTACCGGTCCTAAGCACTTGAACGTGAAAATCTCCCGCGCCAAGCTCGAAGCGCTGGTGGAAGACCTGGTTCAGCGCACCATCGAACCTTGCCGCATCGCGATGAAAGACGCCGGTATCGATGTCAGCAAGATTGACGACGTGATTCTGGTCGGCGGTCAGACCCGTATGCCAATGGTGCAGAAAGCTGTTTCCGACTTCTTTGGTAAAGAAGCTCGTAAAGACGTTAACCCGGACGAAGCTGTTGCGATGGGTGCTGCGATCCAGGGCGCTGTATTGGCCGGCGACGTGAAAGACGTTCTGCTGCTCGACGTCAGCCCGCTGACCCTGGGTATCGAAACCATGGGTGGCGTGATGACCGCGCTGATCGAGAAAAACACCACGATTCCTACCAAGAAATCGCAAGTGTTCTCGACTGCTGACGACAACCAGGGCGCCGTGACCATTCACGTGCTGCAAGGTGAGCGTAAGCAAGCCGCACAGAACAAGTCCCTGGGCAAGTTCGACCTGGCCGAGATTCCACCGGCTCCACGTGGCGTGCCACAAATCGAAGTGACCTTCGATATCGACGCCAACGGCATTCTGCACGTAGGCGCCAAAGACAAGGCTACCGGCAAGACTCAGTCGATCGTGATCAAGGCCAACTCCGGTCTGTCCGAGGACGAAATTCAGCAGATGGTTCGCGACGCTGAACTGAATGCCGAAGAAGACCGCAAGTTCGAAGAGCTGGCCAGCGCTCGTAACCAGGGCGACGCACTGGTTCACTCGACTCGCAAAATGATCGCTGATGCTGGCGACAAAGTGAGCGCTGAAGAGAAGACTGCAATCGAAGCGGCAGTAGTTGCCCTGGAAGCCGCTGTTAAGGGCGACGACAAGGCTGCTATCGAAGCCAAGGTTGAAGAGCTGTCCAAGGTCTCCGCGCCAGTGGCTCAGAAGATGTACGCCGATCAGGCTCAGCCAGCTGAAGGCGCGGCACCGCACGACGAAAAAGCTGAAAAAGCTGACGACGTCGTCGATGCCGAGTTCGAAGAAGTCAAAGACCACAAGTAAGTTGTTGGTCGCCCGGTTGACTGCCTTAAGGCGGTGACTGGTAGGATGTCGCCGCGCGGGAGCTTGCTCCCGCGTTGGCGTGTCTGGAGTAAGCGAATTTTTACAGCATGCGACAACGCTCGGATGTTGGTGGTATGGCCGGGAATGCTCCTGCTTTTCGAGCCGAAAGTACCGCATTGAATCAAAGACCAGGATCGTTGAATTGACGTGAGTTGGGTCCGGGCCTGTATTGGGGCTCAACGAGTTCGGCGAGGCTCAGGAGAGGTTTGTCGAACGTCCTTAAGAGTGCAAAGACTTATGGCAAAGCGTGACTATTACGAAGTATTGGGTGTTGAGCGTGGTTCAAGCGAAGCGGACCTGAAAAAGGCCTACCGCCGCCTGGCGATGAAGCACCACCCGGACCGTAATCCCGATGACAAAGCGTCGGAAGAGATGTTCAAGGAGGCCAACGAGGCCTACGAAGTGCTGTCCGATTCCAGCAAGCGCGCGGCCTATGACCAATACGGTCATGCCGGTGTCGACCCGAGCATGGGTGGCGGCGGTGCCGGTTTTGGTGGCCAGAACTTCTCCGACATCTTTGGCGATGTCTTCAGTGACTTCTTCGGTGGCGGTCGCGGCGGCTCCCGTGGCGGCGCTCAGCGTGGCAGCGACCTGCGTTACACGCTGGAGTTGAATCTGGAAGAAGCGGTGCGCGGCACAACCGTGAATATCCGTGTTCCGACACTGGTCAACTGCAAGCCGTGTGACGGCTCGGGCGCCAAGAAAGGCTCCTCGCCGGTCACCTGCCCGACGTGTGGCGGTATCGGTCAGGTACGCATGCAGCAAGGCTTCTTCTCGGTGCAGCAGACCTGCCCGCGTTGCCATGGCCAGGGCAAGATCATTTCCGATCCGTGCGATTCCTGCCACGGCGAAGGTCGTGTCGAAGAGTACAAGACGCTTTCCGTCAAAGTGCCGGCCGGTGTCGATACCGGTGACCGTATTCGTCTGTCCGGCGAAGGCGAAGCAGGCGCGCAGGGTGGTCCGACCGGCGACCTGTACGTGGTGATCAATGTGCGTGAGCACGCGATCTTCCAGCGTGACGGCAAACACCTGTGCTGCGAAGTGCCGATCAGCTTTGTCGACGCAGCGTTGGGCGGCGAGCTGGAGATTCCAACCCTCGATGGTCGGGTCAAGCTGAAGATCCCTGAGGGGACTCAGACCGGCAAGCAGTTCCGTGTTCGCGGCAAAGGCGTTGCGCCGGTTCGTGGCGGCGGCGCTGGCGATCTGATGTGCCGTGTGGCTGTCGAAACCCCGGTCAACCTGGGTCGTCGTCAGCGCGAATTGCTGGAAGAGTTCCGCAGCTCTTTGGCGGACGACAACAGTCATTCGCCGAAAACCACTGGTTGGTTCGAAGGCGTGAAGCGCTTCTTCGGCGATTTGTAAGGAGTGAACATGCGACGTATAGCTGTGATGGGTGCCGCCGGCCGCATGGGCAAGATTTTGATCGAGGCGGTGCAGCAGCGCGCGCCGCTGACCGGTCTGACCGCCGCCATCGTGCGCCCCGGCAGTACGCTGATTGGCGTGGATGCCGGTGAGCTGGCCTCGTTGGGGCGTATTGGTGTGCCGCTGTCCGGTAGTCTGGACTCGGTGGCTGATGAGTTCGACGTGCTGATCGACTTTACGCTCCCGGAAGTCATGCTGAAAAACCTGGCTTTCTGCCGCAAGGCGGGCAAAGCCATGGTGATTGGCACGACCGGATTGGATGTAGCGCAGAAGCAGTTGCTGGCCGAGGCGGGCAAGGATATTCCTATCGTGTTCGCGGCCAATTTCAGTGTCGGTGTAAACCTGTCGCTGAAGCTGCTCGACATGGCTGCGCGCGTGCTGGGTGATGATGCGGATATCGAAATCATCGAGGCTCATCACCGGCACAAGATCGATGCCCCTTCAGGTACGGCGCTGCGCATGGGCGAAGTAATCGCCAGTGCGCTGGATCGTGATCTGCAGAAGGTTGCGGTCTATGGGCGTGAAGGTCACACCGGTGCGCGCGAGCGTGAAACGATCGGCTTTGCCACTGTTCGCGGTGGTGATGTGGTCGGTGATCATACGGTGCTGTTTGCCTGTGAGGGCGAGCGCCTGGAAATCACGCACAAGGCATCCAGTCGCATGACCTTCGCCAAGGGCGCGGTACGTGCGGCTTTGTGGCTGGACGGTCGTGAGCCAGGCCTCTATGACATGCAAGACGTGCTTGACCTGCGTTAAGATGCAGCCGAAACCGGGTTCAAACATAGCCTTTGAGCCCGGTTTTAAACCGCCAAGCGACGTCCTGTCGCATTCTCCGGCCTTTAGGGCTCATTGGCGGTAGACCAAAAATGCCTTTTTCTGTAAGCTACAGCTTTAGTGTGTCCACTAAAAGCGCGCAGAATAATTCGATGAAGAAGCGGGGTGACGTGTCCATACGTCACTCCGCTTTTTTACAACCTGCGATCGCCCTTTCAGGCTTTATTTACGGGAGGTCTTCTTGACTAAGCCAGCCATACTCGCCCTTGCTGATGGCAGCATTTTTCGCGGCGAAGCCATTGGAGCCGACGGTCAAACCGTTGGTGAGGTGGTGTTCAACACCGCAATGACCGGCTATCAGGAAATCCTTACCGATCCTTCCTACGCCCAACAGATCGTTACCCTGACTTACCCGCACATCGGCAACACCGGCACCACGCCGGAAGACGCCGAGTCCGATCGCGTCTGGTCCGCTGGCCTGGTCATCCGTGACCTGCCACTGGTTGCGAGCAACTGGCGCAACACGATGTCTCTGTCCGACTACCTGAAAGCCAACAACGTCGTGGCTATCGCTGGTATCGACACCCGCCGCCTGACACGCATCCTGCGTGAGAAAGGCGCGCAGAACGGCTGCATCATGGCCGGTGACAACATTTCCGAAGCCGCCGCCATCGCCGCTGCCCAGGGCTTCCCTGGCCTCAAAGGCATGGACCTGGCGAAAGTCGTCAGCACCAAAGAGAAGTACGAGTGGCGCTCGACTGTCTGGGACTTGAAGACCGACAGCCACGCGACCATCGACGCTTCCGATCTGCCATACCACGTGGTTGCCTACGACTACGGCGTCAAGCTGAACATCCTGCGCATGCTGGTCGAGCGCGGTTGCCGCGTGACTGTGGTGCCAGCTCAAACGCCGGCGGCTGACGTTCTGGCTCTGAAGCCGGACGGCGTGTTCCTGTCCAACGGCCCGGGTGACCCTGAGCCATGCGACTACGCGATCCAGGCCATTAAAGACGTGCTGGAAACCGAGATCCCGGTATTCGGTATCTGCCTCGGCCACCAACTGCTGGCTCTGGCCTCCGGTGCCAAGACCCTGAAAATGGGCCACGGCCACCACGGTGCCAACCACCCGGTCCAGGATCTGGACAGCGGTGTGGTGATGATCACCAGCCAGAACCACGGTTTTGCGGTAGACGAAGCGACCCTGCCAGGCAACGTTCGGGCGATCCACAAATCGCTGTTCGACGGCACCCTGCAAGGCATCGAGCGTACCGACAAGAGCGCCTTCAGCTTCCAGGGTCACCCTGAAGCCAGCCCTGGCCCGAACGACGTAGCGCCACTGTTTGATCGCTTCATCAACGAAATGGCCAAGCGACGCTAATCGCTCGCCCTGATGTAGCGAAGCCTGGGGGCGGTCCCGAAACCGGCGGCCCCCTCAAGGCTTCAGAGATTGAACAAGACGGCTTGCCGACTGACCTGCGGATTTGAGTGACAACCCATGCCAAAACGTACAGACATTAAAAGCATCCTGATTCTCGGCGCTGGCCCGATCGTGATCGGCCAGGCCTGCGAATTCGACTACTCCGGCGCCCAGGCCTGTAAAGCCCTGCGCGAGGAGGGTTACCGCGTCATCCTGGTGAACTCCAACCCGGCGACCATCATGACTGACCCGGCCATGGCCGACGCCACCTACATCGAACCGATCAAGTGGCAGACCGTTGCCAAGATCATCGAGAAAGAGCGTCCGGACGCGCTGCTGCCGACCATGGGCGGCCAGACCGCTCTGAACTGCGCCCTGGACCTGGAACGCGAAGGTGTTCTGGAGAAGTTCGGGGTAGAGATGATCGGCGCCAACGCTGACACCATCGACAAGGCCGAAGACCGTTCGCGCTTCGACAAGGCGATGAAATCCATCGGTCTGGACTGCCCGCGTTCGGGTATCGCTCACAGCATGGAAGAGGCCAACGCGGTTCTCGATCGTCTGGGCTTCCCTTGCATCATTCGTCCGTCCTTCACCATGGGCGGCACCGGTGGCGGTATCGCTTACAACCGTGAAGAATTCGAAGAAATCTGCGCCCGCGGTCTGGATCTGTCGCCGACCAAAGAGCTGCTGATCGACGAATCGCTGATCGGCTGGAAAGAATACGAGATGGAAGTTGTCCGCGATAAAAAGGACAACTGCATCATTGTCTGCTCCATCGAAAACTTTGACCCGATGGGCGTGCACACCGGTGACTCGATCACGGTTGCACCCGCACAGACCCTGACCGACAAGGAATACCAGATCCTGCGTAACGCCTCCCTGGCGGTACTGCGCGAGATCGGCGTGGAAACCGGCGGCTCCAACGTCCAGTTCGGCATCTGCCCGAACACTGGCCGCATGGTGGTCATCGAGATGAACCCGCGGGTATCCCGTTCCTCGGCCCTGGCGTCGAAAGCCACCGGTTTCCCGATCGCCAAGGTCGCGGCAAAACTGGCCGTCGGTTACACCCTCGACGAACTGTCGAACGACATCACCGGCGGCAAGACCCCGGCGTCCTTCGAACCGTCCATCGACTACGTCGTCACCAAACTGCCACGCTTTGCCTTCGAGAAATTCCCGAAAGCCGACGCACGCCTGACCACTCAAATGAAGTCGGTCGGTGAAGTCATGGCCATCGGCCGGACCTTCCAGGAATCCCTGCAGAAAGCTCTGCGCGGGCTGGAAGTGGGTGTTTGCGGTCTGGACGAGAAGCTCGACCTGAGCAACCCGGAAAGCATGAGCATCCTCAAGCGCGAACTGACCGTGCCGGGTGCCGAGCGTATCTGGTACGTGGCTGACGCGTTCCGCGCGGGCCTGTCGGTCGAAGATATCTTCGGCATGAACATGATCGACCCGTGGTTCCTGGTGCAGATCGAAGATCTGATCAAGGAAGAAGAGAAGGTCAAGACCCTGGGTCTGTCCGCTATCGACCGCGACCTGATGTTCCGCCTCAAGCGTAAAGGCTTCTCCGATCAGCGTCTGGCCAAGCTGCTGGGCGTCACCGAGAAGAACCTGCGTACCCATCGTCACAAGCTGGAAGTGTTCCCGGTCTACAAGCGCGTCGACACCTGCGCGGCCGAGTTCGCCACCGACACCGCGTACCTCTACTCGACTTACGAGGAAGAGTGCGAAGCCGCGCCGTCGGGTCGCGACAAGATCATGATCCTCGGCGGTGGTCCAAACCGCATCGGTCAGGGCATCGAGTTCGACTATTGCTGCGTACACGCAGCACTGGCCCTGCGCGATGACGGGTACGAGACCATCATGGTCAACTGCAACCCGGAAACCGTTTCCACCGACTACGACACCTCCGATCGTCTGTACTTCGAACCAGTGACCCTGGAAGACGTGCTGGAAATCGTCCGCGTCGAGAAGCCAAAAGGCGTGATCGTTCAGTACGGCGGTCAGACCCCGCTGAAACTGGCCCGTGCCCTGGAAGCCGCCGGCGTGCCGATCATCGGCACCAGCCCTGACGCCATCGACCGCGCCGAAGACCGTGAGCGCTTCCAGCAGATGGTTGAGCGTCTGAACCTGCGTCAGCCGCCTAACGCCACCGTGCGCAGCGAAGACGAAGCGATTCGCGCCGCCGCCAAGATCGGTTACCCGCTGGTGGTTCGTCCGTCCTACGTACTGGGCGGCCGTGCGATGGAAATCGTTTACGAAGAAGAAGAACTCAAGCGCTACCTGCGTGAAGCGGTTCAAGTGTCCAATGACAGCCCGGTGCTGCTGGACCACTTCCTCAACTGCGCGATCGAAATGGACGTGGATGCGGTCTGCGACGGCACCGACGTGGTGATCGGCGCAATCATGCAGCACATCGAGCAGGCCGGCGTTCACTCTGGTGACTCCGCATGCTCCCTGCCGCCGTATTCGCTGCCTGCACATATCCAGGACGAGATGCGCGAACAGGTCAAGAAAATGGCCCTGGAACTGGGTGTGGTCGGCCTGATGAACGTTCAGTTGGCGCTGCAAGGCGAAGACATCTACGTCATCGAAGTCAACCCGCGCGCATCCCGTACCGTACCGTTCGTCTCCAAGTGCATCGGTGTGTCCCTGGCGATGATTGCGGCTCGCGTGATGGCCGGTAAAACCCTGAAGGAAATCGGTTTCACCAAAGAAATCATTCCGAACTTCTACAGCGTGAAAGAGGCGGTGTTCCCATTCGCCAAATTCCCTGGCGTGGACCCGATCCTGGGCCCAGAGATGAAGTCCACCGGTGAAGTGATGGGCGTGGGCGACACCTTCGGCGAAGCCTTTGCCAAAGCCCAGATGGGCGCCAGTGAAGTGCTGCCGACCGGCGGTACCGCGTTCATCAGCGTGCGTGACGATGACAAGCCACTGGTTGCAGGCGTGGCCCGTGATCTGATCAACTTGGGCTTCGAAGTGGTTGCCACTGCCGGTACTGCCAAGCTGATCGAAGCCGCAGGCCTGAAAGTGCGTCGTGTGAACAAGGTAACCGAGGGTCGTCCGCACGTGGTCGACATGATCAAGAATGACGAGGTCACTCTGATCATCAACACCACTGAAGGTCGTCAGTCGATCGCTGATTCCTACTCCATTCGTCGTAATGCCTTGCAGCACAAGATCTACTGCACCACTACTATTGCTGCTGGCGAAGCTATCTGCGAAGCGCTGAAGTTCGGTCCCGAGAAGACCGTGCGCCGCTTGCAGGATCTACACGCAGGATTGAAGGCATGATCAAATACCCAATGACCGTCAAGGGCGCTAAAGCCCTGGAAGAAGAACACGCTCATCTGACCAAGGTCGTTCGTCCGAAACTCAGTCAGGACATCGGTACGGCCCGCGAGTTGGGTGACTTGAAGGAAAACGCCGAATACCACGCTGCTCGCGAGCAGCAGGGGATGGTTGAGGCGCGGATTCGTGACATCGAAGGCCGGATTCAGAATCAGGTCATCATCGATGTCACGACCATTCCTCATACCGGCAAAGTGATTTTCGGCACCACCGTTGAAATCGCCAACGTCGAGACGGATGAGCGCGTCACTTACCATATCGTGGGTGAGGATGAGGCTGACTTCAAACTCGGCAAGATCTCCGTCGGTTCGCCACTTGCCCGTGCCTTGATCGCCAAGGAAGAGGGTGATGTGGTGGCGGTCAAAACGCCGGGTGGCGTTATCGAGTATGAGATTGTCGAAGTTCGCCACATCTGAAAGAAGGCGCCCGCTACGTGCAGGCGCCATGCTTTGGCAGCTGACCCAGATGCTCTGGGTTGGCGGCTTGTGGTTGTTGCACATCGGTCTGCTGCCGGTGCTGGGGCAAATAGGCCTGGCGCCGCTGCTGATCGACGAAATTGCAGGCATGCTGAACACGCTGATGGTGGGATTCGCCACAGCGAGTGTGATTTTTCAGGCTTTGGTGTTGGTACAGGCCGAGGGCCTTGCCAGTCTATGGCGGGATATTCGCGGGCAACTGCTGCTGATGGCGCTGTATGGGTGCGCGATGTATTTCGCAGTACGCTTCGGTTGGCCGCAGGCGCTGCATTGGCAGTTGTTCAGCTATCTTGTTCTGGGCTTTTCCGGGCTGGTGCTGGTCATGCAGCCGGTGCCTGGATGGAGTGTCAGGGTGCGCGAAGCACACCCTTGACCCTTGTCATCACTTGAAGCGATGGACGTTCGAAAGCTGCTTGTTGACGCTGAAGTTCTTGCGGTAAATCAGCGCCATCTTGCCGATGACCTGAACCAGATCGGCTTTGCCGGCCTTGCAGAGTTCTGCAATGGCTGCCAGGCGCGATTCGCGATCGAGGATGTTGAGCTTGATTTTGATCAGCTCGTGATCCGCCAAAGCGCGTTCAAGTTCGGCTAACACACCTTCAGTCAAGCCGTTGTCAGCCACAATCAAAACTGGTTTCAGATGGTGGCCAATGGACTTGTACTGTTTCTTCTGCTCTTGAGTGAGCGGCATAATCTGACCCTTTCGTCTGGATTCTGTAAAATGGCGGCCATTTTACCCGAGGGCTCGTGGATCCGCCCAATTAATCACGACCCTTATCATCGAGGTGCCCAATGGCGCGTTCCAAGACAAGCCTTGGTTGGCTGAAAAGACATGTCAACGATCCCTACGTGAAGCAGGCACAGAAGGATGGCTACCGCTCGCGTGCGAGTTACAAACTTCTGGAGGTCCAGGAGAAATACAAGCTGATCCGTCCCGGCATGAGCGTTGTCGACCTGGGTGCGGCGCCCGGGGGGTGGTCGCAGGTGACTAGCCGTCTGATTGGTGGTCAGGGGCGTCTGATCGCCTCGGACATTCTGGAAATGGACAGCATTCCGGACGTGACTTTCATTCAGGGGGACTTCACCGAGGACGAAGTGCTCACGCGGATCCTTGAAGCTGTGGGTAATTCGCAGGTGGACCTTGTGATTTCCGATATGGCCCCCAATATGAGTGGTACGCCTGAAGTGGACATGCCAAAAGCCATGTTTCTTTGCGAGCTGGCGCTTGATTTGGCTGAGCGGATACTCAAGCCGGGTGGCAATTTTGTGATCAAGATTTTTCAGGGCGAGGGGTTTGATGTTTACCTGAAGGATGCTCGTCGGAAATTCGACAAGATCCAGATGATCAAGCCAGACTCTTCCCGTGACAGTTCCCGCGAGCAATACATGCTGGCTTGGGGTTACCGCGGGCGTAGTGAGTAAAACGAGGTTTTTTGGCGGGGTGATAGGTTTTTCATATTTCGCCCCGCGTGCATTAGCGAATATCGTGTAGAAAGTGTTTCACAAAGGGTTACAGACGGCGCCTGCCAGAGCCGTAGGTAATGTAGTAAGTTAGGCCGGTGAATATCATGCGAAGCGCGCGCCATTAGCGGAGCTTGCTTCAGAGGGTAGTTAATTGAACGATATGGCAAAGAATCTGATCCTGTGGTTGATCATCGCGGCTGTCCTGGTGACGGTGATGAACAACTTCTCCAGCCCTAACGAGCCGCAGACCCTCAACTATTCCGACTTCATCCAGCAGGTCAAGGATGGCAAGGTCGAGCGCGTAGCGGTTGATGGCTACGTGATTACCGGCAAGCGCAACGATGGCGACAGCTTCAAGACCATTCGTCCGGCAATCCAGGACAACGGTCTGATCGGCGACCTCGTGGATAACCACGTTGTGGTCGAAGGCAAGCAGCCTGAGCAGCAAAGCATCTGGACTCAACTTCTGGTCGCAAGCTTCCCGATCCTGGTGATCATCGCCGTCTTCATGTTTTTCATGCGGCAGATGCAGGGCGGTGCCGGTGGCAAGGGTGGGCCGATGAGTTTCGGCAAGAGCAAGGCGCGCCTGCTCTCCGAAGATCAGGTGAAAACCACCCTGGCTGACGTTGCAGGTTGTGACGAAGCCAAGGAAGAAGTCGGCGAACTGGTTGAGTTCCTGCGTGATCCGGGCAAGTTCCAGCGCCTGGGCGGTCGCATTCCTCGCGGCGTGCTGATGGTTGGTCCTCCGGGTACCGGTAAAACCTTGCTGGCCAAGGCGATTGCCGGCGAAGCCAAAGTACCGTTCTTTACTATTTCCGGTTCCGATTTCGTCGAAATGTTCGTCGGCGTCGGTGCCAGCCGTGTCCGTGACATGTTCGAGCAGGCGAAGAAACATGCGCCATGCATCATCTTCATCGATGAAATCGACGCCGTCGGTCGCCACCGTGGTGCTGGCATGGGTGGTGGTCACGATGAGCGCGAGCAGACCCTCAACCAGTTGCTGGTAGAGATGGACGGCTTCGAAATGAATGACGGCATCATCGTCATCGCCGCGACCAACCGTCCGGACGTGCTGGACCCTGCGTTGCTGCGTCCGGGCCGCTTCGACCGTCAGGTCGTGGTTGGCCTGCCGGACATCCGTGGTCGCGAGCAGATTCTCAAAGTCCACATGCGCAAAGTGCCGATGGGTGACGACGTCGCTCCGGCCGTGATCGCTCGTGGTACTCCTGGTTTCTCCGGTGCTGACCTGGCCAACCTGGTGAACGAGGCTTCGTTGTTTGCAGCTCGTGCCGGCAAGCGCATCGTCGAAATGAAAGAGTTCGAACTGGCTAAAGACAAGATCATGATGGGTGCCGAGCGCAAATCCATGGTCATGTCCGAGAAAGAAAAGCAGAACACTGCTTATCACGAAGCTGGCCACGCTATCGTCGGTCGCGTCGTGCCTGAGCATGATCCGGTCTACAAGGTGTCGATCATTCCGCGCGGTCGCGCACTTGGTGTGACCATGTTCCTGCCGGAAGAAGATCGCTACAGCCTGTCCAAGCGTGCACTGATCAGCCAGATCTGCTCGCTGTACGGCGGTCGTATCGCTGAAGAGATGACCCTGGGCTTCGATGGCGTCACCACCGGTGCGTCCAACGACATCATGCGTGCCAGCCAGATAGCACGAAACATGGTGACCAAGTGGGGGCTGTCGGAAAAACTCGGTCCATTGATGTACGCCGAAGAAGAGGGCGAAGTGTTCCTTGGTCGTGGCGGCGGTGGTCAGCATGCCAGTTTCTCTGGCGAGACGGCCAAGCTGATCGACTCCGAAGTGCGCAGCATCATTGACCAGTGCTACGGCACGGCCAAGCAGATCCTCACGGATAACCGTGACAAGCTTGATGCGATGGCGGATGCCTTGATGAAGTACGAGACGATCGATGCCGATCAGATCGATGACATCATGGCAGGTCGTACGCCTCGCGAACCTCGCGACTGGTCTGGCGGCAACGACACTTCCGGCACGCCTCCGGTGGTGCAGGATGGGCGTCCGGAAACACCTATCGGCGGCCCGGCTGCTGACGTTTAAGGTTTGAAATGACTTCTGTTCAGTCCTCGACCCGGTTGCCTTGCGGCAACCGGGTTCTTGATTTGGCCCAGACGCATGTCATGGGCATTCTCAATGTCACTCCCGATTCCTTTTCCGATGGCGGTCGATACAGCCAGCTGGACGCGGCCCTGCGCCACGCCGAGGCGATGGTGGCGGCCGGTGCGACGCTGATCGACGTCGGTGGCGAATCGACCCGGCCCGGTGCCAGGGCCGTTTCGCCGCTTGAAGAGCTCGAGCGCGTAGCGCCTATCGTTGAGCGCATCAGTCGCGAACTGGATGTGATTATCTCGGTCGATACCTCCACGCCTGCCGTCATGCGTGAAACCGCAAGGCTGGGGGCGGGGTTGATCAATGACGTACGCTCGTTGCGTCGAGATGGTGCTCTGGATGCAGCGGCGGCCACTGGTTTGCCGGTGTGCCTGATGCATATGCTCGGCGAGCCGGGCGACATGCAGGACAACCCTCAGTACCAGGATGTTACGAAAGAGGTCGGCGAGTTTCTTGCCGAACGCATGGTTCAGTGTGCATCGGTAGGTATCCCTGCTGAGCGGATCATTCTTGATCCGGGCTTCGGCTTCGCGAAAACCCTGCAGCACAACCTAAGCTTGTTTAAACACATGGAGGCCCTGCATGCCTTGGGGCGGCCCCTGTTGGTCGGGGTGTCGCGAAAAAGCATGATCGGGCAGGCGTTGAATCGTCCGGTGGGTGAGCGTCTGCATGGCGGTCTGGCACTTGCGGCACTGGCTTCGGTCAAAGGTGCGCGTATATTGCGCGTCCATGATGTGGCGGAAACAGTCGACGTGGTGCGGATGATTGCCGCCGTAGAATCAGCCGAATAAGAATGATGGAGTACTTATGAGCAAGAAATACTTTGGCACCGACGGCATTCGTGGTCGGGTCGGTCAATACCCGATCACTCCTGATTTCATGCTCAAGCTTGGCTGGGCGGCAGGCATGGCATTTCGCAGCATGGGCGCTTGCAAGGTGCTCGTGGGCAAGGACACCCGTATCTCCGGTTACATGTTCGAATCGGCGCTTGAGGCTGGGCTGACCTCGGCCGGTGCTGATGTGATGCTGTTGGGGCCAATGCCGACTCCGGCCATCGCCTATTTGACGCGGACCTTTCATGCCGAAGCCGGCATTGTGATCAGCGCTTCGCATAACCCTCATGACGACAACGGCATCAAGTTTTTCTCTGGTAAGGGCACCAAGCTCCCGGATGAAGTCGAGCTGATGATCGAAGAGCTGCTCGACACCCCGATGACCGTGGTTGAGTCGAGCAAGATCGGCAAGGTGTCGCGAATCAACGATGCCTCGGGCCGTTATATTGAATTCTGCAAGAGCAGCGTTCCGGCCGGCACCAGTTTTGCCGGCCTGAAGATCGTGCTCGATTGTGCCCATGGTGCGACCTATAAAGTGGCGCCTAGCGTCTTCCGTGAGTTGGGGGCTGATGTTGTTGTGCTTTCTGCCAATCCTAACGGCCTGAACATCAATGACAATTGCGGTTCGACCCATATGGCGCCGCTGCAAGCGGCCGTACTGGCCGAATGTGCCGATTTGGGTATCGCCTTCGACGGTGATGGTGACCGGGTGCAGATGGTTGATCACACCGGCGCTGTCGTCGATGGTGATGAGCTGCTGTTCATCATCGCGCGCGACCTGCAGGAGCGTGGCAAGTTGCAGGGCGGTGTGGTCGGTACGCTGATGAGTAACCTGGGGCTGGAGTTGGCCCTGGCGGATCTGGCGATTCCTTTTGTGCGGGCCAACGTTGGTGATCGTTACGTCATCTCCGAGTTGCTGGAGCGCGATTGGCTGGTGGGCGGTGAAAACTCGGGGCACATTGTCTGCTTCAGTCACACCACTACCGGTGATGCGATCATTGCTGCATTGCAGGTCTTGATGGCGCTGAAGCGGCGCGCAGAAGGCCTGGCTCAGTCGCGTCAGGCGTTGCGCAAGTGCCCTCAGGTGTTGATCAATGTGCGGTTTGGCGGTGGTGTGAGCCCGCTTGAGCATCCGACTGTCAAGGAGGCCAGTGATCGTGTCACTCAAGCGATGGCGGGCCGCGGGCGCGTGTTGTTGCGCAAGTCCGGGACAGAGCCGCTGGTGCGTGTCATGGTCGAAGGCGAGGACGAAACGCAGGTTCGCGATTACGCCGAAGAGCTGGCAAAACTGGTAACTGAAGTTTCTGCCTGATTTCGGCTTGCCAGCCATGATTGTGTTGGGTAACATCTGCGCCCACTTTGACCGACGAGGTACAGCATGCGTCGCCCTATGGTAGCTGGTAACTGGAAGATGCACGGTACCCGCGCCAGCGTCGCTGAGCTGATCGACGGCCTTCGTCATCTGGCCTTGCCGAGCGGTGTTGATGTCGCGGTGTTCCCGCCTTGCTTGTATATCAATCAAGTGATTGATGGTTTGCAAGGGAAGTCGATTTCGGTCGGCGCGCAGAACTCTGCGATTGAATCCGGGCAGGGTGCGTTGACAGGTGAGATTTCACCGAGTCAGTTAGTGGATGCAGGTTGTTCCCTGGTGCTTGTCGGGCACTCCGAGCGCCGCCAGATAATGGGCGAGCTCGACGGGACGCTGAATCGCAAATTTGCGGCAGCACAGGCGTGTGGCTTGATTCCGGTGTTGTGTGTAGGGGAAACCCTCGAGCAGCGCGAGGCTGGAAAAACTCTTGAGGTTGTCGGGCGTCAGCTGGGCAGCATCATCGAGGAGCTGGGTGTTGGTGCTTTTGCAAAGGCAGTAATTGCTTACGAGCCGGTCTGGGCCATTGGTACTGGGCTGACTGCTTCGCCGCAACAAGCGCAGGATGTGCACGCAGCCATTCGCGCCCAGTTGGCGGCAGAGAATTCTGAAGTCGCACAAGGTGTGCGGCTTCTATACGGCGGCAGCGTGAAGGCGGCCAATGCGGCCGAACTGTTCGGCATGCCGGATATCGATGGGGGGCTCATTGGTGGGGCTTCCCTGAATGCAGATGAGTTCGGTGCGATTTGTCGCGCCGCGGGAAACTGAAAAAATGCTGGAAACAGTCGTAGTCGTTTTTCATCTGCTGGGTGCGTTGGGCGTAGTTGCTCTGGTATTGCTGCAGCAGGGTAAAGGTGCGGACGCTGGTGCATCTTTCGGAGCAGGTGCTTCAAATACTGTGTTCGGAAGCCAAGGTACCTCTACCTTTCTTAGTAAGTTTACTGCTATACTTGCCGCCGGTTTCTTCATGACCAGCTTGGGGTTAGGTTACTTTGCTAAAGAGAAAGCTCATCAGCTGACTCAAGTAGGTTTGCCAAACCCGGCAGTGTTGGAAGTTCCAAAGCAAAAACCGGCTTCTGATGATGTCCCGGTGCTTCAAGAGCAAAAGTCGGCTACTCCAGCGACTGACGTGCCTCCAGCTCAAGAGCAGAAGTAAGAAGAGTTTCAAACGTAGTATTGCCGAGGTGGTGGAATTGGTAGACACGCAACCTTGAGGTGGTTGTGCCCATAGGGTGTAGGGGTTCGAGTCCCCTTCTCGGTACCAATTATCAGGAGAGCCCGCTGTTGCGGGCTTTCTTGTAGGTGGAAGGTTACATTGACCCTGTCAGGGATCGGTCGTATACTTCCGCCCCAGCTTTGTCGCGGGGTGGAGCAGTCTGGTAGCTCGTCGGGCTCATAACCCGAAGGTCGTCGGTTCAAATCCGGCCCCCGCAACCAGTTTAAGGAGCCCCTTTTCAGGGGCTTTTTGTTAGCTGGACACTTTCAACGCCGCTATTCGGCGGCGTTTCAAGGATGGGCGTTTCGCCCATTTTTTTATTTTGCATAGCATGCACATACATGCACGAGGGGGTTCAGGTGTCGAGCAAGCTAGAAGAGTTGCAGGCCTTGCTGGCCCCGGTGGTCGTGGCCCTAGGCTATGAATGCTGGGGTATTGAGTTTTCGGCTCAAGGTCGCCACTCAATGTTGCGCGTTTATATCGATAAAGAAGGCGGCGTGCTGGTGGACGATTGTGCCATCGTCAGTCGCCAGATCAGCGGTGTGCTGGATGTTGAAGATCCAATCTCCGTTGAATACACCCTTGAAGTTTCCTCGCCTGGCATGGAACGCCCACTGTTCACTCTTGAGCAGTTTGCAAAATTTGCCGGTGAACAAGTGAAGATCAAGCTGCGCTCGCCTTTTGAAGGTCGACGCAACTTTCAGGGCCTTCTGCGCGGTGTAGAAGAGCAGGACGTCGTGGTGCAGGTTGAAGACCATGAGTTCCTGTTGCCGATCGATATGATCGACAAGGCCAACATTATTCCCAGTTTTGACTGAGACGCGGATCCCGCGGATCCAATGGCTTGCGAAAGGCGAGGCGTACGATGAGCAAAGAAGTACTGCTGGTTGTTGAGTCGGTATCCAATGAAAAGGGCGTACCGGCAAACGTAATTTTTGAAGCGCTGGAGCTGGCTCTGGCCACTGCTACCAAAAAGCGTTTCGAGGACGAAGTCGATCTGCGTGTGGAAATCAATCGCCACACCGGTGCTTATGAGACATTCCGTCGCTGGACGGTCGTCGAAGAAGCAGATCTGGACGATCCGGCTATCGAAACCTGGCCGAGCAAGGTTGCGCAAACGCATCCTGGCGCCAAGGTCGGTGACGTTGTCGAAGAAAAAATCGAATCCATCGAGTTCGGCCGCATTGCTGCACAGACTGCCAAGCAAGTCATCGTGCAGAAAGTTCGCGAAGCCGAGCGTGCTCAAGTCGTTGATGCCTATCGCGAGCGTCTGGGGGAAATCATCTCCGGCACCGTGAAGAAAGTCACCCGCGACAACGTGATCGTCGACCTGGGCAATAACGCAGAAGCGTTGCTGGCCCGTGAAGACATCATCTCTCGCGAAACCTTCCGGGTTGGCGTGCGTCTGCGTGCGCTGCTCAAGGAAATCCGCACCGAGAACCGCGGCCCGCAGTTGATCCTGTCGCGTACCGCGCCGGAAATGCTGATCGAGTTGTTCCGCATCGAAGTGCCGGAAATCGCTGAAGGCCTTATCGAAGTAATGGCTGCGTCCCGTGACCCGGGTTCGCGTGCCAAGATCGCGGTCCGCTCCAAGGACAAACGCATCGACCCGCAAGGCGCTTGCATCGGTATGCGCGGTTCGCGCGTCCAGGCAGTGTCCGGCGAGTTGGGCGGTGAGCGTGTGGACATCGTCCTGTGGGACGATAACCCGGCTCAGTTCGTGATCAATGCAATGTCGCCGGCTGAAGTGGCGGCAATTATCGTTGACGAAGATGCCCATGCAATGGACATCGCCGTTGGCGCAGACAATCTGGCTCAGGCCATCGGTCGCGGTGGTCAGAACGTGCGTCTGGCTAGCCAGTTGACTGGCTGGACCCTGAACGTGATGACCGAATCGGACATCCAGGCTAAGCAACAAGCAGAAACCGGCGACATCCTGCGCAACTTCATCGACGAGCTGGAAGTCGACGAAGACCTGGCACAGGTGCTGGTAGATGAAGGTTTCACCAGCCTGGAAGAGATTGCCTACGTACCGTTGGAAGAAATGCTCAACATCGACGGCTTTGACGAAGAAACCGTTAACGAGCTTCGCGCTCGCGCCAAGGATCGTTTGTTGACCAAAGCCATCGCTACTGAGGAAAAGCTGGCAGACGCCCATCCGGCCGAAGACCTGCTCTCGCTTGAGGGTATGGACAAGGATTTGGCGATGGAACTGGCGGTGCGCGGCGTAATTACCCGCGAAGACCTGGCCGAGCAGTCTATTGACGACCTGCTCGACATCGACGGCATTGACGATGATCGTGCCGGCAAGTTGATCATGGCCGCCCGAGCCCACTGGTTCGAGTAATTAGGCGCGGCCTGAGGAGAGAAGTGCATGACGCAAGTCACGGTGAAACAACTGGCCGATGAGGTCAAAACACCGGTAGAGCGCCTGTTGCAGCAGATGCGTGAGGCAGGTCTGCCGCACACCGCCGCCGAAGAACATGTGACTGACAGTGAGAAGCAATCTTTGCTGACTCACTTGAAAAGCAGTCACAAGGCGAAAGTGGAAGAACCACGCAAGATCACGCTGCAGCGTAAAACCACCAGCACCCTGCGTGTTGCTGGCAGCAAAAGCATCAGCGTTGAAGTACGCAAGAAGAAAGTCTTCGTGCAGCGCAGCCCGGAAGAAATCGAAGCCGAGCGCAAACGCGAACTGGAAGAACGTCGCGCAGTAGAAAATGCTGCACGTCAGAAGGCTGAAGAAGAAGCCAAGCGTCGCGCCGAAGAAGAAGCGCGTCGCCAGCCTGCTGCTGCGCAAACCGCTCCTGTCGAAGCTGTCGCAGCGCCTGTTGCAGTTGCCGAACCCGTGCGTGAAAGCGCCCCGGTCGTGGCCGCTGCACCTGCAGCCGACACTCGCAAACGCGACGAGCAGCGTCGTCCGGACAAACCACGTGCCGACGATAGCAATCGTCGTGGCAGTGGCGATGGCGAGCGCAAAAACGCTCCGCATCGTGCTTCGGTCAAGGAAAAAGCGCCTGCTCCACGCGTTGCGCCACGTACTACCGACGAAGAAAGCGATGGCTTCCGTCGTGGTGGTCGCGGCAAGGCCAAGCTGAAGAAACGCAACGCCCACGGTTTCCAGAGCCCAACCGGCCCTGTTGTGCGCGAAGTGAAGATCGGCGAGACCATCACTGTTGGCGATCTCGCCCAGCAGATGTCGGTCAAGGCTGCTGAAATCATCAAGTTCATGTTCAAACTGGGTACCCCAGCGACCATCAACCAGGTATTGGATCAGGAAACTGCCCAACTGGTTGCTGAAGAGCTGGGCCACAAAGTGACCCTGGTCAGCGACACCGCCCTGGAAGATTCCCTGGCAGAGTCCCTGAAGTTTGAAGGTGAGACGTTCTCCCGTGCACCGGTTGTGACCGTAATGGGTCACGTTGACCACGGTAAGACCTCGCTGCTCGACTACATCCGTCGCGCCAAGGTAGCTGCTGGCGAAGCCGGTGGTATCACCCAGCACATCGGTGCGTACCACGTTGAAACCGAACGCGGCATGGTCACCTTCCTCGACACCCCTGGTCACGCCGCGTTTACCGCCATGCGTGCCCGTGGTGCCAAGGCGACCGACATCGTGATCCTGGTGGTTGCAGCGGACGACGGCGTAATGCCGCAGACCGTTGAAGCTGTTCAGCACGCTCAGGCGGCTGGCGTACCTCTGGTTGTTGCAGTGAACAAAATCGACAAGCCGGGCGCCGATCTCGATCGCATCCGTAGCGAATTGTCGGTTCACGGCGTGACTTCGGAAGAGTGGGGCGGCGACACCCCGTTCGTATCGGTTTCGGCGAAAGTCGGTACCGGCGTGGACGAGTTGCTCGAAGCTGTTCTGCTGCAAGCTGAAGTTCTCGAACTGAAAGCAACCCCATCGGCCCCTGGTCGTGGTGTTGTGGTTGAATCGCGTCTCGACAAAGGTCGTGGCCCGGTTGCAACCGTTCTGGTTCAAGACGGTACCCTGCGCCAGGGCGACATGGTGCTGGTCGGTTCGAACTATGGCCGCGTTCGCGCCATGCTCGACGAGAACGGCAAGCCAATCAAGGAAGCCGGTCCTTCCATCCCTGTCGAGATCCTCGGCCTGGACGGTACTCCGGACGCTGGCGACGAGATGAGCGTAGTTGCTGACGAGAAGAAAGCCCGTGAAGTGGCTCTGTTCCGTCAAGGCAAGTTCCGCGAAGTCAAACTGGCCCGTGCTCACGCCGGCAAGCTTGAAAACATCTTCGAGAACATGGGTCAGGAAGAGAAGAAGACGCTCAACATCGTCCTCAAATCCGACGTCCGTGGTTCGCTGGAAGCGTTGAACGGTGCCTTGAATGGCCTGGGTAACGACGAAGTGCAAGTGCGTGTGGTCGGTGGCGGTGTCGGTGGTATCACCGAATCCGACGCCAACCTGGCACTGGCCTCCAACGCTGTACTGTTCGGCTTCAACGTGCGTGCCGATGCCGGCGCTCGCAAGATCGTCGAGCAGGAAGGTCTGGATATGCGTTACTACAACGTGATCTACGACATCATCGAAGACGTCAAGAAAGCCCTTACCGGTATGCTGGGCAGCGATGTTCGCGAGAACATCCTGGGTACCGCTGAAGTGCGTGACGTGTTCCGTTCGCCGAAGTTTGGCGCGATCGCCGGTTGCATGGTTATCGAAGGTGTTGTTCACCGTAACCGTCCAATCCGTGTACTGCGTGAAGACATCGTTATCTTCGAAGGCGAGCTGGAATCCCTGCGCCGCTTCAAGGATGACGCTTCCGAAGTACGTGCCGGCATGGAATGCGGTATCGGCGTGAAGAGCTACAACGACGTCAAAGTCGGTGACAAGATCGAAGTCTTCGAGAAGGTTCAGGTTGCTCGCAGCCTCTAACTCGCGCACTTCAAGAGCCGTGATGGCCAGCCGCATGCAATTGCGCGGCGCATCAGTCGGACTCTAAACGCAACGCCCGGTCTGGCTTTTGTCAGGCCGGGCGTTTGCCGCTTTCAGACCCTTCGGGTTTCACCGTGGGGCAGTAACAGGTAACAAGACATGGCAAAAGAATATAGCCGTACCCAACGTATCGGCGATCAGATGCAGCGTGAGCTGGCACAGCTGATCCGTCGTGAAGTCAAAGACCCGCGCGTCGGGCTGGTCACCATTACCGCTGTTGAAGTCAGCCGTGACGTCGGTCACGCCAAGATCTTCATCACCGTGATGGGGCAGGACAGCCGCGACGACATCGCGCAAAGCATCAAGGTGCTCAACTCCGCCGCCGGCTTCCTGCGCATGCAGTTGGCTCGCGAGATGAAGTTGCGCAGCGTTCCTCAGTTGCACTTCCATTACGACGAAAGCGTCGTACGTGGCGCGCACCTGTCGGCCCTGATCGAACGCGCGGTGGCTGAAGACAATCAGCACCCGGTAGCGGCTGAACCCGAAGACGCCAAGGAGTAATCGGTGGCTCAGGTCAAACGTATCCGTCGTAACGTCAGCGGTATCATCCTGCTCGACAAGCCGTTGGGGTTCACTTCCAACGCGGCGTTGCAGAAGGTCCGCTGGTTGCTCAATGCCGAGAAGGCCGGGCACACCGGCAGTCTCGATCCGCTGGCCACTGGCGTGTTGCCGTTGTGCTTCGGCGAGGCCACCAAGTTCTCGCAATACCTGCTCGATTCCGACAAAGGTTATGAAACCCTGGCGCAACTGGGCAAGACCACCACCACGGCGGATGCCGAAGGTGAGGTTTTGCTGGAACGTCCGGTGACCGTTGGTCGTGCCGATATCGAAGCTGTGTTGCCGAAATTTCGTGGGCAAATCAGTCAGATACCGCCGATGTACTCGGCACTCAAGCGCGATGGGCAGCCGCTGTACAAGCTGGCCCGTGCAGGTGAAGTAGTGGAGCGCGAACCGCGTTCTGTTACTATTGCGCGCTTGGAATTACTGGCCTTTGAGGGTGATACTGCGCGGCTTGCGGTGGATTGCAGCAAAGGCACCTATATCCGTACCCTGGTGGAGGATATCGGTGAGCAACTCGGTTGTGGCGCTTACGTGGCTGAATTGCGACGTACCCAGGCCGGGCCTTTCACGCTTGCACAGACCGTCACTCTGGAAGAGCTGGAAGCGGTACATGCCGAAGGCGGCAACGAAGCAGTCGACCGCTTCCTGATGCCATCGGACAGCGGCCTGCTGGATTGGCCACTGTTGCAGTTCTCGGAAGCGAGCGCGTTCTACTGGCTCAACGGCCAGCCGGTACGTGCCCCGGATGCACCGAAATTTGGCATGGTACGGGTACAGGATCACAATGGTCGCTTCATCGGTATCGGTGAAGTGAGCGAAGACGGGCGCATCGCGCCACGTCGACTGATTCGGTCAGAATGACCGAACGAGGGTGGCTGTTAACAGGCACGGTCACTACTCATTTTTAGATACAGGGATTTGTCCCTGGCCTGTTGAAACTGTTTTTCTGAAACAGTTTCCTGATAAAAGGATTGCCTCATGGCTCTCGACGTTCAAGAAAAAGCTCAAATCGTAGCTGACTACCAGCAAGCTGTTGGTGACACTGGTTCGCCAGAAGTGCAAGTTGCACTGCTGACCGCCAACATCAACAAACTGCAAGGTCACTTCAAGGCCAACGGTAAAGATCACCACTCCCGTCGTGGTCTGATCCGCATGGTTAACCAGCGTCGTAAGCTGCTGGACTACCTGAAAGGCAAGGACGTGAGCCGTTACAGCGCTCTGATCGCTCGCCTGGGTCTGCGTCGCTAATAAGCGATTGCGCTAGAGGTTGGTTGTTTGCTGTGTGCCAGCGGGTTTCCCGCAGGTACATGGCAGGCTCCCAGCCTCAAGTTTTATCTGGACAATAGTTTTACCCTGGACAATGACAGTCGGGCCGATTCCCGGCGTTGCCCAAGAATTTCGCAAGAAACCAGTTCCCCCAAGAGCCACAAAGAAGGTAGGACACCGTGAACCCGGTAATCAAAAAATTCCAGTTCGGTCAGTCGACCGTTACCCTCGAGACTGGCCGTATCGCCCGTCAGGCCTCCGGCGCAGTATTGGTCACCGTTGACGACGACGTCAGCGTATTGGTGACCGTAGTCGGTGCCAAACAAGCTGATCCAGGCAAGGGCTTCTTCCCTCTGTCTGTTCACTACCAGGAAAAGACTTACGCTGCCGGCAAGATCCCTGGCGGTTTCTTCAAGCGTGAAGGCCGTCCTTCCGAGAAAGAAACCCTGACTTCCCGATTGATCGACCGTCCGATCCGTCCGCTGTTCCCTGAAGGTTTCATGAACGAAGTGCAGGTTGTCTGCACCGTCGTTTCCACCAGCAAGAAGACCGATCCGGACATCGCTGCGATGATCGGTACCTCGGCTGCGCTGGCTATCTCCGGCATTCCTTTCGATGGCCCGATCGGCGCTGCCCGCGTTGCGTTCCACGAAAGCACCGGTTACCTGCTGAACCCGACTTACGAACAACTGAAAGCTTCGAGCCTGGACATGGTCGTTGCCGGTACTTCGGAAGCCGTGTTGATGGTTGAATCGGAAGCCAAAGAGCTGACCGAAGACCAGATGCTGGGTGCGGTACTGTTTGCTCACGACGAGTTCCAGGTGGTGATCAACGCCGTTAAAGAACTGGCCGCTGAAGCTGCCAAGCCGACCTGGACCTGGGCTCCACAGCCAGAAGCCACTGCTCTGCTGGGCGCTATCCGTGCCGAGTTCGGCGAAGCGATCTCCCAGGCTTACACCATCACCATCAAGGCCGACCGTTACGCTCGCTTGGGCGAACTGAAAGACCAAGTGGTTGCCAAGCTGTCCGGTGAAGAAGGCCAACCTTCGGCTGCTGACGTCAAAGCTGCTTTCGGCGAAATCGAATACCGCACCGTTCGCGAAAACATCGTTAACGGCAAGCCACGTATCGACGGCCGCGACACCCGTACCGTACGTCCGCTGAACATCGAAGTGGGTGTTCTGCCGAAGACCCACGGTTCGGCTCTGTTCACCCGTGGCGAAACTCAGGCTCTGGTCGTCGCGACACTGGGTACTGCCCGTGACGCACAGCTGCTGGACACCCTGGAAGGCGAGAAAAAAGACCCGTTCATGCTGCACTACAACTTCCCTCCGTTCTCGGTAGGTGAGTGTGGTCGCATGGGTGGCGCTGGTCGTCGCGAAATCGGTCACGGCCGTCTGGCCCGTCGTTCGGTTCAGGCCATGCTGCCTGCTGCCGACGTGTTCCCGTACACCATCCGTGTTGTATCGGAAATCACCGAGTCCAACGGTTCGAGCTCCATGGCTTCGGTCTGCGGCGCTTCCCTGGCTCTGATGGACGCCGGCGTTCCGATGAAGGCACCGGTTGCCGGTATCGCCATGGGTCTGGTTAAAGAAGGCGAGAAGTTCGCCGTCCTGACCGACATCCTGGGTGACGAAGACCACCTGGGCGACATGGACTTCAAAGTAGCGGGTACCGCCAAAGGTGTTACCGCGCTGCAGATGGACATCAAGATCAAAGGCATCACCGAAGAAATCATGGAAATCGCTCTGGGCCAAGCCCTGGAAGCGCGCCTGAACATCCTCGGTCAGATGAACCAGATCATTGGCCAGTCGCGTACCGAACTGTCGGAAAACGCTCCGACCATGATCGCGATGAAAATCGACACCGACAAAATCCGTGATGTCATCGGTAAAGGCGGCGCGACCATTCGTGCGATCTGTGAAGAGACCAAGGCTTCGATCGACATCGAAGACGACGGCTCGATCAAGATCTTCGGCGAAACCAAGGAAGCGGCTGAAGCTGCACGCCAGCGCGTTCTGGGCATCACCGCTGAAGCTGAAATCGGCAAGATCTACGTCGGTAAGGTTGAGCGCATCGTCGACTTCGGCGCGTTCGTCAACATCCTGCCGGGCAAGGACGGTCTGGTTCACATCTCGATGCTGAGCGACGCTCGCGTTGAGAAAGTGACCGACATCCTGAAAGAAGGCCAGGAAGTGGAAGTTCTGGTACTGGACGTGGACAACCGCGGCCGTATCAAGCTGTCCATCAAAGACGTAGCAGCGGCCAAGGCTTCGGGCGTTTAATTACCCCCGCGCCTGACCGTTGAACAGCAAAACGCCCCGACTGGTTCGGGGCGTTTTGCTGTGTGCAGGAAAAAGCTGAGCGTGGAATTTGGTGTGGCGAGGGAGCTTGCTCCCGCCGGGTTGCGAAGCGACCCCACTGTTTTACGACTGCTGCGCAGCCGAGCGGGAGCAAGCTCCCTCGCCGCAAGTTGCCGTACCTCGAGACCGGTGCTAGGTTTAGCCCACAGCCCGTGTAGCTCAGCCGGTAGAGCAGCGCACTCGTAACGCGAAGGTCGCAGGTTCGATTCCTGTCTCGGGCACCATTCCCCCGCTTACTTCACCTTTCTGCTCAGATCCTCGACGGTGCGCTTGAGCTGATCCATCGCGCGATCCTGATCGCTGATTTCCCGTTTAAGACTGGAGATCTCGCTGTTGTTCGAGCTGGAGCTGGAACCGCTGTTGCGCTTGAGCTCTTCCACTTGTTTGGTGAGAGTGTTCAGGTCGCGTTCCTGTTCATTGACCGTGCGCTTGAGATCATCAATCTCCTTGCTGCTGGAGCTGGTGCTGGAACCACTGTTGCGTTTGAGTTCTTCGATCTGACGGGCCTGTTCGCTGATAGTGCGCTTCTGGCTTTCGAGTTCGCTGGCATTGGCCTTCACGGTTTTTTGCAGGTTTTCCAGATCATCGATGCTGACACTGGTTCTGACGAGCGTGTCCTTGCCGTATGAATTGTGGAGAGCGGAGATTTTGTCGGAGTACAGCGAAGGGTCAGAGGCGACTTCGACAGCCGCTTGAGCTGCGCTGGCCAATGTCAGGCTGCCGAGCAGCAGGGTAGCAGCGGCAAGACGGGTAGACGAAAGCTTCGAAAAACTGCGCATCACTGGGGTTCCTTGTGAAGTGCCGATATGGCACATCGCTATGACTTGGGATTTGAATTTATGTTCCCCGAGGTCTCCAGCATCTCTTGCACACAGCTTTTTGCGGGATAGATGTAAAGAGCCGTGTAAATCGTCGGCAAAACGTCCTATATTCGTTGCCTGCATGAGCATCGCCCAGCAGTTTTCAGATGATCCCGAATGGTTCTGAAGGCCAGACAAACCGGGCTTCAAACGGTTTTTTTGCGTCAGAGAGATCCTTGATGATCCAGATCCATCTTCCATTCCCCAGATCAGCGAGAACGCCATGACCGTTAAAGAATTGACCCAAGAAGCCAGACACGAAGAAGCCCTGAAAAAGTACGTACTGGATGCACCCCAGTTACTGGAAGAGATCAAGGACTTGCCTGCCGACGATCAGAAAGACCAGATCCAGTGGGCATTCGAGGATGAGGCAGAAGCCCAGGGCTTGCAGCCTTGGGAACTGACGCTCAAGTACACCTCAAGCCCCGAAGAGTACGAGGCCGCGCGCCTGGCACTGCACAAGGAGGCGGCCGAGGTATTGGGTGTCGAGTGGGAAGAGTACTGCGAGATGAACAATCTGGTGGTCTGAAAAAAACGCCAGCCTTCATGAGGCTGGCGTTTTTGATTATCAGGGGCGTGATCAGAGACTCAGGCGCATCGACAGATCCACCGCCTTCACATCCTTGGTCATCGCACCAATCGAAATGTAATCCACCCCGGTTTGCGCAATCGGCAGCAACGTACTTTCGTTGATGCCGCCGCTGGCCTCCAGTTTTGCCTTGCCGGCGTTCAGGCGCACGGCTTCGCGCATGTCATCCAGGCTCAGTTCATCGAGCATGATGATGTCGGCCCCCGCCGCCAGAGCTTCTTTGAGCTCCGCCAGGTTCTCCACTTCGATCTCCACCGGTTTACCCGGAGCGATCTTGTGCGCGGCAGCAATAGCCTCAGGGATGCCACCGCAGGCGGCGATATGGTTTTCCTTGATCAGGAAGGCGTCATACAGGCCGATGCGGTGGTTGTAGCAACCGCCGCAGGTCACGGCGTATTTCTGGGCCAGACGCAGCCCCGGCAGGGTTTTGCGGGTATCGAGCAACTTCACTTGGGTTTGGGCGACGAAATCCGCCAGGTACTGCGCGCGCGTGGCCACGCCCGAGAGCAGTTGCAGGAAGTTCAGCGCGCTGCGTTCGCCGGTGAGCAGCGAGCGTGCCGGGCCTTCGAGGTGGAACAGCACCTGATTGGGTTTCACCCGCTCGCCATCGCTCACCTGCCAGTGCACGGCGACCCGCGGATCCAGCTGCCGAAACACGGCATCGACCCATGCAGTGCCGCTGATGACGGCCGCGTCGCGGGTGATGATGGTGGCTTTGGCCAGACGTTCGGCCGGGATCAGTTGCGCGGTGATGTCGCCGCTGCCGATGTCCTCGAGCAACGCACGGCGCACGTTGGCTTCGATTTCGGCGGTCAAATCGGCGAGACGTAGATTCGGCATAACGGGCTCCACAAACAAAGTGGCCCGATTATAGGGCCATGGCGCGAGGCAACCCAAGGCATCAACAACCATCCCGTCGTTCGCAAACCTGCATTTGGTCGATTCGCGCGAGCAATTGGCGCTAAGCAAGGGTCACTCATAAACGTCTATTGCTTGGTGACGCGCAGAGTCAGCTGGCACAAGGGGGGGCTTTTGTCGATAATCCGCCTTGCATTTGACGTCATGGCTTTGACGTGAACCGAAGAATCACCGTTTCAGGAGGCTTGGATGCACAACGACGGGAATGTAGTGCCTTTGCACAAGGCGACTACCGATCAGGCGACTCATTCGCTGCTCGCCCGCCTGCCTGTGATTCTTCTTCAGGTTCGCGACAAAGCTGCCCAACAGCTCAAGCAGGGTTTGCAGGAGCTGTTCGATAACGCCGACGACACCTTGTTCGAAATGGCCGACCGGGCCCGGAACGATGTCGAGCAAAACATCTTCTTCGAAGCCATGCGCGATTTGCGCCTCAAGCGCAAAAGTATCGAGCGCGGTTTTCTCGAGCAGTTCCTCGAGGCTTTCCTCAGACTCACGCAGTGCGACACCTCACAGGCTGCCTTGCCCCGGGTATTGGCTTTCGATACCTCGGTGTCGCTATCCCATGACGACATGGAGCGTAATGTGGCGGTGGAGGTCATGGTCGGCAAAGTGCTGAACCGTGATGGCTTCGCCCTCGACCAGCTCACCGCCCGACTGAGCACCTTGCTGGGCAAGAAACTGGTCGAACAGCACAACCCCCTGGGGCCGACGCTGCTCTGCGAGTATTTCCTGCAGGCGGGGCGCAACCTGGGGATGGAGATCAAGGTCAAGCTGATCATCCTCAAGCTGTTCGAGCGCTATGTGCTCAGCAACGCCGATCAGCTCTACGCCGAGGCCAATCAACTGCTGATCGCCACCGGTGTGCTGCCGGACCTCAAGCCCGCCCCGGCGCGACGTGCCACTGATCGAGCGGCTGCCAGTGCTCACGCCGACCCTGTCGAGGCAGGGAGTCGCAGCGGCAATCCACAGATTGACGAGGGGGTGCAGGAAGTTTTCGCCGCCTTGCAGGAGTTGCTGCTCCATGTGCGCGGCAGCGTTGCGCCGACCCTGGAGGTCAGTGCCCAGACCCAGCCCATTTCTACCCGCGATCTGCTGCGACTGCTCTCGCACTTGCAGCAATACGTGCCGGCGCTGGCGGTTCAGGACGACTTCGACCTGCGTAACCAGCTCGAACTGCTGCTGACCCGGGTCAGCGTCAAAAGCGGCAGGTCGCGGGTGGTCGGGGTGGCTGATGAAGACGTGATCAACCTGATCGCCATGCTCTTCGAATGCATTCTCGATGACCGCAACCTGCCGGACTCCCTCAAGGCGCTGATCGGCCGCTTGCAGATTCCGATGCTGAAAGTTGCGGTGCTCGACAAGAGTTTTTTCAGCCGCAGCAGCCATCCCGCCCGGCGCTTGCTCAACGAAATCGCCGCGGCGGCCATGGGCTGGGGCGAGTGCGATGACCATCAGCGCGACAGTCTGTACCTGCGCATTGAGCAGGTGGTGCAGCGCTTGTTGAACGACTTTGTCGATGACCCGGCGATCTTTTCCGAACTGCTGGCGGATTTCCTCGCCTTCACCAATGACGAGCGTCGTCGCAGTGAATTGCTGGAGCAGCGCACCCGAGACGCCGAAGAAGGCCGCGCCAGGACCGAACTGACCCGTCAGCGCGTCGAGCAGGCGTTGAATCAGGTGTTGGTGGGCAAGGTTTTGCCGCACAGCGTGGTGGTGTTTGTTCAGGAGGCCTGGAGCAAAGTGCTGTTGCTGACCGGCCTCAAGCACGGTGATCAGTCCGCCGAATGGCACGCCGATGTGCAGACCATGGAGCAGTTGATCTGGAGCGTTCAGCGCCATGACGAACCCGATGCGAGCCTGCGCTTGTTGGCGCTGGTGCCAGGGTTGCTCAAGTCGTTGCGCGATGGGCTGAACAGCTCGGCATTCGACCCGTTCGCCACCAGCGAGTTTTTCAGCGAGCTGGAAGCCCTGCACGTTCAACTGTTTGAGCGTCCGGGCCAGAACAGCTCGCCTGTCGAGGGGCCGATGATGGTGGAAGTGCAGGAGGAAATCGTGCTTCGTACTGCTGACGAAGGCCCGGTCGAAACCGCCTCGGTGCGTTTGCCGGAGGATGATGTCGCGCTACTGCAAGTCGATCAACTGCGCCCGGGGTGCTGGGTCGAGTTTCAGGAAGACGAGGAAAACACCCTGCGTTGTAAATTGGCGGCGATCATTGAAACCACCGGCAAGTACATCTTTGTCGACCGCACCGGAATGAAAGTGCTGGAGCACAACCGTACCGGCCTGGCCCTGGAGTTTCGGCGTGGCGCGGTGCGCACGCTGGACGACACCTTGCTGTTCGATCGGGCGCTGGAATCGGTGTTGGGCAACCTGCGGCGTCTCAATCGCGGCAAGTGATCGCGCGCCGAGGGTCTATCGCGGCATACTGGGCGCCAACACAGTCGTCGTTGAAGGAGCCTGTATGCAGTTGGACCCCGCGAGTGGTTGGTGTCAGGGTGTGCGTTTATGCCCTTCGCCCAACTTCAATGCGCGCCCCGAGGGCGAGATTTCCCTGCTGGTGATCCACAACATCAGTCTGCCGCCCGCGCAGTTTCTGACCGGCAAGGTGCAGGAATTTTTCCAGAATCGTCTGGATGTCACGGAACATCCCTACTTTGCAGGGATCGCCGACCTGCGGGTGTCTGCGCACTTTCTGATTGAACGTGACGGCACCGTCACTCAGTTTGTCTCTTGTCTTGAGCGCGCCTGGCACGCCGGCGTTTCGTGTTTCGAGGGACGGGAAACCTGTAACGATTTTTCCGTGGGCATCGAGCTTGAAGGCACGGATGATCTACCGTTTACCGATGCGCAATATCAAGTGTTGACGGCCCTGACCCGACAGTTGCAAAGCGCCTTCACGGGTATCACCGCGCAACGTATCTGCGGGCATAGCGACATTGCACCCGGGCGCAAGACTGATCCGGGACCGGCGTTTGACTGGGCGCGCTATCGTGCGGACCTGGCAAAAGCCGCTCAGGAAGAAGAGGAGCAACAATGAGTTTTCTGGTGCTGCTGTTAGCGGTCTGGATCGAGAAATTCTCGGCCCTGCGCCATCGGGTTCAACGTGATGCGGGTTGGGTGCGTGAGCTGAACAAGCTTGAAGTGAGCCCACGCATGAGCAACCGTCCGTGGCTGATACTGGTGGTGCTGGTGTTGTTGCCGGTGGCGCTGCTGGGGTTGCTGTTGGTGGTGCTGGACCCGGTGGCCTATGGCTTGCTGGCGTTGCCCGTGCACCTGTTGGTGGTGATTTACAGTCTGGGGCGTGGCGATCTGCTGGCCGGCCTGGGGCCGTTTCGCGATGCCTGGCGCCGGGAAGACCTGCAGGCTGCCGCCCATGTGGCCAAACGCGACCTGGATATCTGCGCCGACAGTGGCGAGCAACTGCTGGAACGGGTGCAGGGGCATCTGTTGTGGGAGGCCTATCAGAGCTTTTTCGCGGTGATCTTCTGGTACTTCCTGCTGGGCCCGGTCGCGGCCCTGAGCTATCGACTGCTGGCGCTGGCCGAAGAGCATGGGCAAAACCCGGCCGTGGTCGAGCGCGCGACACAACTGCGCCACGCGTTCGATTGGGTGCCGGTGCGGTTGCTGGCGGCGAGCTTCGCGTTGGTTGGCAACTTTGTCGCGGTCAGCCGGGTGATGCTGCATGAGCTGCTGAACTGGAACATCAGCGCCGCCCAACTGATCGAGAAGGTCGGACTGGTTGCCGGTGAAATTCCGGCGCCGGTGGTCGGCCCGGACGGCATCAACAGCCTGGACCGGATCTGGGAACTGCTGCTGCGCGCGGCGGTGCTTTGGTACGCCGGTTTTGCGTTGTGGACTGTTTTGTCGTAATCCAAACACATCTGAAGCGAACTTCATTGTGGCGAGGGAGCTTGCTCCCGTTGGGTCGCGAAGCGGCCCCAGGCCCCCCGGCGCCCGTCCAGATAGACCGACTTGTCTGGATTTACGACTGCTTCGCAGCCGAACGGGAGCAAGCTCCCTCGCCACAGGGGCTCATCCGCTCCAACAACGGCGACCTGTCGTTAACCTTAAGTTACAAAACCTCCTTCCGATTTAGGCTATACAGAGGCAGCGCCAATAGTGGCTATCTGCTGTCTCTGCGCGCCTGCCAATAAAAATAAGAAATCAAAGGGAGACTTCACAGTGAAGAGCTTGCTCTATCCCGCCGTCGCGCTGATGAACCGCCTGAGCTTCGGCATGAAGTTCAGCCTGATCAGCGTGCTGTTCCTCGTACCGATGCTGGTGACCAACTTCTATCTGGTGCGCGACTCCTATCGCGAATTCCAGGGCACCCGGGTCGAGTTACAGAGCCTCGACCTGTTGGGCAGCGGCCTGAGCCTGCGTCGGGACCTGGAGACCCTGAACAACCTGGTACAGATCAACGTCATCCTGGGCCAGTCCGGCAAGGCCAATCATGTCGAATCGACGATCAGTGCCCTGGAGCAAAGCGTCCTGAGCCGTTTGCAGGGGCTGGCGGCGATGACCACTGACCCGGAGCAAATCACGTTTTTCGATGGTAAACGCGATGAAATGATCGCCGCGTTCAAGGCCCAGCAAGCGGAAAACTCCCTGCAAAGCAAAAGTGCGCTGATCGGCAAGTTGCTCGGTAATGCGCAGATTTTCAGCCAGATCATCGCCAGTCAGGCCGGCCTGAGCCGCGACAGCCAGAGCGACATGCGTCAGCTGAGCGAACTCATTACCAACGTCACGCCGGCCGTCACCCAGACACTCGGCGAGGGCCGGGCGATGGGGTCTTACTCGCTGGGGCAGGGTTTTCTCAATTCGGCCTCGAGTACCCGATTTGATGAGTTGCTGGCGCAGATCGAGAGACTTCAGGCCGAATACGGCCTGAAGTTGAAGGACGCACTGGGCTCCAGTAAAGCCGCGCACGAAACCCTGGCGGCTCAGGCAGAAAGCAGCAAGGCCTCCCTGAAAAAGGCCAGTGAACTGTTCGAAGAACAGGTGGTGATGGCCGACACCCTCGATGCGCCGTGGCAGGCCTTTTTCGATCAGGTCACGGGCCTGATGGACCAGACCTATCAACTCAACGAAGCCACTCTGAAGTTTCTCGGCACCCAGTTGCAGCAGCGGCTGGAGCAGCACCGTACCCACATGGTGTTGCAGGCGGTGGCGCTGGCGCTGGTGTTCGTGTTGATTTTTTACCTCTATGGCGGGTTCTACGCCTCGACCCGCACCACCCTCAAGCGTCTGGGCGCGGTGATGGACAAGGTGGCGGCCGGTGACATGACCGTAACCTTCAGCGCCAACAGCCGCGACGAACTGGGCGAGTTGGGCGAGGTGTTCACCGGTACCGTGAAGAAAATCCATGATCTGATCGAGCGAGTGGGGCAGACCGTCAGCGAGGTCGAGCGCCAGGCCGGGCAGGTCGAAAGCGTGTCCGCCCAGAGCAACCAGGCGGTGGCGGGGCAGCGTACGCAGATCGAACAGGTCGCCACCGCGATGAACCAGATGTCGGCCACTTCCCTGGAGGTGGCGCGCAGTGCCTCTGCGGCGGTTAGCAGTGCCCACAGCGTCAATGACGAGACCATCAGCGGTCGCGGATTGGTGGAGTCCCAGCAGGGCAGCATCGCGGCGTTGGCCAGCGAAATCGATCAGTCGGTGCGGGTGATCAATCAACTGGCCAGCGACAGTCAGTCCATCAGCCGTGTGCTGGAAGTGATCAAAAGCATTGCCGAACAGACCAACCTGCTGGCCCTCAACGCCGCCATCGAAGCCGCGCGCGCGGGCGAGCAGGGCCGGGGTTTTGCGGTGGTGGCGGATGAGGTGCGGACCCTGGCCAAGCGCACCCAGCAATCGACCGAAGAAATCGAGCAGATGATCGCCAAGTTGCACAGCGGTGTCGGTGCGGCGGTCAAGGCAATGGGCACCAGCCATCAGATGGCCAACGGCACCGTCGGGCAGTCGGAAAAGGTCCAGCAGGCGCTGGAAAACATCCTCGGCGCCGTCGGCATGATCGTCGACCAGAACCAGCAGATCGCCGCTGCGGTAGAGCAGCAGACCGCTGTAGCTCACGACATCGACCAGAACATCGTCGAGATCAACCGCGCCGGCGAGCGTACCGCCGAAGGCGCGCACCAGACCGAGAATGCGAGCCGAGCGCTGTCGGCGCAGGTGGTGGAGTTAAAGCAATTGATCAGCGCGTTCCGGGTTTGATGTGGCGAGGGGGCTTGCCTCCGTTGGGTCGCGAAGCGGCCCCCGGCGCCGGTCCAGACAGACCGAGTTGTCCGGATTTACGACTGCTTCGCAGCCGAACGGGGGCAAGCCCCCTCGCCACAAAAGCCCGCTCCCACAGGTATTGGATTACCAGTTGAACAACTCACACGCATTGGTGGTGCTGGCGGCGGCCAGTTGTTCGGGGCTGATCGTCATGAGGGTGGCCAGTGCCGCGCAGATCGCCGGCAAATGGGCCGGGCTGTTGCGTTGGCCGGGGAACATGGCGGGGGCCATGTCCGGTGAGTCAGTTTCCAGTACCACCGATTCAAGGGGTAAACCGGCAATCACCCGGTGCATGCGCAAGGCCTGCGGCCAGGTCGCGGCGCCGCCGAGGCCGAGTTTGAAACCGAGCTTGATGTATTCGCGAGCCTCTTCCTGACTGCCGGCGAAAGCGTGAATGATCCCTGCCCGTTTCAAGCGAAACCGTTTGAGCGTGGCAATCACCGCCGCGTGACTGCGTCGCACATGAATCAACGCTGGAAGGTTGAAGTCCGCCGCCAGTTGCAGTTGGGCGTCGAACAGCGTTTGCTGACGTTCACGATCGAGGGTTTCGATGAAGTAATCCAGGCCGATCTCGCCCACCGCGCATAGTTGGCGATGGCCCGCTAACCGCGTCAGCCAGTCACCGAGTTCGGTCAAATCTTCAGGGCGATGGTCATCCAGATACACCGGGTGCAAACCAAACGCCGCGTGCAGATCGGGATCGCTTTGCACCAGCTCCCAGACCCGCTGCCAATTGGCCTGATACACCCCCAGCACCACCATCCGCCGCACGCCGAGGGCGCGGCTCTCGGCCAGCAGCGCCTGACGATCCGGGTCGAAGTCCGGAAAGTCCAGGTGAGTGTGGGTGTCGATCAGTTCCACGGTTCAGTCCTGAAGAATACGCTGCTTGAACGTCCGCGCGATGGCCTGCACGCCGGGCTGGTAATCGGCCTGTTCGATGGCGGTCACTGCCAGTTCCAGGGCTTTGTCGGCGATCAGTTGATGCTGCTGGGCCATGGCGTTGACCGGCAGCGGCAGGAAGTCCAGCAACTGCGTATCACCAAAGGTGCCCAGGCGCAGCGGGCGGCTTTTCAGCGGGAAATCGTGCAAGGCATCGAACACGCCCTGAAGCAGCACGTAGGAGGTGGTCACCAGCGCATCCGGCAAATGGCCCAGGCGTTGGATCAATTCTTCCATCAGTTGTTTGCCGCACTCACGGCTGAACGACTCGCCGTGCTCGATCAGCGCCTCGCCTTTGAAACCGTTCAGCGCCTCCTTGAAGCCCGCTGCCCGCTCCTGGCTGATACTCAACTCAGGGCGTGCGCCGAGCAGCGCGATCTGTTTTGGCAGCGGCGTCAGCAGGCTGCGGGTCAGGTGCAGGCTGGCTTCGCGATCATCGCTGATCACCGAGCAGAAATGCTCGGGCTCCATCACCCGGTCGATGGCGATGATCGGGATGCCTTTGGCCTGCAACTGGCGATAGCTGTCGTCACCGGCCGGCAGGCAACTGGCGACGATCAGCGCATCGCAGCGGCGGGCGCGGAACAGTTGCAGCAATTGCCGTTCGCTGTCCGGCGCATCGTCGGAGCTGGCGATCAGCAGCTGATAGCCGCGCGCCCGGGCGCCTTGTTCCAGCAGTTTGGCGATTCGCGCGTAACTGGGGTTTTCCAGGTCCGGCAGAATGAAGCCCAGGGTGCGGGTGTGCCGACTGCGCAGCCCGGCGGCCTGCGGGTTGGGCGTGAAGCCATGTTGTTCGACCACTGCCCGCACGCGCTCGACAGTGGCGCTGCTGATGCGTTGCTGTTCGGCCTTGCCATTGATGACGTAACTGGCGGTGGTCACGGAGACACCGGCCAATTGTGCAATATCACTGAGTTTCAACCCGGTATTCCTTGTTTTTAGAGCGTGCCCCGACATTTTCGCCAATCCTACCCGATTGAGGCAGGCGACCATTGTCGCAGCACATCCGATAATTGGACTTCAAGGATGAGACATTATCGAGTAACGTGCCTAAGATTCTAGATTAAACGTTTCAGCAGGCGTATTTTCTACGTTATAGGTCGCTTTGGTCGGTTCTGCCGCGAAACCGCCAAAACTGCGTCTGAAAAGGTGTACTCAAAACGCCTAAGCTGAATCAATCAAAACAATACCTGGCGCCACACGGCGCCAAAAAGGAGAAAGCATGCTCGAGCTCACCATAGAGCAGATATCCATGGGCCAGTCGGCTGTGGATAAAGCCACCGCCTTGCAATTGCTCGCTGACCGACTCGTGACCGATGGCCTGGTGGCCGACGGTTACCTCGCAGGCTTGCAGGCCCGGGAAGCCCAGGGCTCGACCTTTCTCGGCCAAGGTATTGCCATCCCCCACGGCACTCCGGAAACCCGCGATCAGGTATTCGCCACCGGCGTGCGGCTGATGCAGTTTCCTGACGGCGTGGACTGGGGCAATGGCCAGATCGTTTATCTGGCCATCGGTATCGCCGCCAAATCCGATGAACACCTGCGCCTGCTGCAACTGCTGACCCGTGCCCTCGGTGAAACCGACCTGGGCCAGGCCCTGCGCCGCGCCAGTTCCGCCGAAGCCTTGCTGAAATTGCTGCAAGGTGCGCCACAAGAGCTGGCACTGGATGCACAGATGATCGGCCTCGGTGTGTCCGCCGATGACTTCGAAGAGCTGGTTTGGCGCGGTGCCCGTTTGCTGCGTCAGGCCGATTGCGTGAGCAACGGTTTTGCCGGCGTCTTGCAGCAGGTCGAAGCGTTGCCGCTGGGCGATGGCCTGTGGTGGCTGCACAGCGAGCAAACAGTGAAGCGTCCCGGCCTGGCGTTCGTTACCCCGGACAAACCCATCCGCTACCTCGGTCAGCCGCTGAGCGGGCTGTTCTGCCTGGCCAGCCTCGGTGAAGCCCACCAGGCACTGCTCGAACGTCTTTGCGCGTTGCTGATTGAAGGTCGCGGCCATGAATTGGGCCGTGCCACCAGTAGCCGCGCGGTGCTGGAAGTCCTTGGCGGTGAAGTGCCGGCGGACTGGCCGAGCGCACGCATTGCCCTGGCCAACGCCCACGGTTTGCATGCGCGCCCGGCGAAGATCCTCGCGCAACTGGCGAAAAGTTTTGAAGGCGAGATCCGTATACGCATCGTCGATGGTCACGACAGCGCGGTGTCGGTGAAGAGTTTGAGCAAACTGCTCAGCCTTGGCGCCCGTCGCGGTCAGGTGCTGGAGCTCATCGCCGAACCGGTCATCGCCGCCGACGCCTTGCCGGCCTTGCTGGCGGCCATCGAAGAAGGCCTCGGTGAAGAAGTCGAGCCGCTGCCCGCGGTGAGCCAGCAGCGCGAAGTGCTCGTAGAGGTGGAGGTCACCGAAACACTGTTCGCGCCAGAGTCCGGCAGCCTGATTCAGGCGATTGCCGCGGCACCGGGGATCGCCATCGGCCCGGCGCATATTCAAGTGCTGCAAGTCATCGATTACCCGCTGCGCGGTGAGTCTGCGGCCATCGAGCGCGAGCGTCTCAAGCAAGCGCTGGCCGATGTGCGTCGTGACATCGAAGGTCTGATCGAGCGCAGCAAGGCCAAAGCGATTCGCGAGATTTTCATCACCCATCAGGAAATGCTCGACGACCCGGAATTGACCGACGAAGTCGAAACCCGCCTCAAGCAAGGTGAAAGCGCCGAAGCGGCGTGGATGACGGTGATCGAAGCCGCCGCCAAACAACAGGAAGCGCTGCAGGACGCGTTGCTCGCCGAACGGGCCGCCGACTTGCGCGACATTGGCCGTCGGGTGCTGGCGCATTTGTGTGGCGTCGAAACGCCTGCGGAGCCTGCGCAACCGTACATTCTGGTGATGGACGAAGTCGGTCCGTCGGATGTGGCGCGTCTTGATCCGACGCGCGTCGCCGGCATTCTCACCGCTCGCGGTGGTGCCACGGCCCACAGTGCGATTGTCGCCCGGGCCCTGGGTATTCCAGCACTGGTGGGCGCCGGCGCCGCCGTGTTGCTGCTGAAACCGGGCACGCCGCTGTTGATCGATGGCCAACGCGGCCGCCTGCACGTGGACGCCGATGCTGCGACCTTGCAGCGCGCCACCGAAGAGCGCGACACCCGCGAACTGCGCCTGAAAGCCGCCGCCGAACAACGCCATCAACCGGCGCTGACCACCGACGGCCACCCTGTGGAAGTGTTCGCCAATATCGGTGAAAGCGCAGGTGTCACCAGCGCGGTGGAGCAGGGCGCCGAAGGCATTGGCCTGTTGCGCACCGAACTGATTTTCATGGCTCATTCACAAGCGCCGGACGAAGCCACTCAGGAAGTCGAATACCGTCGTGTACTCGATGGCCTTGCCGGGCGGCCGCTGGTGGTGCGCACCCTCGATGTCGGTGGCGACAAACCGCTGCCGTACTGGCCGATCGCCAAAGAAGAGAACCCGTTCCTCGGCGTGCGTGGCATTCGCCTGACCCTGCAACGTCCGCAGGTCATGGAAGCGCAATTGCGCGCCTTGCTGCGTGCGGCGGATAACCGTCCCTTGCGGATCATGTTCCCGATGGTCGGCAGCGTCGATGAGTGGCGCCAGGCTCGGGACATGACCGAACGTCTGCGTCTGGAAATCCCGGTCGCCGATCTGCAACTGGGGATCATGATCGAAGTGCCGTCGGCCGCCTTGCTGGCGCCGGTATTGGCCAAGGAAGTGGACTTCTTCAGCGTCGGCACCAACGACCTGACCCAGTACACCCTGGCCATCGACCGTGGTCATCCCACTTTGTCGGCTCAGGCTGACGGCTTGCACCCGGCGGTGCTGCAACTGATCGACATCACCGTGCGTGCGGCTCATGCTCATGGCAAGTGGGTCGGCGTGTGCGGTGAACTGGCGGCCGATCCGCTGGCGGTGCCGGTGCTGGTGGGCTTGGGTGTGGATGAGTTGAGCGTGTCGGGCCGCAGCATTGCCGAGGTCAAGGCGCGCATTCGCGAACTCAGCCTGACCCAGACTCAAACCCTTGCCCAACAGGCCCTGGCCGTGGGCAGCGCGAACGAAGTCCGCGCATTAGTGGAGGCGCTGTAATGGCCAAGATCTTAACCCTGACCCTCAACCCGGCGCTGGACCTTACCGTTCAATTGCCGATGCTTGTGCCCGGTCAGGTCAATCGCAGCGACGAAATGCACACCCACGCCGCCGGCAAAGGGGTGAACGTGGCACAGGTGCTGGCCGACCTCGGGCATCAGCTGACCGTCAGCGGATTTCTCGGGGAAGACAACCTTCAGGCGTTCGAAACCCTGTTCGCCAAACGCGGCTTCACCGACGCGTTTATCCGCGTCCCCGGCGAGACCCGCAGCAATATCAAACTGGCGGAAAACGATGGGCGCATCACCGACATCAACGGCCCGGGGCCGCGGGTCAGTGAAGCGGCGCAGCAGGCTTTGCTCGATCGGCTCGACCAGATTGCACCAGGGCATGACGCCGTCGTGGTGGCCGGTAGTTTGCCCCGTGGCGTGAGTGCCCAATGGTTGCGAGAGTTGATCCAGCGCTTGAAAAAGCGCGGCTTGAACGTTGCGCTCGACACCAGCGGTGAAGCCTTGCGCGTCGGCCTGTCGGCTGGCCCGTGGCTGATCAAGCCCAACACCGAAGAGCTGGCTGAAGCACTGGATTGCGAAGTGGTTTCCGTGGGCGCCCAAGCCGAGGCCGCGAGCCGTTTGCATGCTCATGGCATCGAGCACGTGGTGATTTCCCACGGTGCCGACGGGGTGAACTGGTTCAGTGTCGGCTCGGCGATGCATGCCACACCGCCCAAGGTCAGCGTGGTCAGCACCGTCGGTGCGGGGGATTCGTTGCTGGCGGGCATGTTGCACGGCTTGCTCAGTGCCGATACGCCTGAACAGACCTTGCGTACCGCCACCGCGATTGCCGCCATGGCCGTGACTCAGATCGGTTTTGGCATCGGCGACGCCGCGCAACTGGCGCAGCTCGAACAGGGCGTGCGCGTGCGCCCCCTGACAGAACAATAAGAGGGTTTGCAATGAAATTAGCCATTGTTACGGCCTGCCCGAACGGCATGGTCACCAGTGTGCTGTGCGCTCGTCTGCTCGATGCAGCGGCCCAGCGTCAGGGCTGGAGCACCAGTGTCGAAGTCGTGGATGCAGCCCATCCGGAACGTCAATTGTCGGCGGCGATCATCGAGGCTGCCGAGTGGGTGTTGCTGGTCACCAGCGCGCCGGTGGATATGTCGCGCTTTGTCGGTAAACGTGTGTTCCAGAGCACCCCGGCCCAGGCCCTGCAAGATGTCGAAGCGGTGCTGCGCCGTGGGGTAGAGGAAGCCGAGGTTTACGTAGCGCCCGCAGCCACCGCTGAACCTGCCGCGGTTGCTAAACAGGCGCCACGCCTGGTGGCTGTCACCGCGTGCCCGACCGGTGTCGCCCACACCTTCATGGCCGCCGAAGCCTTGCAGCAAGCGGCCAAGCGTCTGGGTTACGACCTGCAAGTGGAAACCCAGGGCTCGGTCGGCGCACGCAATCCGCTTAGTGCAGAGGCGATTGCCGATGCTGATGTGGTGCTGCTGGCGGCAGACATCGAAGTTGCCACCGAGCGTTTCGCCGGCAAGAAAATCTACCGCTGCGGCACAGGCATCGCCCTGAAACAGGCCGAAGCGACGCTGAACAAAGCCCTGGCCGAAGGCAAGCAGGAAAGCGCTGCGACCGGCGCCAAAGGCCCGGCCAAGCAAGAGAAGACGGGTATCTACAAACACCTGCTGACCGGTGTCTCGTACATGTTGCCGATGGTGGTGGCGGGCGGTCTGATGATTGCCTTGTCCTTCGTGTTCGGCATCACCGCGTTCAAGGAGCAAGGCACGCTCGCAGCGGCGCTGATGCAGATTGGCGGCGAGAGCGCGTTCAAACTGATGGTGCCGCTGCTGGCGGGTTACATCGCCTACTCGATCGCTGACCGTCCGGGCCTGGCGCCGGGGATGATCGGTGGTTTGCTGGCGAGCACGCTCGGTGCCGGTTTCATCGGCGGTATCATCGCCGGTTTCATCGCTGGCTATGCGGCCCAGGCGATCAACCGTTATGCGCGCTTGCCGCAAAGTCTTGAGGCGCTGAAACCGATCCTGATCATTCCGTTGCTGGCGAGCCTGTTCACCGGTCTGGTGATGATCTACGTGGTTGGCAAACCGGTGGCCGGGATGCTCGCGGGGCTCACCCACTTCCTCGACAGCATGGGCACCACCAACGCCATTCTGCTCGGTGTGCTGCTGGGCGGGATGATGTGCGTCGACCTCGGTGGGCCAATCAACAAGGCGGCTTACGCGTTTTCGGTGGGGTTGCTGGCATCGCAGAGTTATGCACCGATGGCCGCGACCATGGCCGCCGGCATGGTGCCGCCGATTGGCCTGGGCATCGCCACGTTGATTGCCCGGCGCAAGTTCGCCCAGACGGAACGCGAGGCCGGTAAAGCGGCGCTGGTGCTGGGGCTTTGCTTTATCTCCGAAGGGGCGATTCCGTTCGCGGCCAAAGACCCGCTGCGGGTGATTCCGGCGAGCATTGCTGGCGGTGCGCTGACCGGCGCGTTGTCGATGTACTTCGGCTGCAAACTGATGGCGCCGCACGGTGGATTGTTCGTGATGCTGATTCCGAATGCGATCAACCATGCGCTGTTGTATCTGCTGGCGATTGTGGCCGGGAGTCTGCTGACGGCGGTGGCGTATTCGGTGCTCAAGCGGCCTGAGGCGGTGGAGTTGGTGCTGGAGCCGGCTAACGCATAGATCTTATTTGTGTCATACCTGATTCATGCGGCCATGCTTTAGTTTTCCTTTTTCAGGGAGAGCACTATGAGCGAATTCGACCTCGGCCGCCGTCGTGTCATACAAGCTGTCGGAGCCGGGCTGTTGCTGCCCGGCCTGGCGCCGGCGGTGATTGCATCGGTCAAGGATCGGCCGCAACTCACCGATGGTGTGCAGTCCGGCGACCTGTTGGGCGACCGGGCGATGATCTGGAGCCGTAGCGATCGCGCGGCGCGGATGGTGGTGGAATGGGACACGCGCAGCCTGTTCAGCAACCCCCGTCGATTCGTCTCGCCATTGGCCGATGCCGGCACCGATTTCACCGCTCGGGTCGAACTCACCGGCCTGCCCGCCGATCAGGCAATTTTCTACCGCGTGACGTTCGAAGACGCCCAGAGCGGTGTCGCCAGCGAGCCGTGGTTCGGCCATCTGCGCAGTGTGCCCAGCGCTCGGCGGAATATTCGCTTTGTCTGGAGCGGCGACACGGTTGGCCAAGGCTTCGGCATCAATCCGGACATCGGCGGCATGCGCATCTACGAAGCCATGCGTTTGCGCCTGCCGGACTTTTTTATCCACAGCGGCGACACCATCTACGCTGATGGCCCGGTGCCGGCGCAACTGACCACCGAAAGCGGCCGGGTGTGGCGCAACATCACCAGCGAAGCCAAGAGCAAAGTCGCCGAAACCCTCGACGAGTATCGCGGCAATTACCGCTACAACCTGATGGACGAAAACGTCCGTCGTTTCAACGCCGAAGTGCCGCAGATCTGGCAGTGGGACGACCACGAAGTGGTGAACAACTGGTCGCCGGGCAAGCAACTGGATGATCGCTACAAGAGCAAAGATATCCACAGCCTGGTGGGCCGCGCGCGGCAAGCCTGGCTGGAATATGCGCCGATGCGTTTGCAGAGCGCCGACGGTGGCGGGCGGATTTATCGCAAGCTGAGTTATGGGCCGATGCTCGATGTGTTCGTGCTCGACATGCGCAGCTACCGGGGTGCCAATGACGACAACCTCGGTGCCGCCAAACCGTTCCTCGGTCGAGAGCAATTGGATTGGCTCAAACGTGAATTGAAAGGCTCCCAGGCTCAATGGAAAGTCATCGCCGCCGACATGCCCATCGGCCTCGGCGTCCCGGACGGCGAAGTCAGCCCCGGTGTGGCGCGTTGGGAAGCGGTGGCCAACGGTGATCCGGGCCCGGCTCAGGGCCGTGAACTGGAGATCGCTGAATTGCTCGGTTTTCTGCGGGCGCAGCAGGTGCGCAATTTCGTTTGGCTGACGGCGGATGTGCATTACTGTGCGGCGCACCATTACCATCCTGATCGCGCGGCGTTCCAGGACTTCGAACCGTTCTGGGAATTTGTCGCGGGGCCGCTGAATGCGGGCAGCTTCGGGCCGAATGCGCTGGATAAAACCTTCGGCCCCGAGGTGGTATTCCAGAAGGCACCCGCTGCGCAGAACACCTCGCCGTTTGCCGGGTTTCAGTTTTTTGGCGAGGTGAACATCGATGGGCAGTCGGGTGAGTTGAGTGTCGTGCTGCGGGATCTGGATGGGGTGGGGGTGTTCGAGCGTAAGTTGCAGCCGGTTTGAGGGCTTGAGCGAAGTCCTGTGGGCGCGACCTGTGGCGAGGGGGCTTGCCCCCGTTGGGCTGCGAAGCGGCCCCAAAATCTCTGATGCATCAACGATCTTGTGAGTGCTACGCACTCAAACGGGGCGGTGCGGCGTTCCGACAAGCCCCCTCGCCACAGGTCCCGCAGGGATCAACGGTGTTCAGTAAACGTCGCGGCGGTAGCGGCCTTGTTCGATCAGGCGCTCGACTTCATCCGCACCCAGCACTTCATTGAGCACTTGGTCCACTCCTGAAGCCATCCCCTGCAAACTGCCGCAGATGTAAATTACGGCGCCATCGGCCAGCCATTTTTTCAAATCATCGGCCGATTCGCGCAGGCGATCCTGCACATAAACCTTCTCGGCCTGATCGCGGGAAAACGCCAGGTCCAGACGCGCCAGATCACCGTTGATCAACCACTCTTCCAGCTCCGCACGGCACAGGTAATCGTGTTCCCGATTACGCTCGCCAAACAGCAGCCAGTGGCGCTGCTGCCCGTCGGCAATCCGTGCCTTGAGCAAGCTGCGCAACCCGGCCAGACCGGTACCGTTGCCCAGCAGGATCATCGGTACCGGCTCGTTCGGCAGATGGAAACCACTGTTGCGCCGCACCCGCAGGCTGATGTGGCTACCCACGGGGACGTGTTCGGTCAACCAGCCAGAACCGATGCCCAGGCTGCCATCGGGGTGCAGCTCCTGACGCACGATCAATTCCAGCACGCCGTCGGCGGCGATCGAGGCGATGGAGTATTCGCGCAGGGCCAGCGGCACCAACGCGTTCACCAGCGCTTGCGCGTGCAGGCCGACCAGATGAACGCGGTTCTCGGGCAGTTGGCGGCTGGCCAGGGCTTGTTCCAGAGACTGCGCCAGGCCATCGAGTTCCACCGTGGCCCGACCGTCAATGCCCAGGCCCTCGAGGAAATGCTCGATCGCCCACGCACCATTGCGCGGCAGCACTTCTACCAGATCACCGGCCAGCCAACTGCTGGTGCTGGGAGCGGTGAGGCCGAGCAAGTACACGGGAGCACCGCTGCTGTCCGGGTTCATCAGCTCACGGCGGGTCAGGGTCCAGTTGTCGTAGCTGGGCGCTTGCCAGGTGTCGACCGGTGCCTGACCCGTCAGCAGACCGAGTTGCTGTTGCCAGTGACGCAGGGCGTAAGGGTCGCCACCGTCGACTTCCACCGGGGCGAACAAGGTCTTGCCGCCGTGCTCGCCCAGCCAGGTGTGCAAGCGACGGGCGAAGCCGCAGAAGTGTTGATACTGGCGGTCTCCGAGGCCGAGCACGGCATAGTTCAAGCTGTTCAGGCTCGGTGCACGACCCAGCACTTTGCGTTCGAAACCACGGGCGCTGTCCGGCGCTTCGCCGTCGCCGAAGGTGCTGACTACAAACAACGCGTTGCTGGAGTTTTGCAGGTCCTGTTCGCTGACATCGGCCAGCGGTTGAACATTCACCGGTAACCCGGCGGCCTGCAATTGGCCGGCAGTCTGCCAGGCGAGTTGCTCGGCAAACCCGCTCTGGCTGGCGAAGCCGATCAGCCATGCCGGCGCGTTGCTGCCCGGTTGCGCGAGGCCTTTGCGGGCGTCCTTGATCTGGCGTTTCTTGCGTCGACGGTCCAGGTACAGCAGCCAGCCGGTGACGAAAAACAGCGGCATGCTCAGCGCGGCGATGGTCAGGATGATTCGCCCGACCATCCCGAAATAACTGCCGACGTGCAGTGCATAGATGCTGGTCAGCAGTTGCGCCTTGAGGCTTTTGTCGCTGTAACGGTCATGACGGCTGACCGCGCCGGTCACCGGATCGAGGGTGATCTGGTTCCGCGCCTGGTCATGGGGCGAATCCTTCAGCAGGTAGAACACGGTTGCCGGTTGCCCGGCCACTGGCGGCATCCGAACATTGTAGGACGAAAGACCAGGGCCGGCGGCGCTGTAGATGCTGCTCCACATCGCGGCGTAATCGGCGGTGGGGGCCGGGCCGCTTGGCGCAGGGCCGCGACCACCACGAGCTCGCTCGTTTTGTGGCGAATCGGAAAGTAGCCTGGTCAGCCCTTTGTTGTACCACTCGTACGACCAGGACAACCCGGTCAGTGCCGCCAAAAGGTAGAACACCAGGCACCAGGTGCCGGCCACCGAGTGCAGGTCCCAGTTGAAGCTGCGGCCCTTCTTCTTCCAGTCCAGCGTCAGCCAGGCGCGCCAGCTTTTCCACTGGCGCGGCCAGCGCAGGTACAGGCCGGACAGGCAGAAGAACACCAGAATCAGCGTGCAGGCGCCGGTGATCTGCCGGCCGGTATCACCCATGGCGAGGAAGCGGTGCAGTTGCAGCATCAGACCGAAGAAGTCCTGGCCGGTGACGTCGCCCATGAACTCGGCGGTGTACGGGTCGAAATAACGCATCTGCCCGCGACGTTCGCCGGGCGGCGCCGTGAAGATCACCCGCGCAGCATTGCCGCTGTCGATCTCGACCCAGAGCATCGAGACGATCTTGCCCGAAGCGCTTTCGATTTTCTCCACCAGTTCGGCCGGTGGCAGCACGCCGGCGATCTGCTTCTCGACGTGCAGCACGGAGGGGTTCAGCGTTCGCAGGATTTCATCCTGAAACGATACTGCCGCCCCGGTAATGCCCATCAGGGCCAGGACCAGTCCGGCGCTGATGCCGAAAAACCAGTGCAACTGGAACAGGGATTTCTTCAACACGTCGCTCGCCTTGTTCGTTCAAAAGTCATCATCACGGCGCGCATTATGCCGTGAGTTGTCGAGAAGCATTCTTTTTTACACGCAAAAGCCCCGTTCACTTTGATGAACGGGGCTTTTGCCTCCGCACTTCTGTGATCAGAAGTGGAAGTTGGCACTCAGCAGAGCAGTGCGGCCCGCCGCCACGTGGGCGTAGTGCGTCTGGAATACCTGGTCGAAGTAACGCTTGTCGGCCAGGTTTTGTACGTTGAGTTGCAGGTCGACGTTCTTGGTCAGGCGGTAGCTGGCCATCGCGTCGTAACGCCAGTAGGACGGAATCTCCACCGAGTTGGCGACGTTGCCGAACTGGGAATCGACGAAGGTCGCGCCGGCACCGACGGTCAACTTGTCCGGCACCAGGTCGTAGGTCGACCAGATCGTGAAGTTGTTTCGTGGGGTGCTTGGCATGTGGTTGCCTTCATCGGCGGCGAGGGTGGTTTTGACCACTTCGCTGTCCATGTAGGTGTAGCCGCCGAAGACTCGCCAGTTACGGGTCAGCTTGCCGGTGTAGGTCAGTTCCAGGCCATTGACCTGCTGTTCGCCGTCCAGCACTTGGGTGGTGCCGCCATCCGGATCGTTGATACGCGCGTTGGTTTTCTCGGTGCGGAACAGTGCGGCGGTCAGCGACAGGTCGTCACCGAAGAAGTCCCACTTGGTGCCGATCTCGTAGTTGCGGTTCTTTTCCGGGTCCAGACTGCTGTTGTTCGCCGCCAGTTCCAGGCCACCGTTGCCGCTGGTTTCGCCGGCCGGGTTGCTGGACGTCGAGTAGGCGGCATAGATGCTGCCGTTTGGCAGCGGGTTGTAGACCACGCCGATCTGGTAGTTCACCAGGTCGCTGGTGTTCTGACGGGAGAAACTGCCCGCTGGCGCCGTGCTGCTGGCGTTGGCGAAACCGCTGGATTCGACCTGGTAGTTGTCATAACGCAGGCCCAGGTTCAGGGACCATTGCTCGTTGAACTTCAGGGTGTCGAACACGTAGGCCGCGGCGGTCTTGGTGTCGGTGTCGGTGAAGGCGTTGCTGTCGGTGATCCTGCCATTCCAGTTATCCCCAGGCGTCGGGTTGTACAGGCTGGTGCAGTCGCCGGAGTTGAACAGGGCGCGGTTGCACCGGGTGCCGCTGGCGCTGGAGGTCAGGAGGTACGGACGGTTGTGGGTGTCCTGATAGGAAAACTCCAGACCGGTTACCAGGCTGTGCTCGATGGCGCCGGTGTTGAATTTGGCACTCAGGTCGGTCTGGTTGATCCAGCCGCTGGACGTCGAGTTACGGCTCTTCGCGCCACGGTAGACACTGCCGTTGGCCACGTTGCCCTTGCTGTCGTCAGGGTTGGTGACGATGTAGTCCAGGGTTGAACGGGACATGCGAAAGCTGTTCGACACGGTCAGGCTATCGTTCAGATCGTGCTCGAGCTTGATCGTGCCGCTGTCGTTGCTGGTCTGGCGATAGTCGCGACCGGTGAGGCCGTAGAAGTTGTCGCGGTTGACGTTGGCCGGCTTGTCGACGTTGTACTTGCTGCGGTTGGGGCTCGAGGTCAACGGGATGCCGTAGTCGGGCATGTCGTCGGTTTCGACGTGGTAGTAGCCGACGGTCAAGCGGGTATCGGTGCCCAGGCCGAAGGCAAAGGACGGTGCCACGCCCCAGCGGCTGACGTCCACGGCATCACGCCCGGCGACGTTGGCTTCGTGCTTCATCAGGTTCAGCCGGAACGCCGAGGTGTCGGTCATTTGCTGGTTCAGGTCGAGGGTGGTGCGCTTGGTCTGGTCCGAGCCCCAGGTGAAACCGCCGTTGTAGGCATTGCCCAGCTTGGCTGACTTGCTCACCAGGTTCAGGCTGCCACCGGTGGAACCGGCGCCGGTGAAGGCTGATCCCGGGCCCTTGCTGACTTCGATCGATTCAACGTTGAAGATCTCGCGGCTCTGGGACGCTACGTCGCGCATGCCGTCGATGAACACATCGCTTTCGGCGTTGAAGCCGCGAATGATCGGACGATCACCGGCCGGGTTGCCGCCCTCGCCGGCACCAAAGGTGATACCCGGGGTGGTGCGCAGGGCGTCGACCAGGCTGGTGGCGCCGGTGTCGCGAATCACTTGTTGCGGGATCACGGTGACGCTTTTCGGTGTCTCACGCAGTGGCGCGGTGTACTTCTTGGAGGCCGAGGTATCGGTCTTGTAGGAGGTGTCATCCTGCTCGCCTACAACGCTGGTCGCGTCCAGGGATATGGCATTGCCGGGTGCTTTTTCGTCGGTCTTCTCGGCCGCGAAAACCATGTGGCCCGCGGAGCCTGCAGTGATCGCCACGCCAATTGCTGACGCGAGCAAACGCGGTGAACTGACCGTTGATTGTGGTTGTTGGCGTGACATGTGAATTCCCCTCCCCAAGGATTTGAGGTCGCGGAATGTAGAGTAAATACGTATCTGTATCAATTGCGAAACGTTGCTATTCGCGACGAATTTACATTCTTTACAATTTGCCTTTACGGTTTTTGCGGGTTCATTCGTCTCTTGGGTTTTACATATGTAATAAGAATCAATACCATTAGCGCCCCTTTGCTTTCAGGTGTCTTTCCATGTTGTTGCACATTCCCGGCGTGTTCGCGAAAGAAGAAGTGCAGCGCATTCGCGAGGCCCTGGCGCAGTCGGATTGGGCCGATGGCAAAATTACCGCCGGTTATCAGTCGGCGAAGGCCAAGCACAATCTGCAACTGCCTGAAGGACATCCGTTGACCAAGGAAATCGGTGCGGCGATGCTCGAACGGCTGTGGAAAAATCCGCAGTTCATGTCAGCGGCATTACCGCACAAGGTCTTCCCTCCGTTGCTGAACTGTTACACGGCCGGTGGCAGTTTCGACTTCCATATCGACAATGCCGTGCGTCAGCCCAAGGGCAGCATCGAGCGGGTGCGCACCGACCTGTCGGCGACGCTGTTCTTCAGTGACCCGGAGGATTACGACGGCGGCGAACTGGAAATCCAGGACACCTTCGGCACTCAGCGCGTGAAATTGCCGGCCGGCGATATGGTCCTGTATCCCGGCACCAGCCTGCACAAGGTCAACGCCGTCACGCGTGGAACCCGCTACGCATCGTTTTTCTGGACGCAAAGCCTGGTGCGTGAAGACAACCAGCGCGCTTTGCTGTTCGAGATGGACGGGGCAATTCAGCAGCTGACCCAGGACTTGCCCGACCATCCTTCATTGATCCGCCTGACCGGTACTTACCACAACCTGTTGCGTCGCTGGGTCGAGGTATGAGTTATCAATTGCGCCGCGAGGAAGTCCTCGACGGTGATCGCCTCAAAGCCATGCTGGAGGAAAGTCCGGCGCGGGCGGCCCAGGCGATTCTGATCGCCGCCCGTGAAGGTGTGCTGGATGCCCAGGCCTTGCTGGGACAGATTTTGCTGGACGGGCGGGGTATCGAGCGGGATCAGCCGCTGGCGCTGCGCTGGTTCGAGATTGCGGCTCAGCGCGGGCACTTGATGGCGCGCAACATGCTCGGTCGTTGCCATGAACATGGCTGGGGGTGCACCGCCGATGGCTCGATAGCCGCGGGGCATTATCGTGTCGCCGCCGAAGCCGGGCTGGATTGGGCGATGTACAACTACGCCAATCTGCTGGCTACCGGGCGCGGGGTGGCTGAAAACCAGTCGCAAGCGCTGAATCTCTATCGGCGTGCCGCTGAATTGGGCCACGCAAAGTCGATGAATCTGCTGGGGCGTTATCTGGAAGAAGGCGAGTCTTGCCTCGCCGACCCTCTCGCGGCGCGAGTCTGGTATCGACGATCTGCCGAAGGCGGGGATTTTCGAGGTCAGTTCAGTTATGCGGCACTCCTGGCCGATGAGGGGCATGTTGACGAAGCGCTGTCCTGGTTACGTCGGGCATTGGCCACCGGTAACCAGAACTTTTTGCGGGTAAGCGGGGAGGCGCTGAATAACGCCTCCCACCCCAGGATTCGAGAGATGGCTGGGAAGTATAACCAGCGTGCATCCGATCTCGCTCAACCGTTGGGTTAGCCGCGCAGCCACTGGCCTTTAAGGTTTTCCAGGTAGCGCTTGAAAGGCTTGGCCTGCGCGATCAGCTTTTGACCCTTTTGGGAGACGTCGTTTCCAGCACCCTCGGTGATGGTTTCGAGAAACAGTGACACGGCTTCGACAATGCTGCTCGTTTCATCCGCATACGAGTCGCGCGGTTCGATCACCTTTTTCGTGTCGTTCAGCTGTTTGACTTTCTTGTCGATGTCGCTCATTTGGGTGACGAGAGAGTCCAGGCGACCTTGTCGATCTTTAAGGCGAACCCGCAGTGTGGTTCGAGCTTTGATCAGGTCCTGGTATTTGATCAGTTCGTTTGCCTCATCAAGAAACTTGTTCGCGACCACAATGCCAGCCTTCAACGCGGCGGATTGAGGCGTTTCAGGTTGATTGCCGATCATCCCTGTCAGTTGCTCCAGCAGAGGTTTCAGGCGATCAATGAAGCTGAGGCTTTCAAACAGGCTGATCGCTTCGTTCAAGATCTTTTCATCTTCGAGCAGCTTATCCACGGGTGGCTTTTCTTTGTCCAGCTCAATGGCCAATGTCTCGCGAGCTTGCGCCAGTTCGGCAATCTTGAATCGATTATTGCTGATGGAGGAATACCGGACACTGTGGATAGCGTCGCTGAGTTCTGTCTGAGCTTCGTCCAGCTTGTTAGTGCACATCGAGATCAATTGTGTGGCTGTTTTGGTATAGGACTCAATGGCGTTTTTGGTTTGTGAGTTCACTTCGCCGGCTGACAGAGCGGTCAGCGCTTCCAGCGTCTCGTTGAGTGCCGTGGTTTCCAGGCTGATGATTGCAGAAGTTAATGTCTTGGACGCGACCAGGTCTGTCTCGGTAATTTGAGCATTAAGCTTGATCAGTTCATTGCGCAGGGCTTCGATATACAGGTCAGCGGAGCCGATAATGGCCTGATAGCGAATGGTTTCTCGGCTGTCGCGAATAATAGACATGTCAGGTGCGGTATACGATGGGATGTTCATAAATATCCTTGTTTATAGTGGGGTAGATTGGCTTTGGTATCAGTCGAATGCTTTGGTTAACGCTTTGGCGTTGGATTCAATATTCTTCCAGTTGCTGAGCACAACTTTCAGGCTCGAAACAAAGGACCTGAGCGTGAGGAATTCGTGAATGCCATCGATTTTGTTTTTTGACGAGTCGATGTATTCGGAAATCGTGATCCACAAAGTTTCTAGAAGTGCAGTACTTTCCACCGCTCCGATGATGTAAGAATCGACGCTGTACAAACGGTCGTGGAGGACTAACAAGGTGCCCGTCAAAACACTCTTCTTGCGTACTTGCTCGGTGAGTTCATCCCGGCGTCGGATCAAGGGAGCTACGTGGACATCTCGCAGCATGGCTTTGACTCTTAGATATTGGGATCCCAGCGGGTCGGTGAAAGCCATGAAGTAATCGAAGAAGTTGGGTTCGTTTTCTTTGGTTTTTTCATCGACCAAGCGTTGAGCTTCATCAATTTCAGCATTGAGTCTAGTGATCTCGGCATTCAATTCGTGGCTGCCGGCAAGCTTGAGCTTTTCTCCGATCAATACCGCGACCACATTCGTCAGTTCGGTTTTGAAGAGTTTCAGGCGAAGCTGGATGTCAGTGCTGCTGGTTTTCTTTTGTTCGATGGAGCTGGCAATGAACTGGATAGAGTCCTTGATGGACGGAAATCTATTTTTCTCGTCCCGTCCAATTTTAAGTTCAGGAAGTCTGGCAACCTCTTCGTCAGTCAGGCCTTCAATTGTGCCAATGTAATTTTGGTAGCCGGGCATTGTTTCAATGGCGGCGATAATGTCGTCTCCGAAATACCGCAGGTCTTCAGAAAATGTCTGGAGGCTGCCAGCGACTCTTTTCATCGACAACTCGATGTCGTTCCAGCTATTGGCATTAGTGACGATTTTGGTACAGGCATTTGCTATGTCATAAGGCTCCAGTCCCGCGATACCAGTATGTTCGCTTTTTAACAGGATTTTAACGTCGTCAATGTTTACTGGAAGTGACTTGGCGGTAGTAATATACTCTTTGATTCGTTGGATATCTTTTTTGTCAACAATTGGCGGAGAGGTGCTAAAGGCGAAGCCTTTGCTAATGGGTTCGGCGGTATAGAATGGTGCTTGATTAAGTTGCATGTTTGAAATCCATTTCAAGTTAGTGGGTGCGCAGCATAACTTTACTTTGGGGTTGAACGGTTGATGGGTGTGTAACGATATATGGAGTTGGTGGTTAAGTTGGTTTAGCTGTAAGCAGAAATAAAAAAACCCGTGAAATTCACGGGTTTTCTCAGTGGGCGATTGCTTGTTAAACGTAAAACGACTTCAGCGGCGGGAAGCCATTGAATTCAACCGCGCTATAACTGGTGGTATATGCACCAGTCGACAACCAGTACAAACGATCACCAATGGCCAGGTTCAGCGGCAAACCGTACTTGTAGTTTTCGTACATGATGTCGGCGCTGTCGCAGGTCGGGCCGGCGATGACCACTTCTTCCATCTCGCCTTTCTTCTCGGTCCAGATCGGAAACTTGATGGCTTCGTCCATGGTTTCGATCAGGCCGGAGAACTTGCCCACATCCGTGTACACCCAACGCTCTACAGCGGTACGGGATTTACGCGCCACCAGCACCACTTCGCTGACCAGAATGCCGGCGTTGGCGATCAGCGAACGGCCCGGCTCCAGGATGATTTCCGGCAGGTCGTCGCCGAAGTCTTCCTTCAGGAAGCGGATGATTTCTTCAGCGTAGGTTTCCAGGCTGTTGGTGCGGGTGATGTAGTTGGCCGGGAAGCCGCCACCCATGTTGATCAGCTTCAGGTGGATGCCGTCTTCTTCTTTCAGGCGTTCGAAGATCACTTTGACCTTGGCGATTGCCGCGTCCCAGACGCTGATGTCGCGCTGCTGCGAACCGACGTGGAACGAGATGCCGTATGGCACCAGGCCCAGGTCACGAGCCAGGATCAGCAGGTCCATGGCCATGTCGGTCTGGCAGCCGAATTTGCGCGACAAAGGCCAGTCGGCAGTGGTCGAGCCTTCAGTCAGGATACGCACGTAGACTTTCGAGCCCGGAGCGGCCTTGGCGATGTTGCGCAGGTCGGCTTCGGAGTCGGTGGCGTACAGGCGCACGCCCTTGTCGTAGAAGTAGCGAATGTCTTTGGATTTCTTGATGGTGTTGCCGTAGCTGATCTGGTCGGCGCTGACGCCACGGCTCAGCACTTTGTCCAGCTCATAGATCGAGGCGATGTCGAAGCTCGAGCCTTTCTCTTTGAGCAGGTCGATGATTTCCACGGCCGGGTTGGCCTTGACCGCGTAGTAGACCTTGGCAAATTCGAAACCGGCACGCAGGTCGTCATAGGCCTGGGCGATCATCGCGGTGTCGATCACCACGAACGGGGTTTCTTGTTTGTCGGCGAAGGCCTTCATTTTCTGGAAGGTTTCGCGCGCGAAATAGTCTTCGACGTTGATCGACATGCTGGGAACTCCTACTGGCAAACTGAAATTATCAATGGGTGCAAATGAACGCCCTCCGTATCCCCACTTTGGTTCGCCTACTTCCCAAGGCATGTCGCCGAAAGCAAAAAGGCCATGGGAGGCGGTGCTTCCCTTGGCCTTGCTGTCTCGTCGTCAGTACTTGAGCCGGATGGATCGTTTCCAGCATGGACGTTCGGCGCGAACTTTAGGGCGTGAGGGGCTTGAGATCAACAAAAAATGTCGCGTTTTTGCACGCTTCCGTCGTGCGGTCCCTGACAGCTACTGATGTAACCGACCTGCGTGACAGTGTGATGTTCCCAAGACAAGGATTTTAGAAGGGCGCTTGCTTGGCTTTTGTGGCGAGGGAGCTTGCTCCCGCTGGGCCGCGTAGCGGCCCCAAAATCAGGCAATGCGGTTCTTCAGAAGGATCGCATCGGCTGACTTTACGACTGCTTCGCAGCCGAACGGGAGCAAGCTCCCTCGCCACAAAAGCACTAGAGCCTCAGACAGATCAGGCCAACGCAGTTTCCGCAGGTGAAACAATGCTGGTCTTGCCCCCACGGGACTTGCCGGAGCTCAAATATTCCGCAATCGATTCCTGAGTCACTTCCCCCAGAAACACCCGCTCGGCATCCATCACCGGCAACCACGAGCGGTTGAACTCGTACATACGCGACAGCAGGATGCGCAAATGTTCGTCATACGCCGCGGTGGCGTTGAACTCGCGCCGGTATTGCGCGCAGGTGCCGGTCTGGCGATGCAGGTCGCGCCGACGCACGTAGCCCAAGGCCTTGTTCTCGGCGCAGGTCACCACCACGTAGCGACGGTCCAGTTCGTCCATCAACTCCAGCGCTTCGGCCACCGGGGTTTGCGGGCTGACCGACGGCGCGTTGTCCGCCGCATCTTCAGCCTTCACCAGCAACAGCCGCTTTAGCGTGCTGTCCTGGCCGACGAAGTTGCTGACAAAGTCGTCCGCAGGATGCGCGAGCAAGGTGTCTGGGTGGTCGATCTGCAACAACTTGCCGGCGCGGAAAATCGCGATTTTGTCGCCGAGCTTGATGGCTTCGTCGATGTCATGGCTGACCATGATCACGGTCTTGTTCAGCGCCCGTTGCATTTCGAAGAACTCGTTCTGGATCATCTCGCGGTTGATCGGGTCGACCGCGCCGAACGGTTCGTCCATCAACAACAACGGTGCATCCGCCGCCAGCGCACGAATCACCCCGATCCGCTGCTGTTGGCCGCCGGACAATTCACGGGGGTAGCGAGTCAGGTATTGCTTGGGCTCAAGCTTGATCATGCTCATCAACTCGCGGGCGCGGTCGTGGCATTTCTGTTTGTCCCAGCCGAGCAGGCGCGGAACGATGGTGATGTTTTCCTCGATGGTCATGTTCGGGAACAGACCGATCTGCTGGATCACATAACCGATGTTGCGGCGCAGCGTCACTTCGTCGAGGTCGGTGGTGTCTTCGCCGTTGATCAGGATCTTGCCCGAGGTCGGTTTGATCAACCGGTTGATCATCTTCAGCGTGGTGCTCTTGCCGCAGCCCGATGGCCCGAGGAACACACAGATCTCGCCTTCGTTGACGGTCAGGCTCACCGAGTCCACGGCGTTCACATCTTTGCCGTTGCTTTGGAAGGTCTTGCTGAGGTTTTGAAGTTCGATCATTTCAAGAGTCCTTTTGGGGTCAGCGCGCGTTGCAGCCATTGCAGAAGCAGGTCGGCGAAGATGGCCAGGAGACTGACCAGCACCGCGCCGACGATCAGCATCGACATGTCGCTGCGGCTGATGGAAGCGAGGATGAGTACACCGAGGCCACCGGCGCCGATGGTCGCGGCGATGGTCATCACGCCGATGTTCATCACCACGGCGGTGCGTACACCGGCGAGGATCACCGGCACGGCAATTGGCAGTTCGACCATGCGCAGGCGCTGGCCGAAGGTCATGCCGATACCGCGGGCGGCTTCGCGAATGCCGGGTTCCACGCCGGTCAGCGCCAGGTAGGTGTTACGCATGATCGGCAGCAGCGAATAGAGAAACACTGCAGTGATCGCCGGCATCGGGCCCAGGCCCTGGCCGAACCTGGAGTAGAACGGCAACAGCAGGCCGAACAGGGCAATCGACGGCACGGTCAGCAAAACCGTGGCGCTGGCTTGCAACGGGCCGGCCAATGTCGGGAAGCGGGTCATCAGGATGCCCAGCGGCACGCCGACCAGAATCGCCAGCGTTACCGCGATGCCAACCAGGGTGATGTGCTGCCAGGTCAGGTGCAGCACTAGCGGCCAATCGAGATGGGAAAAGGCGTTGAGAAATTCCATGTCTTTTTCTCCTCTGCCTTATTGAACAGACAGCAGTGGATGCTGGCGCAGGAAATCGGCGGCAACGGATGAAGGGCTTTCGTGATCGACATCGACCCGTGCGTTGAGCTGGCGCATGGTGGCGTCGTCGAACAGTTCGGCCAGTGGCTTGAGCTCTTCGGCGAGTTTCGGGTGGGCATCGAGGTAGGCCTGGCGCACCACCGGCGCGGCGGTGTAGTCGGGGAAGTAATGCTTGTCGTCTTCGAGCAACTTGAGTTTGAAGGCGTTCAAGCGACCGTCGGTGGTGTAGACCAGGCCGGCGAACACCTGGCCGTTGCGCAGGGCGGTGTAGACCAGCCCGGCATCCATCTGGCGAATGTTGTTGCGGGTCAGGTTCATGCCATAGAGATCAACCATGCCGCCCAGACCGTCGGAACGGTTGGCGAATTCGGTGTCCAAAGCGACGAGGTGATTAGTCTTCGCCTCGGCTTGCAACACCTCGTTCAACTGGCTGATGGTGTTGATCTGCGGATAAGCCTTCGCGGTTTTTTCCGGCAGGGCCAAGGCGTAGGTGTTGCTGAATTTCGACGGAGTCAGCCAGATCAGGCCTTTTTTTCCGTCGAGTTCTTTCACTCGGGCGTAGGACTGCGCGCTGTCGAGTTTTTCAGTGACATGGTTGTAAGCCACCAGCGAGACGCCGGTGTATTCCCAGAGCATGTCCAGTTGGCCACTTTCGTGCGCGCTGCGGGCCAGGTTGCTGCCCAGGCCGCCGGTCACCTGGGTTTCGTAGCCCTTGGTGCGCAGGTATTGGGAAGTGATTTCCGCGAGCAGGGTTTGTTCGGTGAACACCCGGGCGCCGATGCGGATCAGCGGTTTTTCTGCGGCTTGGGCAAATCCTGCGAGCAGCAGAACGCAGCCTAGTAAAAAGCTACTGCCTTTTGTAAAAAGAGCTTTCATGAGAATTCCTTTGCCGAGGCTTAAGACGGGCGCAGGCCGCGTTCGAGCCAGAGGCGGCTGGCGAGTGTCACCAGACCGTCGAGCAGCAAGGCCAGCAGGGCGGTGCAGGCCGCGCCGAGCAGCAGTTGCGGCTGATTGTTCAGGGCTATGCCGGGGAAAATCAGGCTGCCCAGACTGTTGGCGCCAATCAGGAACGCCAGCGGCGCGGTCCCGACGTTGATCGCCAGCGCCACGCGCACGCCACCGATGATGATTGGCACGGCATTCGGCAATTCGACCCGGCACAGCACCTGAGTCGGGGTCATGCCGATGCCGACGGCGGCTTCCTTGAGCGAACCCTGAACGTTTTTCAGCCCTTCATAGGTGTTGCGCACGATCGGCAACAGCGAAGCCAGGAACAGAGCGAAGATCGCCGGGCCGCTGCCGATGCCGAGGATGCCCAGGGCGATGGCCAGTACGGCGAGCGGCGGCACGGTGTTGCCGATGTTGAAGATCTGCATGAAGCGTTCGGCGCGTCCGACCATGGTCGGGCGGCTTAAGACGATGCCGGCGGGGATGCCCACAACGAGGGCGGCCAGCATGGAAGCGAGGACAAGAATCAGATGAGCTTGCAGGTAAAACAACAAATCGTCGCGGTACAGTTCGATCGTGTTGATGCCAATCCAGTGGACCAGCAGGGCCAGAAGGGCGACGACAACCGCACCTCCTGTCAGCCCTTTGCCATAGCGAATAGCCACAGGCAGACTCCTTTTTTCAGTCGGCGAACGCAGTCCCGTGTGGCATGCCATTCCTGGCTGCCGGGAAAACAACGTTCGCGAGAAGCAGCTCTACATGCTGATAAAACCGCATGAAATCGAGCCATAAGCGCAGCCTCGTCAGGCTAACTTGCTGATTTTTCAGCCCCTGACGATGGGTCGTAACAGGGGAGTGGACGCCTCCACCTTTTAAAAGGTTCCATAATCAGCAGCGTAGGAGCTGGCGAAGCCTGCGATCTTTTGATGTTGCGTTTAGAAGCGAAGATCAAAAGATCGCAGCCTTCGGCAGCTCCTACGTTGGGTTGCAACCTCCGTCAGCCCTGTGGATGGTGGTCCGTAGATCACTTTTTAAGCTATACTCGCCGCCCTTTTTTGAATCACCGCCAGGCGATTTCCCATGACCAAACAGGCCGCCGAAGTCGCGAAACGCCGCACTTTCGCCATTATTTCCCACCCCGATGCCGGTAAGACCACCATCACCGAGAAGCTCTTGCTGATGGGCAAGGCGATTGCGGTTGCCGGCACGGTGAAGTCTCGCAAGTCCGACCGCCATGCCACCTCCGACTGGATGGAAATGGAAAAACAACGGGGTATCTCCATTACCACGTCGGTCATGCAGTTCCCGTATCGCGACCACATGGTCAACCTGCTCGACACCCCGGGCCACGAAGACTTCTCCGAAGACACCTACCGCACTCTGACTGCGGTGGACTCGGCATTGATGGTCCTCGACGGCGGTAAGGGTGTAGAACCACGGACCATCGCCCTGATGGACGTCTGCCGCCTGCGTGACACGCCGATCGTCAGCTTCATCAACAAACTCGACCGTGACATTCGCGACCCGATCGAACTGCTCGACGAAATCGAAGCAGTCCTGAAGATCAAGGCTGCTCCGATCACCTGGCCGATCGGTTGCTACCGCGACTTCAAGGGTGTTTATCACCTCGCCGACGACTACATCATCGTCTACACCGCCGGCCACGGTCATGAGCGCACCGAAACCAAAATCATCGAGAAGCTCGATTCCGATGAAGCGCGCGCGCATTTGGGTGACGAGTACGAACGTTTCATCGAGCAGCTGGAGTTGGTGCAGGGTGCCTGCCACGAGTTCAACCAGCAGGAATTCCTCGACGGCCAACTGACCCCGGTGTTCTTCGGTACCGCGCTGGGCAACTTCGGTGTCGATCACGTACTCGACGCCGTGGTCGACTGGGCACCGCAACCACTGGCCCGTGTCGCCAACGAGCGCACCGTCGAGCCAGTGGAAGAGAAGTTCAGCGGTTTCGTGTTCAAGATCCAGGCGAACATGGACCCGAAACACCGCGACCGCATCGCCTTCATGCGCATTTGCTCCGGCAAATACGAAAAAGGCATGAAGATGCGCCATGTGCGCACCGGCAAGGACGTGCGGATCGGCGACGCGCTGACCTTCTTCTCCTCCGAGCGTGAGCAACTGGAAGAAGCGTTCGCCGGTGACATCATCGGCCTGCACAACCACGGCACCATCCAGATCGGCGACACCTTCACCGAAGGCGAAGCCCTGGGCTTCACCGGCATCCCGCACTTCGCCCCGGAACTGTTCCGCCGCGTACGCCTGCGCGATCCGCTGAAATCCAAGCAACTGCGTCAAGGCTTGCAGCAACTGGCCGAAGAAGGCGCCACCCAGGTGTTCTTCCCCGAGCGCAGCAACGACATCATTCTCGGCGCCGTCGGTGTGCTGCAGTTCGATGTGGTCGCCAGCCGTTTGAAAGAGGAATACAAGGTCGAGTGCTCCTACGAGCCGATCACGGTGTATTCCGCGCGCTGGATCGAGTCCGGCGACAAGAAGAAGCTTGAGGAATTCACCAACAAGGCCGTGGAAAACCTCGCCCTCGACGGCGGCGGTCACCTGACCTACCTGGCCCCGACCCGGGTCAACCTGGCACTGATGGAAGAACGCTGGCCGGACGTGAAATTCCGTGCGACGCGTGAGCATCACTAAGCGCTGAGTTGCAAACCCCAAAGCCCTGATGCGCGAGCCTCGGGGCTTTTTATTGCCCGGGCGGCGTGCCGCTCCACGCCCCAAGGAGCTGCCGAAGTGCCGAAGGCTGCGATCTTTTGACCTTGAACAACAGATCAAAAGATCGCAGCCTTCGGCAGCTCCTACGAGAAGCAATGTGCGACAACGCGCAGATTGCAGCGAGCCAGCGACAAACATTGGCTGTAGGCTTTTTCCAGTTCGCCTGTGGCTTGCCTCCGTTTTTGCATATTCGGTGTTTTTATCCGCGACAACCTGATCGCTGACGTCTAGTGTTCGAAGCTCACACAAGCGGCCTTTTCAAGGATCAATGGAATGACGAGTCGGCTGACTCACCTGCTGCGGCTGGACGGCTATTTCAGCACCATGGCCTGGGTGCTGGCGGCGTTGCTGTTCATCAATCGCTTGAGCAGCATGGTCAAGCTGTTCATGGCGTTGTATCTGCGCCAGGAACTGGGGCTGGCGATTGAAACCGTCGGCTGGCTGTTATCCGCTTATGGCGCGGGCTTGCTGGTCGGGTCGATGCTGGGCGGATGGCTGAGCGATCATGTCCGCACGGCGCGGCTGACCGCTGCACTGTTTTTTGTCTCTGTGTGGGTTCTGGTTTTGCTGGGGCTGATCACGCAAGTACCGCTGCTGGCTGGCCTGCTGTTGCTCAGTGGAATCCTCGACGGAGCGATTCGGACACTGCATCAACGGCTGATCATGGAGTATTGCGAAGTTGCACAGCGTCCGCGTGCACAGGCTTTGAGCCGTGTCGCCAGAAACCTCGGGATGGCCGTTGCCGGGGTATTGGGCGGGGTGTTGGCACAATCCGGTTTTCGCTGGGTATTTTTCGTCAGCGCGGGCATGACCTTGCTGGCATTGCTCTGGTTTGTCCGTACGACATGGCGTCGACCGGTGCTGATTGCTGACGGAACGCCCGATGCAGAGTCGGGTTTGGGTGTGCCGTATCGCGACAAACCGTTCCTCTGGTTGTTGGCCGCAGCGATCGTGCTCGGAATGGCATTCGATACGGTCTACAGCATGTTGGGCAACTATCTGCGTGATTACTACCGGTTGAGCACCGAAGCCATTGGCTGGCAGTTCGGTCTCAATGCGACGTTGGTGGTGTTGCTGCAAATTCCACTGTCCCATTGGGGGGAGCGCTGGGGCGTGCGGCGGCAACTGGTGGCGGGATGCTTGATGCTGGCGGTCGGGCTGGGCATGTTGCCACTGGGTTCCGGGCTGTTTTACGCCTGCCTGTCGACGGTGATCTGGACGCTGGGTGAGGCGTTGTTCATGCCGCCGCTGAATGTGTTGGTGATGCAACATGCCCAAGCCGGAAAAAGCGGCCAGTACTTTGGGCTCTTCTTCATGAGCTGGAGTGCGAGCGCGCTGGTTTCGCCTGTCCTTGGCGGCCAGCTGTATGGTCATTACGGCGGGCATAGCGTCTGGTTCGCAAGCGCGGTGCTGGCGATGTTGTCCATACCGCTGATTTATCAAGCGACTCGGTTGTCCGGGTATAAAAAGGCTCTTCCTTCCGTGCGCAGCGAGCCCGCATCACTTAGTTGATCTGGTTATAGGCATTATTCGAAACCAATCTCCCTTCTCACGGCATTTCCCGACCTTCGTTAGCGTCCTATCTGGAGAATCGCGCTAAATTTCTCTCTGCGCCATTCCGGCACCCATGCTTCACCCAAGAAAGGATGGAATCGGCTATGAGCATTATTCAACGCATAGTGTTGCTGCTGAAGGTTTTGGTGATGCTATCCCTCGGCACGTCAGCGGCGTGGGCGGAGTGCACGAACCATGATGAGCAGGCCTGGAGCGGGCAAGGTGTGCACAGCGAGCTGATGCTCGCCGCATCGGAATCGGGCAGCTCGGACGATGACGACACCGCCGACGACCCAGACAGCAACGAAGACGACACTTGAGTCTGAATGACAGGCAAAAGAAAACCCCGTCTGCCTGACTGATGCGCAATCGAGGCAGAAGGGGTTTGGTTAACTCAGCAAAAGCGCGCCCCGGCACCGGGGCGCGGGTTTTTAAGGCCGCGCCGTCGAGGAATTGCTCGGCGTAGTGGCAAGCCACTTGGCGTGTGTCGAGCAGACGCAGGGCCGGCTCTTCGATGGCACAGCGCTCGGTCGCGTACGGGCAGCGCTTGTGGAAGGCGCAGCCGGACGGTGGGTTCAGCGGGTTTGGCAGTTCGCCGACGATCTTGATTTTCGGCTTGTCCGGATCCGGGTGAATGGTCGGCGTCGCCGACAATAACGCCTGGGTGTACGGGTGCAGGGGACGGGTGTAGATGTCCTCTTTCGGCCCCATTTCCACTGGACGGCCGAGGTACATCACCATCACGTGATCGGCAACGTGGCGTACCACCGCCAGGTTGTGGGAGATGAACACGTAGGCGGTGTTGAACTCTTGCTGCAAATCCATGAACAGGTTGAGTACCTGCGCCTGAATCGACACGTCCAGCGCCGAGGTCGGTTCGTCCGCCACCAGCACTTTCGGCTGCAACATCATCGCGCGGGCCAGGGCGATCCGCTGGCGCTGACCGCCGGAGAACATGTGCGGATAGCGCTGGTAGTGCTCGGGACGCAAGCCCACCTGCTTCATCATCGCCTGGACTTTCTCGCGACGTTCGGCGGCACTGAGGTTGGTGTTGATCAATAATGGCTCTGCAAGCTGATCACCGATTTTCTGCCGTGGATTCAACGACGCGTACGGGCTCTGGAACACCATCTGTACATCTTTGCGCAGTTGCTTGCGCTGAGCCTTGTCGGCGCCGGCGACTTCCTGTCCGGCGATTTTCAACGAGCCGGAGGATGGCTCTTCAATCAAAGTCAGGGCACGGGCCAGGGTGGATTTGCCGCAACCCGATTCGCCCACTACGGCGAGGGTCTTGCCGGCTTCCAGTTCGAACGACACACCGTTGAGGGCGCGTACGGTCGCATGACCCTTGAACAGGCCGCGAGACACTTCGTAGTGACGGGTCAGGTTGCGGGCGGTAAGTACGACGGCCATTACGCCACCTCCTGGTTCAACGGGTAGAAGCAGCGGGCGAGGCTGTTGCTTTTCTGGTCAAGGGCTGGACGCTGGGTGCGGCAATTGTCTTGCACGTACGGGCAGCGCGGCGACAGCAGGCAACCTTGCGGACGGTCGTAACGACCGGGAACGATGCCCGGCAGCGTCGACAGGCGCGCAGCACCCAGGCTGTGTTCTGGAATGGCCTTGAGCAGCGCTTCGCTGTACGGGTGCGCCGGAATGTCGAACAGTTGCGGCACCTGACCGACTTCAACCGCTTGACCGGCGTACATCACGCACACGCGCTGGGCGGTTTCGGCCACGACCGCGAGGTCGTGAGTAATCAGCACCAGGCCCATGTTCTGCTCTTTCTGCAGGGCGAGCAGCAGGTCCATGATCTGCGCCTGAATCGTTACGTCGAGTGCCGTGGTCGGTTCGTCGGCGATCAGCAGTTTTGGCTCGCCGGCAATCGCCATGGCGATTGCAACACGCTGGCTCATGCCGCCGGAGAGTTGATGCGGGTAGGCATCCATACGGCTGGCGGCGCCGGGGATTTCCACTTTTTCCAGCAGTTCGATGGCGCGCTTGCGAGCGTCCTTCCTGGACATTTTCAGATGCAGGCGCAGCACTTCTTCGATCTGGAAGCCCACGGTGTAGCTCGGGTTCAGCGCGGTCATCGGGTCCTGGAAGACCATGGCCAGGTCTTTGCCGACGATCTGTCGACGCTGACGGTTGCTGAGCGCGAGCATGTTCTTGCCGTCGAAATTCAGGGCGTCGGCGGTGACGATCCCCGGATGCTCGATCAGGCCCATCAGCGCCATCATGGTCACGGACTTGCCGGAACCCGACTCGCCAACGATGGCCAGCACTTCGCCCTTTTCCACGGATATGTCGAGACCATCGACCACCGGAACGGCGTTGGCGTCGCCGAAGCGAACGTTGAGATTCTTGATTTCTAACAGTGACATTTGAATCTCCTCAGGCGGCGTTCTTGAGTTTCGGGTCCAGCGCATCGCGCAGGCCGTCGCCCATCAAGTTGATTGCCAGCACGCTGAGCAAAATGGTCAAACCAGGCAAGCTCACCACCCACCAGGCGCGTTCGATGTAGTCGCGAGCCGAAGCCAGCATGGTGCCCCACTCAGGGGTTGGCGGTTGTACGCCAAGGCCGAGGAAGCCCAGTGCCGCGGCATCGAGAATCGCCGAGGAGAAACTCAAGGTGGCCTGAACAATCAGCGGCGCCATGCAGTTGGGCAGCACGGTGACGAACATCAGGCGAGGTAGACCGGCACCGGCCAGGCGCGCGGCGGTCACGTAGTCGCGGTTCAATTCGCCCATCACCGCGGCGCGGGTCAGACGAACATAGGACGGCAACGAAACCACGGCGATGGCAATAATGGTGTTGATCAGGCCAGGGCCGAGGATGGCGACAATTGCCACCGCCAGCAGCAGGGACGGCAGGGCCAGCATGATGTCCATCAGACGCATGATGGTCGGGCCGAGCACGCGCGGGAAGAACCCGGCGAACAGTCCCATCAGGATGCCCGGAATCAGCGACATCACCACCGATGACAAGCCGATCAGCAGGGACAGGCGCGAGCCGTGAATCAAACGCGACAGCAGGTCACGACCGAGTTCATCGGTACCCAGCAGGAACTGGATATGCCCGCTTTCCAGCCAGGAGGGCGGGGTCAGCAGGAAGTCGCGGTACTGTTCGCTCGGGTTATGCGGTGCGACCCACGGGGCGAAGATCGCGCAGAAAATCACCAGCAGCATGAACAACAGGCCGGCGACGGCCCCTTTGTTCCTGGAAAACGCATGCCAGAATTCTTTGTAGGGCGACGGATACAGCAGGCTTTGATCGACTGCTACCGGTGTAGTGAGAGTGGTCATGGTCATTGATCTCAGCGCTGATGACGGATGCGTGGGTTGGCAAAGCCGTAGAGGATGTCCACTACGAAGTTGACCAGAATCACCAGGCAGGCGATTAACAGGATGCCGTTCTGCACCACGGGATAGTCCCGTGCGCCAATGGCTTCGATCAGCCATTTGCCGATGCCGGGCCAGGAGAAGATGGTTTCGGTCAGGACCGCGCCGGCCAGCAGCGTGCCGACTTGCAGGCCGACCACCGTCAGTACCGGAATCAGCGCATTGCGCAGACCGTGCACGAATACCACGCGCGATGGCGACAGGCCTTTGGCGCGGGCGGTGCGGATGTAGTCTTCACGCAGCACTTCGAGCATCGACGAACGGGTCATCCGCGCAATCACCGCCAGCGGAATGGTGCCGAGCACGATGGCTGGCAGGATCAGGTGATGCAGGGCATCGAAGAACGCTCCGACGTCATCGGCCAGCAACGTATCGATGAGCATGAAGCCGGTGCGTGGCTCGATGTCGTAGAGCAGGTCGATCCGCCCGGATACCGGGGTCCAGCCCAGGCTCACCGAGAAGAACATGATCAGGATCAGGCCCCACCAGAAGATCGGCATCGAGTATCCCGCCAGGGAGACACCCATTACCCCATGGTCGAACAGGGACCCTCGCTTGAGTGCCGCGATCACCCCGGCCAGAAGGCCCAGGATGCCGGCGAACAACATGGCGGCCGAGGCCAGTTCCAGGGTCGCGGGGAATAGAGAGCTGAACTCGGTCCAGACGCTTTCACGGGTACGCAGGGATTCGCCGAGATCGCCGTGGGCCAGTTTGCCAATGTAATCCAGGTATTGGGCATACAGCGGTTTGTTCAGACCTAGGCGTTCCATTGCCTGAGCATGCATTTCGGGGTCGACCCGACGTTCGCCCATCATCACTTCCACGGGGTCGCCAGGAATCATGCGGATCAACGCGAAAGTCAACAAGGTGATGCCGAAGAACGTGGGGATCAGTAACCCCAATCGGCGGGCAATAAAACTAAACATCTTGTGTGGTACCTCATCAGCCGGTTAGGCGTACCCGGCATCGCTGGGGTCAGCGATGCCGGGCGTTTCTTATCTACTTCACCTGGGTGGTGGCGAAGTTGTTAGTGGTGAGGGGGCTAATGTGATAGCCCTCTACGTTGGTGCGCATTGCAGTGAACATGCGGGTGTGCGCCATGCTGATCCATGGCTGGTCCTGATTGAAAACGTCCTGGGCCTGTTCGTAGAGCGCCGTGCGTTCGGCCGGGTTCACTTTGGCCCGTGCTTCGTCGATCAGCGCCTGGAACTTTTCATTGCACCAGCGAGCGTAGTTTTCGCCGTTCTTGGCAGCCTCACAACTGAGCATAGGCGTCAGGAAGTTATCCGGGTCGCCGTTATCGCCTGCCCAACCGGCGGACACCATATCGTGCTCGCCGTTCTTCGCGCGCTTGAGCATTTCGCCCCATTCCATGACACGAATATCGACCTTGATTCCAACCTTGGCCAGATCTGCCTGCATCATTTGTGCGCCGAGCATCGGATTAGGGTTGGTCGGGCCGCCGCCGTTACGGGTGAACAGGGTGAACACGGTGCCATCCGGCACACCGGCTTCCTTGAGCAGGGCGCGAGCCTTGTCGAGGTCGCGAGGCGGGTTGGTCAGTTTATGGTTGTAGCCCAGCAGGGTGTCCGGGTACGGGTTGACCGCCACCGTCGCATTGCCTTTGCCGAACAGCGCGTTGACATATGCCTCTTTGTCGAACGCGATGTCGATGGCTTTGCGCACTCGCACGTCGCTTATGTACGGGCGTGCGGTGTTCATGGCGACGTAGGAGACGGTCATCGCGTTCAGCTCATCAACCTTCAGGTTGGTGTCTTTCTTGATGCTCGGGATGTCATCCGGTTTCGGATACAGCGCGATCTGGCACTCGTTGGCCTTGAGCTTTTGCAGGCGCACGTTGTTGTCGGTGGCAATCGCCAGGACCAGCGCATCAGCCGGTGGCTTGCCACGGAAGTAGTCCGGGTTGGCCTTGAAACGCACCTGGGCGTCCTTGGCGTAACGCTGGAAAATGAACGGGCCGGTACCGACCGGTTTGTTGTTCAGGTCGCCGGTCTTGTTGGCCTTGAGCAACTGGTCGGCGTATTCGGCCGGGTAGATCGAGGAGAACGCCATGGCGATGTCTGCCAGGAACGGCGCTTCGCGGCGGGTCAGGGTGAACTTGACCGTGTTGTCGTCGACTTTCTCTACGCTTTTGAGCAGTTCCTTGAAGCCCATGCTCTCAAAGTACGGGAAGCCCACGCTCGACAGCTTGTGCCATGGGTGATTCGGGTCCAGCTGACGCTGGAAGCTCCAGACCACGTCGTCGGCGTTCATGTCGCGGGTCGGCTTGAAGTAATCGGTGGTGTGAAACTTGACGCCTTTGCGCAGGTGGAACGTGTAGGTCAGGCCGTCTTCACTGATGTCCCAGGATTCGGCCAGCGCCGGAATCACTTCAGTGGTGCCGGGCTTGAAGTCCGCCAGGCGATTGAAGATGGTTTCGGCCACTGCGTCGGCTGTGACTGCAGTCGTGTACTGGACCATATCGAAGCCTTCCGGGCTGGCTTCGGTACAGACCACCAAGGGTTTGGCCGAGACGCCAACAGCGACACTCAGCAATGCGGCAGCGATGGCCGCTCGTAGGGGAAGCATTTTCATCAAGAACCCTCTGCAATCGGTTGAACAGGAAAAACCGGACGGCCGACTCGTCATGAGTCAGCCGCCGGCGTGCGTTTTACAAAATGTTGAAAGGGATGGTGGTCACGAGACGGAACTCGTTGAGGCTGCCATCGGCCTGGTTTTCGCTGGCACGGTGCGCGGTGTAGGTCGCGCGGATAGCGGTGGCCTTGAGTGGGCCGCTCTGTACCGCGTACGAAGCGCCGATGCCGTATTCGTAGTGGTGCTCGCCATCCTGGGTCTGGATGCCGTCGTAACCTTTGCCAACCACGCCACCGTTGCCGGTGTAGTGAGTGCCGTCGATACCCCAGCCGCGAGCCTGGTAGATGTTGAACTTCAGACCTGGCACGCCGTATTCGGCCATGTTCAGGCCATAGGCGATCTGGAAGGACTTCTCGTTCGGGCCGTTGAAGTCCGACAGCAGGGAGTTGGCCAGGTAGATGCCGTTGGTTTCATGCAGGTAGTCGAAGTACTCGTTACCGTTCACTTCCTGGTACGAGAAGGTCAGGCTGTGGGCCTGGTGGGTCAGGCCGAACGACAGGGAGTAGGTGTCGTTGTCGATCTCGCCGAGCTTGGCTTTACCTTCGTCTACGGTTTTGTAGTAGTTCAGGCCGGTGGTCAGGCTCAGGACCTGGCTGTCACCCAGTACATGGGTGGCGCCGAAGTAGTACTGGTTCCACAGGTCTTCAGCCTGGGTGCCCCAAAGGCTGGTGGTCAGGCTGGCGAATGGCTGGTAGGTGATACCGGCAGTGTGGACGTGATCGGCTTCGGCATTGGTGTCGCCGTATTCGGAGCGGAACTTGCGCTGGCTTTGTTCGGTACGCGGAGAGTTGCGGTCGAAAGTGCCGAGGTCGAAGGTCAGGTTTTCCAGTTCTTCACTGTGCAGGCTCACACCTTCGAAGCTCGAAGGCAGGGCACGGTTACCGATGACATCGACCATCGGGCTGCTGAAGTTCTGGCGGCCGGCGGTCAGCGTGGTGTTGGAGATACGGGCCTTGACGTTGGCCAGTCCCAGTTTGCTCCACTGACCTTGTGCGTCGCCGCCTTCTTTGGTCAGGGTACGGTTGTTGCCCGCGCCAGGTCGGGTGGTCGGTGCGCCGCCGTTGTTGGACGCCAGGTCCTTGCGATCACGATCCAGAGCGATGGCATTGTAGGCAGCCACTTCGGTACTGAAGCCTACGGTGCCTTCAGTGAAACCGGAGTTGTACTTGACGATAGTGCCCTGAACCCAGTTGATACGACGATCAGTCGGGGTCGATACACCGTCCTTCTTGTAAGTGAACTTGCCGCCACGTTTCAATTGCTCGTTGGCGTACCAGTTACGCGTGCTGCCGGTGATCGATTGGCCTTCGACAAAGCCAGTGGCTTCGCTTTGGGCGCTTTTCTCTTTCACGGTAACCGGGGTGAACGCCTGGCTCTGGGATTCTGCGTAAGCCGTGGCGGTCACGCTGCTGATGGCCAAGGCCAGTAACGCGGTGCTGCTCAGTTTCATGTGTGAAGCTCCTTACTTTCTTTTTTTAATGCCGGTCTTTTTTGGTGATCCGGCTATTTGGTTTAGAACTCATTCAGGCTTAGCAAACGTTTGCTGTAGGCCGATTTGACGAATTACGGCAATACGCTTGCATGAGGGCGGAATCCGCCCCCGGCGTTTCTGGCTAATTGGTTATTGGTCGATACTGACGCCCGAGAACACGTTGCGACCGAAGGGGCTGACCTTGAACCCTTCGACTTTGGCGCTCAACGGCTGGTTGACCGTCGAGTGGGCGACCGGCGTGATCGGCACCTGCTGCTTGAGGTACTGCTGCGCCTGTTTGTAGAGCACGGTGCGCTGGTCGCGATCGGTGACGACCTTGGCCTGCTTGATCAGCTTGTCGTAAGCCGGATCGCACCACATGGAGTAGTTGTTGCCGCCAATGGCGTCGCAGCTGTACAGCGTGCCGAGCCAGTTGTCCGGGTCGCCGTTGTCACCGGTCCAGCCGATCAGGCTGATGTCGTGCTCGCCGTTCTTGGTGCGCTTGATGTACTCGCCCCATTCGTAGCTGACGATCTTGACCTTGAGGCCGATCTTCGCCCAGTCCGCCTGGAGCATTTCGGCCATCAGCTTGGCGTTGGGGTTGTACGGACGCTGGACCGGCATGGCCCAGAGGGTGATTTCGGTGCCTTCCTTCACGCCGGCGGCCTTGAGCAGTTCCTTGGCTTTTTCCGGGTTGTAGGAGGCGTCCTTTATGGTGTCGTCATAGGACCACTGGGTCGGTGGCATGGCATTGACCGCCAGTTGACCGGCACCTTGATAGACGGCGTTGAGAATGCCTTGCTTGTTCACCGCCATGTCCAGCGCCTGGCGCACTTCGAGCTGGTCGAAAGGCTTGTGCCGGACGTTATAGGCGATGTAGCCGAGGTTGAAGCCGGGTTTCTCGATCAGCTGCAGTTTCGGGTCATTCTTCAGGGCGGTTACGTCGGCGGGGCGTGGGTGCAGGGTGATCTGGCATTCGTTGGCCTTGAGCTTCTGCACGCGCACCGAGGCGTCGGTGTTGATGGCAAAAATCAGGTTGTCGAGCTTGACCCGGCTGGGGTCCCAGTACTGCTTGTTGCCGCTGTAACGGATGTTGGAGTCTTTCTGGTAGCTCTTGAACACGAACGGCCCGGTGCCGATCGGCTTCTGGTTGATCTCGCTCGGCTTGCCGGCCGCCAGCAACTGCTCGGCGTATTCGGCCGAAAGGATGGCGGCGAAGCTCATGGCGATGTTCTGGATGAACGCGGCGTCGACGTTGTTGAGCGTCATCACCACGGTCAGCGGCCCGGTCTTTTCGACCTTGGCAATATTCTTGTTCAGGCTCATCCCGTTGAAATACGGGAACTCGGTCGGATAAGCCTTACGGAACGGGTGCTGCGGATCGAGCATGCGATTAAACGTGAACAGCACGTCGTCGGCGTTGAAATCGCGGGTCGGCGTGAAGTATTTGGTCGTGTGAAACTTCACCCCCTCGCGCAGATGGAACGTGTACTTGAGGCCGTCTTCGGAAATATCCCAGCGGGTTGCCAGGCCTGGCACGACATTGGTGGCGCCTTTTTCAAACTCTGCCAAACGGTTGTACAGTGGCTCGGCGGCGTCGTTATCGGTCGCAGTGGTGTACTGCGCGGTGTCGAAACCGGCGGGGCTGCCTTCGGAGCAGAACACCAGGCTGTTATTGGCGGCCTGGCTGATGGAAGTGGCGGCCAGCAGGCCGGTGCCCAGCAATGCGGATAAAACCAAGGAATGGCGCATGACGCTCCCTCTTTTTTTAGTGTTATTCAATGCGCCGCGATCCCGTCCGGGGACGTTGTGGCGGCATTGAGCTCAAACCAATACGGGCAGCAAACCGATAGCCCACACAGTCACTGGTCAGAACCCGACGGTAGGTGCCGTGGGTCTGGCAGTAAATGCGCTGAGTCCTAAAGACTCGTAGGAAAAGGCAACGCGTCCTGTCCCCTGGCTGCGTCAGACAGCGGATTTGGATGTAGGCAAATTCCTAGCTTCTCGGCAGAAAAAAGCAGCGGCGACGCTGAAAACGTCGCCGCTGCCTTTTCTTATTTGCTGACGCTGACGCCGTAGAAGGAGTTCAAGCCAAATGGGCTGATCTTGAAGTCCTGCACGTTGGCGCGCATGGGTTGGAACACCGTCGAGTGAGCGATAGGTGTCATTGGAACAGCATCTTTGAGGACGTGTTGCGCCTGTTTGTACAGTTCGGTGCGCTTGGCCTGATCGGTGGTGCGTTTGGCTTCCTTGACGAGGCCGTCGAATTTCTTGTCGCACCATTTGGAGAAGTTGTTGCCACTCAGCGAGTCGCAGCCGAACAGCACGTTGAGCCAGTTGTCCGGGTCACCATTGTCGCCGCTCCAGCCGATGATCATCGCCTGGTTCTCGCCGCCTTTGGAACGCTTGATGTACTCGCCCCATTCGTAGCTGGTGATCTTGACGTTCAGGCCGATCTTCTTCCAGTCGGACTGCAGCATTTCAGCCATCAGCTTGGCGTTCGGGTTGTACGGACGCTGTACCGGCATCGCCCACAGAACGATTTCGGTGCCTTCCTTGACGCCGGCTTCCTTGAGCAGCGCCTTGGCTTTCTCAGGATCGTACTTGGCATCCTTGATGGTGGTGTCGTAGGACCATTGGGTCGGCGGCATGGCGTTGACGGCCAGTTGGCCTGCGCCCTGATAAACCGAGTCGATGATCTGCGGCTTGTTGACAGCCATGTCCAGCGCCTGACGAACGCGCAGGTCGGCCAGCGGGTTCGGCTCGTTGCTGCCCTTGACCTTGTCCATCACGTTGTAGGCGATGTAACCCAGGTTGAAACCAGCCTGCTCAGGCATCTTCAAAGTTTTATCTTCTTTGAGCGCCTTCAGGTCGGCTGGACGCGGGAACAGAGTGATCTGGCACTCGTTCTTCTTCAGCTTCTGGATGCGTACCGACGGGTCGGTGGTGATGGCGAAGATCAGGTTGTCGATCTTCACGTCATCAGGCTTCCAGTAGTCCTTGTTCCCGGTGTAGCGGATGTTGGAGTCTTTCTGGTAGCTCTTGAACACGAACGGGCCGGTGCCGACCGGTTTCTGGTTGATGTCGGCAGCCTTGCCTTCCTTGAGCAGCTGGGCAGCGTACTCGGCGGACTGAATCGAGGCGAAGCTCATGGCCATGTTCTGGATGAACGCGGCGTCTACATCTTTGAGGGTGAACTTGACGGTGTGGTCGTCGACTTTATCGATCTTGGTGATGTTGGTATCCATCCCCATGTCGGTGAAGTACGGGAACTCGGTCGGGTATGCCTTACGGAACGGGTCATCCTTGTTAATCATGCGATTGAAGGTGAACAGCACGTCGTCGGCGTTGAACTCACGCGTCGGCTTGAAATACGGGGTGGTGTGGAACTTGACGCCTTCACGCAGGTGGAAAGTGTAAGTCAGGCCGTCACTGGAAATGTCCCACTTGGTCGCGAGGCCAGGAATCACGGCGGTGCCGCCGCGCTCGAACTGGGTCAGGCGGTTGAACATGGTTTCTGCAGAGGCGTCGAAGTCGGTTCCGGTGGTGTACTGACCTGGGTCGAAACCGGCCGGGCTTCCTTCGGAGCAGAACACCAGGTTAGACGCCGCTTGGGCGAAAGGTGCACTGGCTAACAGGCTTGCGCCGACTAAAAACGGAATGACCGCGTGTTTAAGCATGGTGGCCTCATGATTTGTTGTCATTTTTGGAATTAGAGGACGACCTCGTGAGTCGACCTGCGGATACTTATGCAGGGGCCGTACCCAATGCAAGATCCTGAATGGCCACAAGTCCTAAAGAGTGGCACGAACGTACCTTAATGTCGCATATGTATAAATAGTGACGTATTTGACCGTTTGCGCAGGTTTTTTACGGTGCAAGTCGTGCACCGATAAGGGGCGACCGGGGCGTATGACGCACCCGGCTGGAGCCTGGTGTTACTTATTTATACCCACGCCATAGAACGGTGTGAGGCCAAACGGACTGATCTTGAAGTCGGTGACTTCCTTGCGCAGTGGCTGGAACACCGTCGAGTTGGCAATGGGTGTGATAGGTACTTGTTGTTTAAGGATTTGCTGTGCCTGTTGGTACAGTTTGACCCGCTGTTGTTTGTCCGTGGACACCTTGGCTTGCTGCACCAGTTTGTCGTAGGCCGGGTCACACCATTTGGCGTAGTTGCTACCTTTCACCGCAGCGCAGCTGTAGAGCACACCGAGCCAGTTATCCGGGTCACCGTTGTCGCCGGTCCAGCCGTAGATCATTGCGTCATGCTCACCGTTCTTGGCGCGCTTGATGTACTCGCCCCATTCATAGCTGACGATGTTGGCCTTGATTCCGACTTTCTCCCAATCCTGCTGGATCATCTGTGCCGACATCCGCGCATTGGGGTTGGAGGCGCGCTGCACGGTCATGGCCCACAGATTAATTGTGGTGCCGGGTGCAACCCCCGCATCTTTCAGTAGCGCGCGGGCTTTGGTCGGGTCGTGCGGGGCGTCCTTGATGCTCGGGTCATACGACCATTGCGCCGGTGGCAAGGCGTTTTGCGCCAGTTGCCCGGCACTCTGGTAGACAGCCTTGATGATCGCCGGCTTGTCGATGGCCATGTCCAGCGCCTGACGCACCTTGAGCTGGTCCAGCGGTGGGTGGGTCACGTTGTAGGCAAGGAAGCCGAGGTTGAAACCGGCTTGCTTGAGCACGGTCAGGTTCGGGTCTTGCTCCATCACTTCAATGTCTGCCGGGCGCGGGTAGCCGCTAACCTGGCACTCGCCGGCCTTGAGCTTCTGCAAGCGCACGGCGGCGTCCGGGGTGATCGAGAAAATCAGGTTGTCGAGTTTCACGTCCTCGGGTTTCCAGTAGGCCTTGTTGGCGGCGTAGCGGATTTGCGAGTCCTTTTGGTAGCGCTTGAACACGAACGGGCCGGTGCCGACCGGTTTCTGGTTGAGGTCGGCGGCTTTGCCTTCCTTTAACAGTTGGGCGGCGTATTCGGCGGACTGCACCGAGGCGAAGCTCATGGCGAGGTTTTGCACGAACGCGGCGTCGACGTTGTTCAGGCTGAAGCGCACGGTGTGGTCGTCGATCTTGTCGATGCTTTTGATCGTGGTGTTCAGGCCCATGTCGGTGAAGTACGGCGACTCGGCGGGGTAGGCCTTGCGGAAGGCGTTGTCCGGGTCGAGCAGGCGCTGGAAGGTGAACAGCACGTCGTCGGCGTTGAAGTCGCGGGTGGGGGTGAAGTAGTCGGTGGTGTGGAATTTCACGCCGTCGCGCAAGTGGAAGGTGTAGGCGAGGCCGTCCTCGGATACGTCCCATCTTGTTGCCAGGCCGGGTTCGATTTCGGTGCCGCCGCGTTTGAATTGGGTGAGGCGGTTGAAGACGGTTTCGGCGGAGGCGTCGAAGTCGGTGCCGCTGGTGTATTGGCTGGGGTCGAAGCCGGCGGGGCTGGCTTCGGAGCAGTAGACCAGGGTGGTGGCGGCTTGGGCGGTTTGTGCGAGTGATGCTGTTGTGGCGAGGGCGAGTGCGAGCAGAAGTGGTTTGACGGTGGTTCTTTCCATGGAGTCCCCGAGGGCTTTGCGGCGATGTTTTCCTGAGGGTAGCGTTGTTGGCGGGGAGGGTGGAAATATCGTTTTTTGAGGGGGACCCCTCTATCTGGGCATAGTTGACCGGGGCGAGGCTTGCCCGCGAAGGCGGCGGATCAGCCAGCATATATCCTTAGGCAGGAACTGAAATCCCACAGGGAAGATTTGGAATGACTCGAATTGTTGAAATCCTGATGTACACCTTGAAACCGGGATCAGGATTGGATTTCCATCGAATAATGCGGGAAGTAAGTGTTCCGCTTCACTTAAAGGCGGGTATGGATGTTGTTTCTTATGGCGGCTCTTTGCATGACGATGACAGTTATCACTTAATTCGCTCCTACGAGAGCGAGAATCATCGCCAAGCCTCTCAAGATCTTTTTTACTCAAGTACTGATTGGAAGCAAGGTCCGAGAGCAGACATCATCAGTCGGATTGAAGTAAGCACAACGACTGTCATGACGCTCACTCAAGAGGCGATTGATGCCATCAGAGCTTCCCATAAATCTATCCAGAGCTGATGCTCAATGATCGTTCCCACGCTCCCGCGTGGGAACGCCGCCAGGGACGCTCCGCGTTCCGCTTTTGAATGTTTAATCGATGTGTCAGAACGCAGACCTTTCCCACGCATCTTTCAGGTTGTCCGTCGGAAGCGGACTCTCTAGTCTTTGGCTGTCGCTGAAAACTCAGCGATCGGGAGTGAGATCCCGGCTAAACAGTTGGAAACCAGTGCTAGCCCCCCCATAATTGCCGTCAGCTTATCCGCTGCCAGCAAATGCGTTATGGCGGCTGTGTGCGGGCAGACTTCGGTCTGGCCGGGTTCCTTTTGCCGGTAATCTCACACCGTACATAGCTGCCACCTCTTCGCCGAGTGAGATCGGAAATTGATGGCTCCAATATCAAAAGGAAGTTGTATGGATAAGTTAATTCCCGATCCACCCTTCAACACCACCACACCCAACGCCGAAGCTTTGCGTAGCGAAGAGCTACTCAAAGACCGCGAAGCGATAAAACGTGCGCTCGACTACTACCTCAATCCTCCCAAGCCTTACGCCGCAAAACCTCGTCGCCCCAGCACGATGTACTTGGTTGCCCCTGACATGGGCATCGAAAGTCTGCTGGCACAAGCCTGCGAGTCATTGGCCTCGGCCAGTGTCCTGGCCAGCGATTTCGCCACGAACCTGATCGGCCCGCAACGCAATACAGTGTTGGCGATTCAACAGATCATCATGCTGGCGGAATTGGCGGTGAATCGGGCGTTGGATAACGTCGATCCGCAGATTTAAGTCTGAATCACTGCGATGACGCCCATGCTTTCACCACCAAGCTGACGGTCACAACCAGATTCTTCTGGTACAAAAAAAGGCGATCACTTCGGTGATCGCCGTTTTCGTGTCCGGGTTATCGCATCAAGGCATCAACACTTCAATCGCCCCATCCGCCGTCATGCTGACCTGGCTGGTGCCGGCTTCAACTTCTGGCGTCACCGGTGCCGAATCCATGCCGGCAGCAGCTTTCATCATCATCGGCCCGCGCATGTACGGTTGTGGATAACCGTTGCTGTTGAGGTTCAGGTTGACGATTTTGTAGCTCTTGCCGCCCAAGGCGTCGGTGGCGAGTTGGGCGCGGGCCTTGAAGGCGGTCACGGCTTCTTTGAGCAGGGCGTCTTCGCTGGCTTTACGGGTTGGCGTCGCGATGGCGAAGTCCATGCCGCCCATTTTCAGGTCGGTGAGCAGTTCGCCGGTGAGTTTGGACAGGGCGGCGAAGTCCGAGCTTTCCAGACGCAGTTCGGCGCGTTCACGCCAGCCGGTGATTTTCTGGCCTTTGGTGTCGTAGATCGGGTAGCTGTTGCGGCTGCCCTGACGCAAGGTGATGTCCTTGACCTGCTTGGCCTGGGCCAGCGCCTTGTTCATGGTAGTGCTGACGTCGGCGGCGAGTTTGGCCGGGTCGGTGTTTTGTTCTTCGGTGTAGAGGGTCACGATCATCAGGTCGCGGGCCACTTCCTGGCTGACTTCGGCGCGCAGGGAGATCTGGTTGTAATGCAGCTCGTCGACGGCCAGGGCCGGGAGGCTGGCGGCGGTGCCAACGCTTAAGGCGAGAAGGGCGGCGCTGCGGCGCAATGTGTGCATGAAAAGCTCCTTGGACGATGCGCAGGGGTTAGGGTCCGAACCTGCGTGAAACCATCAGACTCTAGCTTCAATGGTCCGTTTCGCACAGTTACAACTTCTATACAGATGGAATGCTGGTGATCCTGTGGCGAGGGGGCTTGCCCCCGTTCGGCTGCGCAGCAGTCGCCATTCGGCAGATACAGTATGCAGGATCAAAACGCGGTGGCAGGTTTGGGACTGCTTCGCAGTCCAACGGGGGCAAGCCCCCTCGCCACAGGGGCACTCGTCACAAAAGAGCCTGTGGTCGTTTGCCGCACTTTCGCCTCTCATGCCCGCGGCTTGGTTATACTCCGTGCGATCCGCCTGGAGCGCTCATCAGGAGAGCTCATGCTCGCCCCCGTACAATTGACTTCCGCCACTCGCCAGAACCTCTGGCGGCTGACTTTCATCCGGATTCTGGTGCTCGCCGCCCAGGCCGGCTCCGTGGGCCTGGCCTACTGGCTCCAACTGCTGCCGTTGCCGTGGGTGCCACTGGCGATGACCCTGGGCTGTTCGACGCTGTTGTGTGTGTTCACCGCCGTGCGCCTGCGCACTTCGTGGCCGGTTACCGAGCTTGAATACGCCCTGCAACTGGCCTGCGACCTGTTTATACACAGCGCCTTGTTGTATTTCTCCGGTGGTTCGACCAACCCGTTCGTCTCTTATTACCTGGTGCCGCTGACCATCGCCGCCGTGACGCTGCCGTGGCGCTATTCGGTGATTCTGTCGGGTATCGCCCTGGCGCTGTATACGTTGCTGCTGGCGCGGTTCTACCCGCTGGAAACCTTCCCCATCGCCCGGGAAAACCTGCAGATCTACGGCATGTGGTTGAGTTTTGCCTTGGCCGCCGCCGTCATCACCTTCTTTGCTGCACGCATGGCTGAAGAGCTGCGTCGGCAGGAAGAGCTGCGTGCGATCCGCCGCGAGGAAGGCCTGCGTGATCAGCAATTGCTGGCCGTCGCGACTCAGGCTGCCGGTGCCGCCCATGAACTGGGTACGCCGTTGGCGACCATGAGCGTGTTGCTCAAAGAGATGCAGCAGGATCACCCCGACCCGATGTTGCAGGACGATTTGAAGGTTTTGCAGGATCAGGTCAAGTTGTGCAAGGAAACCTTGCAGCAACTGGTGCGCGCCGCCGAGGCCAACCGTCGTATGGCGGTGGAGATGCAGGATGTCACCGACTGGCTCGACGAAGCGCTCAACCGCTGGCACTTGATGCGTCCTGAGGCCAGTTATCGCTTCCAGCGTCTTGGCCAGGGCACGGTGCCGCGCATGGCGCCGCCGCCGGATTTGACTCAAGCGCTGTTGAACCTGCTGAACAACGCCGCCGATGCCTGCCCTGAAGGCTTGCAAGTGACCCTGGACTGGACCGCCGAAGACCTGACCATCAGCATTCGCGACCATGGTGCCGGTGTACCGCTGGCTATCGCCGAGCAGATCGGCAAACCGTTTTTTACCACCAAGGGCAAAGGTTTCGGCCTGGGCCTGTTTTTGAGCAAGGCCAGCGTGACACGCGCCGGCGGCTCAGTGAAACTCTACAGTCATGAGGAAGGCGGCACGCTCACCGAGCTGCGCCTGCCCCGTGTCGCCCGAGGAGACGAACATGAGTGACGAGATCCAAGTTGAAGGCGAAGAACTGCCGCATTTGCTGCTGGTAGACGATGATGCAACCTTCACCCGCGTGATGGCCCGCGCCATGGCCCGCCGTGGTTTTCGCGTCAGCACCGCAGGTTCCGCCGAAGAGGGCCTGACCATCGCCCAGGCCGATATCCCTGATTACGCCGCGCTTGACCTGAAAATGGACGGCGATTCGGGCCTGGTGTTGCTGCCCAAGCTGCTCGAACTCGACCCGGACATGCGCGTGGTGATACTCACCGGTTACTCGAGCATTGCCACTGCCGTCGAGGCAATCAAGCGCGGCGCCTGCAATTACCTGTGCAAACCGGCGGATGCCGATGACGTGCTGGCCGCGTTGCTCTCCGAGCACGCCGACCTCGACAGCCTGGTGCCGGAAAACCCGATGTCCGTGGACCGTCTCCAGTGGGAGCACATCCAGCGCGTCCTGACCGAGCACGAAGGCAACATTTCCGCCACCGCCCGTGCTCTGGGCATGCACCGCCGCACGCTGCAGCGCAAACTGCAGAAGCGCCCGGTCCGTCGCTGAACGAGCGCTGAACGGTTATCGCCAGCCCTCGCGATCACACGAGCCGATCATTTATGATCGGTTCTTGTGTGTTCTTTTCTTTATTGAGCCTTATCCATGAATCAGAACGCTGAATATTCCGCGGTCAACGATGCTGTGCGCGGGCAGTTTTTTCGCAAAGTCTGGGCGATTACCACGCCTTACTGGCGCAGCGAAGAGAAGGGCAAGGCCTGGACGCTGTTGATCGCCGTGATCGCGCTGTCGCTGTTCAGCGTGGGGCTTTCGGTGTGGTTCAACACTTGGTACAAGGATTTTTACAACGCCCTGCAACAAAAGGATGAAGCGGCGTTCTGGCGGCTGATTCTGTATTTTTGCGGGATCGCGGCGGTGGCGATTGTCGGCGCAGTGTACCGGCTCTATCTGACCCAGATGCTGACCATTCGCTGGCGGGCCTGGCTCACCGAAAAGCACTTCGCCCGTTGGCTCGAAAACAAGAATTACTACCAGCTGGAGCAGGGCGGTTACACCGATAACCCGGACCAGCGGATTTCCGAAGACCTCAATAAATTCACCACTAACACGTTGGGCCTGGGCCTGGGCTTGATCCGTAACGTCGTCAGCCTGGTGTCGTTCTCGATCATTTTGTGGGGTGTGTCGGGCAGCATCGAAGTATTGGGCTTCACGATTCCCGGCTACATGTTCTGGTGCGCGCTGGTTTATGCCGCCGTCGGCAGCTGGCTGACGCATGTGATTGGTCGTCGCTTGATCGGCCTCAACAACAACCAGCAACGTTTCGAAGCCGACTTGCGTTTCTCCATGGTGCGGGTCCGCGAGAATGCCGAAAGCATTGCGCTGTACAACGGCGAACCCAACGAGAACCGTCGTCTGAGCAGCCGTTTCGGCCTGGTCTGGCGTAACTTTTGGGACATCATGAAAGTGTCCAAGCGCCTGACTTTTTTCACCTCCGGTTATGCCCAGATCGCAATCATTTTCCCGTTCATGGTTGCGGCGCCGCGCTATTTCGCTGGCAAGATCGAACTCGGTGAGCTGATGCAAATCAATTCGGCATTCGGCAACGTGCAGGAGAACTTCAGCTGGTTCATCAGCGCGTACCAGGACCTTGCCGAGTGGCGTGCGACTTGCGATCGTCTACTGAGTTTCCGTCAGGCCATGACCGACAACGAAGAGCGTTCGCCGGCTATCGACGTGCAGAATCAGGGGTCGGCACTACGGGTGCACAACCTTGGCCTCGACCTGGCGGATGGTCGTCACCTGCTGACCAACGCCGACATGACCGTGGAGGAGGGCGAGCGCGTCATGCTCAGCGGTCGTTCCGGTAGCGGCAAGTCGACCTTGCTGCGGGCTATGGGGCACCTATGGCCGACCGGCCACGGCAGCATCCGCCTGCCGACAGCGCGTTATCTGTTCCTGCCGCAAAAGCCCTATCTGCCGATCGGCAGCCTGCGCGAGGCGTTGAGTTATCCACAGCCGGGCGACACCTACCCGCACGAGCGCTACGTCCACGTGCTTGAAACCTGCCGCTTGCCGCACCTGGTTTCGCGTCTGGATGAAGCCAATCACTGGCAGCGCATGCTCTCGCCGGGTGAGCAGCAACGCCTGGCCTTCGCCCGTGCGCTGCTGTATGCGCCGCAATGGCTGTACATGGACGAAGCCACTTCGGCGATGGATGAAGAGGATGAAGCATCGTTGTATCAGGCGTTGATCGATGAATTGCCGGGCTTGAGCATTGTCAGCGTCGGCCATCGCAGCAGCCTGAAACGTTTCCATCCACGGCATGTGCGCATCGAGAATGGCCACCTGGTGGACCAGGCCGTCACTGCCTGAACCTGTGGGAGCGTGGCAGGCCACGCTCCCACAGGTCAACGGTGATCGTACAACCTGCATGCGCTATGATGCGGTTTCAGCCGCTTTTTCGAGACCGATGTTCACCATGGAAAACCCGATCGACGCACCTCGCCTCCCTCGCAAGCGCCGCAGCCTCGCACAGGAATTGGTGACGGTGTTGTCCGAGCAGATCCGCGACGGTCAGCTCAAGCGTGGCGACAAGTTGCCCACCGAGTCGGCGATCATGAATGCCCATGGCGTCAGCCGCACCGTGGTGCGTGAAGCGATCTCCCGTTTGCAGGCCGCAGGGCAAGTGGAAACCCGTCACGGCATCGGCACCTTCGTGCTCGACACCCCGAGCCCGAGCGGCTTTCGTATCGACCCGGCGACCGTAGTGACCTTGCGCGACGTATTGGCGATTCTGGAACTGCGCATCAGCCTGGAAGTGGAGTCCGCCGGCCTTGCCGCGCAACGTCGCAGCCCGGAGCAGTTAGCGGCGATGCGTGAGGCGCTGGACGCCCTCAACGAAAGTGCCGCCCACGCCGGCGATGCCGTGGCGTCGGACTTCCAGTTCCACCTGCAAATCGCCCTGGCCACCGGCAACCGCTACTTCACCGACATCATGACCCACCTGGGCACCAGCATCATTCCGCGCACACGCCTCAACTCCGCGCGCCTGGCCCATGACGACCAGCAGCACTACATGAGTCGCCTGAGCCGTGAACACGAAGAGATTTACGATGCGATTGCCCGCCAGGATTCCGATGCGGCGCGGGCCGCGATGCGTTTGCACCTGACCAATAGCCGTGAGCGGCTGCGCCAGGCGCATGAAGAGGCGCAGGCGCAGCGAGGATAGGTTTGCGGGTTGGGGGATTTGATGCCTGACAGATAGCCATCGCGAACAGGCTCGCTTCCACAGGATTTTGAGTCGATCACAGTAATGTAATCGTACACAGATCCAATGAGAGCGAGCCTGCTCGAGATGAGGTCAGTGACCTTCCTGGAACATGTCAGCCAGTCTTCAAAATTGAACGATCCACTCTCACCGCCAACTCAGCAGCCCCAGGTTTGGCATCGAAGACCGCATGCCCCTGGTCATCCACGACCGCGCGAGCAACCGGCAAACCCTTCGACAGCAACTCCAGCGGTGCACCTTTCAGCGATTGGCCAGAAACCAATTCCAGTTTCAGTTTGATAGTCATAGGTGATCTCCTTGTCAGGCATTGGCCGCTGAATTCAGCACGCCGGTTGGTTTGTAGTCCTTGAGCAACAGATAAGTGCTCCAGCCCCACCAATCATCCACGGTGGCGGTGTCGTTCAAGTTGTTGACGTCCTTGCGCCGCAACACCTTGTTGCCCTCGACCCTGAACAGCGGCGAGAAATTGTCTGCCGGACTCAATACCGCTTGCAGGTCAGGCAGATTTTTCAAAGCAGCAAAGCTGCCGGGCGCCGGGGCGATGCCACTGAGGTACGCTGCGAACACTTCATCCGCAGACACTTGAACCGCTTGATTCACCTGCGTGCGGTTAGCACTGTCGATCGCATCGAAATAGCGCTTGTCGCCATAGGAACGCCAGCGATCACCGTTGCCATTGCGCACATTGAGGCCGAACTTGCTGTCTTCGTCGTGCATGAAACGGGTGATCAACGAGCCCAGATCACTCGGCGTGACCGCCGCCGCCAACTGTTTACGCGGCACTCGCAAATGCCCTGCGGAAAACAGGTCGGTGAGGGAGTGGTCGGCAAAAGCGTTCATCGCATAGGCCAGCTCCAACTGCTTTTCATCGCCGCTGTTGTGGGCCAGCACCGCTTGTTGCAACGCGGCCGTGTGCCCGGCGATGTAAGCCAGCAACGCCCATTCGCCAAAGTGGTCGGCATTGTTGGCGGCCAGTTTCAGGTAACGCCCCAAAGGGAACAGTGCCGAGACGAAACTGCCGCCGCCGGTGATCTTGTTCCACTCTTCCGACAACGTATCTCCGAGGGCCTCATAAGCCTCGTGAGGCTGTTTACCGTCCTTGATCGCCTGATTGATTGCGGCGATTTCCTTTTGCATCACACCAAGAATCAGCTTCGCCTCGGCGTTTGACGCCGGCAGTACTGCCAGGGAGTTGAAGGCGTTGGTAAAGCGCTGGATTCGCTCTGCGGCGGTTGCACCTTCGTTGATCGGCTGATCGGGAATTCCATAAAAATCACCCCCCAGCGCGATCACTTGACCATAGGTCAATGCCAGGCCATTGGGCAGATGCAACTCCACCTGCCAGGCCGGTAGCGCAGGGGCATCCTTGACGAAACGCAGCAGGGTGCTGTCGCCGATCGCGGTATGTTCAGCACCCTCGAACCTCAACGGGGGCAAGCCTTTCATTGGGTTTTTCAGTGGTGTCGGCAGCAAGCCACGGCGCTGATGTTTGAGGCGGTGATGATTTCCTGCTGTGAGTTTAAGCATGGCGCCATCGCCGGAAACGGCGATGCCGTGCTCGGTAAAAAGATCATCCAGATCGGCAATGATCTGTCGGGTATTTTCCTTCGGTTGTGCGTGTAGACCTGACATTTCTAGCTCCTTGATATGTCGTAGGCAAAGTTCAAATTAGCTGTATGTATATACAGTTATCTGGATAGTAGATGAGAAATCTCCTACGTCAAGGAATTACCTTTCCTGACTCAAATTCCGAGGACGGCGATGAAATGCAGTTGACGGTTGTATTTTAAGTTGTACGATGACCTACAACTTCGGCGAGAGCTGAACGGTTTTCTCACACAATGTTGCTACCCAGGGTGTTCGAATAATGAATCCACAAGAACTGAAGTCCATCCTCTCTTCCGGCTTGCTGTCGTTCCCGGTCACCGACTTCAATGCCCAGGGCGACTTCCATCGCGCGGGCTACATCAAGCGTCTCGAGTGGCTGGCTCCATACGGCGCTTCGGCGTTGTTCGCCGCAGGCGGTACCGGTGAGTTCTTCTCTCTGGCGGCCAGCGAGTATTCGGAAATCATCAAGACTGCGGTCGACACCTGCGCCAGCAGTGTGCCAATTCTTGCCGGTGTCGGTGGTTCGACCCGCCAGGCTATCGAGTACGCTCAGGAAGCCGAGCGCCTGGGCGCCAAAGGCCTGTTGCTGCTGCCGCACTACCTGACCGAAGCCAGCCAGGACGGCGTTGCCGCCCATGTCGAAGCCGTTTGCAAATCGGTAAAAATCGGCGTGGTGGTCTACAACCGCAACGTTTGCCGCCTGACCGCGCCGCTGCTGGAACGTCTGGCTGAGCGCTGCCCGAACCTGATCGGCTACAAGGATGGCCTGGGCGATATCGAGCTGATGGTGTCGATCCGTCGCCGCCTCGGTGATCGCTTCAGCTACCTGGGCGGCTTGCCGACCGCTGAAGTCTACGCCGCGGCCTACAAGGCTTTGGGCGTACCGGTTTACTCCTCGGCGGTGTTCAACTTCATCCCGAAAACCGCGATGGATTTCTACCACGCCATTGCTCGCGAAGATCACGCCACCGTCGGCAAGATCATCGATGACTTCTTCCTGCCGTACCTGGATATCCGCAACCGCAAGGCCGGTTACGCGGTGAGCATCGTCAAGGCCGGGGCAAAAATCGCAGGCTATGACGCAGGCCCGGTGCGTGCACCGCTGACCGATCTGACGGGCGAAGAGTACGAAATGCTCGCGGCGCTGATCGACAAGCAGGGCGCGCAGTAACACCCGACAAACCCAAGGCCGCTGAGCAATCAGCGGCTTTGTGTGTGAGGACTTCTTTTAAAAGGTGCAAGCCGTGGCTGATTTGAAGCGTTACGACAACTACATCGGTGGCCAATGGGTCGCCGGCGCCGACTATTCCAGCAACATCAACCCGTCGGAATTGACCGACACCATCGGTGACTACGCCAAGGCCGATCTGGCTCAGGTCAACGCCGCCATCGACGCCGCTCGCGCTGCGTTTCCGGCATGGTCCACTTCCGGTATTCAGGCTCGGCACGATGCGCTGGATAAAGTCGGCAGCGAGATCCTCGCCCGTCGCGAAGAGCTCGGTACGTTGCTGGCCCGGGAAGAGGGCAAGACCCTGCCCGAAGCCATCGGCGAAGTGACCCGCGCCGGCAACATCTTCAAGTTCTTCGCCGGTGAATGCCTGCGTCTGTCCGGTGACTACGTGCCGTCGGTGCGTCCGGGCGTCAATGTCGAAGTCACTCGCGAAGCGCTGGGCGTGGTCGGCCTGATCACGCCATGGAACTTCCCGATCGCGATCCCGGCGTGGAAAATCGCTCCGGCTTTGGCTTACGGCAACTGCGTGGTGCTGAAACCTGCCGATCTGGTGCCGGGCTGTGCCTGGGCGCTGGCGGAAATCATCTCCCGCGCCGGTTTCCCGGCCGGCGTGTTCAACCTGGTGATGGGCAGCGGGCGAGTAGTCGGCGAGGCGCTGGTCAACAGCCCGAAAGTCGATGGCATCAGCTTCACCGGTTCGGTCGGCGTGGGCCGGCAGATCGCGATCAATTGCGTGTCGCGTCAGGCCAAGGTGCAGCTGGAAATGGGCGGCAAGAACCCGCAGATCATTCTCGACGATGCCGACCTCAAGCAAGCGGTCGAACTGTCGGTGCAGAGCGCGTTCTACTCCACCGGCCAGCGTTGCACCGCGTCGAGCCGTCTCATCGTCACCGCCGGGATTCACGACAAATTCGTCGAAGCCATGGCCGAGCGCATGAAGTCGATCAAGGTCGGTCATGCGTTGAAGTCCGGCACCGACATCGGCCCGGTGGTGTCGCAAGCGCAGTTGGAACAGGACCTGAAGTACATCGACATCGGCCAGTCCGAAGGTGCGCGTCTGGTCAGCGGCGGTGGGCTGGTGACCTGCGACACCGAGGGCTACTTCCTCGCCCCGACGCTGTTTGCCGACAGCGAAGCTGCGATGCGCATCAGCCGCGAAGAGATCTTCGGCCCGGTGGCCAACATCGTTCGTGTAGCGGATTACGACGCTGCACTGGAAATGGCCAACGACACCGAGTTCGGCCTGTCGGCGGGTATCGCCACCACGTCGCTGAAGTATGCCAACCACTTCAAGCGCCATTCCCAGGCCGGGATGGTGATGGTCAACCTGCCGACCGCCGGCGTGGATTACCACGTTCCGTTCGGTGGCCGTAAAGGTTCATCCTATGGCTCACGTGAGCAAGGTCGCTATGCACAAGAGTTTTACACGGTCGTGAAGACCAGCTACATCGGCTCCTGACAGGAAACACCGCCGTATCGGCATCGATACCGCACCCCTGTAGGAGCTGTCGAGTGAAACGAGGCTGCGATCTTTGCTTTTAAAGATCAAAAGATCGCAGCCTCGTTTCACTCGGCAGCTCCTACACAGGGAACACAACAGTTTCACCCGCGCATAAAAATAATCAGTGGGAGTACATCTACAATGCAATCGACCAAGCCGACTCACGTCCGCTATTTGATTTTGCTCATGCTGTTTCTGGTGACCACGATCAACTACGCCGACCGGGCGACCATCGCAATCGCCGGCTCCAGCCTGCAAAAAGACCTCGGCATCGACGCGGTCACTCTCGGTTATATTTTCTCCGCATTCGGTTGGGCCTACGTGGCCGGGCAAATTCCCGGTGGCTGGTTGCTGGACCGGTTCGGTTCGAAAAAAGTCTATGCCCTGAGCATCTTTACCTGGTCGCTGTTCACCGTACTGCAAGGCTATGTCGGTGAGTTCGGGCTTTCCACCGCCGTCGTCGCGCTGTTCATGCTGCGCTTTCTGGTGGGCCTGGCCGAAGCGCCATCCTTCCCCGGCAACGCACGCATCGTAGCGGCGTGGTTCCCGACCGCAGAACGCGGCACCGCCTCGGCGATCTTCAACTCGGCGCAATACTTCGCCACGGTACTGTTTGCACCGCTGATGGGCTGGATCGTCTACAGCTTCGGCTGGCAGCACGTGTTCATCGTCATGGGTGTGATCGGCATTATCTTCTCGGGGATTTGGCTGAAAGTTATCCACAGTCCGCGCCAGCACCCGATGATCAACGACGCCGAGTTCAAGCACATCGCCGACAACGGCGGCATGGTCGACATGGACCAGGACAAGGGCAAAGGCAAAAAGGTCGACGGTCCGAAGTGGGACTACATCCGCCAGTTGCTGACCAACCGCATGATGCTCGGCGTGTACCTGGGCCAGTACTGCATCAACGGCATCACCTATTTCTTCCTGACCTGGTTCCCGGTGTACCTGGTGCAGGAGCGCGGCATGACCATTCTCAAGGCCGGTTTCATTGCCTCGTTGCCGGCGATCTGCGGGTTTATCGGTGGGGTGCTCGGCGGGGTGATTTCCGACTATCTGCTGCGCAAGGGCCACTCGCTGACCTTCGCCCGCAAGGCGCCGATCATCGCCGGCCTGCTGGTTTCCAGCAGCATTGTGGCCTGCAACTATGTGGACGTTGAGTGGATGGTGGTCGGCTTCATGGCCCTGGCCTTCTTCGGCAAAGGTGTGGGCGCATTGGGCTGGGCGGTGGTGTCCGATACCTCGCCGAAACAGATCGCCGGTTTGAGTGGTGGCCTGTTCAACACCTTCGGCAACATTGCGTCGATCACCACGCCGATCGTCATTGGCTACATCATCAGCTCCACCGGCTCGTTCAAGTGGGCGCTAGTGTTCGTCGGTTGCAACGCGTTGGTCGCGGTATTCAGTTATCTGGTGATCGTTGGCCCGATCAAACGCGTTGTGCTCAAAGAGCCGCCGGCCAGCGGTCCTGAAACGAACAGCAAGTTATCTGAAGCGCATTCCTGAGGAGCGGCGTCATGCAGTTGATTGAACATTCCGACTCGCCGCGCTACATCCGCCTGCACGAGCGGGACAATGTGGTGATCGTGGTCAACGATCAGGGCGTGCCGGCCGGCACCGAATTCCCCGATGGCCTGGTCACCGTGGATTTCGTGCCGCAGAGCCACAAGGTCACCCTTGAGGACATTCCCGAGGGCGGCCAGGTGATTCGGTACGGCCAGACGATCGGCTACGCGTTGCAGCCGATTCCTCGCGGCAGTTGGGTCAAGGAAGATCAACTGCGCATGCCCACCGCGCCACCGCTGGACAGCTTGCCGCTGTCCACCGAAGTGCCGGCCGCGCAGGCACCGCTGGAAGGCTTCACCTTCGAGGGTTATCGCAACGCCGACGGCACCGTCGGCACGCGCAACATTCTCGGCATCACCACCACCGTGCAGTGTGTCACCGGCGTGCTGGATCACGCGGTAAAACGCATCAAGGACGAGTTGCTGCCCAAGTACCCGAACGTCGATGACGTGGTGGCGCTGACCCACAGTTACGGCTGCGGCGTGGCGATCACCGCCACCGACGCGTACATCCCGATCCGCACCGTGCGCAATCTGGCGCGCAACCCGAACCTGGGGGGCGAGGCGCTGGTGATCAGCCTGGGCTGCGAGAAATTGCAGGCCGGGCAGGTGATGCATGAGAACGACAGCTCGGTGGATTTGAGCGAACCGTGGCTGTATCGCTTGCAGGATTCCAGTCACGGTTTCACCGAGATGATCGAGCAGATCATGGCGCTGGCCGAAACCCGTTTGAAGAAGCTTGATCAACGTCGCCGGGAAACCGTGCCGGCGTCCGAGCTGATCCTCGGTATGCAGTGCGGCGGCAGCGATGCGTTCTCCGGGATCACCGCCAACCCGGCCCTGGGCTATGCCTCGGACTTGTTGCTGCGGGCTGGTGCGACGGTGATGTTTTCCGAAGTCACCGAAGTGCGCGATGCGATTTACCTGCTGACGTCCCGGGCGGAAACCGAAGAAGTCGCTCAGGAACTGGTGCGGGAAATGGACTGGTACGACCGTTACCTGGCCAAGGGTGAAGCGGATCGCAGCGCCAACACCACGCCGGGGAACAAGAAGGGCGGGTTGTCGAACATTGTCGAGAAGTCCTTGGGCTCGATCGTCAAATCCGGCAGCAGCGCGATTAACGGGGTGCTTGGCCCTGGGGAGCGGTTCAAGCGCAAAGGGCTGATTTTCTGCGCGACCCCGGCCAGTGATTTTGTCTGCGGGACGTTGCAGTTGGCGGCGGGGATGAACCTGCATGTGTTCACCACCGGGCGTGGTACGCCTTATGGGTTGGCGATGGCGCCAGTGGTGAAGGTCTCGACCCGCACAGAACTGGCGCAGCGCTGGCCGGACCTGATCGACATCGATGCCGGGCGGATTGCCACCGGGCGGGCGTCGATCGAAGACCTCGGCTGGGAGTTGTTCCACTACTACCTGGACGTGGCCAGCGGCAAGAAACAGACGTGGGCGGAGCAGCACAAGCTGCATAACGACATCACCTTGTTCAACCCGGCACCGATCACGTAAGGCCGCGTCCCGCGAAGGGGCCATGGAACTCACCGAAGGTTTCAAGAATGTACCCATAAATAAAAAGGCCGCGATCCATATTGGATCGCGGCCTTTTTATTGGCTTCGATTCAGGCGTCAGACCGCATCCAGCTCCGGTTCGTCCGCCTGGATGTTAACGGTTGCTTTCACTTCATCGTGACGACGGATGAACTTCCAGTCCGCCTCGTCGATGTAGATGCCGTTCGGGCCGCTGCCGCCTTCCAGGTCGATGGCGACGCTGGCGCAGACTTGCGGCTTCACACTTGCCAGGATCGGCACGAAGCCCAGCTGCAGGCTGGTTTCCAACAGCGCTGCCTGGTTCTTCTCGTCGATGTCCGCCGCCTCGTCGAGGTAGTACGGCAGGCGCACGCGACCGGCCTGGTCGCGGTCCATCAAGTGCAGCAACAAGTACATGTTGGTCAGCGCCTTGATGGTCATGGTGGTGCCGTTGGACGCCGCGCCGTCGATGTCGGTGTGGATCACCGGTTGGCCATTGACCTTGGTGATCTCGAACGCCAGCTCGAACAGATCCTTGAGACCGAGCTGGTTGTGGTTGGCCGCCACCAGCCGCGCCAGGTATTCCTTGGCCTCTTCGTTCTTGTTGTCCTGCTCGGCGCTTTGGCTCAGATCGAAGACGGAGAGGGTTTCGCCTTCTTCGTACTGACCGGCGCTGTGGATGATCTGGTCAATGTGCTTGAGCGCTTCCTTGTTCGGCGCGAGCACGATACGGAAGCTCTGCAGGTTGGAGACCTGACGTTTGTTGATCTCGCGGTTGAACAGCGCCAGTTGATGTTCGAGGCTGTCGTAGTCACTGCGGATGTTGCGCAGGGTCCGGGCGATGTCGGTAACCGCCGCGCGGCGCGCCTTGCCGAGGGTCAGGGCTTCATCGGTGCGGTGTGCGTACGCGTTGATCAGCAGTTGCAGGCGACGCTCCATATCGTCTTCGCTGTCGAACTTGGCCACGCCCTTGAGGCGAACCTGCGCGTAGAGCGCGTCGATCTGCCCGTCGGCCCGCAGCAGGCCTTGCCAGCTGTCCTGATAGTCATTGAGCAATGGCAGCAGGTTGTCCATGGAGTCGTCGACCGGGTCCATGAACGGCGTGCCGAACGGCAGGTCGGCCGGCAACAGCTGACGGCGGCGCAGTGCATCGTCGAGGGTGCGTTGCTTGGCTTCCATGTCGCCGATCTGCCGGCCAACCAATTGCAGCTTGGCCGACAGCTGCTGGACGCGTTCGGTGAAGGCATCGCTGGAGCGTTTCAACTCGTCCTGGGCGGCTTCCATCTGCGCCAGTTGCTCAAGCTTGTCGCCTTCCTCGGCGCTCAGGGTTTGCGCGCGGCGGAAGTCTTCCAGGGCTTTCTGCGCATCCAGCACTTGCTGATACAGGGCTTCGGTCTGAGTCTTGCTGGCCGCGCGGTCGGCCGCCACGGCTTGTTGGGTTTTCAGTTGCTTGAGTTCTTTGTCCAGACGCTCTTTCTGATCGCGCAATGCGGCGCGGTCGGCCAGGGCTTGCAGCGCTGGCGGCTCGATGTGCGATATGTCGATGGACAGGCCCGGCACTTCGAAGCGCTCGCCTTTGAAACCGTCGAGGATCAATTCCATGGATTTGACCCACTGACCGTCCTCGTCCAGCGTGATGCCATGTTCGCCCAGCGGCAGGCTGAACAGCGCGCTGTTGAACAGGCGCATCAGGCGCTCGACGTCCTGTTGCGAGAACTCTTCGCGCAGGCGGGCGTAGCTGTTGTTGTCGGCGTGATCGAGTTGCTGCTTCACCGATTTCAGGCGTTTTTCCAGATCGCGCAGGCGCTCTTCCAGATCTTCGGCAGAGAACTGCCGCGACTGGGCCAGCGCACCGGCCAGTTCGTCGTGCGCGTCCTTGGCGGCGAGCAATTGCTGTTCGAGGACTTTGACGTCATCGACCAGGGCGAAGCGATGCTTGAGCACCGACAATTCGCCGAGCCAGCGCTGGATGCCGGTGATTTCCCGTTCCAGGCGCATCAGCTCTTGAGTGCCACCGCGTTGATCGTTTTGCAGGGCATCCTGCTCGTTGCGGTAGTGCTCGGCCTGAATCGTCAGTTCTTCCTTGCGCGCACTGGCGTAGTCCGACCAGGTGCCGAGCAGGGAATCGAGCAGCGGCGACAGGCGATGCAGTTTGCCGCGCAGGATGTCCCGCTGTTTCACGCCGTTGGCCAAGGCTTCGACCAAGGGACCGGCCGCGACCAGCGAGTTGTAGTCCTGCTCCATGCGGCGTACATCGCGGAACGCTTCTTCGCACGCGGCGATGTAATCGACACTGCCGGAACGCAGGCTGTGTTCGAAGGCATCGAGGAACAGCTGCTTGAGCTTGGCCGCGGTGATTTCACGCATGTGCAGCAAGTTGATGAACAGGGCGCGGAAGGTCTTCAGGCTCTGCTCACTGGTGGAGCGCAGCGGGATCAGCGTCAGGTCGAGCGGAATCGAGGTGTGGCCGCCCACCAGCAAGCGACGCAGTTCATCCGGCTTGAGTTCGTAGGCTTTCAGGCCTTCGCGCTCAAGATTGGTGAACAGCTCTTTCTGCCGCAGGCAGGTGTCGTCTTTCTGATAATGAGCCAGGTCGAGTTTGCCGGCGTAGGCAAAGAACTGGTGACCGAAACCACCACCCGGGCCGCGACCGACCACGCCAATCACGTGCGGGCCGTGGGGCAGGGAGACTTCGACGAGGATGTAACTGGTGTCCGAGGCGAAGTAGAAACGCCGCGATTGTTCCAGGCTGTACTTGCCGAAACTCATGTCCGACATGCGCGCCAGGATCGGGAACTGCAAGGCGTTGATCGAGGCGGACTTACCAAGGTTGTTCGCGCCGTAGACCGACAGCGGCTCTTCCAGCGGGAACAGGCCGAGGCTGTAACCGGCGGTGTTCAAAAGGGCAAAGCGGCGAATGCCGTAGCGTTCCTTGCTCATGCGTCGGTCTCCTGTTCTTCGGCAATGGCGCGGGCCAGGGCGTCTTCTTCGCTCTCTTCTTCAAACTCGGTGAGATCGAGCGGGTCGTCGGTCTGCAGCAGTTTTTCGTCGCTGTCTTCGTCGATCAGCACCGGCGCCGGCAACGGCAGCACGCTGTGCAGGCTGGCGGCCAGGTCGCGGTCCTGCTGGACCGACAAACAGACATCGAGGAAGCGGTGCATCGGCGGCAGGAAACGGTAGACACCGTTTTCTTCGCCGGCGAAGCCGAGCTGGGTCATGCGGCGCATGATTTTTTCTTCGAGCTCTTCGACGGTCTGCACTTCGGCCTGGATGAACAGGTCGCGGTACTTCTCCAGCAACGATGGCAATTCATCGCGACCGAGGCTGCCACCGTCGAGCACGGCGATCGGGTCGCGGCCCTGGTCGGCCAGGTGTTCGACGAGGATGAAGGTGAACAGCGCCAGACGTTGCGCCGTCTTGTTTACCGCCGCCGCGGCCAGGTCCGGCACAAAGTAGTAGAAACCACGGGTGTCGCACACCAGTTCAAAACCCAGCGCCTTGAACAGGGTGCGGTACTGGTCCTGGAAGTTCGACAGTTGGGCGTACAGCTCCGGGTCGCGGCGGCTGACGTGGTAGCCCTTGAACAGCTCGCGAAAGATCGGCGCCAGCTGGGACAGTTCGGATAGATCAAGATGCATGTGGGGTGCTCGCAGAATCCTCGGCGGCGGTGTCGCGGGCCGAGAGCAGGGCGAAGGAGCGCAGGCTGACCTGGTGCTCGTGAGTGTGGTAATCGCGGCGTTCCAGACGCTCGCGCTTGAAGCGTTTTTCCCGCGACAGGCGCGAGAACCAGTAGAGCAATTCGTCGGTGGCGCCGTCCGGCTCCTGCTCCAGCAGCCAGCTCATCAGGTCCGGCATCGGCAGGGCGTCTTCGCAGCGTTCGAGCATTTCCCGAACCGTGCGTGGCGCGCGCGGGGCTTCGCCTTTCTGGGTCTTGTGGGCCTTGGGGAAACGCGCCGGTTTCGGCTCGAAACGGGCCAGGGCGTACACGTAGGCTTCGACTTGGCTGGCGCTGCCGAGGAAGGTGCTTTGCGGGCGGGTGAATAGCGGCATCGCGGCTTGCGGCACCGCATCGATGCCTTTGCGACGAATGGCCGACAGCGCCAGGGCTGCGCCACGGGTCACGGCGTTATGCCGGCGCGCTTCTTCGCGCAGCGGCAGCAGCAGTTCGCGGGCGTGACGCAGGGTCAGCTGGGCGCTGGTCTGCATTTCGAGGATGCGTGCGTGGGTGCGCAGCAGCATGTCGTCGTCGACCAGATGGCCGAGGCGCTGCTGTTCGGTGAGCATGCGCAACAACACGTTCTCAACCTTGCGCACGCCTTGTTCGAAGGCGCCGTCGGCATTCACCAACTGGATCATCGGTTCGACGTATTCGTCCCAGGTCGCCAGCACTTCAGCATAACGCTGACGCAGCGGAATCTGCCGGTCGCTGGTCTTGGCCCGCTCGGCGACGGCCACCAGGGCCTGTTCGTCGTTGGCGAGTTTCTTCAGCACGTCCCGCACACGCATGTCGAGCAGGCGCAACTGGCGCGCCAGATCGTTGCCGTCGCGAATGTCGAAGGCGTCCTGGATGTAACCGGCCAGGCGCTCGAGGTGGCGCAGATAGGCTTCGATTTCCAGGCACAGACCCAGACGGTGCTCACGGCGCAGGTAAGCGAGGAAGTCGTGAATCTGCGCGTTGAGCTCGAAACGGTTCGGGCTTTTCGCCACGGGAACCAGAATGTCGAGGCGGATCCACACGTCCAGCAGGCTGGTGATGTCCTGCGGTGTGCTGTCCAGTTGCTGGGCGGCCAACTGTGAACGCAGTTCGTTGAGGCTCAGGGTGCCTTGGTCGAAGTGCTCGCACAGTGGCTCCAGAAGTGCCCAGTGTTCAGCGAGGGCGCGCAAGACGCGCTTGGGTTCGATCATCGGAATGGCCGGCTGGTTGGCAATTAAAAGCCGCGATTGTACTTCATCGCAGCCGTGTCGATTCACTCTGGGGATGGGCTGTCGCTTCTTCTATCGGTGAAGTCTATCGATCAAGCGTGGGCGATCTTGAGCGAAGGGCGGTAGAATCACCGCACTTTAGTTATCCACAAGTGGCCGACCTTTGCTTATCGAGTCCCGTCGTCGCGCTTATTTGACCGCCATGCAGGTGGTCAACTGGCTGCCGCGCACCGAATTGCCCTTTGCTGCGCCATCGCGGCCCGAGCTGCTGGAGACGCCTGAACCGTTGGTCGTCGCCCCGGTTGCACCTGCTCCGGTAGCGCAAACGCCCGTGGAGCCTGCGGCCAAACCGGCCGAGCGGGTGAAAATCGAGGTGCCACGGCCGACGCCATCGGCTGGAAAACCAGCAGGCAAAGCGACGCAAGAGAGCGAAGAGGCACCGCTCGTCGCCAAGGCTGCGCCAGTGCCGCCGCCGCGTTTCGCCCTGCAATTGCTGCGAGCCGGTCGCTGCCTGTTGCTGGTGGAGTTACCCACAGGCGAAACTTTCCAGGCCCGCGACCCCGCTTATCTGTTGCTCAAAGACATGCTGCGCGCCGCCGGCCTGCCGGACAGCCCGCAGATCGTCGGCGAGCCGGTGCGCTGGCCGTTGCTGGCTCGCGGCACCATGGACCAAGGGCCGGAAGCGGCTCGAGATTTCGTACAAGGTTTTCTGTCGGCCCGCCTGGAAGACGCACCGTGCGTCTGCCTGTGGCTGATCGGCCTGCCGGCGGTGCGTTTTGCCGGTGAGGCCAACGCCGAATCCTTCAACCGTGAACTTCAGGTCGAAGGCCTGGGTTCGGTCTGGGCCTTGCCGGGCCTGGAGTTATTAATGGAAGAGCCACAGCGTAAGGCTGATGTCTGGCAAGCCATGCGTCGGCTGATGGCGCGTTGGAAAGAATCGAATGAGTGACGCTGTATCGTTCCGCCCGATGACCGAGGCGGACCTGGACGCTGTACTGAAAATCGAATATGCGGCCTACAGCCATCCCTGGACCCGCGGGATTTTTCTCGATGGCCTGGGCAAGTACCAGATCTGGCTGATGTTCGAAGGGCAGCAGCAGGTTGGTCATGGCGTCGTGCAGATCATCCTTGATGAGGCGCATCTGCTGAACATCACCGTCAAACCGGAAAATCAGGGCCGCGGCCTGGGTTTGACGCTGCTGGAGCATTTGATGTCGATTGCCTACAAGGCTGAGGCGCGGGAATGTTTCCTGGAAGTGCGCGACAGCAACCGGGCGGCGTTTCGGTTGTATGAGCGGTATGGGTTTAACGAAATCGGGCGTCGGCGGGATTACTACCCGGCGGTTGGCGGGCGAGAAGATGCCGTGGTGATGGCCTGCACCTTGGTTGATTGATCCCGCTAGGAGCTGCCGAAGGCTGCGATCTTTTGATCTTTGCGATGGCGCGCCTATAGAAGATCAAAAGATCGCAGCCTTCGGCAGCTCCTACATTGGCATACGGTCAGCCCTGTAGATCAAGGCTTGCCGTCCAATGGATCCTGCCGGGCCAGTTCCGCTTCATCCAGCCCATCGCCCCCACCGATGTCGTCCTCGTCGACAATGCGCAACTCCCAATCCGCCTGGCCGTCTTCACCCGCTTCGTGGGCATCCCGTGCGCCGTCTTCACGGATCAGGGTTTCCGGGCTCAAATCATCGTCGGTGGCGTCATTGTCATTGGTCGCGCCGGTCATACCGGCTTTGCGGGCACGCTGGTCGGGAATCTTCTGCGCAAGTTCGCGTTCGGGGATCAGGTCACCGATTCTGGTGCCGGGTTCTTCCTCGTCGAAATCCAGCTCATGCACCGAGCCCATGCGGTCTTCATCGTCGTCGATGGGCTCGGGTTGCTCCTTATCGAACGGACGTCGTGAATCAGTCATGGCTATTCCTCATACTGTAGGCCCTACTACAATTGACCCACTGGACTGCCGAGAATTCCCGCGGGCATGGAGCGCCGGCTAGCCGTTACATACATCAGGGCATCAGGGGGATCTGCATTTCGTGCGTGACCCCGACGGGCGGTTGTCTGTCAAAGCAGTGCATCATTCTCGAGGCTTCATTGCATGAACGACTTACAAGATCTGATTGATAACAACGAGCGCTGGGCTGATGCGATCACCCGCGAAGATCCTGATTTCTTTGCCAAGCTAGCCCGTCAGCAAACCCCGGAATACCTGTGGATCGGCTGTTCAGACGCACGCGTGCCAGCCAACGAAATCGTCGGCATGCTGCCGGGTGATCTGTTCGTGCACCGCAACGTGGCCAACGTGGTGCTACACACCGACCTCAACTGCCTGTCGGTGATTCAGTATGCGGTGGATGTACTCAAGGTCAAACACATCCTGGTGACCGGCCACTATGGCTGCGGCGGTGTACGCGCCTCGATGCAGGATCGTCAGTTGGGCCTGATCGACGGGTGGCTGCGCTCGATTCGTGATCTCTACTATGAAAAACGCGACGAACTGGCCAAGTTGCCCACCGAAGAAGAGCGGGTCGACCGCCTCTGTGAGCTCAATGTGATCCAGCAGGTGGCCAACGTCGGTCACACCAGCATTGTGCAAAATGCCTGGCACCGCGGGCAGAGCCTGTCGATCCACGGCTGCATCTATGGCATCAAGGACGGTCGCTGGAAGAGCCTGAACGCCACCATCAGCGGTTTCGAGCAGTTGCCACCGCAGTACCGTTTGCGCCCGGTCGAGGCGTTGTAAAAGCCTTTCAGCCGAGACTTCGCCGACGCCAGTGTTGAAAGAACTGTTCACCATTGGCATTCGGTGACTCGTCGTAGCCGATGATCCAGCCACGGCAGCAGGGACAACCGCAGCGGCAGGCGAACTGCCGCAGCAGCTTGTCTTCTGTCGCGGCGAAATCCATCGTCAGTCGGTCACCCTTTTTGATGTCTTTGAGCGCCCATAACCACAGCTCGCTCATATCGAGAAAGACGTTGGGGTCGCAGGAGTGACTCAGTAGACCACTGAAGCACGGATCGTAGACATGGATTCCCGGCGCCAACTGCCGGGTGTGTCGGCAGCGATAGGGCAATAGATGTCCGGAAACCCGGCAGATTCGGCTGATGCGGGGGAACTCGCGCAGTGCCGCGACCGCCATTGCCGAGCCCTGAGCGTTATGGATGATTTCAAAGTCGTCTTTGGAGGGGAATCCAAGGCGAAGGGGCAACTCTACAAACGGATAGATGCCGTTGGATGGCGGTAGGGTTGTTTCTTGTTCGGCACGGGTTCTCATAACAATCCTTGTCGGCTGGGTGCTACGACGTCCTTCAGCTGACTTCCTGTCAGCTCTGCAGCACATGGGGACACCCCAAGCCTCTCGCAAATGAAGCAACCGGTCTACTGTCAGATATGACAGGCGAAAAAAGCTCTTTCCCACGTCAGCCATGGCTCGCGCGGGAAAGACTTTCAGCGTTTTACAGGTGTGGGGCAGTAGTGGAGGTCACAAGAGCCGGGGTCTGCAGCTGTTTCAGCTCGGATTTGACCGGCGCTGTCGAGCATTTGGCCACCGCTTGCTCAGGCGTCAGGTTGCGAATCGAGGTGTAGAACAGTTCGCAGGTTTTTTCTTTCTGGGTCACTTGCCAGGTCTGAGTGCAGCTTTTCAGCTGAGCGGTAGGGTCAGTGCCCGGTTTGCTGCCCATTCCGGCCTGCCAGCACGCGGCACTCAAATCCTGCCCCATGACTTTCAGCCCCGCGGCGTCGGCCTTGGCCTGCGCATCGTCGCCGCTATAGGCTTCGGGGTCGGCGGCGTACCAGATGTAGCTCGGGTGGTTGGAACCCAGTACGGGTACCGTCACCCCCTTGCTCGGGCTGATGGTTGCCAGGCCCAATATTTCTACGGTCTGCCCGTATTGTTGCTTGATCCAGTTACGCACCGGTGAACCAAAGGCGACCATTGGCAATGCTGCACCTTTGGCATTCTGGCTGACTTCCTTGACCATGGTGGTCTGGTAGTCCGTGAAGTAGTTGTAGACGCCTTCCAGATCTTTGCCAGCGGTGGACGGTGCGGCAATCGGCGCGATGTCGATGATGGTCTGATAGGCCGGCGTCTGGTCGGCGGGAATGTTGTTGGCGGTCAGCAGCGCGGCCCAGCGGTCGGTGGTCTTGGACTCCAGATAGTCCTGGGCCTGGGTCAGGGAGTAATCCGGCGGGAAGTGCAGCAGTTCGACGCTTTTACGGTTTTCCAGCGCCATGCCCAGCGGCAGGAACAGGTACCAGTTATAGGTCCATTTGCCATCGGCACTCAGCTTGTTGGCGCCGTTGTAGGCCAAATCCCCGGCATTGAGCAGCGCGGTCAGTGGCTTGTCATAGCCTTTGGGCACACCGCTGATATGGGCGTGGAGCTGCTTGTTTTCGGTTTTGACCAGCACTTTTGCGGTTTTGTAGCCATCGCGCTGTACGCTTTGGGTCAGGTAATGCTCGACGGTCTGCTCCAGTGTCCAGTTGCGGAAGCAGATGACATTACAGTTGTTGGGGTAGGCGAACAGCCGGGTGACGCGTTCGGTACTGCCCAGATTCAGATCGACATCGGCGTGAGCGGCGGCGCTCAGGGTGAGCGCGGCGAGGGTGAATCCTGCGAGTTTGAACATGCTCAGATCCTTTTCAGCGTGAGCCCTCGGAGGAGGGGTGGGTACATACTGGAACTAGTTGTGTCGAACGGTCTAGTACACAAGTGAAAAGATCGCCAGTCAGAGCCCCTTTTTCATCAGGCAAAGTGCAGTGTATTGCTCAAATCGCCCATGGGGTTCTGGCCACGGGCAATCATTGCGTCGTCCCGCTGCCTGAGGCCATCGAGCTTTTCAAGCTGAAACACCCGGGTGATCAACCGCAGAATCGAGCCAGTGTCATAGACCGTGTGATCCACCATGCCCTTGCGCGCAAACGGCGAAACCACTAGCGTCGGTACCCGCGAGCCCGGCCCCCAGCGGTCGCCCTTGGGCGGTGCGACGTGATCCCACCAACCGCCGTTCTCATCGACCGTGACCACGACCACCATGTTTTTCCATTGCGGGCTTTCCCGCAGCACTTTCAGGGCGCGGACGATGTGCCGGTCGCCGGACGCTACATCGGCGTAACCGGCGTGCATGTTCAGGTTGCCCTGGGGTTTATAGAAACTCACCGCCGGCAGCTTGCCCGCCTCGGCATCGGCAAAGAACTTGTTGGTATTCGATTCATCGCCCAACCCCGCATCCCGTAGACGTTTACCGCGCTCCAGCGGGTTTTCCGGTCCCTGCTGCTTGAAGTAGTTGAACGGCTGGTGGTGATACTGGAAGTTCGGGATTTTCGGAATGCCGCCAGAGTCTTTGTACTGATCCAGCGTCGCCTGCCAACCTCCGGCATACCAGGCCCAGTCGATGTTTTTCTTCGAGAGCTTGTCGCCTATGTGCTCGTGGGTCTGGGGGACCATGACGTTCGGCAGGTCTGGTTTGGCGTACGCCGGACGCTCGGGGTCGCGAATCCAGGTCGGCCAGTACGGCGGAGCGAGCGTGTTGACCCCATAGCCGTCCGGCGTCAGCGCGCTGGGGCCGAATTGGGGTGGGCCGGTCATGGCACTGGCCGGGGATTGTTCCAGGGGCTTGAGGCGTGGGTCGGCCGGATCGCCGCTTTGCAGCGTGGCGATTTGTGTCTTGGCTACCGAGTTGACGGCGTCCGGATAGAACGGCGCGGTGGCGCTGATCAGGTATTGATGGTTGAGAAACGAGCCGCCGAAAGCCCCCTGGAAAAAGTTATCGCAGAGCACAAACTCTTGGGCAACGTCCCACAACCGCAGGGAATATCGACTCTGGGCGTAATGCCCCATGGGCAGGCCACCGGAGTCGGCCCAGGCGACAAAGCCGTCATTTTTGCCACCGTTGATCTGCATCTGGTTCTGATAGAACGCATGCCACAGGTCGCGCGTCACCAGGCCGAACGGCAAGTCTTCGGCGTTCGGACCTTTGAGGGCAAAGGGCGCGTTAGGCAGGTGTTCCTGGAACTGGGTTGCGCTGGGGTAAGTCACGCCATCGAGGGTTTGCGGGCCGATCTGCAGCACGCCGCCCCAGACTGGCGGCAGGGTCTGCAATAGGCTGCCATCGCGATCGCGCTGCTGATATTCGACAGGGTTGAGGCCCGAGAGCGGTTTCTCTACACCTGGGAAGTCGCCGAACAGGTTATTGAAACTACGGTTCTCGGCGTAGATAACCACTACGGTTTTCACCTGGTCGCGTAGGGCTTTGTCCAATTCGACAGGTGAAAGCAGGCGTTCGACCGGTTTACCCGACTCATCGCCATGACTGCCACAAGCGCTGAGGGTCGCGCCGACACTGAGTACCGCCACGCCACCCAGGAAGCGGCGGCGACTGGTGTCGGTGGGCGTATCTGTTTGCGGGGAGGGGGCGTCGTTGCGGTCTTTTTTGTCGTTCATGCCGAGTCCTGTCTTGCATAAATGTTTCAATATATTTCAGCGGGACGCTAGCAGCGAGGTGTGACAGCGGGGTGACGGCTCTGAATGCAATGAGTCGCCAGTGTGGGAGCAAGCCCGCTCACACACTCAATGCTGTTCACTCAAGAGCGTCTTGAGTCAAGGAAACCTGTGGCGAGGGAGCTTGCTCCCGCTTGAGTGCGTAGCACTCACAAAAATAGGCGATGGTTGTCAGACTTTTGGGCCGCTACGCAGCCCAGGGCGAGCACGGGTTGTCCACAAGCGCATTTGCGTAGACCATGGGCGCCTTGGTTTTTTGCCTGCCAGAGTTCTTGTACATGACTGCCAACATCAATGCGCGCCCGGCGCCCTTCACTCGCTCGGACTACAAGACCCTGGGGCTTGCAGCCTTGGGCGGTGCGCTGGAAATCTACGACTTCATTATTTTCGTATTCTTCGCGCTGACCCTCAGCCAGCTGTTCTTCCCGCCGGAAATGCCCGAGTGGCTGCGTCTGCTGCAAAGCTTCGGGATCTTTGTCACTGGCTACCTCGCGCGTCCGTTGGGCGGGATCCTGATGGCGCATTTCGCTGACCGGTTGGGACGCAAGAAGGTGTTCAGCCTGAGCATTCTGATGATGGCGTTGCCGTGCTTGCTGATCGGGATCATGCCGACCTACGCCCAGATCGGCTATTTCGCACCACTGTTGCTGTTGGCCCTGAGGGTCCTGCAAGGCGCGGCGGTGGGCGGTGAAGTGCCGAGTGCCTGGGTGTTCGTCGCTGAGCACGCGCCGGTCGGGCATCGCGGCTATGCCCTTGGTTTCCTGCAGGCGGGGCTGACCTTCGGTTACCTGATCGGCGCCTTGACGGCGACTTTTCTGGCTCAGGCGTTTACCCCGGAGCAAATCCTCGATTACGCCTGGCGTTACCCGTTTCTGCTGGGCGGAGTGTTTGGCGTGATCGGTGTCTGGCTGCGCCGCTGGCTCAGTGAAACGCCGGTGTTCATGGCGATGCAGGCCCAGCGCGAGGCCGCTGTCGAACTGCCGCTGCGCACGGTCCTGCGTGAACACCGCCTGGCGATGCTGCCGGCGATGATCCTCACCTGCGTGCTGACCTCGGCCGTGGTGGTGTTTGTGGTCATCACCCCGACCATGATGCAGAAAACCTTCGGCATGACCGCCAGCCATACCTTCGCGCTGAGTGCCTTGGGCATCGTCTTTCTGAATATTGGCTGTGTGCTCGCCGGGCTGCTCGTCGATCGTATCGGCGCCTGGCGCACGGTGATGCTGTATAGCCTGCTGCTGCCTCTGGGCATCGGCGTGCTCTATACCTGTCTGATCATTGAAGGCCAGTGGATCGGTCTAGCCTATGCGGTGGCCGGCCTTGGTTGTGGGGTGGTCGGCGCAGTGCCGTCAGTGATGGTCAGCCTGTTTCCGGCGCGGATTCGCGTCTCGGGGATTTCCTTCACCTACAACATTGCCTACGCCGCCTGGGCGAGTGTCACACCGCTGCTGTTGATCGGTCTGATGCCGTGGAGTCCGTGGATTTGTGTGATTTTCTGCGCGGTGATGGGGGCCGTGGGCATCAGCAGCGCGGTGTATTTCGGTGCGCGAATGCCGCGAGTTGGACGCTGTTCGGTGGCTGGTGCAGCATGAGGCTGTTTGTGCCGCGACTATTTTTGTAGGACAACCCTGCAACACTCTTCAGAAAATACCCGCAAAGCCGATGGCTAGGCTGTAAGCCGCTTTTTATCTCTGTCCATCGGTGCTTCCCATGTTCAATAAACGCTTGAAGCAGGAGCTGTCGGCTCTTCGCGAAGAACTCTCCAGCCTTCTGCAAGTCAAGGAGAGTCTGGAAAGCGAGATGCTGGTCCTGACCCTCGACTCCGATGGGCGAATTCAATCGGTCAACCAAAACTTCGTCAGTGAGATGCTCTACAAAAGCAATGATCTGATCGGCCGGCACATCGAAGACCTTGTTCCGGTCCATGTGAAATCGGATGAATTCCATAACCGTTTCAAGGCGGCGCTGACCCGTGGCGAGCACTTTGCCGGCGCGGTCCGTTTGCTACGCGGCAACGGTGCCGAAGCCTGGTTGCGTTCGATCATGCAGCCGGTGCGGTCCTCGGACGGCCGTATCAAGAACTTCTCGATTTACTCCAGCGACCTGACCCGTACCATCGAGGCGTCCCGTGAGCATGAAAACCTGATTGGCGCGCTGGTGCGTTCGACGGCAGTGATCGAGTTCGACCTCAATGGCAACGTGCTGATGGCCAACGAGCGTTTCCTCAGTGGCATGGGTTACAGCCTGGCGCAGATCCAGGGTAAACATCACCGCATCTTCTGTGAGCCAGAGGAATACAACAGCGCCGAGTATCAGAACTTCTGGCGCCGTCTGAACGCTGGCGAGTTCGTCGCTGATCGTTTCAAGCGTGTCGATAGCCACGGTCGCGTGGTCTGGCTGGAGGCTTCCTACAACCCGGTGGTCGATGCCAACAACAAACTCTACAAAGTGGTGAAGTTCGCCACGGTGATTACCGATCAGGTCAATCAGGAGCAGGCTGTCGCCGAGGCGGCCAACATTGCCTACAGCACTTCTCAGCAAACCGACCAGAGTGCGCAGCGCGGAACTGCCGTGGTGACCCAAGCTGTAGACGTGATGCGTGACCTGGCCAAACACATGCAAACCGCTGGCGAAGGTATCGAAGCACTGAACGAGCAATCGCTGGTGATCGGCACCATCGTCAAAACCATCAGCGGCATCGCCGAGCAGACCAACCTGCTGGCGCTCAACGCGGCCATCGAAGCGGCTCGTGCCGGTGAGCAGGGACGTGGGTTTGCCGTGGTGGCGGACGAAGTCCGGCAATTGGCCTCGCGCACCAGTCAGGCGACCGATGAAATTGTCGGCGTCGTGCGTCAGAACCAGGACATGGCGCGCAACGCCGTGGCCCTGATGACTGACGGCAAGCTCCAGGCTGAACAAGGTCTGGCGCTGGCGGCGGAGGCGGGCACGGTGATCGTCGAGATCCAGGACGGTGCGCAGAAAGTGGTGAACGCAGTCGGGCAGTTTGCCAACCAACTATCGACTTGATGCCCTGAATCCGGTGTCGTAACCCTAAAAAGTTCAGGCCTGCTTCACCGGCTTTATCAGACTTTCGGCTGGTATCCCAAATAGATCATGAAGCTTCCAGATCATCGGAAGCGTCAACGCACGCTTACCGTTGAGTACTTCATAAACCCGGTTTGTCCGGCCAATGGCTGGTGCCAGATCAGCGGGGGACAGGCCGGACTGCTCCATACGAAATTTGATCGCGTCGATCGGAGTGGGTAGGTCGACCGGAAACTGCTTCGATTCATAGGCCTCGATGAGGGTAATCATGATGTCGAAGTAATCGCCTTCGGGGGTTCCCGGCTCAGGCTCATTGTCGAATAGTGCCGATACGTTTTTGAGGGCTACACGGTAGTCCTCGTCGGTGTGAATCGGATGAATGTTCATGGGTTATTCCATTTCGATGGTATCAGCGTCGATCCCATCGTATTGCTTGTGGGTGCCGACAAATTTTATGTATACGGCGCCGAAACGATAGGCCACCGCGACTACTAACCGAAAGTCATTGCCCTTGATGTTGAACACGACTCTGCGGCTTTTGAGAATGCTGGTGGTGGCAAAGTGTGCCTTGATGTCAGCAGGCGTCTTCCAGTCCGCTTTCCTTGCTTCGTCAATCCAGGCCAGAAAAGGTTGTTCTGAATCCGGGTATCTCTCCCAAAAACTTTTCAGGTGACTGATGGCGATAATTCTCATGGAGTGATCCTAGTCCCGTAGTGGGACTTGTACAAGTATGTGGCGGAGTAGCCGACATGTGGGGAGTAAATCCGACTCCCGCAAACAGGCACTGCCGATAGCTGATTTGATGAGGTGGGTTAACATGGTTTTCGAGATAAAAACGGTTTCCACACTCTATCCAAGAGGTAGCAATTTGAGGGTAGGAAAAGGCTACGCGTGACACTTGATCAGGATTCTTCTCCAATCAAAAAAGGCCTACCTCTCAGTAAGCCTTTCCTCGTTCCTGCGTACGACTCAATCCCCCAATGCTTCCCCCTCGCGCCGCGGATCAGCCCCGCCGGCCAATGCCGCTTTTCCCTGCGCATCCTTGACCCGAACAATCGCCTGAGTTCCGCTGGTCATGTCGATCTCGCTCACGCTGTGCCCCTTGTCCTTCAGCGCCTGAATCAGTGCCGGGCTGAATTGACCTTGTTCCAGTTCGGTCGGGCCGTTGCGGCTGCCGAAGTTGGGCAGGTTGATGGCAGCTTGCGGGTCCAGGCTCCAGTCGAGCAGGCCAATAGTGGATTTGGCCACATACTCGATGATCTGCGAGCCGCCGGGCGAGCCGACGGTGGCCAGGAACTCACCGCTCTGGCGGTCGAAGATCAGTGTTGGTGCCATGGACGAGCGCGGGCGTTTGCCGGGTTCGACGCGGTTGGCGACTTTTTGCCCTTGCTCTTCGGGGATGAACGAAAAGTCGGTCATCTGGTTGTTGAGCAGAAAACCCTGGACCATCAAGTGTGAGCCGAATGCCGCTTCCACGGTGGTGGTCATGGACACGGCATCGCCCTCGTCGTCGACCGCCACCACCTGCGAGGTGGAGATGCGCAGCGGCGAGCGGTCCGGTGCGTAGGCGACCTGAATACCCGGCGGGGTGCCGGGTTTGGCCTGACCCATGCTGCGCTCGCCAATCAAGGTCGCGCGTGTCGCCAGATAAGTCGGGTCGACCAATCCTTTGACCGGCACGGGTACGAAGTCGGTGTCAGCGACGTACTGCGCGCGATCGGCATAAGCCAGGCGCTCGGCTTCGGCGATCAGGTGCACGGCTTCAGGGGCTGGCTCTATGCCCGCTGGTTTGCTGGTCTTGACCGGTTTGAGTGGTGCCAGGGCAAAGCGTGGGTCGCGGGTTTCCAGGGCCTGCAAGGTGCCGAGGATTTGCGCCACGGCGATTCCGCCCGATGACGGCGGCGGCATGCCGCACACTTGCCAGCGTTTGTAGTCGGTGCACAGCGGCGCGCGTTCCTTGGCCTGGTAGCCCTGGAGATCGCTCAGCGACAGGCTGCCGGGGTTGGTATGGCCCTGAACCTTGGCGACGATCTCTTTTGCGATGGTGCCTGTGTATAGCGCGTCGGGACCTTCCTTGGCGATGCGCTTGAACACTGCGGCGAGTGCCGGGTTTTTCAGCTGTGTACCGACGGCTTTCGGATGGCCATCGGCAGTCAGAAAGTAGGCGGCCATGTCCGGTGAGCGCTGGATAAACGCGTCGGCCGCGATCAACTGATGCAGGCGTGGCGAGATGGCGAAACCTTGCTCGGCGAGTTTGATGGCGGGTTCGAACAACCTCGCCCACGGCAGCCGACCGTGCTTTTGATGGGCCAGCTCCAACGCCCGCAACACACCCGGCGTACCCACCGAGCGCCCGCCGATCTGCGCCTGGGTGAAAGGCATCGGTTTGCCGTCGGCTTGCAGGAACAGTTTCTCGGTGGCGCCAGCCGGTGCGGTTTCGCGACCGTCGTAGGTGCGCACGGCCTTGCCATCCCACAGCACAATCAATGCGCCACCGCCGATACCCGACGATTGCGGTTCGACCAGCGTCAACACCGCTTGCATGGCAATGACCGCATCAATCGCCGAGCCACCCTCGCGTAGCATCTCCCGCCCGGCTTCGGCCGCCAACGGGTTGGCGGCTGCGGCCATGTGTCTGGAGGCGTGCCGCGTCTGCAGGTCGGTGCGATAACCAGAGGTGATTTCCGGCGCAGCCGGTAAGGTCGAGACCGAAGGCGAAGAGGGCGGGGCGTTACACGCGGCGAGGGTTAAAGCGGTGGCGATCAGCGAAAAGGCTGACAGGCGATAGCGGTTCAAGTGGAAGGCTGAGAACACGCGAGGCACTCCGTCCATGGGATAAAAGGTCCGGGGACTTTATCGGTCGAAGGAGTGCTACGCAAATTCCGCCACTTTTCTCGAGGCATAAAAAAACGGCCTACCTTTCGGTAAGCCGTTTTTAGTACTTGGTGGCTACACAGGGACTTGAACCCCGGACCCCAGCATTATGAATGCTATGCTCTAACCAACTGAGCTATGTAGCCAAGTGGCGCGCATTATTCACCTGGAACGACGATGCGTCAAGCGTAAATCTAAAATATTTCTCCACACTTTCAACCGCTTATCCCGCTGACCCGAAAAATCGGGTCAGCGGAGGGCATCAACCGAGCTGAAATCTCCCGGTATTCGCACTCAAGGCCTTGCTGCCCTGGCTCAAGGTGTCCGCGGCGAGGTTCACCGCCCGCGCGCCTTCGAGCAAGCGTACCGCCGCCTGATCGACTTGCTGGATGTTGCCGCTGACTTCATCGGCGGTACTCGCTTGCTCTTCAACGGCAGTGGCGATTTGTGCCAGGGTGTCGGTGACGCTTTGCACCGCGCTGGCGATTTCCCCCAGGCGTTCGCCAAGACCGGTGACGGCTTGCGCATCCGATTGCGCCTGGCCGCAGGCGGCTTCCATCAGGCTTACCGCTTCGTTCACGGTGCTGCGCAGGCTGTCGACGGTGCCGGCGATCTGCGCGGTGGAGGACTGGGTGCGTTGCGACAGGCTGCGCACTTCATCGGCCACCACCGCAAAGCCGCGACCTTGCTCGCCAGCCCGTGCGGCCTCGATGGCGGCGTTGAGGGCCAGCAGGTTGGTCTGCTCGGCCACGCCGCGAATGGTATCGACCACCAATTGAATCTGCTGTCCTTGCTCGCTGACCCGACCCAGTGCCGCCGCCGTTTCGTTCAACCGCTGATTGAGCTGCTGAATACTCGCTGTCGTGCGTTGACTGTCGCGGCTGCTGTCGGCGGCGATGCGCTGGGTGTGCTGAGCGCTGCCAGACGCCTGTTCGCAACTCTGGGCGACCCCTTGTGAGGTGGCGGCCAATTGCGTGGCCGCAGCGGCGATCTGGCTGATTTGCAACTGCTGGGCTTCGACTTCGCCAAGGGCACCGCTGGAGTGATCGTTGAGCGTGCGCACCGCGTTGCTCAACTGCAGGGTTTCGTGATCGACCCCCAACAAACTGTTGCGCAGTTGTACCACCGCGACGTTAAGCGAGGTGCTGATCGCTGCCAATTCGTCGCGGCCCTGTACTGGTACTTGCAGGCTCAGGTTGCCGTCGCGCAGTGCTTCGGCCAACAGTGTGATGCCGCTGGCGCTGCGACGGATCGAGGCCTGTAGACAGATGAACAGGTACAGCGCGGCCAGCAGCAGGCAGCCAAAAATTGTCGCCACCAGGATGAACTGGCGGATGGCCGAGCCGTGGTAATAATCCAGCCGTTGATCCAGAGAAACCAACGATTGCTGGCGCAGCGAGGCAAGGTTACCGAGGAGGGCGTCGAGACTGCGTTCGAAGTCTTCGGGCTTGAGGTTGATGCTGCCACCGAAGACGCCGTCGTCCAGCACTTTCAAGCCGGTATCCAGCTGCTTGAGGCTGTCATGGTACTGCCCGGCCCAGGTTTGCAGGGCACTGGGCAGGCGCGCTTCCAGCAGGCCACCAGTTTTCACCAGCTGTTCCCGAGCATCGCCGATGCGGCTGCGCAAGTCACGCAATTGCAGACGGCTTTGCAGAGTGAACTGCCCGGACACCACCGAAGCTTGACCAACCGCGGCGAGGCGACCGACCCGTTCGATCAGGTCCGGTGCGTGTTGAGTGGAGATCTGCGTCAGCAGATAAGTTTCCAGCCATGGCGCGAGGGTCAGGCGATTGTCCATGGCGATTTGTTCGCGCAAGGCTTGCAGGGCGCTCAAGGCATTGGTAAAGCGATCGTAGCCGTCCGGCCACCATCCAACGCTGCTCAGGCTTTTCGAATCCAGGCCGGTGAGGGCGCTTTGCAGGGCTTGATAGCGGGTGAGGGTCTCGCCCTCGGCGCCTTCGGTTTTCAAGGCATTGCCCAAGTCTGTGATTGCTTGGGCCACGGCCGGCTGAACCGTGTCGAACGCTGCCATCGCCGCGATGGTTGCTGGCGTCGGCTGGCGATTGGTTTCGGTGGCGCGCCAGCGCGCGGCGCGGTCACGCTGGGCGGAGAGCAAGTTGTCGAGCGCATCCAGGGCTATCAATTGCCGGACCCCGGCGCGTTCGCCGGAGATCAGGTTCAACTTGTCACGATAGTCTTGGCCGATCATCCACAAGCTGCCTGCCAGCGGCAGGATAAACAGCAGAAACAGCAGCTGAAATTTGCGCGCGAAGCCGAAACGCCCCAGCAGCCCGATCCCCGGTGATAAAAAAGCCTGCATGCCCCATGACTCCTCTGGACACCACGCACCATTGGCGTGCGTCGAGGCCATTGCGACCGCGACTGATGTCCTTCTAAAAGGCCTCGAAAGTTCACCTTGGTCCGCTCTGTAGGCCGACTCTGTAGCGAAACTTCCCATTCTCGGTCCCCTTTGTAAGGGGCCGCGTTGAAGCGGATAAGCAAGGCAAGATTCAGACCATGGCTTTGCGCTATCACCTTTTTGAGGTCGTTAGCAAGCTAAGGGGATGGCGTGACTGCACCGAAAAATGGCACATTGACCGACCTGCCAGTGCGCACCCATCCGCAGTACGGAAACTCCCATGGCCATCAGCAACGTCCAGTCCGCCGTGACATCGGCGCCCGCTCCTTCACAAAGCAGTCCGCTGGTCATGCGCATCATCGGCGCAGTGGCGCTGGCGCATTTGATCAACGACTTGATTCAGGCGGTGTTGCCGTCGATCTATCCGATGCTCAAGGCCAACTATGGCCTGACTTTCACTCAGGTCGGCCTGATTACCCTGACTTTTCAACTGACGGCCTCGCTGTTGCAGCCGTGGGTTGGTTACCACACCGATCGCCATCCCAAGCCCTGGCTGTTGCCGGCCGGCACCGTTTGCACATTGATCGGCATTTTGATGATGTCGGTGGTCGGCAGCTTCCCGATGATCCTGCTGGCGGCAGGGTTGATCGGCATCGGCTCGTCGACCTTTCACCCGGAAGCTTCTCGCGTCGCGCGACTGGCCTCGGGTGGGCGTTTCGGGCTGGCGCAATCGACGTTTCAGGTCGGCGGTAATGCGGGCTCGGCCTTCGGGCCGTTGTTGGCGGCAGCGATCATCATTCCCTATGGTCAGGGCAATGTGGCCTGGTTCGGCTTGTTCGCGCTGTTTGCGTTGTTCGTGCTGTACCGGATCAGCCGCTGGTACGCCAATCACTTGAACCTGTTCAAACTCAAACAAGGTCAGGCAGCGACGCACGGTTTATCAAAAGGCCGGGTGATCAGTGCGTTGGTGGTGCTGGGGTTGCTGGTGTTCTCCAAGTATTTCTACATGGCCAGTCTCACCAGTTACTTCACGTTCTACCTGATCGAGAAGTTCGACCTGTCGGTGGCCAGCTCGCAGTTGCATCTGTTCCTGTTTCTCGGCGCGGTAGCGGCAGGGACCTTCTTCGGCGGGCCGATCGGCGACAGGATCGGGCGCAAGGCGGTGATCTGGTTCTCGATCCTCGGTGTGGCGCCGTTCACGCTGCTGCTGCCCCATGTGGACCTGTTCTGGACCAGTGTGTTGAGCGTGGTGATCGGTTTCATTCTGGCCTCGGCGTTCTCCGCTATCGTGGTGTATGCGCAAGAGCTGGTGCCGGGAAATGTCGGGATGATTGCGGGAGTGTTCTTCGGCTTGATGTTCGGCTTCGGCGGGATTGGCGCGGCGTTGCTCGGGCATTTGGCGGATATTCGCGGCATCGAGTATGTGTACTTCCTGTGTTCGTTCTTGCCGCTGTTTGGGGTGTTGGCGATCTTTCTGCCACGGACCAAAAAAGTCTGACCCGGAGCGCCTGCGGGCACCTGCAGCCGTGATTGCAATTTGCGCAAATCACTATCCTGGTGGACACTTCGCGCCTTTCTGGACTCGATAAGGACGCGAGCAGTGGAGTTTGACAGGAATCAATTTATTGCCAATCACGGCATTGTCTTCAGCGTCACCCGTTTCAGCATCACCCCCAGTGACCGGAGTGGCCTCAGGACGCTCCATTTCGGGGAGGCGAAATCGGCCCATTTTGAGGTCAGCAGTTTGCTGGTCGAGCTGTATGACAAGATGCTCGCCAAGGACCTGCCCTGCGAAATGATGGTAGGTATCTCCAGCCCGCTGACCCGCAAGCAGGGTGACCTGCTTAACGACCAGCGCATGAGTATTGCCAACGTTACCGCCGGGATCTTTATGGCGGCTGGCTCTAAAGTACCGGTTATTGGCATCGCTGTCGGGCCAGCGGCCGGCTATTTTGGCCGAGAGTTGGTGAAGAGCAAGCTACCGACCTATCACGCTGGCGATATCATCGTCAGTCTGGACGCTCAAGTCAGCGGCGGCATCGGACCGCAGCGCTCGGTGTCTTCCATGATCATCAAGTCCCAAGGAACATAGGCCCATGAATCTCTACAGTCAGTATGCGTTGGCCTGTGTGGGGATGGTGCTGCTGTACACTTGCGTAAGGAGCTACGTACTCAGGAAATGGCTCGGTATTGCTCTGGTCGGTCTGGGCTTTGGCGTGATGTTTGTGCTGCCACCCTACATTGGCAGCATTGATGTCGGGATCTTTGCAATCGCGGTAGTGGGGGCGGGGTCTTCGATGTTCTTCAATCGGAGTAAGTACCGAGTGTGAACATCGCGGTGGCGGTTCCTGATAAAGGAGCCGCCGTAGCCTTTGTTGTGCTGGTTTTATCCACGAAAAAAGATGTCGCGTACTGAATGAGGTTTATACCTGTTTCAGGATCCTCAAAATATTCAGCCGTTTCGTCAATTTCCGCTCCCAGCACGCGGCTCATCAGGATATTCCCAACCCGGTCGTAGACCGCATCCGGGAATGGAACCCAGCTTTCTTGAACGAGACTGCACTTCATGCCGAGTTTGGCAGCGACAGCCGCGACCTGGCGCGTGTGGTTTGACTGGACACCAGCGTATCCGCCTGCGAGGCACTGGCATCGGGAATGATGTATTCCAGCTTTCGGATCTTGTTACCGCCAAACGCAAGCCCGGAGTTGCAATCCTCTCGTTTGGCATAGAGCTCGATATTGCCCCCGAGACACGCCGATAGGCGATTCAGTTTCTCGATCGGCGTAGGGCCGAACATGAGTGGATAGCGTTCAAATTTCTCCAGCATGACGGTTCTCCAGATCACGGATGAGCCGTTTTCAATCTAGCAGAGCACATGTAAGAGGGTTGCGCGCTACCAGGATCCCAAAAAGCAAAATCCCCGTATCAGCGAGTGATTACGGGGATTTTGTGTCTATCGAGGTCCGTGGAAAACCACGGTTCCTCTTTACACGTTGAAACGGAAGTGCATCACGTCGCCGTCTTTAACGATGTAGTCCTTGCCTTCCAGGCGCCATTTACCGGCTTCTTTGGTGCCGGCTTCGCCTTTGTACTGGATGAAGTCGTCATAGGCGATAACTTCGGCGCGGATGAAGCCTTTTTCGAAGTCGGTGTGGATCACGCCGGCGGCTTGCGGTGCGGTAGCACCGACGCGGACGGTCCAGGCACGGACTTCTTCGACACCGGCGGTGAAGTAGGTCTGCAGGTGCAGCATTTCGTAGCCGGCGCGGATTACGCGGTTCAGGCCAGGCTCTTCGAGGCCCAGGGCTTCGAGGAACATGTCTTTCTCTTCGCCGTCTTCCAGTTCGGCGATCTCGGCTTCGATCTTGTTGCAGACCGGAACCACCACGGCGCCTTCTTCTTCGGCGATGGCCTTGACCACGTCCAGCAGCGGGTTGTTCTCGAAACCGTCTTCAGCGACGTTGGCGATGTACATGACCGGCTTGGTGGTCAGCAGGTGGAAACCGCGAATCACCTGCTTCTCGTCGGTGCTCATGTTCTTCATCAGGCTGCGCGCAGGCTTGCCCAGGGTGAAGTGAGCGATCAGCTGCTCAAGCAGGCCTTTCTGGACCACTGCATCCTTGTCACCGCCCTTGGCGTTACGAGCGACTTTCTGCAGTTGCTTCTCGCAGCTGTCGAGGTCGGCAAAGATCAGTTCCAGGTCGATGATCTCGATGTCGCGTTTCGGGTCGACGCTGTTGGAGACGTGAATCACGTTCTCGTCTTCGAAGCAGCGGACCACGTGGGCGATGGCATCGGTCTCGCGGATGTTGGCGAGGAACTTGTTGCCCAGGCCTTCACCTTTCGAGGCGCCGGCCACCAGGCCTGCGATATCGACGAATTCCATGGTGGTCGGCAGGATACGCTTGGGCTTGACGATGGCCGCCAAGGCTTCCAGGCGCGGATCCGGCATCGGCACGATACCGCTGTTGGGCTCGATGGTGCAGAAGGGGAAGTTCTCGGCCGCGATACCGGATTTGGTCAGGGCGTTGAACAGGGTGGACTTGCCGACGTTAGGCAGGCCGACGATGCCGCAATTGAATCCCATGGTGTTTCCCCTCGGGTAAGAGTCAGGCCTTCTGGCTGTGCAGGTTTTTCATCGCGCGGTTCCATTCCCCGGCGAGGATATCCGGCAGCACGCCGAGGGCAAAGTCGATGCTGGCATCGAGTTTTTCCTGTTCGGCGCGTGGCGCACGACCCAGGACGAAGTTTGAAACCATACTGGCAACGCCCGGGTGGCCAATGCCAAGCCGCAGGCGGTGAAAGGTATTCTGATTGCCCAGTTGCGCAATGATGTCGCGCAACCCGTTATGACCGCCATGGCCGCCGCCCTGTTTGAGCTTGGCAACGCCCGGAGGCAGGTCGAGTTCGTCATGCGCCACCAGAATCTCTTCAGGCGTAATGCGAAAGAAGCCGGCAAGTGCCGCTACGGCCTGGCCGCTGCGGTTCATGTAGGTGGTGGGAATCAGTAGACGAACATCCTGACCCTGATGCGAATAGCGCCCGGTCAGGCCGAAATATTTGCGATCGGCCACAAGATTGACACCCTGTGCCTGCGCGATGCGCTCAACAAAAAGGGCCCCTGCGTTATGCCGGGTCTGTTCGTATTCAGCGCCTGGATTTCCCAGGCCAACGATCAGTTTGATGGCAGTCACGATAGGGGCCCTTCCTTGAAGTGGTGGATAACATCGCCGCCATCAGGGAGTGCGGCGAAAGTGGACGACAAGTGCTCATTTACCATTATGTAAACTCCGCGTTCTCGCCCGCTTTCTCGCTACGCTCTAGTCCGCGATGTTACCGGTCACTCCGGCGTACAGAGTGAATTTACTCTGCAGCGCCTTCTGCAGCTTCTGGAGCAACACGTGGAGCGTGAACGTTGGCAACAGCCAGGTCGTTACCGTGAGCCAGAGCAACAAATTCAACGCCTTTAGGAGCGCTGATGTCGGACAGGTGAATGATCGAGCCGACTTCGGCGTTAGCCAGGTCAACTTCGATGAATTCAGGCAGGTCTTTTGGCAGGCAGGACACTTCGATTTCAGCAACAACGTGCGAAATCTCGCCGCCTTTCTTCACCGGAGCAGCTTCGTTGATGAAGTGCACTGGAACGATAGCGGTCAGCTTTTGGCCAGCAACTACGCGTACGAAGTCAGCGTGCATCACGTGGCCTTTGGCCGGGTGACGCTGCAGAGCCTTGATGATTACGTTTTGCTTGGTGCCGCCAACGTTCAGCTCGATGATGTGGCTGTAAGCCGCTTCGTTTTCGAGCAGTTTGGCAACTTCTTTAGCCAGCATGCTGATGGATTCAGGGGCTTTTTCGCCACCGTAAACTACAGCTGGAACCAGGCTTGCGAGACGACGCAGGCGGCGGCTCGCACCTTTCCCCAGGTCGGAACGCACTTCAGCATTCAGAGTAAAATCGTTCATGTTGTATCTCCAAAATAACCACATTCGCCCCAGCGTTTGCGACCAGCGCTAAAGGCGATATGGGCAAAAAAGCCCCGCCCCGACATGAATGCCGGGGCGGGGCGCTTTTCGTCAACAGGATGTAATGAAAAGGGCAGGGCCCTTAACGGAACATCGCGCTGATCGATTCTTCATTGCTGATGCGGCGGACCGCCTCGGCAACTACCGGTGCGATATCCAGTTGGCGGATACGCGCACAGGCTTGTGCTGCAGCGGACAGCGGGATGGTGTTCGTCACCACCAGCTCGTCCAGCACGGAATTTTCAATGTTTTCGATCGCCCGACCCGACAGCACAGGGTGCGTGCAGTAGGCGAAAACCTTGGCAGCGCCATGCTCTTTCAAGGCCTTGGCCGCGTGACACAGAGTGCCGGCGGTATCGACCATGTCATCGACCAGAATACAGGTACGCCCTTCGACATCACCGATGATATGCATCACTTCAGAGTGATTGGCTTTCTCACGGCGTTTGTCGATGATCCCGAGATCCACGCCCAGGGATTTGGCAACAGCCCGTGCACGCACGACGCCGCCAATGTCCGGGGACACGATCATCAGGTTTTCGAAGCGCTGATCTTCAATGTCATCCACCAGTACCGGGGAGCCGTAGATGTTATCTACCGGAATATCGAAGAAACCCTGGATTTGGTCAGCATGCAGATCAACCGTGAGAACACGGTCGATGCCGACTACGGTAAGCATGTCAGCAACGACTTTCGCGCTGATAGCCACACGTGCGGAACGCGGACGGCGATCCTGACGGGCATAACCAAAGTAAGGAATAACAGCAGTGATACGAGTAGCCGAGGAGCGGCGGAAGGCATCAGCCATCACTACCAGTTCCATCAGGTTATCGTTGGTCGGAGCGCAAGTCGGCTGAATAATGAAGACATCCTTACCGCGGACGTTTTCATTGATCTCGGCTGTAATTTCGCCGTCGGAAAACTTACCGACAGAGATGTCACCGAGAGGGATATGCAGCTGACGTACGACACGCCGAGCCAGATCGGGGTTAGCGTTCCCCGTAAAGACCATCATCTTGGACACGCGCAGTACCTGAAGGCTGAGGGTAACCTGGATGAGTATAGGAAAATGGCAGGGGCGGCTGGATTCGAACCAACGCATGGCAGGATCAAAACCTGCTGCCTTACCGCTTGGCGACGCCCCTGTATCTGTTGCTACGAGTACCCAGTACCCGATTCCTTTTAGAGCAGACTTTGCAGCTTGCGATGCAACATCGAAACGTTGCTTCCTTTTGCTACAAACCCTGTAAGGGTCTCTGTAAGAAGGGCCGAGACTTTATCAGCTTCAGCTTTGCTTGGGAAGCCCCCAAACACACAACTTCCAGTTCCGGTGAGTTTTGCTTCGGTAAATTTACCTAGCAAATTCAAGGCGTTACGTACCTCTGGATAACGTCTTGCTACCACCGACAAGCAGTCATTTCGACTGTTTCCCTTGGGAACGGGGCGCACTTTAATGGGAGGAGTGTTACGTGTCAACAGCGGATCTGAAAAAATTTCTGCTGTACTTACAGATACTTGCGGCACAAGCACCAGATACCACGGTTCCTCGGGTTCTACAGGCGTGAGTTTCTCCCCCACGCCCTCGGCGAAAGCCGCGTGGCCACGCACGAAAACCGGGACGTCGGCGCCAAGCGTCAGGCCCAGCGCGGCCAGCCTGTCGTCATCCCAGCCCAGTTGCCAAAGATGATTGAGGCCCAGCAACGTGGTCGCCGCGTTCGAACTGCCGCCACCGATTCCGCCGCCCATGGGCAGGATTTTTTCGATCCAGATGTCGATGCCCAGCGAGCAACCGGATTGCTCCTGGAGTTTTTTCGCGGCTTTGACGATCAGGTTGCTGTCGTGAGGGACGTCGGCGAATTCGGTGTGCAATCGAATAACGCCATCGTCGCGAACGGCGAAGGTGATTTCATCGCCGTAATCGAGAAACTGAAAAATCGTCTGCAACTCGTGGTAACCGTCTTCACGGCGACCGAGGATATGCAGCATCAGGTTGAGTTTGGCGGGCGAGGGCAGTGTCAGGCGTGGGGTAGTCATCTTCACTGCCCCAGTTTGCGCGGTTGCCAGTCCTTGATCACCAGCGTGACATCAAGGTCGGTGCCGTGCAGTTTGATCCGCTCGGGCAGCCAATAGCCGTTTTGCTCGGCATAACTGAGGTACTCGACCTGCCAGCCATCCTGTTCAAGATTGGCCAGGCGGCTGTCGACGTCCAGGGTCAGACGACTTTTGCTGTCCGGGGCCGGGAGACCGCGAACCCACCACGCCAGATGGGACACCGGCAATTTCCAGCCCAGTTGTTCTTCGACCAGGGCTTCCGGGGTCGACGCGTCATAACGGCCCTGATTGGCCACTTCCAGCGAGACTTTGCCGGGGCGCCCGGTCAAGCGGGCTGCGCCACGACCCAGTGGGCCGGAGAGGCGGATGTCGTAGTAATCCTGGCGTTGCAGCCAGAACAGGGTGCCGCTGCCCGAATCTTTTGGCGCGCGGATACCGATCTTGCCGTTGATCTGCCAGCCGTCGAGGCTGCTCAGTTGTTGTTTGTGCTCGCGCCATTGGGCCGGGTTACCGTGTCCCCCGACCGATTCACGGGCGCTGAAGCCCGCGCAACCGGCGAGCAGGGCGATGAAGCTGAAAACGATGATGTGGCGCAAAAACATAATCTTAAAGAGTCTCTGATCCGGTCAGGCGCTTGATGGTGCTGCGCAGGGTAGGGCTGTCGGGCTGCTCCTTGAGGAACTTGCTCCAGACTTGTTTGGCTTCGCGTTGTTTGCCATTGGCCCACAGGACCTCGCCCAGATGAGCGGCAACTTCCTGATCGGGGAAGCGCTCCAGCGCCTGGCGCAAATAGCGCTCGGCTTCGTCGAGGTTGCCCAGGCGGAAATTCACCCAGCCGAGGCTGTCGAGAACGGCCGGGTCTTCCGGGTTCAACTGGTGCGCCTGTTCGATCAGGGCCTTGGCTTCGGCGTAGCGCGTGGTGCGGTCGGACAGGGTGTAGCCGAGGGCATTCAACGCCATCGCATTGTCCGGGTCGCGTTTGATGATCAGTCGCAGGTCTTTTTCCATCTGCGCCAGGTCATTACGCTTTTCCGCCTGCATGGCTCGGGTATACAGCAGATTCAAATCATCCGGGAATTTCTGCAGGGCTTGCTGCAAGACGTTCCAGGCCTTGTCGCCCTGTTTGTTGGCCGACAAGGTTTCGACTTCGATCAGGTACAACTGGATGGCGTAATCGGGTTGCTCGTCGCGCTGGGCCGCAAGACGTTTTTGGGCTTCGGCGGTCCTGCCGTTGTTCATCAGAATATCGGCCTGACGCAATTGCGCTGGCAGGTAATCGTTGCCCGGCCCGACCTGGGCGTACTCGATCAGCGCGCCCTGGGGGTCGTTACGCTCTTCAGCGATACGCCCAAGGTTCAGGTGAGCTGAGTCGACATGGCTTTCCCTGGCGATCAAGTCTTCCAGATAACCTTTTGCTTCGTTCCAGGCCTTGGCTTCCAGGCAGACCAGAGCCAACGAATAACGCAGTTCGTCGTCTTCCGGGTATTGCTGCACCAGGCTCGAGAACTCGACCTTGGCGTCGTCCATGCGGTCCTGTTCGACCAGCATGCGCGCGTAGGTCAGGCGCAGGCGTTTGTCGTCCGGGTATTTCTTGATGCTTTTTTGCAGTAACGGCAAGGCTTCACCGCCACGGCTGAGCCCTTGCAGCAGGCGCGCGCGCAGCAGAATCGGCGCTATTTCGCCTTCTTCCGGCGGGTTGTCTTCGAGCAGGGTCAGCGCGCCTTTGGCGTCGCCATCCTGTTGCAACAGCAAGGCCTTGCCGAAAATCAGCTGGTTGTTGTGCGGGTGGCGCTGCAACAAACGGTCAAAACCTTTCATCAGGCCGTTGCGGGTTTCCTGGTCAGTATCGGCCGCAGACAGGGCGAGGAAGTCAAAATGAGTGTCGCCTTTGCCTTGCAGGACTTTTTCCATATAAGCCATGGAGTCGTCGTAACGCCCGGCGCGGGCGAGTTGCACGGCCGCCGCCCGTTGCGCCTCGAGATCGTTCGGGGCGTTTTTTGCCCAGATCAGCGAGGTGTCGAGGGCCGCTTGATCGGCGCCCAGGTATTCGGCAATGCGAAATGCCCGCTCGGAGATGCCCGGATCCTGGGTATTGATGGCCTGGGTCACGTAGTTGTCCAGGGCAATGTCGTAACGATTGCGCTGGCCAGCCACTTCGGCGCTCAACAGGCTGAAGACGGTTTCTTCGCTGAACGAGCTGTAAACCTTGGGCTTTTCAGGCGCCGGGGTGCTGTCTTCGACCGGCGGCGTACCGTCCGACGAAACGGGTGCCAAGGCCTGGCAGCCGCTGAGGAAGACAAAAGCGAGGAGCAACGCGGAAGATCTATTCATATAGGAAGAGGACGACTAACCTGCGGTCGGATCATCATGACACAAGCCTTCGGTCAAACATAACCGCCCGGCCAATTTACCCGCGCACGCAATCCCTGCAGGCCCGGCGCTGGTGTAAACGAGAACGGATCGCAGCTTCGGCGGCGTCAACCGGGACGATAGATATCGAGTGGTTGTTCTGGCTCTGTCGAAGTAGGACAATTGTCGGCTTCACGTCACCATCAGCGACCTTGAATGGCCTTCCTTGCACTCGGTATTAACCACAAGACTGCTTCAGTAGACGTCCGCGAGCGCGTGGCCTTTACCCCTGAGCAGCTGGTTGAGGCCTTGCAGCAGCTCTGCCGACTCACCGACAGCCGCGAAGCTGCGATCCTCTCCACCTGCAATCGCAGTGAACTGTATATAGAACAGGATCACCTTTCGGCTGACATCGTGCTGCGCTGGCTGGCCGATTATCATCATTTGAGCCTCGAAGAACTGCGTGCAAGCGCTTATGTGCATGAAGATGATGCGGCAGTTCGTCACATGATGCGGGTCGCCTCCGGGCTCGATTCGCTGGTGTTGGGTGAACCACAGATTCTTGGCCAGATGAAATCGGCCTACGCCGTGGCTCGCGAGGCGGGCACCATTGGTCCGCTACTCGGGCGTTTGTTCCAGGCCACGTTCAATGCGGCCAAACAGGTGCGAACCGACACCGCCATCGGTGAAAACCCGGTGTCAGTGGCGTTTGCCGCGGTCAGCCTGGCGAAACAGATTTTCAGTGATTTGCAACGCAGCCAGGCCTTGTTGATCGGCGCCGGCGAGACCATCACCCTGGTCGCCCGCCATCTGCATGAGCTGGGTGTGAAGCGAATCGTGGTCGCCAACCGTACCCTGGAGCGCGCAAGCACCCTGGCCGAGCAGTTTGGCGCCCATGCGGTGTTGCTCTCGGACATCCCGACAGAACTGGTGCGCAGCGACATCGTCATCAGTTCCACCGCCAGCCAGTTGCCTATTCTCGGTAAAGGCGCGGTGGAAAGTGCCTTGAAATTGCGTAAGCACAAGCCGATTTTCATGGTGGATATCGCAGTCCCTCGGGATATCGAACCGGAAGTCGGCGAGTTGGACGACGTTTACCTGTATAGCGTCGACGATCTCCACGAAGTGGTCGCCGAAAACCTCAAGAGCCGTCAGGGCGCTGCCCAGGCTGCCGAGGAGATGGTGTCGGTCGGAGCCGAAGATTTCATGGTTCGCCTGCGCGAACTGGCGGCGGTGGATGTGCTCAAGGCTTATCGTCAACAAAGCGAGCGCCTGCGCGACGAAGAATTGCAGAAGGCCCAGCGCATGCTCGCCAACGGCAGCAGCGCCGAGGACGTGCTGGTGCAACTGGCCCGTGGCCTGACCAACAAACTCTTGCATGCCCCGAGCGTGCAATTGAAAAAGCTCTCTGCCGAAGGCCGCCTCGATGCGCTGGCCATGGCCCAGGAACTCTTTGCCCTCGGTGAGGGCTCATCGGATAGCTTTTCGGATAAGAAACCGCAATGAAAGCGTCACTGCTCAATAAGCTGGACATCCTCCAGGACCGTTTCGAGGAATTGACCGCCCTGCTTGGCGATGGCGAAGTCATTTCCGATCAGAACAAATTCCGCACCTATTCCAAGGAATACGCGGAGGTCGAGCCGATCGTCGACACCTATAAACAGCTGCTTAAAGTGCAGGGCGACCTCGAAGGCGCACAGGCACTGCTCAAGGACAGCGACCCGGACATGCGTGAAATGGCCGTGGAAGAAGTCCGCGAAGCCAAGGAGCGATTGATCGAGCTCGAAGCCAGCCTGCAACGCATGCTGCTGCCCAAGGATCCGAACGACGGTCGTAACGTGTTCCTGGAAATCCGCGCGGGCACTGGCGGTGATGAAGCGGCGATTTTCTCCGGCGACCTGTTCCGCATGTATTCGCGTTACGCCGAGCGGCGTGGCTGGCGGGTAGAGATTCTCTCGGAGAACGAAGGCGAACACGGTGGCTATAAAGAAGTTATCGCCCGTGTCGAAGGCGAGAACGTCTACGGCAAACTGAAGTTCGAATCCGGTGCGCACCGTGTGCAGCGGGTTCCGGCCACTGAGTCTCAAGGTCGCATCCACACCTCGGCCTGCACCGTGGCGGTATTGCCCGAGCCGGACGAGCAGGAAGCCATCGAGATCAACCCGGCGGATCTGCGGGTCGACACCTATCGCTCCTCCGGTGCCGGTGGTCAGCACGTCAACAAGACCGACTCGGCGATTCGTATCACGCACTTGCCGTCCGGTATTGTCGTCGAGTGCCAGGAAGAACGTTCCCAGCACAAGAACCGCGCCCGGGCGATGTCCTGGCTGTCGGCCAAACTCAACGACCAGCAGACCAGTGCCGCGGCCAATGCCATCGCCAGCGAGCGTAAATTGCTGGTCGGTTCCGGTGACCGCTCCGAGCGGATCCGTACCTACAACTTCGCCCAGGGCCGGGTCACCGACCATCGGGTCAACCTGACGCTGTATTCGCTCGACGAAATTCTCGCGGGCGGCGTGGATGCGGTGATCGAACCGTTGCTGGCCGAATACCAGGCCGATCAATTGGCAGCGATAGGTGAGTAAATGACGATCATTGCCAGTTTGCTGCGCGCCGCCGATTTGCCTGATTCGCCCACCGCGCGCCTGGATGCCGAATTGCTGCTGGCGGCGGCCTTGGGCAAGTCCCGCAGCTTTCTGCACACCTGGCCTGAGCGTATCGTCCCGAGCGAAGCGGCACTGAAGTTTGCCGAGTATTTGCAGCGCCGCCGCAGCGGTGAGCCAGTGGCCTATATTCTGGGTCAGCAAGGCTTCTGGAAGCTCGACCTGGAAGTCGCGCCCCACACGTTGATTCCGCGTCCCGACACTGAATTGCTGGTGGAAGCAGCGTTGGAACTGTTGCCGGCCACCCCAGCCAAGGTGCTCGATCTGGGTACCGGCAGTGGTGCCATCGCCCTGGCGCTGGCCAGCGAGCGTCCTGCCTGGAAGGTCACCGCCGTGGATCGCGTGCTGGAAGCCGTGGCCCTGGCCGAGCGCAATCGTCAGCGCTTGAACCTGAACAATGCCACGGTGTTGAGCAGTCATTGGTTCAGTGCCCTGGAAGGCCAGCGTTTTCAACTGATCATCAGCAATCCGCCCTACATCGCTTCGACCGATCCGCATCTGGTGGAGGGCGACGTACGCTTTGAGCCGGCCAGTGCCTTGGTGGCGGGTGTCGATGGGCTCGACGATTTGCGTCTGATCGTCGCCCAGGCACCGGATTATCTTGAAGCGGGTGGTTGGTTGATGCTCGAACACGGTTACGATCAAGCCTGCTCAGTGTGCGATTTGCTGCTGACCCGTGGCTTTGAAGAAGTCCATAGCCGCACCGATCTGGGCGGTCACCAACGCATCAGTCTGGGGCGCTTGCCGTGCTGAATGATCAGGAATTGCTGCGATACAGCCGGCAGATTCTGCTGCAACACGTCGACATCGACGGCCAGTTACGGCTCAAGGAAAGCCGTGTGCTGATTATCGGTCTCGGTGGCCTCGGGTCGCCGGTTGCGCTGTACCTGGCCGCGGCTGGTGTCGGTGAGTTGCATCTGGCGGACTTCGACACGGTCGACCTGACCAATCTGCAACGCCAGATCGTTCACGACACCGACAGCGTCGGCCTGAGCAAGGTCGATTCGGCGATCCGTCGCCTGACCGCGATCAATCCAGAGATTCAGCTGATCGCCCATCGCACTGCATTGGACGAGGATTCGCTGGCCGCCGCTGTTGCCACGGTGGATCTGGTGCTGGACTGTTCCGACAATTTTTCCACCCGCGAGGCGGTCAACGCTGCGTGTGTGGCCGCGCGCAAGCCGCTGGTCAGCGGTGCGGCGATTCGCCTGGAAGGGCAATTGTCGGTGTTCGACCCGCGTCGTCCAGAGAGCCCGTGCTACCACTGTTTATACGGGCACGGCAGCGAGGCCGAGTTGACCTGCAGCGAGGCGGGCGTCGTCGGTCCTTTGGTCGGGTTGGTCGGCAGCCTCCAGGCACTGGAAGCGCTGAAACTGCTGGTGGGGTTCGGCGAGCCGCTGGTGGGGCGCCTGTTATTGATTGATGCCTTGGGCTCACGCTTCCGTGAATTGCGGGTCAAGCGTGATCCAGGCTGCAGCGTCTGCGGGTCGCGCCATGCGTGAAGCGCCGATTGCTGTGTTCGATTCCGGCGTCGGTGGACTCTCCGTGCTGGCCGAGATCCAGCAGTTGCTGCCAAACGAGTCTCTGTTGTACTTCGGCGATTGCGGGAATATTCCCTACGGCGAGAAAACCCCGGCATTCATCCGCCAGCGTTGCAGTGTCATGGCGCGGTTCTTTCAGCAGCAAGGCGCCAAGGCGCTGGTGCTGGCTTGCAACACCGCGACGGTGGCCGGCGTTGCGGACTTGCGGCGCGATTACCCCGAGTGGCCTATCGTCGGCATGGAGCCTGCGGTCAAACCGGCCGCTGCGGCGACGCGTAGCGGTGTGGTCGGCGTGCTCGCCACCACCGGTACTTTGCAGAGTGCCAAGTTTGCTGCCTTGCTCGATCGTTTCGCCACCGATGTACGGGTGATTACTCAGCCGTGCCCCGGGCTGGTGGAGCTGATTGAAAATGGCGATCTGCACAGCGAGACATTGCGTCAGTTGCTGCGAGGGTATGTCGAGCCGCTGCTGGCTGCAGGTGCAGATACGATCATTCTGGGCTGTACGCATTATCCCTTTTTAAAGCCGCTGCTAAAGCAGATGCTCCCGCAAAACATCAGCTTGATTGATACCGGCGCCGCTGTGGCGCGGCAGCTCCAGCGTCTGCTGGCCGAGCGAGAATTGCTGGCCGAGGGGCCTGCTCGCCCCGCACAGTTCTGGTCGAGTGCGGACCCAGAGCATTTCAGAAATATCTTGCCGATCCTGTGGAATATGTCTGGGGTTGTGCGAAGCTTCGAAAGATAGAGACGCGTAGCAAACGAATAATTGGGGTGAGCTTCTGATTAAACGGTGACTTCTATAGCTTTGTTTGTTTTGCAGCATAAAAATCATACTAAATTGTTCGGAAAAGGATGTTTCTAATGAAGCGACTATTCTGTTTGGCCGCGATTGCGACCGCATTGATGGGGCACAGTTTTTCCGCGCAGGCGGCAGGGGTGGAGTTCGGGGTCGGCCAGACCAGCGATTCGACCATGACCTACCGACTGGGCATGCAGTTCGATTGGGACAAGAGCTGGTTGCAGAGTGATGTTGGCCGCTTGACCGGCTACTGGAGCGGCGCTTACACCTACTGGGATGGCGACAAAACGGCGAGCAATCACAGTTTGTCGTTCTCGCCGGTACTGGTGTACGAGTTTGCCGGTCAGAACATCAAGCCCTACGTCGAAGCGGGTATCGGTATCGCGGTGTTTGCCAACACCGAATACGAAGATAACAAGCTCGGCAGTGCCTTTCAGTTCGAAGACCGTTTCGGGTTTGGTCTGCGCTTTGCCGGCGGACATGAAGTCGGGATTCGCGCCACCCACTACTCCAATGCCGGGATCAGTAACCCGAACGACGGTGTAGAAAGCTACGCATTGCATTACACGATGCCGTTGTAAGCCTGCAATGTTTGGATGTGGGAGCTACCTGTGGCGGGGGCTCTCACATGGCACCGGGTGACTTCGATCTCACCGATACGCTGTCGCAATCCCCTGGCGTTCGGTGATGCATTCCGGTGCGCCCATTTCGAACTCCCGGCAGATCAGCGGACGCTTTTCATAGATGGTGCACATCATGCTGTTGCGATCCAGTGCGGCGCACCAGCCGTCATCCAGTCGCAGCATGACTTCACCACCCCAATCATCGGTATCGATAAAACGTTCGGGCACGCCGGTGTCAGTGATCAGCATCACTTCAAGCTGGCAGCAGCAGGCTGCGCAGGTCGAGCAGGTGACCGCAGGCTCGGCGACTTGCGTGTGGGGAATGGTTTTCATGGCGCGCAGTGTAAGGCAGTGAGCCCACGCTGTGTAAAAGGCCTGACAGACGCTCAGGCTTCACGGCAGACCCTCGATCGGCGGCTTGTTTCGCGCTTGTTCGTCGATTGCCAGTCCCGCCCGGTCGGGTTGTTGCGGCAGGGGCCAAAGAACAGGCATGAGCAGCTCCGGCAAGGAGAATTCCAGTGGACGATTCTTGATCATGTCGAGGAGGTATCGCGCGGCTTGGCCTGCCGACCAGTCGAGATGTATCGGGACGCCGTTGTTCAGAGGCGTATTGATAAGTCCTGGGCTGACCACGGTCATTTCGATGTTTTCCGGCGCCATGTCGATGCGCAATGACTCGAATAGATGACGCAACCCGGCCTTTGAATCGCCATAGGATTCGGTCCACGGCAGGGGTAACCAGGTCACCGAACTGGCAATGCCCACTAGATGCGGCGCAGTGCCCGCCTGCAGCAAAGGCCGGGCGGCTGCGATGCAATAGCTGCTGGCAAGCAAGTTGGTACGCACGATGTGCTCGATGATTGACGAGTCTAACTGATTGGCGTCGACGTATTCGCAGGTGCCGGCGTTAAGGATCATGGTGTCCAGAGAATCCCATTCCTGCGCAATATGCTCGCCGATTTCACGCACTCTTTGCCCGTTGGTCAAATCGCCCGCGACCACCAGCACCTGACCGGGATAGCGCTCAGACAGGTCTTTCAGTGACGCCACCGAGCGGGAGCTGACCGCCAGATGGGCACCGCTTTTCAGTATTTCTTCAGCCAGCGCAGCGCCAATACCGTTGCTGGCGCCGGTCAACCAGTATCGCCTTGGAGGTGTACGACTCATCCCAATCCCCTTATTTACCCAATATTTCCCTGGCTCAATTCCGTGTTCATGACGCAACGCTCAGCATCAATTTAATGACGGTGGCGATAAACCCTGTCGTGATGGCAGGTTCTTGAACGCGGCCAGGGCCCGTTCACGGGAAGCACTCAGATTGACGATGGGCGACGGATAATTCCTCACGCCGAACAGTCCGTCGAGATTTGCCGGGTTGTGCAGGTCTTCTCTATTCAATTCGTTGAGCTCCGGCACCCAGTGCTTGATGAACACCCCTTCGGCATCGAACTTTTCCGACTGGCTCAGCGGGTTGAAAATCCGGAAGTAGGGCGCCGAATCGGTGCCGGTGGACGAACTCCACTGCCAGCCACCATTGTTCGCCGCCAGGTCGCCATCAATCAGGTGCCGCATGAAGAAGCGCTCGCCTTCACGCCAGTCGATCAGCAGGTTCTTGGTCAGGAACATCGCCACCACCATGCGCAGGCGGTTGTGCATCCAGCCGGTTTCCAGCAATTGGCGCATGGCGGCATCGATGATCGGCAGGCCGGTGCGGCCTTGCTGCCAGGCCTCGAGTTCTTGCGGGGCGTCACGCCAGACCAGGGCTTCGGTTTCCGGACGGAAGGCGCGGTGCCGGGATACACGTGGGTAGCCCACCAATATGTGTTTGTAGAACTCGCGCCACAGCAGCTCGTTGATCCAGGTGACGGCGCCGACCTTGCCGCTTTCGAACTCGCCCTGATTGCTTCGCAACGCGGCGTGCAGGCACTGACGAGGGGAAATCACCCCGGCGGTGAGATAGGCCGAGAGCTGGCTGGTGCCGGGTTTTGCCGGGAAGTCGCGTTCGCTGTGGTAATAGTCGATCTGGGCGTCGACAAAGGTGTCGAGGCGGCGCCGGGCTTCGGTTTCACCGGCTGGCCAGAGGGCGCGCAAGCTGTCGTTGGGAGAAGCGAAACCCTCGACACGGGAGGGCGGTTCGTCGCTGCTGATATGCAATGGAGCCTGAAGGGCGGGTGCAGCGACCAATCCGGGTAATGAAGCGTGCAGGCGTTCGTAGCAGACCTTGCGAAACTGGCTGAAGACCTGGAAGTAGGTTCCGGTTCTGGTGAGCACGGTGCCTGGCTTGAACAGCAGCTGATCGAGGTGGCTGTAAAAGTCGATGCCCCGGGCTTTCAGCGCGTGGGCCACCGCCGCATCACGGCGAGTCTCATGTATGCCGTATTCCTCGTTGACGTGCACCGCGTCGATCTTCAACTGCTGGCACAGTTCGAGCAGAACCTTGGGCGCTTCATCCCAGCGGGACGCCTGGCGAATCAGTAGCGGGATGTTCAGGGCGTCCAGCGCGCGTCGTAATTCGGCGAGGTTGCGCAACCAGAAGTCCACTTTGCACGGCGCGTCGTCGTGCGCAAGCCACTGCTGCGGGCTCGGCAAATACACCGCCACACACGGGCCACGGGCTGCGGCGGCCGAGAGGGCGGTGTTGTCGTGTAGACGCAGGTCGCTGCGCAGCCAGATCAATTGCATGGTCGTATCCGTACGATTCATCAAAAAAGCGCCATTAAATGAGCCCGCGCTGTATCAGGTCCAGATGGGCCGATAACGGGTTATCGGCCAGGATCAAATCAGCAATGGCGGTGTTTTTTGCGGACAAATCGGCGTGGTGGATGCACACCGTTGGTCCGGCGATCATTTTTGGGCAACTGACGCCATTCAAAAGTTTCGACAATTTTGCAAGATTCATGGCTTTGCTGGAATACAGCAGGACGCCGCGGGCTTGCAGGTGATCGACCGCCAGCGTCAGTTCGCCGGCCGGGAGTGGCCAGTCGAAAACTTCCACCGGGCAATCGGTGCTGCTGATCAGCCAGGCGGTGAGCCATAGATGAGGTTCCAGAGGCAGGTCCGATTGATTGATCAGCAACAGCGGCGCAGTACGTAACTGGCGGTTGTTGTGGTAAATCCTCGCGCCGAATTTGCTGCGCAACCAGGAATAGACAAACACCCGCTCCATCTGCGCGCCGAACTGACCTTGCCAGCGTTGTTCCAGTTCCGCCAGCCACGGCATCAACAGGTGTTCACACAAGGTGCGTGGCGGATACAGCGCCATCGCCTGGTTTACGGTGTCATCGAGGGTGCGTTCGGCCAGTTGGGTAACGGCTTGTAGCAGTGTCTGGCGCAACACCAGCCAATCGTTTCCGACGGGCTCGGCAAGTACCTGAGGCGTGTCGAGCAGTTGCTTGACCTGACCGACCGCCACGCCGCGATTGAGCCAAGTGAGGATCGTCAGGATGCGTTGAACGTGTTCGGCACAGAACAGCCGATGCCCCTTGGGAGTACGCTGAGGCACGATCAGCCCATAGCGCCGTTCCCAGGCGCGCAAGGTGACGGCGTTGACTCCGGTCTGCCGGGCCACTTCACGGATGGGCAGCCAGCCTGCGTCCAGGGCCTTTTTGAAGTCGGTGCCGAGGTCTTCGCTGGCGCTGGTGTCCGGTGGGGTTTTCATTAGATTGCGTTTCGCAGGCTGAGGTTTTCCGGGTGCGGTTGCAGGTAAACCTGTTGCGCAATGTATGGATCCGGGTGCTGGCGAAAGTAGTGTTTGAGCAACGTCAGCGGTACCACCAGCGGCACGATGCCGTGACGATACTGGCTGATCACATGCTGCACTTCCTGTTTGTCTTCAGTGCTGATGGCCTGTTTGAGATAGCCGCTGAGGTGTTGCAGGACGTTGGTGTGGGTGCGGCGCGTGGCGCATTTTTTCAAGGCCGCCATCAGTTCGCTGAAATAGCGCGGGCCGATGACTTCAGGAGCGGTCCGGCCCATGTTGCCGAGCAGGTTTCCCAGGGTTTTGTATTGCACCGGGTTGTGGGCCATTAACAGGTATTTGTAGCGCGAGTGAAAATCCGTGAGGCCGCGCCGGGTCAGGCCGGTTTGCAGCAACTGCTGCCAGGCGCTGTAGGCGAATACGCGGGTAAGGAAGTTTTCCCGCAGCACCGGATCGTTGAGCCGGCCTTCTTCCTCCACCGGCAAATCGGGATGCAGCGCGCAGAAGGTCCGGGCGTAAATGCCACGGCTACCGCCGTCCACCGGCGCGCCGTTGGCGTGGTAGACCTTGACCCGCTCCAGACCGCACGAAGGGGATTTCTGCATGAAGATATAGCCGCAGATGTCGCCCAGTTCCAAAGCCATTTTCCGAGCATATTCGGCCAGCGGCCGGGTGACGTTGTTTTCAGGATTGACCGTGCCGACCGCCTGCGGATGTTCAGGGTTGCCGACCAGTCGGATCGGTTCGCGAGGGATTCCCAGGCCGATGGCAACTTCCGGGCACACCGGGACGAAATCGAAATAATCGGAAAGGATGCTGCTGCACAGCCGTGACGTCTTGTGCCCGCCGTTATAGCGCACCTCGGCCCCCATCAGGCAGGCGCTGATGGCGATTTTGGGTGGGGTCGCTGATTGTGCAGGCATCGGAGCACCTCGAATCCAGACCTGTACGGATTACTAAATCTGTACAACATCTGCTCAGCATAGATTCAAAGGTGTACAAGTCAATTTTTTTGTATAGGTTTTTTCAGGGCTGCTGTCCGTGTCGACAGCAGCAATGTGCTCGAATCGAGGCGGTTCACTGCAGGTGTTCGTGCAGACGGCGGGCCGCTTCCTGGCCACTGAGCCAGGCGCCTTCGACACGGCCGGACAGGCACCAGTCGCCGCATACATACAAGCCCAGATCAGCATCAGCCAGGGCACCCCACTCATGGCTGCTGGCCGGACGAGCGTAAAGCCAGCGGTGAGCGAGGCTGAAAGTCGGTGCAGGCATGGCGTCGTGCAGCAGTTCGGCAAAGGCACCATGCAATTGCTCGATCACCGCTTCCTTGGACAGATCGATATGTTGCCGGCTCCAGGCGCTGGTGGCGTGCAGCACCCACGTGTCGAGGGTGTTGTCGCGTCCCGGTTTGCTACGATTGCGCGCCAGCCAGTCGAGGGGGCTGTCCTGCACGAAGCAGCCTTCGATCGGGGTATCCAGTGGCGTGTCGAAAGCCAGGGCGACCGCCCAGGTCGGCTCCATTTTTACCCCGGCGGCGGCCCCGGCGAGTTTCGGCGCGGCGGGCAGCAGCGCGGTCGCCTGAGGGGCTGGCGTGGCAATCACCACATGACTGAACGGCCCGTGGGTGAAGCCTTCGGCGTCTTGCAGATGCCAGTGCTCTTCACCGCGATAGACCTCGGTGATCCGGCAGCTGAACTGCACTTCCAGGTCACCGAGCAGCGCACGGGTGATGGCGCTCATGCGCGGCGTGCCAACCCAGCGTGTCTGTTCGTCCGGCGAGGGGCTGAGTTGGCCGCCGTGGTAGGTATAGAGCTGCGGTGTCCACACGGCAACCCAACCGTTGGCTTGCCAGCGCTGGACTTCGGTAACGAAGCGACGGTCGCGGGCAGTGAAATATTGCGCGCCCATGTCCAGAGCACCCGCATCGCTGCGCTTGCTTGACATGCGTCCGCCACTGCCGCGGCTTTTATCGAACAGATGAACGACATGCCCGGCCTCCGTAAGGGCCTGGGCGGCTGAGAGTCCGGCGATGCCGGTGCCGATGATTGCGATAGGTACAGTCATAGGGGCCTCGTTTGCCTTTCTGTACAGACTACGCCGTGGTTCAAACCTGTACAATATTGTTTTTTGGTATAACTTTTAGCGTTCTCGTTCTGAGAGCTTGGCCTATTGTTAAACACAGAACCTGCCCGATACCAAAGATCCCTGCTTATAAAAATAGACTAGTGATCCGGGTAAAACGCCACGCGAGGAAGATGTCATGCACATATTGCTGACCGGCGGTACTGGTTTGATAGGACGTCAGCTCTGCCGACACTGGTTGAGTCAGGGACATCACCTCACGGTCTGGAGTCGCACGCCCGCTAAAGTCGCCAAAATCTGCGGCACTCAGGTACGGGGAATCGCACGGCTTGAGGATTTTGGGCCAGAACCGGTGGATGCAATTGTCAACCTTGCGGGGGCGCCGATCGCCGATCGGCTCTGGACCCACAAACGCAAAGCGCTGTTGTGGAGTAGCCGGATCACCCTGACTGAAACCCTGTTGGCCTGGCTCGAAAGTCGGGAGCAGAAACCGCAGGTGCTGATCTCCGGCTCAGCGATCGGTTGGTACGGCGACGGCGGCGAGCGGGAGTTGACTGAGCAATCGCCACCGGTCATCGATGATTTCGCCAGCCAGTTGTGCATCGCCTGGGAAGAAACCGCGCAACGTGCCGAGGCCTTGGGCATTCGCGTGGTTCTCATCCGTACCGGGTTGGTGTTGTCCGCCGAGGGCGGCTTTTTGTCGCGGCTGTTGTTGCCGTTCAAGCTGGGGCTGGGCGGGCCGATCGGCAGCGGTCGGCAGTGGATGTCGTGGATTCATATCGAAGATCAAATCGCCCTGATTGATTTTCTTCTGCATCGTAATGGGGCCAGCGGTCCCTATAATGCCTGCGCGCCCAAACCGGTGCGCAATCGCGAGTTCGCCAAAACGTTGGGTGACGTGTTGCATCGTCCCGCGTTCATGCCCATGCCGACTCTCGTCTTGAAGGTCGGCCTGGGCGAGTTGTCATTGTTGTTGCTGGGGGGGCAGAAGGCGATGCCGGCTCGCTTGCTGGAAGCGGGTTTCACTTTCCGGTTCACTGATTTGCGCGCGGCATTGGACGATCTGTCCGGCCGCCTCTGAAATAGGACGTTGCATGACCGATCACGCGTTGCTTCTGGTCAACCTGGGTTCACCTGCCTCCACCTCGGTGGCGGATGTGCGCAGTTACCTCAATCAATTTCTGATGGACCCGTACGTGATCGACCTGCCTTGGCCGGTGCGGCGTTTGCTGGTGTCGTTGATTCTGATCAAGCGCCCGGAACAATCGGCTCACGCTTACGCGTCGATCTGGTGGGAGGAGGGCTCGCCACTGGTGGTGCTCAGCCGTCGCCTGCAGCAGGCCATGACCCGGCAGTGGACTCACGGGCCTGTTGAGCTGGCGATGCGGTACGGCGAGCCGTCCATTGAGTCCGCGCTGCTGCGGCTGGCTGCCCAGGGGCATAAGAAAGTGACCCTGGCACCGCTCTATCCGCAATTCGCCGACAGCACCGTGACCACGGTGATCGAAGAAGCCAAGCGCGTGGTGCGCGACAAAAAGCTCGACATGCAGTTCTCGGTTCTTCAGCCGTTCTACGATCAACCGGAATACCTCGATGCGTTGGTGGCTAGTGTCAGGCCTTATCTGCAACAGGATTTCGATCATCTGCTGCTGAGCTTCCACGGTTTGCCGGAACGTCACCTGAAAAAGCTCAATCCCGGGCACAGCTTCGAGGGTGGCGGCGATTGCTGCGCCGGTGCGCCACCGGAAGTGGTCGCGACCTGCTACCGCGGTCAGTGCCTGCGCACGGCCGCAGAGTTTGCCAAGCGTGTGGGCCTACCGGACGGCAAGTGGTCGGTATCGTTTCAGTCGCGTCTGGGTCGGGCCAAGTGGATAGAACCCTACACTGAAGCTCGCCTCGACGAGTTGGCCAAAAGCGGCGTGAAGAAAGTCCTGGTGATGTGCCCGGCGTTCGTTGCCGATTGCATCGAGACGCTGGAGGAGATCGGTGATCGCGGGAAGGAGCAATTCCGCGAGGCGGGAGGGGAGGAGTTGGTGCTGGTGCCTTGCCTCAACGATGAGCCACAGTGGGCGCGGGCGCTGAGCGCCTTGTGCGAAAGGGCGCCATTGGTTTTGTAGGAGCATACATTGAAGTGAAGGCGGGCTGGTTGTGGCGAGGGAGCTCGCTCCCGCTGGGTCGCGAAGCGGCCCCAAAATCTTTGCAGTCAATGAAGATTTTGTGAGTGCTGCGCACTGGTGCGCCAGCCCGGTCAAGCGGGAGCAAGCTCCCTCGCCACAGGGGATTGAGTCGCCTGCTTACAACAGCGGCTCATCCGCCTTCTTGTGCTTCCAGCTGTCATTGCCCGGCAGCAACAGGTTCAGTGCAATCGCCACCACCGCGCACAGCGCGATGCCTTTGAGGCCGAAATCGTTCTGGCCGGTACCGGTGCCGACCAGCATGCCGCCAATCCCGAACACCAGCGTCACCGAGACAATTACCAGGTTGCGTGCTTCGCCCAGGTCGATCTTGTGGCGGATCATGGTGTTCATGCCCACCGCGGCAATCGAACCGAACAACAGGCAGAGAATCCCGCCCATCACTGGCACCGGGATGCTTTGCAGCAGCGCGCCGAATTTGCCGATGAACGCCAGGCTGATGGCGAAGATCGCCGCCCAGGTCATGATTTTCGGGTTGTAGTTCTTGGTCAGCATCACCGCACCAGTCACTTCGGCGTAAGTGGTGTTGGGTGGGCCGCCGAACAGACCGGCCGCGGTGGTGGCAATGCCATCGCCGAGCAGGGTGCGGTGCAGACCGGGCTTTTTCAGGTAGTCGCGACCGGTCACGCTACCCACGGCAATCACGCCACCGATGTGCTCGATGGCCGGGGCCAGGGCCACCGGAACGATGAACAGAATCGCCTGCCAGTTGAATTCCGGCGCGGTGAAGTGTGGAATCGCGAACCACGGTGCCACGGCAATCTTCGCGGTATCGACCACGCCGAAATAAAACGCCATGGCAAAACCCACCAGCACACCGGAGATAATCGGCACCAGGCGGAAAATACCTCTGCCGAACACCGCGACGATCAGGGTGGTCAGCAGCGCCGGCATCGAAATCATCATCGCCGTTTGGTAATGAATCAGCTCAGTGCCGTCGCCCGCCTTGCCCATCGCCATGTTGGCGGCAATCGGCGCCATGGCCAGGCCGATGGAGATGATCACCGGGCCAATCACCACCGGAGGCAGCAAACGGTCGATAAACCCGGTGCCTTTGATCTTCACCGCAAGGCCGAGGAAGGTGTAGACGAACCCGGCCGCCATCACACCGCCCATGGTCGCCGCCAGGCCAAATTGGCCCTTGGCGAGAATGATCGGGGTGATGAAGGCGAAGCTCGACGCCAGGAACACCGGCACCTGACGCCCGGTGACGATCTGGAACAGGATCGTCCCTAAGCCTGCGGTGAACAGCGCCACGTTCGGATCGAGGCCGGTAATCAGCGGCATCAACACCAGGGCGCCGAAGGCCACGAACAGCATCTGCGCGCCGGACAGTACCGTGCGCCAGAGCGGATCGTTGAACTCTTGCTGCATGGTCACGCGTCCTTCTGCTTGGTGCCGAAGATCTTGTCACCGGCATCGCCCAAGCCTGGGATGATGTAACCGTGTTCGTTCAGTTTCTGGTCAATGGAAGCGGTGTAGATGGTCACGTCCGGGTGAGCCTTCTCCACTGCGGCGATACCTTCGGGAGCGGCCACCAGGACCATCGCGCGGATGTCCTTGCAGCCGGCCTTCTTCAGCAAATCGATGGTGGCGACCATCGAGCCGCCGGTGGCCAGCATCGGGTCGATGATCATCGCCAGGCGCTCGTCGATTTCCGGCACCAGTTTTTCCAGATAGGTGTGGGCTTCGAGGGTTTCCTCGTTACGGGCCACGCCCACGGCGCTGACTTTGGCGCCCGGGATCAGGCTCAGCACGCCTTCGAGCATGCCGATACCGGCACGCAGGATCGGCACCACGGTAATTTTCTTGCCGGCGATTTTCTCCACCGACACCGTGCCGCACCAGCCTTCGATGTCGTAGCTTTCCAGCGGCAGGTCTTTGGTGGCTTCATAGGTCAGCAGGGCGCCGACTTCCTGAGCGAGCTCACGGAAATTCTTCGTGCTGATGTCGGCGCGGCGCATAAGGCCAAGTTTATGACGGATCAGCGGATGGCGGATCTCACGGATGGGCATGGGGAAAGGCTCCGGCGGCGGGCAAAAAAACCGGCCTAGATTAATCTATCCGAGGGTGTTGTCCTATAGACATACAGTACGTTAGTCCACAAACGCTTGATCTGGCCGTGCGGGATGCGTACCTTTGCCCGCTTTTCCGAATCCGTCCCTCCCCCTCAAACCCCTTGGAGAGCGCCATGTCCGCTGATCTCGAGCATATCCGTCAAATCATGCGAGAGGCTGACTGCCTGTACACCGAAGCTGAAGTCGAGGCGGCCATCGCCCGCGTCGGTGCACATATCAACGAACAACTGGCTGAAAGCAATCCGGTGGTGTTCTGTGTGATGAACGGCGGCCTGATTTTCGCCGGCAAGCTGCTCACCCATCTGCAATTCCCGCTGGAAGCGTCCTACCTGCACGCCACCCGCTATCGCAACGAAACCAGCGGCGGCGAGCTGTTCTGGAAAGCCAAGCCGGAAGTTTCGTTCATCGACCGTGACGTGCTGATCATCGACGACATCCTCGACGAAGGTCACACCCTGGGCGCGATCATCGATTTCTGCAAACACGCCGGCGCCCGCAAAGTGCACACCGCCGTGCTGATCGACAAGGACCACGACCGCAAGGCTCGCCCGGACCTGAAGGCCGATTTCGTCGGCCTGCCGTGCATTGACCGTTACATCTTCGGTTATGGCATGGACTACAAAGGCTACTGGCGTAACGCCAACGGGATTTTTGCCGTTAAAGGCCTGTAAGCAGGGTGACTGTCTGGGGGCGGCTTCAGCCGCCAGACACGTTGATGCTTGAAGGCAGATCTCCCATCCGAATGCGTGCGCAGTTCGCTTGAACCGCGCGTTCAGTCCTGCCCGACGAGCCAGCATTCACTTTTGCGTCGAGCCTGTTCCAGGTTGTTCACGTAAGCCAACTGACGCTGCTCCCGATGGATGCCCGCGCGCCTGAGTTTCAGGCGCACGCGCGCAGCCGTCCCGACCAGAATCAGGCCGATGCCGTCGGTGCGGTAATCCCTGAGGATATTGTCGAAGGCTGCCAACGCCGTCATGTCCAGCATGGACACGGCACTCATCTCGACAATTACCACTTTGACCTCCGGGCTGAATTTGCGCAGCACGCCCAGGGCTTTTTCCGCCGCACCGAAAAACAACGGCCCGCGTATCGCATAGCAACGAACATGCTCCGGCAAATCCTGTAAGGCTTGATGGAACTCTCGAGGCAGTTCGGCGGTGTCCGTGAGGTCGCTCATGCGCTTGACGAACAACCCGGCGGCCAGCAACAGCCCTACGGCAACGGCGAGCACCATGTCGAACAGCACTGTCAGGCTCAGGCAGGTCAGCAAGACCAACACATCGCTGCGTGGTGCGATGCGCAAGGTGTGCACGACATGCCGGGCCTCGCTCATGTTCCACGCCACCATCACAAGCAATGCTGCCAGTGCGGCCATCGGCAAGTAGCTGAACAGCGGGGCGAGGGCGAGTATCGCCAGCAGCACCACCGCACTGTGGATAATTGCCGCCAATGGCGAAAACGCCCCGCTGCGTACGTTGGTGGCGCTGCGGGCAATCGCCGCGGTGGCGGTAATACCGCCGAACAACGGTGCGACCAGGTTACCAATGCCTTGACCCAGGAGTTCGGCGTTGGGGTCATGTTTGCTGCCCGTCATGCCATCGGCCACCACCGCGCACAACAGCGATTCGATGGCACCGAGCATGGCAATGGCGAACGCTGGCGCCATTAATTGGCGGATCAGGTCATAAGACAAATGCAGCGGCTGACCATTGGGCCCCGGCAAATTCCACGGCCAGTCGAAGCTCGGCAGAAACGGCGGAATGCCGGGGTGGCTGACGCCGTCGACGATATAGCTGAAGCGCTCGCCCAGCGTCGCAATCGGTAACCCGCCGCTTTCCAGCGCCAGCCCCAACATTGCGCCGACGGCCAGCGCCACCAGATGCCCCGGAACCCTTGGCACAAACCGCGGCCAGACGATCAGAACTGCCAGGCACATGACACCGATGATCCCGTCCCCCAGACGGGCGCTGGGCAATGCCTGGAGCAGCGCACCTAATTGCTCGATGTAATGTTCGGCATGCCCGGTGGTACTCAGGCCCAGCAAATCCTTTAGTTGGAGTGTGGCGATGACAATGCCGATCCCGGCGGTAAAGCCCAGGGTCACCGGATAAGGAATGTACTGAATCAGCCGCCCGGCCCGAATCAGCCCCAAGGCAATCAGGATTGCCCCTGCGAGCATGGTGCAAAGCAGCAGGCCACCCAGGCCATATTGTTGGGTGATCGGCAGCAGTATCACCACGAACGCGGCTGTCGGCCCGCTGACATTGAAACGCGAGCCTCCCGTCAGGGCGATCAGCGGGGCCGCGATCAGCACCGTATACAAACCTTGCTGGGGCGCTACTCCCACCGCAATCGCCAGGGCCATGGCCAGGGGAATGGCGATAATCCCTACCGTCACCCCGGCACTGATGTCGCCGCGCAATCGTCTGAGGCTATAACCTGCACGCAGGGTTTGACGCCAGGCGGCGAATAACGGGGGGATGGAGAATGGCATAGGAACTCCACAGTAGACGGCACGCCGTCGAGATAGGGCTGAAGGCTCTTTCAGTATGCCCAGCGTTGTCTTTGAGAGTATTGATCTGGATCGGTTATTCGCCCGATTGATCATCATGCTAGAGTGCTCGGCCTCGTCCCTGGAGCCTGTCATGAGTCTTTTGATCCGCAGCTGCGCCGCCCTGATGTTGGTCTTCAGCCTACCCCTGGCCGCTGCCCCGGCACCGATGCACGTGCAGTTTTTACCCCCGGACGACCTGACCCTGCGTGAAGCCGAACCCGAACAGCAACAACTGTTGCAGGTCACCGAGTATTCGGTGGTCCTCGGCAGCCAGCGTCAGTCAAACCAACAACCGATCCCGGTCACCTCACCGTTGCTGATCCGCCTCAAGGGCAAACCCTTGAACAAGGGCGCGACCATCAGCCAGGTGCTGGTCAACTTCGATGGTGAAAGCAAAAGCCTGAAAAAGCCGATCTACGACAACAAAAGCAAAACCCTGACCCTCTATTACCCGCTGGCCCAGTACCGCGTGGTGATCGACTTGCTGCGCAACGACACGGTGTATTGCCAGTTTCTGAGTTACGCCAACGGCCATATCTGGGCCGATCTGCACACCGGTAGCGTTCGTCCGCGTTGAGCCCGGCATCAAGGCAGGGGTAAACTGCCCGCCCTGTGAAATGTCTGCGAGCTGGAGTCGGCAATGCGTAAAGATAAGAAGCAAGTGATTGGTGACGAGATCGGCGATGCGCAGATCAAACTGTTCCTCGATTTCGAGCCGGTCGACGCCACTTCACCGTCGTTGCACAAACTGATCAAGGCGTACCGCGGCCTGCGCATCGATGACTTCGAGCGTTTTCTGACGTTCTTTGTCGAAGCCGGCTACGATCTGGACGGCAAGGATGAGCACGGCAATAACTTCGTGGCCCTGATCCAGGATCAGCGCAACGCGGCCGAGTACATCGAGCTGATCGAAAAAGCTCGCGGTTAAGATCAAAAGATCGCAGCCTCGCTTCGCTCGACAGCTCCTACAGGTGTAGCAATCCATTTGTAGGAGCTGTCGAGCGAAGCGAGGCTGCGATCCTTTAACGGCATAAAAAAACGCCCCGCCCTCAATGAGGACGGGGCGTTTTTTATGCGGCTGAATCAAGCGTAGCTTTGGGTTTCGCTGCTTGCTTCAACCAGTTCCAGTGCGACGTTGTTCTGCGCATTGATCTTGCGATACAGCGCAGCGTCGGTTTCCAGGACTTTCTCCCGAGCCGGGAAGATTTCCGCCAGTTTGGCAGCCCACTCGCCCTTGGCCTTGTTCGGGAAGCATTTCTCGATCAATTCCAGCATGATCGACACGGTCACCGAGGCGCCTGGCGAGGCGCCGAGCAGAGCGGCAAGGGAACCGTCCTTGGCCGCGACCAGTTCGGTACCGAACTGCAGAACGCCGCCTTTCTTCGGGTCTTTCTTGATGATCTGCACCCGTTGGCCGGCCACTTCCAGGCGCCAGTCTTCGGCTTTCGCTTCAGGGTAGAAGCGACGCAGGGATTCCAGGCGCTGCTCCATCGACTGCATCACTTCGCTGACCAGATACTTGGTCAGGTCCATGTTGTTTTTGGCCACGGCCAGCATTGGACCGATGTTGCCGGCGCGGACCGACATCGGCAGGTCCATGAACGAACCGTGCTTGAGGAACTTGGTGGTGAAACCGGCATAAGGTCCGAACAGCAGGGACTTTTTGCCATCGACCACACGGGTGTCCAGGTGCGGCACGGACATTGGTGGCGAACCGACCGCGGCCTGGCTGTAGACCTTGGCCTGGTGGTGCTTGACCACTTCCGGGTTGTCGCAACGCAGCCACTGGCCGCTGATCGGGAAGCCGCCGAAGCCTTTGCTTTCTTCGATGCCCGACGCTTGCAGCAGCGGCAGTGCCGCGCCGCCGGCGCCAAGGAAGACGAATTTGGCGTCGACTTCGCGGGTATTGCCGCTGTTGACGTCCTTGATGCTGACGGTCCAGCCGCCGTTGTTACGCTTCAGGCCGGTGACGCGCTTGCAGTACTTGACCTGGGCATCGGGCGCGCTGGTCAGGTGCTTGAGCAGTTGGTTGGTCAGGGCGCCGAAGTTGACGTCGGTGCCGTTCATCACGCGGGTGGCGGCGAGGACCTCGTCAGCCGGACGGCCCGGCATCATCAGCGGCATCCACTCGGCCATCTTGGCTTTGTCTTCGGTGTATTCCATGTCCGAGAAGGCATGGTGCTTGCTCAGGGTCTTGAAGCGTTCCTTGAGGAAGGACACGCCATTCTCACCCTGCACGAAGCTCAGGTGCGGCACCGGGCTGATGAACGATTTGCACGAACCGAAGGTGCCTTTCTTGGTCAGGTAGGACCAGAACTGCTTCGACACCTCGAACTGGGTGTTGATGTGCACGGCTTTCTTGATGTCGACGGTGCCGTCAGCGGCCTGCGGCGTGTAGTTCAGCTCACACAGCCCGGCGTGACCGGTACCGGCGTTGTTCCACGGATTGGAACTCTCCGCGGCACCGGAATCCATCAGCTCGACGACTTCCAGCTTGATCGCGGGGTCGAGCTCTTTGAGCAGTACCGCAAGGGTGGCACTCATGATGCCGGCCCCAACCAGTACTACGTCGACTGCTTCGTTATGCGCCATTTAACGCGTCTCCAAAATCTGCAGCACCAAATTGTCGGCATAGCTGCCAGGAGTGACGGGGCGTGTCAGTGATGCCCCAGGTACCCATGGCCAGGATCGCCATGTCCGAATCTTCGCAATTTTTCGCAACTTCGACGGATGCATGCGGCCTGGCTTCAAGAGTCACATGAACTCATTTCGGCGCGCGGCTGGCAATTCGACTTATGGTCGAGACATCCGTTTGTGCAACCAAATCCGTAGCGGACAGGCTTCAGGCTCCGGTGTTCGAGGAGTACTCGGTCCTGTGTCGTTGGGCTGTTGTAGACGCTAATGGTGCATGTTCAGACGCAAAACTATTCATTTGCTCGCCACACTCTTGTGAAGTTGTGAAAACCCGTTTTTTTCACGCTCTTTTGAAGACGTGAACCTCAAAAAAGGGCTGTCCCAGCCTGGCACCGCGCCCGGATGGATTGCCGCCATGGGGTGCATGGGCGGCAAAAACGGGCAAACAGCTCAGTGACCGAGCGTTATGACAGCTCTGCAGATTCGCGAAAAGTGGGGGTTTTGCTTGAGAAACAGCAAGCGCGCCAGCTTCACTCGATCTGTGTGGGCGGCTCTCTGTGGGCGGTTCGGGGTGTCAATACCGAGGCATTGAACGATGCTGCGAGGCCCGATCAGGAGACGTCCTTATAATCGGGGGGAGATTGTAACGAAGAAACGCAGGGAAATGGTCGTGTTTAATGACTTTTATTAGGCGTCCGGTCAGGTGGTCAGCAGTTGCTGCGCACGTGCACGTGGTTGGTGCTGGCTGACAAGGGCGCTGGCGGGCAGGGGATGGTGCAGCCAGTTGAGGCGAATTTCTTCGATTTCGACCCAGCCATCGCCCATAGGCTGGAGGCTGCACTGCTTGAAGGCCTGGCAGTGGCCATTGCGGTCGAGCAGGGCGAAGCTGCGGTGCAGCGGGCGTGGCGCGAACAGCGAGATGAGAAAACGCATGGCAACGTACCTACTGGGATGACTGCCATAAAGGTTGCCAGCGGGCGGTGACAAAGGTGTGACAGGAACCGCGCTGCGCCGGGTTTGTCAGAGATTTCAGTAATCGTTGCGCGAAGCTAGTTCGCCGCAGTGGCGCACCGCTATACTGCGGGCATTGTTAGTTGCCTGATTCTGGAGAGAAGAGCATGTTGCAACGCCTGTTGTTCGGTTTGATCACTGTGACCAGTTTGACCCTCGTCGGCTGCGCCCACAGCCCGCAACAACTGAACCCGGAACCCAAGCTGACGGCTCAGCTGGCGCCGATCGGCCACGGTCAGCCGGTGGTGGTGCGTGTGGTGGATGGTCGTCCATCGCCAACCCTGGGGACCCGTGGCGGTCTGTACCCGGAGACCAGTGCGATCACGGTGCAGGGCGCGCAGATTCTGCCGAAGCTGCAGGCTCAGGCTGAAGCAGCCGTGCGGTTGCTGGGCTTCACGCCGACGGCCAATGCGCTGAATGCGCCGCAATTGACGGTGACCCTGGCCGAGCTGAAGTATCAGTCGCCCAAAGAAGGTTTGTATGTGACTGAAGCAACAATTGGCGCGACGTTCCGTTCCGATGTGCAGAATGCCAACCGTCGTTACAGCGGTCGCTACGGCGCGTCGCTGGATCAGCGTTTTGGCATGGCGCCGAATCAGGAAACCAATACCAAGCTGGTCAGTGATGTGCTGAGTGATGCGTTGACCCGCTTGTTCAAGGACCCGACGATTGGTCAGGTGCTTGGCGAGTAACGGTTTGTAGCTTGTTTAAAGAACCCGGCGCCAGTGATGGCGCCGGGTTTTTTTGTGCCTGCCGTTCCAGCAAGGGAAATCAAGCCGCTTGCGAATAGAAGTCCAGAACACTCACCCCGGTCAGCAAATCCGTCTCCGGCAAATCCGCATGTTGATGCCCGCCCAACGCGCAATACACCAGCCAATGCCGGTCCTGTACATTGAAGGCGAGGCTGCCGACTAAGGTTTGTTGTTCGTCGCTTTGGGCAATGAGGTAAAGACGATCCTGGTTTTCGGCGTGGAGCATGACGCGGTCCGTGTCGGTTTCGAGGGGCGACAGACTGGCGGATTCAGATGACGGCGCCGTGACACAGGACAGCTATCGGTCAAATGGTTTCGTTATTTGTCGGAAAGCCGGGGCAGGCCGGAGCGCTTTCGGTAGAATTCGCGCCGCGGTCGTCGGTTGGGCGTCTGCCACACTGGTTCTGCCTGAGGTTTGTGATGTCGCTGCAATTGATTTCGCTCTTTACCGCTCATCCCGCCAAACTGATCAACCTGCTGGCCTTGCTGTTCGCCTGCCCGGGCGGCTGGTTGCTGCACGCCACCCGTCGTCGTGAACAGCGCGCGATGGCCAGTATCGAAGCCCAGCGCCAGAGCCGGCCCAGCGAAGAGCCGACGCTCGATTGGGCGACCTTGCGCATGAACCGGTTTTTCTATCGCTTCGGTTTTGCCTGCCTTGGGATGGCGCTGCTGGTGTCGTGGGTCAGTACTCGGGTCTGAAGTCCTGACACAAGACCCTGTGGCGAGGGAGCTTGCTCCCGCTCGGCTGCGCAGCAGTCGTAAAGCCTATGCTCGCAGTGTGTCTGATACAGTGGGGATGGCTGCATTTGGGGCCGCTTCGCAGCCCAGCGGGAGCAAGCTCCCTCGCCACAGTTACAGTGACTGACTGACCTGCTGCATCAAGACAAAAAAACGGCGCCCGAGGGCGCCGTTGTCGTATCCAGCCATTACCCTAAAGAGGTAACCCGGCCTTGACCCGATACTGATTACGCACCGGCATCGCATATTGCAGCACCAGGAACGGGCGATGTTCCTCAGGGCAAGCTTCCAGCCGACGCTGCCATTCTTCCTGAGCCTTGGCCAGTTCATCTGCCGCAAACAGCTCGGCCGCTTTCGGCACCTGCAATTGCGGGTCGGCGTCTTTCCACTGCGCATACGCCAGGTAATGCACCGGGAATAACCGGTAACCGCCCAGAATCTGCCTGTCCATTTCGATCGCCAATTGCTTGGTGTCTTCGAACAGTTCGGTGATCGGCGCGGCGAAGTTCACGTGGACCCGGCCTTTGTAACCGGTGATGCCCTTGGCGATGCTCACGTCATCCTCGCCCGGCGCCTTGGTGTAGGTGCCGGTAGTGGCGCGAATGTACAGCTCGCGGGCCTTGGCCTGGTCGCAGGGGTCGTACTCGTAGCTGATCGACACCGGGGTGAGGTTCAGCGAGCGGATGACTTCGCCGAACGGCTCGTCCTTGCGGCTCATGTGGAACATCTTGAGGATCGCCGACTCGGTGCGGTCGTCGCCGTCCTTGGCCCGGCCTTCAGCCTGAGCAATCCAGATCGAGGCGCAATCGTTGCGGATCGAGTGATTGATGTAGGCCGACAACAATTGATACGCCGCCATTTTCTCGCGTCGACCGGTGATCGAACGGTGCACGATGAAGCTCTTGTTCAGGCGCATCAGGTCGCTGACAAAAGGCTTCTGCAGCAGGTTATCGCCAATGGCGATGCGTGGGGTCGGCAGGCCGGCGTGGTACACGGCGTAGTTGACGAAGGCCGGGTCCATCACGATGTCGCGGTGGTTGGCGATGAACAGGTAGGCACTGCCGGACTTGAATTGCTCCACGCCGGTGTAGGTCACCCCGTCCGTGGCGCGCTCGATGGTGTGGTCGACGTAAAACTCGACTTTGTCCTGCAACGTGGCCACCGACGTGACGTCGGCGAACTCACGGCGCAGCCGATGCGCTATAAGAGGTTTGAGCATCCAGCCGAATGCACCGGCAAAACGCGGGAAGCGGAAGTGGGTGAGGATATCTAGAAACGCCTTGTCGCCGAGCAGCCGTGCCAGCACCGCTGGGACTTCGCTGTCGTCGTAAGGTCGGATGGCATCGAATTCGCCCATCATGCTCTCTTGTTAGAAACGGCTAGGGTAAGTAAAGGTATTGATCGAAAACCAACGGGGCACGGTCTGAAAGGTAGTCAGACAAAAATAGCCCTGCAAATAGACCGGCGATTATACGCACAAGTCACCTGGGAGACCGCGATGCTGGAAACTGCGCAGTATGAATGTCCGTATTGCGGTGAAGAAGTCGAGGCTGTTCTGGATTTGTCTGGCGGTGATCAGACCTATATCGAGGACTGTCCGGTGTGTTGTCGTCCCATTACCTTTGTCTTGCAGGTTCACGGCGAGGAATGGCATCTCGACGTCTACAGCGAAAACGAATGAAGGGGTTCGCCCATGCAGCGTATCTACGAGCCGGAAAACCTGATGGAAGGCGAATTGCTGTTGAGCATGCTGGCCAGTGAAGGCATCGAGGCGCATCTGGTGGGCCGGGATTTGATCGGCGGTACCGGGGAATTGCCGATATTCGGCCTGCTGGGTGTATCGGTCGATAACGACCAGGCGCAATACGCGCGGGAACTGATCGCCGCGTACAATGCCGCGCTGCCGCTGTCCGGCGATGAACCGGACAGCTTTCCCGGCACGCTGGTCTGTTAGGCTGACGTTCGTTTGATCAAGAGTCGTATTGCCCCATGTGTGGACGTTATGCCCTGTTTCGCTGGAACCCCGCCTTCGCAGCCCTGCCCGGATTTCCCGCCGATCAGCAGGCCCAGTGGAATATTTCTCCCAACGATTCGGTGTTGATGCTGCGTGCCGGTGCAGACGGGCAGCGTGAGTTGGCCCGCGCCCGCTGGGGCCTGACGCCGCCGTGGCTGACCGACCTGTCGCGCACACCGGCCCATGCCCGTGCCGAAACCGTTGCCGAACAGCCGATGTTTCGCGAAGCCTTGCGCCTGCGCCGTTGTCTGCTGCCGGCCAATGGTTTTTACGAGTGGCGCGGCACTACGCGCAAACGTCCGTACTGGCTGACGCCGGGGGAGGGCTCGACGCTGTACTTCGCGGCGATCTGGGAGGCGTATCCAGTACAAGAGCAGGTATGGCTGAGTACGGCGGTGATCACCCAACCTGCTTCGAGTCAGCGTCGGCCGTTGATACTCGATGCAGCGGGGCAGGAAGCCTGGCTCAATCCTGAAACCCCGCTACATGCCTTGCAGGCGTTGCTGGCCAGCGAACCCGCGGCGCTGCGCGAGCGGGTGCTGGCGAACATGGTGAATGATCCGAAGCTCAATGGGCCGGAGTGTTTGACCCCGGGCTAAGTGATGCCTTGGCTTTTTAGCCCTAAACCTTGAACTGATTGATCAACCGCCGCTGCTGTTCCGCCAACTTGGTCAAATCCGCACTCGCTGCGCTCGATTCATCCGCACCGCCAGCCACTTCATTGGCTACTTGCCCGATGTTGATCACGTTGCGGTTGATGTCATCGGCCACCGCGCTCTGTTCTTCGGCGGCGCTGGCGATCTGGGTGTTCATGTCGTTGATCACCGACACCGCTTGGGTAATGGTTTCCAGCGCTTCGGCCGCTTTCGCCGCGTGCTGCACGCTTTCATCGGTGCGGTTCTGACTGTCTTCCATGACCCGCACCACATCGCGGGTGCCTTGTTGCAGTTGCTGGATCATGGTCTGGATTTCTTCCGTGGCCTTCTGGGTTTTCTGCGCCAGGTTGCGCACTTCATCGGCCACCACCGCAAATCCTCGACCCTGTTCACCGGCGCGCGCCGCTTCGATGGCCGCGTTCAAGGCCAGCAGGTTGGTCTGCTCGGCGATGCCGCGAATGGCCGTCAGGATCGCGTTGATGTTTTCGCTGTCCTTGGCCAGGGTCTGCACCACGCCGACGGCTTTGCCGATTTCGATGGCCAGCACACCAATCGAATTCGACGTATCCCGGACGATTTGCATGCCTTGCGCCGCCGCCTGATCCGCATGACTGGCAGCTTGCGCGGCCTGGGTGGCGTTGCGCGCCACATCCTGGGCGGTGGCGGTCATTTCGTGTACGGCGGTGGCGACCTGATCGATCTCGGCCATTTGTTTGTGCACACCGATGTTGGTGCGAATGGCGATGTCCGCGGTATGTTCCGACGAGTCGCTGACGCTCTGCACCGATGTCACCACTTGAGTAATCATCGCCTGCAACTTGGCCAGGAAGGTGTTGAAGCCCTTCGCGATCGAACCCAGTTCGTCGCTGCGGTCGCTGGTCAGGCGGCGGGTCAGGTCGCCTTCGCCCTGGGCGATGTCATCGAGCATGGTCACCATCTGCTTCAGCGGCCGGGCAATGCCGTGGCCCACCAGCCAGATCACCAACAAACCAATGCCGGCGATCAGCAGGCCGACCATGGCCATGCCAAAGGTGTCGGACTTGCGCTGTGCGTCCAGGTCACCCTGAAGTTTTTGCAGGTCGGCCATCACCGCGTTCAGCGGCAGTTGCAGCATCAAGGTCCAGCGGGCGTCGGTCTGGCCGATGCCGAAGGGCAGGTACAACTCGATCCGGCCCTGGGCCTTGTCGACGGTGTAAGTCACTTCGCCGCGCTTGAGATTGGCCATGTTGGCAATCTGTTTGCTGTCGAGGATGTCGCTGACTTTTTCGCCGAATTTGCTCGGGTCTTTGGTGTAGGCGACGATCCGGCCATTACCGCCGATCAGGGCCATTTCCCCGGCGCCGCTGTACAGTTTCTGATTCGCCCCCAGGAGCATTTCCTGGATGAAGTTCACCGACAGGTCAGCGCCGACGATGCCCTGGAACGCGCCGTTGAGCATGATCGGTTCAATGAAGGAAGCGAGCATGACGATCTTGTCGCCGACCTTGTAGGGCGCCGGATCGATCACGCAGGATTTTTTGGTTTCCTTGGAACACAGGTAGTACTCGCTGGCGCGCACGCCGGTGGACAGGGTTTTCTGGTCGTCGACGTCCACCAGTTTGTCCAGGCCCAGGCTGCCGTCTTCGTTACGGAACCACCATGGCAGGAAACGCCCGTTACTGGCGTCGATGCCGACTACTTTGGTGTCGACGTAGGCCGCATCGTTGTGGTCGAGGGCGTTTTTTTCCCACCCAATGTAGGTACCGAGAATTTTCGGGTTCCGGGCGACGTTTTCCTTGATCAGGCTGATCAGTTGCTCGCGGCTAAGGCTCAGTTGCGGCTGGCCGTCGGCGCCCGGTGTGCCGATCAATGCGTTGACCCGCACCAGACCGCCGGCAATCAGCAGCGGCGCTTCGAGTTCGCGCTGGATCTGGCTGACCTGGGTTTGCGCCAGCGACGTCAGGCGCTGTTCGATGACTTGCTCGAACTGCGCCTGAGTCCGTTGCTGGACCATGTCTTGGGTCCGGGCGCCGGAAAACAGCGCGTACAGCACCAGGGCTGCGACAACGCTGAGCACAATGGCGCCGGCCAGGGCGGCAACGGAAAACTGGATCGACTTGAATTTCATGGGTGCTCCGCACGCAAGAGGACGTCTGCAGAGCTGTATCGGCACTGGGGCGGTGGGGCATGAGCCAGGTGTAACGAACTGGCTGTTTTAGAGTGCTGGATGTCGTAAATGAATCATTTGCTGGCCGTGATCAGCCGCGGCGGACGCTGTTGTGTGAATTTTTTCCTACGGTGACCGGGGCTTTGTCTGAAATGTACGTGCTACACGTCCGTTGTATCTAGCGCCGATACAAATCCCCACCTAGGATACGCGGCATGTTTCCAGGGAGCTTCTTGATGAGTAAGACATTGGTTTTGTGTGCACTGAGTGCAAGTCTGCTGCTTGCCGGTTGTCAGTCGGTCAACACCACCAGCGGTGGCGCCGTGGGCGTTGAGCGCACGCAATACATGTTCAGTATGTTGTCGACCTCCGAGGTCAACCAGATGTACGCCCAGTCTTATCAACAGACCATCGGGGAGGCGAGCACCAAAGGCGTGCTGGATAAATCCAGTAACAATGCGAAGCGCGTCCAGGCCATCTCCAATCGCCTGATTGCCCAGGCACCGGTGTTCCGTCCGGATTCGGCCCAGTGGCAATGGGAAGTGAACCTGATCAAGAGCGACGAGCTGAATGCCTCCTGCGGGCCTGGCGGCAAGATCATTTTCTACAGCGGGCTGATCGACACCCTGCAACTCACTGATGACGAAATCGCCGCCATCATTGGCCATGAAATCGCTCACGCCTTGCGCGAGCACAGCCGTGAAGCGATGTCCAGGGCTTACGGTCTCGAAATGGCCAAGCAGGGCGCCGGTGCGTTGCTCGGTCTGGGGCAGGACAGCCTGGCTCTGGCGGACACCGTGGCCAAATACGGCATGACCTTGCCCAACAGTCGCGAGAACGAAAACGAAGCTGACTTGATCGGTCTCGAACTGGCCGCCCGCGCCGGTTACAACCCGAACTCTGCGATCACCCTGTGGAACAAAATGAGCAAGGCCTCGGAAGGCGCGCCGCCAGAGTTCTTGAGCACTCACCCGGCGTCGGCCAGTCGGATTGCGTCGTTGCAGGCGGCGATTCCTAAAGTCATGCCGTTGTACGAGAAAGCCAGGAAATCCTGAGTAAGTGATCGTTCCCACGCTCTGCGTGGGAATGCAGCCATGGGCGCTCCGCGTCCGCTTTAACGTCGTGACGCGGAGCGTCACCGGATGCATTCCCACGCCGAGCGTGGGAACGATCGGGTTGTTGTGTCAAACCCAGCCACTGCTCTGCATCGCCTTGTACACCGCGACAATCGCCAGGATGAAGAACGCCGAGGCTGCCAGGCGGCGGATCAGGGTCAGAGGCAGTTTTTCCGCGGCAAAATTACCCGCCAGTACCACCGGCACGTTGGCAATCAACATCCCGGCGGTGGTGCCGAGGATCACCAACCACAAATCCGGGTATTGCGCGGCGAGCATCACGGTCGCGACCTGAGTCTTGTCGCCCATCTCCGCGAGGAAGAACGCAATCAGCGTGGTCAGGAACGGTCCGAACTTGCGGGCGGTGCTGGCTTCGTCTTCGTCCATCTTGTCCGGCACCAGGGTCCACAACGCGGTGGCGGCGAAGCTCGCGGCGAGGATCCAGTGCAGCGTCGCATTCGAGAAGAAACTGCCGAACCAGGCGCCTACCGCACCGGCCGCCGCGTGGTTGGCCAGGGTCGCGGCGACGATGCCGGCAATGATCGGCCAGGGTTTGCGAAAGCGTGCCGCGAGAATGAGCGCGAGCAGTTGCGTCTTGTCGCCGATTTCGGCCAAGGCAACGATTGCGGTGGGAACGAGTAGAGAGTCCAGCATCATCAGGGTTTTCCTAAGGGGCGGGTCGACACGGCTATGACACGTACAGCCTTCCCGCCCCGGGTAAGGTGTTCGTGTCATAGGTCTTGTCAAACCCTGCGATCCGTCTGATGCGGACGCGTGGGTCGCATACGCCATGGTCTGAGGACCAAGTATGTTGACGTATGCCGGACGAGCATGGCGCTCGTGGGAGACTACTCCCCTAGGACGGAGCGGATTCTGCCTAGGCAAATCCGATTGGGCAAGCCCTCTTTTGCAAAAGCGTTTTTAGCCGCGCTTGGCCCGGTAGATTCGGAAACCCTGGCCTTCAGCCTTGATTGCACACACGCCCAAGTGCTCTTCGATCAGTGGCTGATACTTCAGGAAGCTATTCGCTACCAAGCGCAGTTCGCCGCCGTTTTTCAGATGTTTAGCCGCTTTTCGCAGCAAGTTCTCTGTGGCGAAGTAGTCGGTGTGTACGCCGACATGGAACGGTGGATTACTCAGAATCGCGCTCAAGCCCATGGGCGCTGCGTCGATGCCGTCACCGGTCAGCACTTCCGCTTCCAGACCGTTGGCGGCCAGGGTCAGGCGACTGCTGGCGGCGGCAAATGCGTCGACATCGAGCAAGGTGACCTGGTTGTGCGGATAACGCCGCTTGACCGCAGCCCCCAGCACGCCTGCGCCGCAACCGAAGTCCAGCAAGTGGCCGCCAGGCAGTTTGTCCAGATGCTCCAGCAACAGGGCGCTGCCGCGATCCAGTCGACCGTGGCTGAACACGCCCGGCAGGCTGATGACTTTCAACGGCCCTTCGGCCAATGGCAGTTCATAGGTCTGGGCCAGGCTTTCCAGCGACTTGGCTTCTGGCGCATTGGCCACGGTGACCTGCCAGAACTGGCAATGCCGTGCGCTGTCGAGCTTGCGTGGTTTGCCGAAGGGGTTCAACTGCTTGGCCGCGCCTTCGATGCCGCTGCGTTTTTCGCCGACCAGATACAACTCACGACCGGCCAGACGAGAGGCGAGGGCGTTGAGGATATAGTCGGTCAGGTCCTTGGACTTGGGCAGAAACACCACGGCGCTGTCGAATTCGCGCTCGGGCGCATTCACGCCAAAATGGCTGCGCCCGGCGAAACGGGCGTCCAGTGCTGCTTGATCACCGGCGTGCCAGCACCAGCCGTGGGCATCGGGCAAGCGACCCAGCAAGTCGTCGGCGGGCAAACCGGCCAGCAATACCGAACCCTGGAACAACTCGGCCTGACGAAGCAGTACTTCACTGCGCGGATCCATACTCTGCTCCTTGAAAAAAAGTGCCGCAGTTTATCAACTGACGACCCGCAGCGCTTTACCGCTGAAATAAGCCTGAGCGTTTTCCGTCAACTGGCCAACGATTCGCTGCCGTGCCTCGCGGCTGCCCCAAGCGTTGTGCGGGGTGACGATCAGCCGTGGAATGTCCTGGGCCAGCAGCGGGTTGCCCGCAGTCGGTGGTTCGACACTCAACACGTCGGTGGCCGCGCCGCCCAAGTGGCCGTTGCGCAGGGCGTCGGCCAATGCTTGTTCGTCGATCAAGCCGCCGCGCGCGGTGTTGACCACGAAAGCACCGGGCTTCATCGAGGCCAGTTCACGGGCACCGATGAAGTGTCGGGTGTGTTCGTTGAGCGGGCAATGCAAGGTCAGGGCGTCGATTTGCGGCAGCAGTTCGTCCAGCGGCAAGCGATCCGGGCGGGCAGGGCGGCCCGGAATCTGCCCCAACAAGACGCGCATGCCGAACGCTTCGGCCAGCCGCGCGACGGCACCGCCCAGCTCACCGTGTCCGAGCAAACCGAGGGTTTTGCCTTCGAGTTCGACGATCGGGTAATCCAGCAGGCAGAACTGTTTCGCCTGTTGCCAGCGACCTTCGGCGACGGCTTTTTGATAGTCGCCCAGGCGCGTCGCCAGGTTCAGTAACAACATGATCGTGTGCTGAGCCACCGACGGCGTGCCGTAGCCCTGGCAATTGCAAACAGTGATTCCGTGGGCGCGGGCTGCAGCAAGGTCGACGTTGTTGGTGCCGGTGGCGGTAATCAGGATCAGCTTCAACTCGGGGCTGGCCGCCATGGCCGCCGCATCAATCAGGATTTTATTGGTGATGGCGACAGTGGCGCCTTTGAGGCGTTCGATCACCTGCGCAGGCGTGGTCTGGGCGAACAGCTGCAAGTCGCTGAAGCACTCGCGTAGTGGGCTGAGGTCGAGATCGCCGAGGTCCAGGGACGGATGGTCGAGGAAAACGGCGCGGCGAGAGTTCGTCATCAACTGTACCTTTTGTGCATTGAACTGAAGGCGTAATCTGCCGAGCCTACCAGATGAATGTAGTGCCTGGTCTGGCACAAAACCTGTGGCGAGGGAGCTTGCTCCCGCTCGGCTGCGAAGCAGTCGCAAACCGGATAACGCGGTATGCCTGACAATACTCGGTCGCCTGGGTTAGGGCCGCTGCGCAACCCAGCGGGAGCAAGCTCCCTCGCCACAGATATGAAACGTGGCAAATAGGTGAGGTTTGCCTCGAAGATTTTTATTGATCGACCTGCCCAAAAGGAGCCCCCATGTACTGGACAGAATTCTTGACCGTTGCGCTGATTCACCTGCTGGCTGTTGCAAGCCCCGGCCCGGATTTCGCCGTGGTGGTGCGAGAGAGCGTGACTCACGGTCGCCGTGCCGGGACCTGGACGGCGTTGGGCGTTGGCTCGGCGATTTTCCTGCACGTCGGTTATTCGCTGCTGGGGATCGGGCTGATCGTGTCTCAGTCGATCGTGCTGTTCAACGCCTTGAAATGGGCCGCTGCCGCGTACCTGCTGTACATCGGCTACAAGGCCCTGCGCGCGCAACCGGCCAAACCTGCGGCTGACGATCTGCACCAGGAAGCGGGTGAGCGCACCGCGCGGGGCGCCTTCACTGCGGGGTTCGTGACCAATGGCCTGAACCCGAAAGCCACGCTGTTTTTCCTGTCGCTGTTCACCGTGGTGATCAACCCGCACACGCCGTTGGCGGTACAGGCCGGTTACGGGATCTATCTGGCAGCGGCAACGGCGCTCTGGTTTTGCCTGGTAGCGATGTTGTTCAGTCAACAACGCGTGCGCGCCGGTTTCGCCCGCATGGGCCACTGGTTCGACCGGACGATGGGCGCGGTGCTGATCGCCATCGGCGTGAAACTCGCGTTCACCGAGATGCATTGACAGTGCTGAGCGTCTATGGGGGATTGAGTTCGCTCAATTTGTTCAGCGCGTTCAGGTATTCCCGAGGGTTTTCCCCGAGCAAACGGCGAAACATTGCGCTGAACGCCCGAGCACTGCCGTAGCCCAGATCGCGCGCCACGCTCTGCACGCTTTCCCCGGCGAGCAGACGCGGCAGTGCTTCCATCAGGCGCAGTTGCTGGCGCCAGGCATTGAAATTCATCTTCAGTTGCTGCTGGAACAGCCGCGCCAAGGTTCGAGAACTGGCGCCGACCTGTTGCGCCCAGTCTTCCAGGGTGTTGGAGTGATTCGGTGCGCGCAGCAGCGCCATGCAGATGCCCTGCAGGCGTCGGTCCTCGGGCATTTGAATGTGTAGCGGAAGGTTTTCCAGGCTGGCGATCTCTTCCAGCATCAGCTTCTGAATCAATGAGTTTTCCGCGTGTCGCGGACCTTGCACCGCGCGCAGGATCAGCTCGCGCAGCAGCGGCGTGACGGCCAGCACGCAGCACTGCTGCAGCGTTGGCGGCGACAGTTCGGGGGCAATGAACAGCGAACGCATGCGCACCTCGCCCGACATGAAAATTTCATGCGCCACCAATGGTGGAATCCACACGGCTCGGGTTGGTGGAATGACCCAGGCACCTTGCGCAGTGACCACTCGCATGGTGCCGCAAACGGCGTACAGCAACTGAGCTTCGCGGTGTTGATGCAGTTCCTGGTGAGCACCATCCACGTAGTCTCGCGGATAGGCGCTGACCGGCCCGTGCAGGAAATGGCTGATTAACATGTCAGATCCAATGACTTTGTTGTCAGGATTACTCTTTTTCGCCAACTTAGCATAAGCCGCTCACTACAACGTAAGCGTGCCGCGATGAACCAGTCCAGAAATGTCCTCCGCTATATCAACGCAGCCCATGTGATCGATCACATGTTCATGCTGATTTTCCCTGCCGCCGTTCTCGGCATGACCCAGGCCTTCGCGCAGGACTACGCCGTGCTGATCGGCCTGTCTCTCGGTGGTTTTATTGCCTTTGGCGCCTGTTCGCTGCCGGCCGGCTGGCTGGGGGATCGCTGGAGCCGACGGAAAATGATGCTGGTGTTTTTTTTCGGCATTGGCGCTTCGGCGATCTTTACCGGCGTGAGCAGCAGCGCACCGATGCTGGTACTCGGCCTGACGCTGATCGGTATTTTCGCCGCGATCTATCACCCGGTGGGCACCGCGATGCTGGTGGCTTACGCGCAGAACCGGGGCCGTGAAATCGGTATCAACGGCATGTGGGGCAACCTTGGCGTGGCGTTTTCGGCGCTGATCACCGGGTTGCTGGTGGCGCAACTCGGCTGGCGTTCGGCGTTCGTTTTGCCTGGCGTGGTGGCGATTGGGCTGGGCATCGGTTTCGCGTTTCAGGTGCGCGAAGAACCGATCCCCAAGCGTGCGCACACACCGCTCAAAGATGCGGCTGGCCAGCGGATTTCCATGGTCATGGTGTTCGGCGTACTGGCCTTGGCCACCGCGACCGGCGGTGTGGTGTTCAACGCCACGACCATGACCTATCCGAAATTGTTTGAGGAACGCCTGCACGATTTGTTTACTTCACCGCAAATCCTTGGCGTCGTGGTCAGCCTGGCGTATGCCTTCGGCGCCGTGGCGCAGTTGAGCATCGGCCGGGTCTTGCATCGTTTCAGTTTGAAATGGCCGTTCATAGTGTTGACGCTGTGCCAGGCGCCACTGTTGTTCGGGTTGGCCTATGTCGACGGCTGGGCCGTGATCGTGCTGGGTGCGGCGTTCATGTTCGTGGTGTTTGGCCAGGTCACGGTGAATGATGCGATGGTCGCCAACTTTGTCGCGCCGCAATGGCAATCCCGAGTCTTCGCGCTGCGTTACTGTTTATCGTTCGGTGCCAGTGCTACCGCGATTCCGCTGATTTCGTTCGTCGAACCGCGCCAAGGTTTTGTAGGCCTTTACCTGATATTGGCGAGTATTGCGGCGTTGACCTTCGTGGCTGCAATGGTTTTCCCCCGGACACCAGCCGAGGCTGGCGTAGGAAAAATGGCGTAACGGTTGACGAACTCTCGCAAATGCTGGCGCAAAGCTAGCATTTGTACGGCTCTGCAAATCATACCTTTGGCTGATTTGGCTGGCGTTCAAGGCCTCTAGAGTGCTTAGCTTTAGCAGCCAAGACTGTGCAGTCAAAAAGGGACTCTTATGTTGCAGACTCGCGTTATTCCTCCAGCCGAGGGCGCTTACCAGTATCCGTTGTTGATTAAACGGCTGCTGATGTCCGGCGCCCGTTACGAAAAAACTCGGGAGATCATCTATCGCGATCAGTTGCGCTACAGCTATCCGACCCTGATCGAGCGGGTCGCACGGCTCGCCAATGTGCTGACAGAAGCCGGCGTGAAGGCCGGGGATACCGTGGCGGTAATGGACTGGGACAGCCATCGCTACCTGGAGTGCATGTTCGCTATCCCGATGATCGGCGCGGTGATCCACACCATCAACGTGCGGCTGTCGCCAGAACAGATTCTTTACACCATGAACCACGCCGAGGACCGCTTTGTGCTGGTCAACAGCGAGTTCGTCGGGTTGTACAAGGCAATTGCGGGGCACCTGACCACGGTGGAGAAAACCCTGCTGCTGACCGACTTGCCGGAAAAGACTGCCGAGTTGCCGAACCTTGTCGGCGAGTACGAGCAACTGCTGGCCGCGGCGAGCCCGCAGTACGACTTCCAGGACTTCGACGAAAACTCGGTGGCCACCACGTTCTACACCACTGGCACCACCGGTAACCCCAAAGGCGTGTATTTCACCCATCGGCAACTGGTCCTGCATACCATGGGCGTGTCGACCATCATGGGCGCCATCGACAGCGTGCGGCTGTTGGGCACCAACGACGTGTACATGCCGATCACCCCGATGTTCCATGTGCACGCCTGGGGCTTGCCGTATGTGGCGACCATGCTCGGGCTCAAGCAGGTTTATCCGGGCCGTTACGACCCCGAGTATCTGGTGGAGCTGTGGCGCAAGGAGAAGGTGAGCTTTTCCCACTGCGTGCCGACCATCCTGCAAATGGTCCTCAATGCCAAGGCGGCGCAAAACGTCGATTTCGGTGGCTGGAAAATCGTCATCGGCGGCAGTGCGCTCAACCATGCGCTGTACGACGCCGCCAAGGCCAAGGGCATCCAATTGACCGCCGCTTACGGCATGTCGGAAACCGGGCCATTGGTATCCTGCGCTCACCTCAACGATGAGCTGATGGCTGGCACCGAAGACGAACGCACCACCTACCGGATCAAGGCGGGTGTGCCGGGGCCGTTGGTTGAGGCGGCAATCGTCGACACCGAGGGCAACTTCCTGCCAGCCGATGGCGAAACCCAGGGCGAACTGGTGCTGCGTGCGCCGTGGCTCACCGAGGGTTACTTCAACGAGCCGCAAAAAGGCGCCGAGCTCTGGGCCGGGGGCTGGCTGCACACCGGCGACGTGGCAACCCTGGACAGCATGGGCGTGATCGACATCCGTGACCGGATCAAGGATGTGATCAAGACCGGTGGCGAGTGGATCTCTTCCCTGGACCTGGAAGACTTGATCAGTCGCCACCCTGCGGTACGCGAGGTAGCAGTGGTGGGCATCGCCGATCCACAGTGGGGCGAGCGCCCATTTGCGCTGCTGGTGGTTCGCGAAGGGCATCAGATCGGGGCCAGGGAACTCAAGGAGCACCTCAAGCCGTACGTTGAACAGGGGCACCTGAGCAAGTGGGCTATCCCGAGTCAGATCGCCGTTGTTACTGAAATTCCCAAGACCAGCGTCGGCAAGCTCGACAAGAAGCGTATCCGCGTCGACATCACCGAATGGCAGGCCAACAACAGCACCTTCCTCTCGACGCTTTAAGCGTCATCTGGCGTGCCCGAAAGGGCACGCCAGAGCCACCAAGCAAGCGCTTGGCTTGTGAAATCCGAATTTTCAGCCATCCTTGCCGTGCCGACATATGTCGGACTGGCGAAAGGACTGTTCCAGAGTGGCCGGCAGCGCAAATCACACTTTAGAGGGATCAAGCACTACTACCTGCTGGCTATAGTCCGCTCAAGGATTTTTAAGAACGGAGCTCACGCAATAAACGGGGCGATGCAACTTTGGAGTGACTTCGGACCGCTTGGCTTCCGGTTACCCACAGCGTTTTTAAAAGTACTAAGCCATAACAATAATGCACATGGAGTAGCGTCGATGACATCAGTAAACCAGTTCTGGCGCCGGGCGAAACTGCCCCTGGCGGTCAGTCTTGCCTCTTCGCTCGCCGGGCCCGCATTCGGCGTCAGTTTCAACGTTGGTGAAATCGAAGGTCAATTCGACTCATCCCTGTCGATCGGAGCCAGTTGGTCTACTCAGAGTCCCAACAAAAACCTGATCGGCGTCAATAACGGGGGCCATGGCCTGTCCCAGACGTCCGATGACGGTCACGCCAACTTCAAGAGTGGCGAAACCTTCTCGAAGATCTTCAAGGGCATTCATGATCTTGAATTGAAATACGGCGACACCGGTGTCTTCGTCCGAGGCAAATACTGGTACGACTTCGAACTCAAGGATGAAAGCCGTGAGTTCAAGGACATCAGCGACAGCAACCGCAAGGAAGGCGCCAAATCCTCCGGCGGCGAGATCCTCGACGCCTTCGTCTACCACAACTACTCCATTGCCGATCAGCCGGGGTCCGTGCGCCTGGGCAAGCAGGTTGTGAGCTGGGGTGAAAGTACTTTCATCGGTGGTGGCATCAACTCGATCAACCCGATCGACGTGTCCGCGTTCCGTCGCCCAGGCGCCGAGGTCAAGGAAGGTCTGATTCCGGTCAACATGTTCTACGTGTCCCAGAGCCTCACCGACACTCTGTCGGCCGAAGCCTTCTATCAACTGGAATGGGACCAGACCGTCGTCGATAACTGCGGCACCTTTTTCTCCCAGCCCGACATCATTGCCGACGGTTGCGACAACAACCTGCGCGTGCTGAACAAGCGCTCGACCATTCCGGCCGCCGCTCTGCCGACACTGACCAGGCTGGGTGTCGACGTCAACCAAGAAGGTGTGCTGGTGCGCCGTGGCGCGGATCGCGATGCTCGGGACAGTGGCCAGTGGGGCGCGTCCCTCAAATACATGTTTGAGCCGCTGGATACCGAGTTCGGCGCCTACTTCATGAACTATCACAGCCGTGCGCCGATCTTCAGCGCCACGGGTGCTCCAGCGTCGGCCTATGCACGGGCAGCGGCCTTGCCGGGGGCGCTTCGGGCTCTTGCGCCATTGGTAGTCGCGGGTAACTCGAACTACTTCGTCGAATACCCGGAAGACATCCGCCTCTACGGCTTGAGCTTCTCCACTACCTTGCCTACCGGCACGGCGTGGAGCGGTGAGCTTAGCTACCGTCCGAACGCGCCGGTGCAGCTCAACTCCACCGACATTCTGTTCGCCGGCGTGCGTCCATTGGGCGGCGCCCTGACCAATGCTTCGCTGCTTAATGGTGTGCCGGGTCAGGACTTGCACGGCTATCGCCGCAAGGAAATCACCCAGTTCCAGACCACCCTGACGCACTTCTTCGATCAGGTCATGGGCGCCAGCCGTCTGACCCTGGTGGGCGAATTGGGCGTGACCCACGTCGGCGGCCTGGAAAGCAGCTCCGACGTCCGTTACGGCCGCGATCCGGTCTACGGGCCTGGTGAACTGCCGTCCACCGGTGGCCTCGATACCTGCTCGGCGATCCTCAACACCAGCACCATCAACGGTGCCGGCCCAGGTGCCGCTACCAATAACCGCAGCCGCAATTGCAACGACGACGGCTTCACTACGGCCACTTCGTGGGGTTATCGCGCCCGGGCCATTTGGGAATACCCCGACGTATTCGCCGGTGTGAACCTCAAGCCGAACGTGGCCTGGTCCCACGACGTGAGCGGTTACTCGCCAGGCCCTGGCGGCAACTTCGAGGAAGGTCGTAAAGCGGTAAGCCTGGGGCTCGATGCCGAATACCAGAACACCTACACCGCGAGCCTGGCGTACACCAACTTCTTTGACGGCAAGTACACCACCGTAGATGACCGCGACTTCGTTGCGCTCAGCTTCGGCGTGAACTTCTAAGCACTGCATTTTCAGGACGAACACATTTATGAAAATAACAAAGAGTCTGTTCCATGTTGGTGTTCTGGGGCTTTCGCTGCTGGCGACCGCTGTCATGGCGGCGGTCCCTGCGGCCGAAGCGGACAAGCTGGGCAAGAGCCTGACCCCGATGGGGGCCGAGATGGCAGGCAACGCCGACGGCTCGATCCCGGCCTGGAAACCGATGCCAAAAAACGCCGGTAGCGTGGACAGCAAGGGTTTTCTGTCTGATCCGTTCGCGAGTGAAAAACCGCTGTTCACCATCACCGCGCAGAACGTTGACCAGTACAAGGACAAGCTTGCGCCGGGCCAGTACGCGATGTTCAAGCGCTACCCGGAAACCTTCAAGATGCCGGTTTACCCGTCCCATCGCGGTGCCACCGTGCCGGATGACGTGTTTGCCTCCATCAAGAAGAACGCCACCAACACTAATCTGGTGTCCGGCGGTAACGGTCTGGAGAATTTCGAAACCGCGATCCCGTTCCCGATTCCGAAAAGTGGCGTTGAAGTCATCTGGAACCATATCACCCGTTATCGCGGCGGCAGTGTGACCCGTCTGATAACCCAGGCCACGCCGCAGGCGAACGGCTCGTTCAGCCTGGTGTACTTCGAGGACCAGTTCGTGTTCCGCGACAGGATGAAGGATTACGACCCGAAGAACCCGGGCAACATTCTGTTCTACTTCAAGCAGAAAGTGACCGCGCCGGCTCGTCTGGCCGGTGGTGTGCTGCTGGTGCACGAAACCCTCGACCAGGTTAAAGAGCCGCGTTCGGCGTGGGTCTACAACGCCGGGCAGCGCCGTGTGCGTCGTGCGCCGCAAGTGTCCTACGACGGGCCGGGTACCGCTGCCGATGGCCTGCGTACCTCCGACAACCTGGACATGTACAACGGTGCGCCGGATCGCTATGACTGGAAGCTCGAAGGTAAGAAAGAGATGTACATCGCCTCCGACAGCTACAAGCTCGATTCGCCACAGCTGAAGTACGCCGACATCATCAAGGCTGGTCACATCAACCAGGACCTGGCTCGCTATGAACTGCGCCGGGTCTGGCATGTGGTCGCGACACTGAAGGAAGGTCAGCGTCATATCTACGCCAAACGTGACTTCTATATCGACGAAGACACCTGGCAGGCGGCAGTGGTCGACCACTACGACGGTCGCGGGCAACTGTGGCGCGTCGCCGAGGCTCACTCCGAGAACTACTACGACAAGCAAGTGCCGTGGTACGCCCTCGAAACCCTGTACGACCTGCAATCGGGCCGCTACCTGGCACTGGGCATGAAGAACGAAGAGAAGTCGGCCTATAACTTCGGCTTCACCGCCAGCACCGCCGACTTCACTCCGGCCGCGTTGCGTCAGGAAGGCGTTCGCTAAAACGTTGTAACCCGAGGCCGCATCCTCGAAAAAGCGCCCCGACTGGTTCGGGGCGTTTTTTTGGGCAGTTCATAAAGATCGTTGTCCGGTGTGGTTGTCCGGTTTACCGACATTTTTGCTCGTAGTCTTTTTGTAGCCATTTGTAGCAATAACCTTCAATAGCTCTTCGTTTACCGCTAGGCTGCGGACATCTGTAACGCCGCCATCAGTATTTCAAACAAGAGCCGGCCATGACTGATCTGTCTCCACTTCCGGGCCCTGCAAGCGTTGCCGTCGCGGCACTGGACGGGCGCTTTTTCCGGCCCCCGCTGCCTGCCGGCCATGTGCTGCGGCCGCGTCTGTGCGAGCGCCTGAGTGCAGGTCTCGGTGGCAGGCTGTTGCTGGTCAGCGCGCCGGCAGGGTTCGGCAAGAGTTCATTGGCGGTGGAGTTTTGTCAGGGGTTGCCAGATCACTGGCAAAGCCTGTGGCTGGGCTTGAGTCTGCGGGACAGTGATCCCGGCCGTTTTCTTGAGCGCCTGCTCGAAGGTCTTCAGGACTACTTTCCACAACTGGGCAGCCAGGCGTTGGGGCTGCTGAAAATGCGCCAACGTCATCAACCGTTCGCTTTTGAAGAATGGCTGGACGGTTTGCTCGATGAACTGGCCGTGCACCTCTCACCCAACACGCCGCTGCTGTTGGTACTTGATGACTATCATCTGGCCCAGGGCCCGGTGCTCGATCGTTGTCTGCAGTTTTTCCTCAATCATTTACCCGATGGCCTGTTGGTCATGGTCACCAGTCGGCAGCGCCCGGACTGGCATCTGGCACGCCTGCGGCTGTCGCGGCAACTGCTCGAGTTGCATGAGCAGGATCTTCGGTTGACCCATGATGAAGCCCTGAGCCTGCTTGATCGACACAGCATTTCATTGCGTGGCGAGGCGCTGGAGAGTTTGATCCAGCGCAGCGAAGGCTGGGTGGCAGGGCTGCGCTTTTGGCTATTGGCGGCCTCCGAGGCGGGCAGTGAGGGGGCATTGCCCCAGTCGCTGTACGGCGGGGAAGGGCTGATTCGCGACTACCTGCTCGAAGAAGTCATCGATTGCCTGCCCGCCGAGGTGCAGTCATTCCTGTACGACACCGCGCCCCAGGAACGCTTTTGCAGTGAGCTGTGCGACGCTGTGCGCGAAGCCCATGACAGCGCCGAGATCCTGCGTTTCCTGCTGGCGCATCAGGTGTTTCTGGTGCCGTTGGACGAACACGGTCACTGGTATCGTTATCACCACCTTTTTTCCGATCTGCTGCGCAGCCGGCCCACCGCCCAGGCGATGGTGCCGACGGCCAGTCTGCACCTGCGCGCCTGCCGCTGGTTCAACGCCCAAGGGCTGCTCGATGAGGCGGTGGAGCAGGCGTTGCGCGCCGGGCATCTGGATGTCGCGGCGAATCTGGTGCAAAACCTTTCTGAAGAGCAACTGCTGGCCGAGCAGAACGTCGGCATGCTGCTGCGCTGGAAAATGGACTTGCCCGATAGTCTGTTAATCAGCACGCCACGGTTGATCGTGCTCTACAGCTGGGCATTGGGGCTGGCCTGTCAACTGGACGCCGCCGAGGAGCTGGCCAGTCACCTGAGCCGCTTCCTGCCGGCACCGTCGGCTACTGCGCAAAAATCCATGCTGGCGCAATGGCTGGCCCTGAGCGGGATCATTGCCCGGGGGCGAGGCAATCGCGAGCTGACCATGCTCTATTGCACCGAAGCGCTGGATAGCCTGCCGGCCAAACGGTATGGGCAGCGACTGATGTGCCTGTCGACATTGTCCAATCTGGCGATTGCCGACAGCGACCTCTGGCGTGCGAGGGGGTTGAATCGTGAGTCCCTTGAGCTGGCGCAACGGGTCGGCAATCCGTTGTTTGAAGCGCTGGCCCATTACGACCGCGCCCGCGTGCTGCAAGCGCGCGGGGAGATTCTGCGTTCGCTGGACGAAGTTCGCCAGGGGCTGCAGCGCCTGCAAGGTTTATCCCCACAACGGCTTTATGCGGTGCGCGCGCGCCTGACCTTGTACGAGGGTTTTTTGCTGGCGCTGCGCTTGCAACCCCAGGCTGCGCGGGTGCGATTGCAAGCAGGGCTGGGTGAAGCCCGGGCCTGTCGCGACATCAGCGTATTGATCGGCCACTGCGTGATTGCCCGGCTGGAGGGCAACATCGGCGAATTCGCGAAGGCCTTCGCCGAACTTGCCGAGGCCGAGCGCCTGATGCACATCTGGGATGTCCCGCCGATCTACTATCTGGCGATGATTACCCAGGTCAAATGTGAACTCTGGCTGGCCCAGGGCCGCACCGATCTGGCTGAAGCCTGGCTTGCGAGACTGGGCCAGACCTACAACGGCGAGCGCCCGGCTGCACCGCCGGAATTCCATCCGCAACTGCCGCTGCACATTGAGTTGCAACAGGCGGTGCTGGACATGATGAAGGGCCAGCTCATGCTCGCGGAGGGGCGCCTGGATGCGCTGCATGAACACGGTCAGCGCAGCGGCCGGCAGATGCTCAGCGTGATGGCACTGAGTCAGAAAGTCACACTGTTGTTGGCAGGCGGACGCGAGCCCGAGGCCCGCAAGGCCTTGGTCCAGGCTCTGGAAGCAGCCGCCGGAGGCGTCCTGCAACCGTTTGACCGATTGCTGGTCGAGCACCCGGACTGGCTGCGCGGGCAACTTCAACTCTGTGCGCCGGCGGCCGTTGCGCAAAACCTCTTGGAAAAGCTCCCAGTCATGGCTTCCCGTTCGGTGGTGGAGTCATCGCCAGTCGCCGAACAACTCAGTACACGTGAGTTGGCCGTTCTGCGACTGATCGCACTGGGGTGTTCGAATCAGGAAATCAGTGAGCAGTTGTTCATTTCGCTGCATACCGTTAAAACCCATGCCAGCCATATCAACAGCAAGCTGGGGGTCGAGCGGCGTACGCAGGCGGTGGCGCGGGCGAAGGAGTTGGGGGTGTTGGTTTAGCATCGCAAGAACAGTCCCCCACAAAAACGAAAACGCCCCGGACGAGTCGGGGCGTTTTCATTTGTACATTCCGGCCTGCATGACAGGCTGGAATTTACTTACGTGACGAATCGTCAGGCTACCAAATCGTTAGCACCGAAGGTATTGACACCCACCAGCTGGATTTCGAAGTCCGAGCCCAGGTCGCCATTGACGTTGCCATAGAGCACATGGTCGACGAAGCGCAGTTGTCCTGCACCGGTGAAGTCATTCGCGCCGATAAAGCTGAAGCCGTTGAAACCAGCACTCAGCAAATTGGCGTCGAACTTCGTCAGATCGATTTTATCGCCTTGCAGGCTATTGAAGTCGGTGATGACATCGCGATTGGCGCCTGTGCCCATTTCGTTCACAGCACTGAACACAAACTTGTCCGCACCCGCGCCGCCGGTGAGGATGTCGGCGCCGAGGCCACCGTCCAGGACGTTGTTATTGGCATTGCCGGTGAGGGTGTTGTTCAGGTCGTTGCCCTGCGCGGTAAAGGCTCCGGTACCGAGCAATAGCACGTTCTCGACGTTGTGCAGGTTGCTCAGGTTCAGGTCGACGGTGTTGGTCTGGGCCGTGGCGTTGTAGAGAACGTAGAGCGTATCGGTGCCTTCATTGGCGTTTTCCTGGATCAGGGCCAGCTCGCCAGCCTGATCGAGACCGTAGTCGTCGTTGCCCTTACCGCCGATCAGGGTATCAAGACCCGCGCCGCCAACGAGCTGGTTATTGCCATCGTTGCCGGTGATCACGTTGTCCAAAGCGTTGCCGATGCCATCGATGTTGGCCGCGCCGGTCAGTGCGAGGTTTTCCAGGTTGGCGCCCAGGGTGAAGGTCACCGAAGAACGCACAGTATCGATCTCGCTGGCCAGGGTGCTGGACTCGACGACCACGTCGCGGATGTTGTCGACGATGTAGGTGTCGTTACCGGTACCGCCAGCCAGGTAGTCGGCACCGATGCCGCCGTCCAGGATGTTGTCGCCGATGTAACCGTTGATCACGTTATTCAGGGCGTTGCCGGTGCCATTGAGGTTGGTACTGCCCACCAAGTTCAGGTTCTCGACGTTATTGCCCAGGGTGTAATCGATCAAGGAATAGACAGTGTCGATTTCGCTGGCCAGGGTGCTGGTCTCGACGACCACATCGCCGAGGTTATCGACGCTGTAGCTGTCGTTGCCGGCGCCGCCGATCATCAGGTCGGCACCGAGGCTGCCATCGAGGACGTTGTCAGCACTGTTGCCGGTCAGGGTGTTGTTCAGATCATTGCCGAGTACGGTAAAAGCGCCGGCGCCGAGCAACAGCACGTTTTCGACGTTGTGCAGGTTGCTCAGGTTCAGGTCGACCGTGCTGGGCAGGCCCGTGGCTTGGACAGTGGCGGCGTAGGTGATGTAAAGGGTATCGGTGCCTTCGTTGGCATTTTCCTGGACCAGGGCCAGCTCGCCGGCCTGATCGAGGCCGTAGTCGTCGTTGCCCTTGCCGCCGATCAGGGTGTCGAGACCGGCGCCGCCAACGAGCTGGTTGTTGCCATCGTTACCGGTGATCACGTTGTTTTGGGCATTGCCGATGCCATCGATGTTGGCCGAACCGGCCAGCGTGAGGTTTTCCAGGTTGGCGCCCAGCGTGAAGGTCACCGCAGAGCGCACGGTGTCGATTTCGCTGGCCAGGGTGCTGGTCTCGCTGATTACGTCGCCGAGGTTGTCGACGACGTAGGTGTCGTTGCCGGCGCCGCCGATCATCAGGTCGGCACCGAGGCCGCCATTGAGGACGTTGTCAGCACTGTTGCCGGTCAGGGTGTTGTTCAGGTCGTTGCCCAGCGCGGTAAAGGCGCCGGTGCCGAGCAACAGCACGTTCTCGACGTTCTGCAGGTTGCTCAGGTTCAGGTCGACGACATCAGTCTGTGCCGTGGCGTTGTAGATAACGTAGAGCGTATCGGTGCCTTCGTTGGCATTTTCCTGGACGAGGGCCAGTTCGCCGGCCTGATCGAGGCCGTAGTCGTCGTTGCCCTTGCCGCCGATCAGAGTGTCGAGACCGGCGCCGCCAACGAGTTGGTTGTTGCCATCGTTGCCGGTGATCACGTTGTCCGAAGCGTTGCCGATGCCATCGATGTTGGCCGCACCGGTCAGTGTGAGGTTTTCCAGGTTGGCGCCCAGGGTGAAGGTCACCGAAGAGCGCACGGTGTCGATTTCGCTGGCCAGGGTGCTGGTTTCCACAATCACGTCGCGGATGTTGTCGACGATGTAAGTGTCATTACCGGTACCGCCAGCCAGATAGTCGGCACCGATGCCACCGTCCAGAATGTTGTTGCCGGTATTGCCGATGATCACGTTGTTCAGGGCGTTGCCGGTGCCGTTGAGGTTGGCTGCGCCCAACAGTGTCAGGTTCTCGAGGTTACTGCCCAGGGTGTAATCGAGAGAGGACGAAACCGTATCGATTTCGCTGGCCAGGGCGCTGGTCTCGATGATCGCGTCGCCGAGGTTGTCGACGACGTAGGTGTCGTTGCCGGCGCCGCCGATCATCAGGTCGGCACCGAGGCCGCCATTGAGGACGTTGTCAGCACTGTTGCCGGTCAGGGTGTTGTTCAGGTCGTTGCCCAGCGCGGTAAAAGCGCCGGTGCCGAGCAACAGCACGTTCTCGACGTTCTGCAGGTTGCTCAGGTTCAGGTCGACGACATCAGCCTGTGCCGTGGCGTTGTAGAGAACGTAGAGCGTATCGGTGCCTTCGTTGATATTTTCCTGGACCAGGGCCAGCTCGCCGGCCTGATCGAGGCCGTAGTCGTCGTTGCCCTTGCCGCCGATCAGGGTGTCGAGACCGGCGCCGCCAACGAGCTGGTTGTTGCCATCGTTGCCGGTGATCACGTTGTTTTGGGCGTTGCCGATGCCATCGATGTTGGCCGCGCCGGTCAGCGTGAGGTTTTCCAGGTTGTTGCCCAGCGTGTAGCTCACCGAAGAGCGCACAGTATCGATCTCGCTGGCCAGGGTGCTGGACTCGACGACCACGTCGCGGATGTTGTCGACGATGTAGGTGTCGTTACCGGTACCGCCAGCCATGTAGTCGGCACCGATGCCGCCGTCCAGGATGTTGTTGCCGGTATTGCCGATGATCACGTTATTCAGGGCGTTGCCGGTGCCGTTGAGGTTGGCTGCGCCCAACAGTGTCAGGTTCTCCAGGTTACTGCCCAGGGTGTAATCGAGGGAGGATGAAACCGTGTCGATTTCGCTGGCCAGCGTGCTGGTTTCGTTGATTACGTCACCGAGGTTGTCGACGACGTAGGTGTCGTTGCCGGCGCCGCCGATCATCAGGTCGGCACCGAGGCCGCCATTGAGGACGTTATCAGCACTGTTGCCGGTCAGGGTGTTGTTCAGGCCGTTGCCCAGCGCGGTAAAAGCGCTGGTGCCGAGCAACAGCACGTTCTCGACGTTCTGCAGGTTGCTCAGGTTCAGGTCGACCGTACTGGTCTGTGCAGTGGCGGCGTAGGTGATGTAAAGGGTATCGGTGCCTTCGTTGGCATTTTCCTGGACCAGGGCCAGCTCGCCGGCCTGATCGAGGCCGTAGTCGTCGTTGCCCTTGCCGCCGATCAGGGTGTCGAGACCGGCGCCGCCAACGAGCTGGTTGTTGCCATCGTTACCGGTGATCACGTTGTTTTGGGCATTGCCGATGCCATCGATGTTGGCCGAACCGGTCAGCGTGAGGTTTTCCAGGTTGGCGCCCAGCGTGAAGGTCACCGCAGAGCGCACGGTGTCGATTTCGCTGGCCAGGGTGCTGGTCTCGCTGATTACGTCGCCGAGGTTGTCGACGACGTAGGTGTCGTTGCCGGCGCCGCCGATCATCAGGTCGGCACCGAGGCCGCCATTGAGGACGTTGTCAGCACTGTTGCCGGTCAGGGTGTTGTTCAGGTCGTTGCCCAGCGCGGTAAAAGCGCCGGTGCCGAGCAACAGCACGTTCTCGACGTTCTGCAGGTTGCTCAGGTTCAGGTCGACGACATCAGCCTGTGCCGTGGCGTTGTAGAGAACGTAGAGCGTATCGGTGCCTTCGTTGGCATTTTCCTGGACGAGGGCCAACTCGCCGGCCTGATCGAGGCCGTAGTCGTCGTTGCCCTTGCCACCGATCAGGGTGTCGAGACCGGCGCCGCCAACGAGCTGGTTGTTGCCATCGTTGCCGGTGATCACGTTGTCCGAAGCGTTGCCGATGCCATCGATGTTGGCCGCGCCGGTCAGCGTGAGGTTTTCCAGGTTGTTGCTCAGGGTGAAGGTCGCCGAAGAGCGCACGGTGTCGATCTCGCCGACGAGGGTGCTGGTTTCAACAATCACGTCGCGGGTGTCGTCGACGATGTAGGTGTCGTTACCGGTACCGCCGGCCAGGGTGTCGGCACCGATGCCGCCGTCCAGGATGTTGTTGCCGGTATTACCAATGATCACGTTGTTCAGGGCGTTGCCGGTGCCGTTGAGGTTGGCTGCGCCCAACAGTGTCAGGTTCTCCAGGTTACTGCCCAGGGTGTAATCGAGAGAGGACGAAACCGTATCGATTCCGCTGGCCAGGGCGCTGGTCTCGATGATCACGTCGCCGAGGTTGTCGACGACGTAGGTGTCGTTGCCGGCGCCGCCGATCATCAGGTCGGCACCGAGGCCGCCATTGAGGACGTTGTCAGCACTGTTGCCGGTCAGGGTGTTGTTCAGGTCGTTGCCGAGTACGGTAAAAGCGCCGGTGCCGAGCAACAGCACGTTCTCGACGTTATGCAGGTTGCTCAGGTTCAGGTCGACCGTGCTGGTCTGTGCCGTGGCGGCGTAGGTGATGTAAAGGGTATCGGTGCCTTCGTTGGCATTTTCCTGGACCAGGGCCAGCTCGCCGGCCTGATCGAGGCCGTAGTCGTCGTTGCCCTTGCCGCCGATCAGGGTGTCGAGACCGGCGCCGCCAACGAGTTGGTTGTTGCCATCGTTGCCGGTGATCACGTTGTTTTGGGCGTTGCCGATGCCATCGATGTTGGCCGCGCCGGTCAGCGTGAGGTTTTCCAGGTTGGCGCTCAGGGTGAAGGTCGCCGAAGAGCGCACAATGTCGATTTCGCTGGCCAGGGTGCTGGTTTCAACAATCACGTCGCGGATGTTGTCGACGATGTAGGTGTCATTACCGGTACCGCCAGCCAGGTAGTCGGCACCGATGCCGCCGTCCAGAATGTTGTTGCCGTTATTGCCGGTGATCACGTTGTTCAGGGCGTTGCCGGTGCCGTTGAGGTTGGCGCCGTCCAGCAGTGTCAGGTTCTCGAGGTTACTGCCCAGGGTGTAATCGATGAAGGAGTAGACCGTGTCGATCTCCGAAATCGACGTGCTCCGCTCAATGACCACATCGCCGGTGTTGTCGACGACATAGTTGTCATTACCTGCACCGCCATCCATGGTATCCGCGCCGGCCATGCCGTTGAGTAAATTGCCCAGCGAGTTGCCAATCAGCGAGTCATCAAAAGCCGAGCCATAGGCGTTTTCAATCTTCGCGCCATAAGCAATCGCCAGCCCTTCATTGAAAGCATCGCCATTCGGGTCGGTGAACGCTTTGCCGATCTGGCTGAACTGACCTTCATTGAGGTTGATGCGCACTGCCGCCAACTGGTTGCTGGCGTCGATTGTGTCGTTCCCGCCGGCATCCCAGATGGTTTCGAACACCGACTGCGTGGGGGCCCACGAGTAAACGGTGTTCCCGGCCTGCCATTGGGTGTTGGCGCCATAAAGGCTTTGAATGGCGAGGATATCCAGCAGCATTGGGGTGGTGGGTTGGTACGAATAGGAGTCGTTGTAGCTCATGACCGTGAACCGCACGTCATCAAGCGATGGGTCCAGCACCAGCTTGTTGTCGGGGGTTGTGTCGAATGGATGCTTGAGACCCAGCGCATGACCGATTTCATGCACAAAGGTCAGGTAATCGAACGAGCCTTTGACGGGAGAAGGGTCATTGGTCGATGGGCCGATCCAGACGTCGCCACCCGCAGGGGTCGTGTCAGGGAAATAGGCCCAGGCGGCATACTTGCTGTCCATCCCGTAATAGCCGCCGAAGCGTAAGTCACCCACATTGACGACAGTTTCCTGAACGAGAGAGAACTGCACGTTGGCCACAGCGCTCCACCCCCCCAAGGCACTGGTGACAGCGCTTTGTTGTGCTCCAGTCAATGAGTAGCCGTTTTCATACTCATTCGATGGACTGTAGTCTCGGGCGAATAAGGAGCCCGTGCCAGCGAAGCTATAGGTCAGCATTGTTGGCGTGCCTTGCTCGTGCCAGCGCGGACCATACCAATGATCATCCGCGAGTAAGCTGTCGACGAACTTATTGCCGGTCATACTGGTAAACGAGGTAAACGAGTAGCTGAGAGGGCGTGGCATGGGACATTCCTAGATGAGGTCTGCGGCCCTTCCTGAGTGCGGCCGCTACAAAAAATACGATTTTGCATGAGAATCTATGAGTTTGATATCAAAAGGCCGCTACTTTTTATTTGGTGGCGTCAAATTGCTGACCTTGCGATCTGTATCGGCGAGTGACGTAGAATCGTGAAGCCGGAACTCCAGTGTTTGCTCAGGATTGCCCATGACCGTCATCGCTCCAACGCTCATCCGCGAAACCTTCCCCGTCGGCCCTTTGCAGTGCAACTGCACAATCATCGGCGACCCGATCACCAAAAAGGCCATCGTGGTCGACCCGGGCGGCAATCACGAGCTGATCCTCGCCCGTCTCGACGCCCTGGGCCTGAAGGTGGTCAGCATCATCCATACCCACGCACACCTCGATCACTTCCTGGCCTCCGGCCAGTTGAAGGAGAAAACCGGCGCGACCCTGCACCTGCATAAAGAAGATCAATTTCTCTGGGACAATCTGGAGATGCAGTGCCAGATGTTCGGTGTGCCTTACACCCCGGTGCCATCGCCGGATCGCTGGTTGGCCGATGATGAAGAGTTGGCGTGCGGGTGTGGCGTGGCGTTGCACACGCCGGGTCATACGCCAGGTTCCATGAGCTTTTGGTTTTCAGAGGCTAAGCTGCTGATTGCCGGTGACACGCTGTTCAAGCGTGGGGTAGGGCGCACGGATTTGTGGGGTGGTGATCAGGCAACACTCGTGCGATCGATCAAGCAGCGGTTGTATACCCTCGACGAAGAGGCAACCGTGGTGGCCGGGCATGGCCCGGACACCTGTCTGGGCGATGAAATGCGCGGTAACCCCTTTGTAAGAGCTTGAAGGGCTCTGACGGAATTTTTGTCATTGCCAGTGATCCAACGCCCGCAAAGGTTCATTGCTTAAGTCCGTTGCACCACAGAATGCAAAAAAGTAGGAGCTCCTCCATGTTCACCTCGCGTCGTTTGATCGTTGTCGCTACTGCAGTGGCTCTGTTGTCCGGTTGTGCATCGCCGAACCCTTATGACAACCAGGGGCAGGCCGATGGCAGCTCCACGGGCATGAGCAAAACCGCCAAATACGGTGGCCTTGGCGCCCTGGCCGGTGCGCTAGCCGGTGCTGCCATCAGTCACGATAACCGTGGCAAGGGCGCGCTGATTGGCGCCGCCGTGGTGGGTGCTTCTGCCGCCGGTTACGGTTACTACGCCGACCAGCAAGAGAAAAAGCTGCGCGCCAGCATGGCCAACACCGGGGTTGAGGTGCAGCGCCAGGGCGATCAGATCAAGCTGATCATGCCGGGCAACATCACGTTCGCCACCGATTCGGCGAACATTGCCTCAAGCTTCTACCAGCCGCTGAACAACCTGGCGGGCTCGCTCAAGGAGTTCAACCAGAACCAGATCGAGATCGTCGGCTACACCGACAGCACCGGCAGCCGCCAGCACAACATGGACCTGTCCCAGCGTCGCGCCCAGAGCGTGGCGACCTACCTGACTTCCCAGGGTGTCAGCGGCGCCAACCTGTCGGCACGTGGTGCCGGGCCGGATAACCCGATTGCCAGCAACGGTGATACCAATGGCCGGGCACAGAACCGCCGCGTCGAGGTCAACCTGAAGGCGATTCCGGGCCAGCAATACGGCGGCCAGCAACAGCAAGGCACTGTTCAGCAGTACCCATGAGAGGCTGACCTCTCCCTGAAATGAAAATGCCCGATCCTTAAAGGATCGGGCATTTTTTGTGCCGCTTGTTCAGGCGATGAAAACTTCAGAATAAAAAAAGCCCTCGGACAATCACTCGTCCGAGGGCTTTTTGTGGTGCGCGAAACCTGATTACTTCTTCAGGCCGTAATGCTCATCGAGCATGCCCGGCGCGTTCGGGGCTTTGGGAGCGTAATCGCGAGGCGGTTCCTGATTGCGCGGCGGCGTCAGGCGTTCCCGTGGAGCCTGCACCGCGTCGGCGTGCAGGGCAGCCAGCAAGCGTTGGCGAGTCTGCTCGTCCAGGGCCAGACGGTTGGCGCCCTCGGCGAGATGATCCTGCACTTCCTGATAGCTCTGAGTCAGTTTCTTGACCAGGTTTGCAGTGCTGTTGAAGTGGGTGACCACCTCGTTCTGATAACTGTCGAAACGTTCCTGAATGTCATCCAGCTGACGTTGTGTGCTGCTCGGAGCGGCATTCGGCACCAGGCGAGCGATCAGGAATCCAATGGCGACACCCACAACCAGGGCAAGAGTCGGCAACAACCAAACTAAGAGCGAGTGTTCCACGAGTCCTTCCTCTATAAACGGCTTTGCTTTACGTTAACGGCTCGAACCTGCGCTGTATACCGCGATTCACTCGCAATAGATTGGCACAGACAATTTGCTAGACGAGTCGACCCGATTCGAGGTCACGGAGTTCCTTCCTTGCTTATGCGCGAAACCCCTGTAGTGATTGATGGCCCGGTCGGCCAACTGGAAGCACTGTACCTGGACAACGAGCAGCCGCGCGGCCTGGCGCTCATCTGCCATCCGAACCCGGTGCAAGGCGGCACCATGCTCAACAAAGTGGTCTCGACCCTGCAGCGCACCGCGCGCGACGCCGGACTGATCACCCTGCGCTTCAACTACCGTGGCGTCGGTGCCAGCGAAGGCTCCCACGACATGGGCAGCGGTGAAGTCGATGATGCCCAGGCTGTCGCGGAATGGTTTCGCGCCAGACACCCGGAATTGCCGCTGAGCCTGTTCGGTTTTTCTTTCGGCGGTTTTGTTGCAGCCAGTCTCGGCGGACGCCTGGAAGCCAAGGGCGAACAACTCAAGCATCTGTTCATGGTCGCGCCTGCCGTCATGCGTCTGGGCGATCAGGATCAACTGCCGCAACAAGGTACATTGACCCTGATCCAGCCGGAAACCGACGAAGTGATCGATCCGCAACTCGTTTACGATTGGTCCGAGGCACTCGATCGCCCCCATGAGCTGCTGAAAGTGGCAGAATGCGGACACTTTTTTCATGGCAAGCTGACCGATCTCAAGGATCTGATCCTGCCGCGTCTTTCGAATTGATTGCAGTCTGACAAGCGATTACCCATGACGACTCGTACCCGTATTCTCACCGGCATTACCACCACCGGCACGCCGCACCTGGGCAACTACGCCGGGGCTATCCGCCCGGCGATCCTCGCCAGCCGTGACAGCAATGCCGATTCGTTCTACTTCCTGGCCGACTACCACGCCCTGATCAAATGCGATGACCCGCAGCGCATCCAGCGCTCGCGTCTGGAAATCGCCGCGACCTGGCTGGCCGGTGGCCTGGACGTGGATCGTGTGACGTTCTATCGCCAGTCCGACATTCCGGAAATCCCGGAGCTGACCTGGCTGCTGACCTGTGTGGCCGCCAAGGGCCTGCTCAACCGCGCCCACGCCTACAAGGCGTCGGTGGACAAAAACGTTGAGACCGGCGAAGACCCGGATGCGGGCATCACCATGGGCCTCTACAGCTACCCGGTGCTGATGGCCGCGGACATCCTGATGTTCAACGCTCACAAGGTGCCGGTCGGCCGTGACCAGATCCAGCACGTGGAAATGGCCCGGGACATTGGCCAGCGCTTCAACCACTTGTTCGGCCAGGGCAAGGAGTTCTTCACCATGCCCGAAGCGCTGATCGAGGAGAGTGTCGCTACGCTGCCAGGCCTCGACGGTCGCAAAATGTCGAAGAGCTACGACAACACCATTCCGTTGTTCAGCAGCGCCAAAGAGATGAAAGACGCGATTTCGCGGATCGTGACCGACTCCCGTGCCCCGGGCGAAGCCAAAGATCCGGACAACTCGCACCTGTTCACCTTGTTCCAGGCCTTCGCTACACCGGCACAAGCCGACGAATTCCGCAGCGAATTGCTCCAGGGCCTGGGTTGGGGCGAGGCGAAGAATCGCCTGTTCCAATTGCTGGACAACGAGTTGGGCGAGTCCCGCGAGCGTTATCACCAACTGATCGAGCGTCCGGCGGATCTGGAAGACATCCTGCAGCACGGCGCGAAAAAGGCCCGTGCAGTGGCCACGCCGTTTCTCAACGAGTTGCGTGAAGCGGTCGGCCTGCGTTCTTTCGTCGCCCAGACTCAAGTCGCTGCCACCACCAAGAAGAAAGCCGCGAAAGCCGCGCGTTTTGTCAGCTTCCGTGAAGACGATGGCAGTTTCCGTTTCCGTCTGCTGGCGGCTGATGGTGAGCAGCTGCTGCTGTCGCGGCACTTCGCCGATGGCAAAACCGCAGGTCAGGTGACCAAACAACTGCAATCCGGCCAGCCATTGGACGTGCGCAGTGAAGACCTGAACTTCAGCGTCTGGCTGGAAGGCGAGTGTGTGGCCGACAGTCCGGCCTTCGCCGACAGTGCTGCTCGCGATGCTGCCATCGGCGCATTGCGTGTTGCGCTGACACCGGTTCAGGAATAAACAACGGTTCGGTCCGACCAAGGGCCGATTGCCATTCCCACGGGCCGTCGCTACAGTGACGCCCCGTTTTTGTTGCCTTGCTAACGAATTATGACGCCCCTAGAACGATACCAAGCTGATCTGAAACGCCCGGAATTCTTCCACGATGCTGCGCAGGAAACGGCAGTGCGTCATTTGCAGCGCCTGTACGACGATCTGGTCGCGGCCTCGCAGAACAAACCGGGCCTGCTCGGCAAACTGTTTGGCAAGAAGGACCAGGCGCCGGTCAAGGGCCTGTACTTCTGGGGTGGCGTGGGTCGCGGCAAGACTTACCTGGTCGACACCTTCTTCGAAGCGCTGCCGTTCAAGGAAAAGACCCGCACTCACTTCCACCGCTTCATGAAGCGCGTGCACGAAGAGATGAAGACTCTGGGCGGCGAGAAAAACCCGCTGACGATCATCGCCAAGCGCTTTTCCGACGAAACGCGAGTGATCTGTTTCGATGAATTCTTCGTCTCCGACATCACCGACGCCATGATCCTTGGCACGCTGATGGAAGAACTGTTCAAGAACGGCGTGACCCTGGTCGCGACCTCGAACATCGTGCCGGACGGTCTGTACAAGGACGGCCTGCAACGTGCGCGCTTCTTGCCGGCCATTGCGCTGATCAAGCAGAACACCGAAATCGTCAACGTCGACAGCGGCGTCGATTACCGTCTGCGTCACCTCGAGCAAGCGGAGCTGTTCCACTTCCCGCTGGACGAAGCCGCCCAGGAAAGCCTGCGCAAGAGCTTCCGGGCCCTGACGCCGGAATGCACGGCTGCCGTCGAGAACGACGTGCTGATGATCGAGAACCGTGAAATCCGCGCCGTGCGCACCTGCGATGACGTGGCCTGGTTCGACTTCCGCGAACTGTGCGACGGCCCGCGCAGCCAGAACGACTACATCGAACTGGGCAAGATCTTCCATGCCGTGTTGCTCAGCGGCGTCGAGCAGATGAGCGTCACCACCGACGACATCGCCCGACGCTTTATCAACATGGTCGACGAGTTCTACGACCGCAACGTGAAGCTGATCATCTCTGCCGAAGTCGAGCTTAAAGACCTCTACACCGGCGGTCGCCTGACCTTCGAGTTCCAGCGCACGCTTAGCCGCTTGCTGGAAATGCAGTCTCACGAATTCCTGTCCCGGGCGCACAAGCCGTAGGACATTTCGGAAAATAAAAAGGGCCTGCAATGCAGGCCCTTTTTTATGGGCGAAGATCAAAAGATCGCAGCCTTCGGCAGCTCCTACAGGGGCATGCCGTACACCGCGTAGGAGCTGCCGAAGGCTGCGATCTTTATCGATCTCCTTTGCGCCGAAGAAGCATGGTGGTGCGATTACGCTGTGCTATGCCGCCTGCTGAAACTGCTGCCGATACTGGTTCGGCGACAGTTCCGTGTGCTGGCGGAACAGCCGGGCGAAGAAGCTCGCATCGTCGTATCCGACTTCATAGCTGATGGTCTTGATGCTCTTGCGGCTGCCGGACAACAAGCCCTTGGCGGTCTCGATGCGCAGGCGTTGCAGGTAATGCAGCGGTTTATCGCCGGTGGCGGTCTGGAAGCGCCGCATGAAGTTGCGGATGCTCATGCCGTGTTCGCGGGCTACGTCTTCGAAGCGGAATTTATCGGCGAAGTGCTCTTCGAGCCAATGCTGGATCTGCAGGATGATCACGTCCTGGTGCAGTTTCTGCCCGCCGAAACCGATCCGCCCCGGCGCATAGCTACGCTGCACTTCATAGAGAATGTCGCGGGCCACGGCCTGGGCCACGTTAGCGCCGCAAAAGCGCTCGATCAGGTAAATGTAGAGGTCGCAGGCCGAGGTGGTGCCGCCAGCGCAATACAGGTTGTCGGCGTCGGTCAGGTGTTTGTCCTGATTGAGCTGAACCTGCGGGAAGCGCTCGGCGAAAGCATTGAAGAAGCGCCAGTACGTGGTCGCTTCCTTGCCGTTGAGCAGCCCGGCTTCGGCGAGCCAGAACACCCCCGTGGCCTCGCCACACAGCACTGCCCCGCGGGCGTGTTGTTCGCGCAGCCACGGCAGGACCTGTGGATAACGTTTGCAGAGTGTGTCGAAATCGTCCCAGAAGGCGGGGAGGATGATGACGTCGGCATTTTCCAGGTCGCCATCCACCGGCATGATCACATCGCTGAAGCTGTTCACCGGTTTGCCGTCGGGGCTGACCAGCCGGGTTTCGAACGCCGGTGTCAGGCCGTGGCCCAGTTGTTTGCCATAGCGCAGGCTGGCCAGATGGAAGAAATCCTTGGCTTGCATGAGGGTGGAAGCGAAAACCCGGTCGATAGCCAGGATGCTGACGCGCCGCAAGGGCTTGGAGGCTTGGTTAGACATAATTCAACTTTATTCTTATAGGGGAAAGTGGTCACCAGACGGCTGGATCGTCTTATTTTTTGTCGGATGTGTCCAGTGTCCTGTATCGGAAGCGAGGCTTAGTCTCTGAAGATCAATTCCGTCTGACAATAACGACAGGTGACGCATGATCCCCAGAACCTTGTTCAGCCCCGAGCACGAGCTTTTTCGCGACAGCGTGCGAACGTTCCTCGAAAAAGAGGCCGTGCCGTTCCATGGGCAATGGGAAAAACAAGGCTATATCGACCGCAATCTCTGGAACAAGGCGGGGGAGGCGGGGATGCTCTGTTCGCATCTGCCGGAAGAATACGGCGGGCTGGGGGCAGACTTTCTCTATAGCGCAGTGGTGATCGAGGAAGTCGGTCGTCTGGGGCTGACCGGGATCGGATTTTCTCTTCATTCGGACATTGTTGCGCCTTATATCCTGCATTACGGCAGTGAGGCGCTGAAACACAAATACCTGCCCAAGCTGGTGTCTGGCGAGATGGTCACTGCGATCGCCATGACCGAGCCGGGTGCTGGCTCCGACCTGCAGGGGGTGAAGACTACCGCGGTGCTGGAGGGCGACGAATACGTGATCAACGGTTCGAAGACTTTCATCACCAACGGCTTTCTGGCTGACCTGGTGATCGTCGTGGCCAAGACTGATCCGAAGGCGGGGGCGAAGGGCACCAGTCTGTTTCTGGTGGAGGCCAACACGCCGGGTTTCGCCAAGGGCAAGCGCCTGGAAAAGGTCGGCATGAAGGCTCAAGACACCTCGGAGCTGTTCTTCCAGGACGTTCGGGTGCCCAAGGAAAACCTGTTGGGCCAAGCGGGGATGGGCTTCGCTTACCTGATGCAGGAATTACCGCAGGAGCGCTTGACGGTCGCGGTGGGAGGCTTGGCGTCAGCCGAAGCGGCGCTGCAGTGGACGCTGGATTACACCCGTGAACGCAAGGCTTTCGGCAAGGCCATCGCCGACTTCCAGAACACCCGCTTCAAGCTCGCTGAAATGGCGACCGAGATCCAGATCGGCCGGGTTTTCGTCGATCGCTGCCTGGAACTGCATCTGCAAGGCAAGCTCGACGTGCCGACGGCGGCGATGGCCAAGTACTGGGGCACGGACCTGCAATGCAAGGTGCTCGACGAATGCGTGCAGTTGCATGGCGGTTACGGATTCATGTGGGAATACCCGATCGCCCGGGCATGGGCGGATGCGCGGGTGCAGCGGATTTATGCCGGGACCAATGAAATCATGAAGGAGATTATTGCGCGGTCGCTGTAATGCAGCGTGATCGTTCCCATGCTCTGCGTGGGAACGATCGTCGACGTAAGTTACGGTGCCGGGTTCGGCTGATCCTGGTGAATCGCCTCAATGCCTGCCAGCACTTCATCCGACAGCTTCAAATCGATGCTGGCAATGTTGCTGTCCAGTTGCTCAAGCGTCGTGGCGCCAATGATGTTGCTGGTTACGAATGGCTGTTGTGTGACGAACGCCAGCGCCATCTGCGCCGGGTCCAGACCGTGTTGACGGGCCAGTGCCACGTAACGGCTGCACGCCGCTTCCGACTGCGGGTTGAAATAGCGGCTGAAGCGGCTGTAGAGGCTCAGGCGACCTTTGGGCGGACGCGCGCCACCTTCGTACTTGCCCGACAGAAAGCCGAACGCCAGTGGCGAGTAGGCCAGCAAGCCGCACTGTTCGCGGATGGCAATTTCCGCCAGGCCGACTTCGAAGCTGCGATTGAGCAGGTTGTAGGGGTTCTGGATGGATACCGCGCGGGGCCAGCCACGGGCTTCGGCGAGGGCAAGGAAGCGCATGGTGCCCCACGGGGTTTCGTTGGACAGGCCGATGTGGCGGATCTTGCCGGCCTTGACCTGCTCGTCCAGCGCTTCGAGGGTGTCCTCCAGTGGCGTCAGATTGGCTTCGATCTTGTGCTTGTAGCCGAGCTGACCGAAGAAATTGGTGCTGCGTTCCGGCCAGTGCAACTGATACAGGTCGATGTAGTCGGTTTGCAGGCGCTTGAGGCTGGCGTCCACGGCTTCGCGGATGTGTTGGCGGTTGTGCCGCAGGTTTTTGTCGCGAATGTAATCGATGGTGTTGCCGGGGCCGGCGATCTTGCTCGCCAGGATCCAGTCGGCGCGATCGCCGCGACTTTTGAAGTAGTTGCCGATGTAGCGCTCGGTGGTGGCGTAGGTGTCGGCCTTGGGCGGCACCGGGTACATCTCGGCGGTGTCGATGAAATTGACCCCGGCGCCCTTGGCGCGTTCGATCTGGGCGAAGGCTTCAGCCTCACTGTTTTGCTCGCCCCAGGTCATGGTGCCGAGGCAGATGGCGCTCACGTTCAGATCGGTACGGCCTAGCTGGCGATAGTCCATCGGGTGCTCCTTGGGCAAAACAATCATAAAAGCAGGTTGAAATATTTTTCGCAATCTGCATAATTGCGCACCTCTTTCTGCAGTGGAAGTGATGCGCCGCCGCCGAAGAATCTTGCCGTTGAACGGACGCGCCGACCCGAGCCCCCGAAAGCGTCTGTATCCGGCTGCCTTTGACTTGTCAAAGTACGCACTATTCAGTAAGATCCGCCGTCTAATTTACAGGGCGGCCCCTGAGGCTATAAAGAATGAAAACTTTTACTGCTAAACCGGAAACAGTAAAGCGCGACTGGTTTGTCGTCGACGCTGCTGGTCAGACCCTGGGTCGTCTGGCCACTGAAATCGCGAGCCGTCTGCGTGGCAAGCACAAGGCTGAGTACACTCCTCACGTTGACACCGGCGACTACATCGTCGTAATCAACGCTGAGCAAGTACGTGTTACTGGCGCTAAAACCACTGACAAAATGTACTACTCCCACTCCGGTTTCCCGGGCGGCATCAAGTCGATCAACTTCGAAAAGCTGATCGCTAAAGCCCCTGAGCGCGTGATCGAGACCGCGGTCAAAGGCATGCTGCCTAAGAACCCGCTGGGTCGCGACATGTATCGTAAGCTGAAAGTCTATGCGGGCGCTGCTCACCCTCATACTGCTCAGCAGCCCCAAGAACTGAAGTTTTAACGGAATAGTTCATTATGTCGGCGACTCAAAATTACGGCACTGGCCGTCGCAAGACTGCAACCGCACGCGTTTTCCTGCGTCCGGGCACTGGTAACATCTCCATCAACAACCGTTCGCTGGATAATTTCTTCGGCCGCGAAACTGCCCGCATGGTAGTTCGTCAGCCGCTGGAATTGACTGAGACTGTCGAGAAGTTCGACATCTACGTCACCGTGATCGGCGGTGGTGTAAGTGGTCAAGCTGGCGCAATCCGCCACGGTATCACTCGCGCTCTGATGGATTACGACGAAACTCTGCGCTCTGCTCTGCGCAAAGCTGGCTTCGTAACCCGCGATGCTCGTGAAGTTGAACGTAAGAAAGTCGGTCTGCGTAAAGCGCGTAAGCGTCCGCAGTACTCGAAGCGTTAATTCGCTTTCACGTTCAAAAAGAACGCCCAGTTTCCTTGCGAAGCTGGGCGTTTTTTTATGGGCGCTATTTATCAACGAATTGCGCTGTGACAACTTGCCACATCCGCAGAGGCCCTATACTACAAGGCTTGGCAGTGGAGCCCTTCGGTAATTACCTTGTCAGAATTGGGGCTTTTCATTACCATTCGGCAAAATTTTTATAAGTTCAGATTTTTACTTAGTAGACGCCTGATTTAACAGGCCACAAAGCTGATGGGAGAGGACTGAATGAGCAATGACGGCGTGAATGCAGGCCGGCGTCGCTTCTTGGTAGCAGCCACATCCGTGGTGGGTGCTGCAGGAGCGGTGGGGGCTGCGGTCCCGTTCGTGGGGTCATGGTTTCCCAGTGCCAAGGCGAAAGCCGCAGGTGCACCGGTGAAAGTGAATGTCAGCAAAATCGAGCCAGGCCAGCAAATGATTGCTGAGTGGCGCGGTCAGCCGGTGTTCATCGTCCGCCGTACCGAGGAAATCCTGGGGAATCTGAAAAAGATTGAGGGCCAGCTGTCTGACCCCGCCTCCAAGAACTCGACGCAACCGACCTATGTCGACCCGCAGACGCGTTCGATCAAGCCAGAAGTCCTGCTGCTGATCGGTATCTGCACTCACCTGGGGTGTTCACCGACCTTCCGTCCGGAAGTGGCACCTGCCGATCTGGGCAAGGATTGGGTCGGGGGCTACTTCTGCCCTTGCCACGGTTCCCACTACGATTTGGCTGGCCGCGTCTACAAGTCGCAACCCGCGCCTTTGAACCTGCCAGTTCCCCCGCATTCCTATGAGACCGATGACATCATTGTCGTTGGCGTCGATACGGAGAAAGCGTGATGAGCAAGTTCATGGATTGGGTTGATGCGCGCTTCCCCGCGACCAAAATGTGGGAAGACCATCTCAGCAAGTATTACGCCCCGAAGAACTTCAACTTCTTCTATTTCTTTGGCTCCCTGGCGCTGCTCGTTCTGGTCAACCAGATCGTTACCGGTGTCTGGCTGACCATGAGCTACACCCCGTCGGCGGAAGAAGCATTCGCTTCCGTCGAATACATCATGCGCGACGTCGAGTACGGCTCGATCCTGCGTCTGCTGCACTCCACTGGCGCTTCAGCGTTCTTCATCGTGGTTTATCTGCACATGTTCCGTGGCCTGCTCTACGGTTCGTACCAGAAACCGCGTGAGCTGGTGTGGGTGTTCGGCATGCTGATCTACCTGGCGCTGATGGCTGAAGCCTTCATGGGTTACCTGCTGCCGTGGGGCCAGATGTCCTACTGGGGTGCCCAGGTGATCATCTCGCTGTTCGGTGCGATCCCGGTCATCGGTAACGACCTGACCCAGTGGATCCGTGGTGACTACCTGATTTCCGGTATTACCCTGAACCGTTTCTTCGCCTTGCATGTGGTTGCCTTGCCGATCGTGATCCTCGGCCTGGTGGTGCTGCACATTCTGGCGTTGCACGAAGTGGGTTCGAACAACCCGGACGGCGTGGACATCAAGAAACACAAAGACGAAAACGGCGTACCGCTGGACGGCATTGCCTTCCATCCGTACTACACCGTGAAAGATATCGTCGGCGTGGTGGTGTTCCTGTTCATCTTCTGCGCGATCGTGTTCTTCTTCCCGGAAATGGGCGGCTACTTCCTCGAGAAACCGAACTTTGAAGTGGCGAACGCTTTCAAGACCCCTGAGCACATCGCTCCGGTCTGGTACTTCACGCCGTTCTACGCGATTCTGCGGGCAGTTCCGGACAAGCTCCTGGGTGTTGTTGCCATGGGTGCTTCGATTGCGTTGCTGTTCGTCCTGCCCTGGCTTGACCGTAGCCCGGTCAAGTCCATGCGCTACAAGGGCTGGCTGAGCAAGATCTGGCTCTGGGTATTCTGCATCTCCTTCGTGATTCTTGGCTGGCTGGGTGTCATGGCACCTACCCCGGAACGTACGTTGCTGTCGCAGGTATGTACCTTCCTGTACTTCGCCTACTTCATTCTGATGCCGTTCTACACCAGGCTCGAGAAGACCAAACCGGTTCCGGAAAGGGTGACTGGCTGATGAAAAAACTATTTGCTGTACTGATTCTTGCTGCTCTGCCAGCACTGTCCTTCGCGGCTGAACATGGTGGTCCCGAGCTGGAAAAAGTCGACATCGACGTTTCCGACAAGGCTGCCATGCAGGATGGCGCACGTACGTTCGCCAACTATTGCATGGGCTGCCACAGTGCCAAGTTCCAGCGTTACGAGCGTGTCGCCGATGACCTGGGCATTCCTCACGAGCTGATGCTCGAGAAGCTGGTGTTCACTGGCGCCAAGATCGGCGACCACATGAGCATCGGCATGCAGCCGGCTGACGCCAAGACCTGGTTTGGTGCAGCGCCACCCGACCTGACACTGGTGGCTCGCGTTCGTGGCACCGACTGGCTCTATGGCTACCTGCGTTCGTTCTATGAAGACCCGTCGCGTCCATGGGGCGTGAACAACAAGGTGTTCCCGAACGTCGGCATGCCTAACGTTCTGGTCGGCTTGCAGGGTCGTCAGGTGGTAGGCTGTAAACAGGTTCAAATCGTCGAAGGCGGCAAGAAGCAATTCGATCCGCTGACCGGTACCGCTTTGACTCATGAAGCCTGCGATCAGCTGACTGTATTGCCGAAAACCGGTACGCTGACCGAAGAGCAGTTCGACGAGAAGGTCAAGAATCTGGTGACTTTCCTGGCCTACTCGGCCAACCCGGTGAAGCTGCAGCATCAGCGCATCGGTACCTATGTGTTGCTGTACCTGGCGTTCTTCTTCGTATTCGCTTACTTGCTCAAGCGTGAATACTGGAAAGACGTCCATTGATAACGTTGTAAGCCATTGCTGTTAATCGCGCGCGCCCAGGGGCGTCTCTGAAGGTGTAACGAGTCTGGTGATCCAGGCGTTACGGGAGGCGCCCTCTGGGCGCGCGTGTTTTTCCGTTTCCGATAATTTCAACAAGCGAGGAGGACCGCCATGGGCGTGACCAATCGGTTGGCCTGTTACTCCGACCCCGCCGACCACTATTCCCACCGAGTGCGCATCGTACTTGCAGAGAAGGGTGTCAGCGCCGAGATCATTTACGTGGAGGCTGGTCGTCAGCCGCCTAAACTGATTGAAGTGAACCCTTACGGAAGCCTGCCCACCCTGGTCGATCGTGACCTGGCGTTGTGGGAGTCGACCGTGGTGATGGAATATCTGGATGAGCGTTACCCGCATCCGCCACTGCTGCCGGTTTATCCCGTGGCGCGTGCCAACAGTCGTCTGCTGATTCATCGCATTCAGCGTGACTGGTGTGGCCTGGTGGATCTGATTCTGGATTCGCGGACCAAGGAAGCAGCCCGCGTGGTAGCTCGTAAAGAGCTGCGCGAAAGCCTGACAGGCGTGTCGCCGTTATTCGCCGACAAGCCGTTTTTCCTTAGTGAGGAACAAAGTCTGGTGGATTGCTGCCTATTACCAATACTCTGGCGATTGCCGATTTTGGGTATAGAACTGCCGCGGCCTGCCAAGCCGCTGCTTGATTACATGGAGCGCTCGTTTGCGCGTGAGGCTTTCCAGGCGAGTCTGTCTGGTGTCGAACGCGATATGCGCTAAGGCTTAAGGAGCCGCTATGAACTCCAGTCGACCTTATCTGGTCCGCGCGCTCTACGAGTGGATTGTGGACAACGATTGCACCCCGCACATGCTGGTCAATTCCGAGTATCCGTCGGTGCAGGTGCCTCAGGGTTTTGCCAGTGACGGGCAGATAGTCCTGAACGTATCCCCGGCTGCCGTGCGTCATTTGCACATGGATAACGAGGCGGTCAGTTTCGAAGGGCGCTTCGGTGGCGTGCCGCATACCCTGTACGTGCCTATCGCGTCGATCCTGGGTATTTACGCTCGGGAGAACGGCCAAGGCATGGTGTTCGATATGGAATCGCCTCTGGACGACGAGGAAGAGATCGAGCCGGATGATGATATCCCGCCACCCGACAGCGAGCCGCCGCGTCCCAGCGGTCGACCCAGTTTGAAAGTGGTGAAGTAATAAAAAAGGCGATCCGCAAGGATCGCCTTTTTTATTACGTAGGAGCTGCCGAAGGCTGCGATCTCTTGATCTTGAAAAGCAAAGTCAAAAAATTGCAGCCTGCGGCAGCTCCTACAGAGTGTGTGTGTCAGTCGATGTATTCGAACAACTTCACAATCTTCTGCACGCCGGATACGCCTTGCACCAGATTGGTCGCCTGCGCCGCTTCCTGCTTGGTCAGCAGGCCGAGCAGATAAACGATGCCGTTTTCGGTCACAACCTTGATGCGCGAGCCCGGGATGGATGGATCGGTGAGCATCTGGGTCTTGATCTTGGTGGTCAGCCAGGTGTCGTTCTGGCGCGCCAGCAGCGAGGAGGGCTGCAGCACTTGCAGTTCGTTATGCACCTTCTTCACGCGCTGAACGGAGGCGGCGACCTGTTCGGCCTTGGCCTTGAGGTCGGCGCGCGGGGTTTGCCCGGCGAGCAACACAACACCGTTGAAGCTGGTGACGACGATGTGCGAATCGTTGTCCAGGGCCGGATCGGCCTTGGCGATGTTCACGCCGACCTTGGTGTCGATCAGAGAGTCGTCGATCTTGCTGCCGAAGGTGCGCGTACCGCGGTCATCTTCGATCGGCGCTTCACGGCTGGCGTTAACCACTGATGTGCAGCCGCTGATGCCGAGGCACAGGGTCAAGGCCAGAAGGCCTAGGCGATTAGGGGTCATTCTTCACTCCCGAACAGTTGGCTGTCGATCAGATCGCAAAGGCAATGGATCGCCAGCAGGTGGACTTCCTGAATACGTGCAGTGACGTTGGCCGGTACGCGAATCTCGACGTCCTCCGGCAAAAGCAGTGACGCCATGCCGCCGCCATCACGACCCGTCAATGCTACGACAATCATTTCACGATCATGTGCGGCCTGGATCGCTTGAATAATGTTCGCCGAGTTGCCGCTGGTGGAAATGGCCAGCAATACGTCACCCGGTTGACCGAGGGCGCGGATCTGTTTGGAGAAGATTTCGTTGTAGCTGTAGTCGTTGGCGATCGAGGTGATCGTCGAGCTGTCGGTGGTCAGCGCGATGGCCGGCAGGCTCGGGCGCTCGCGCTCGAAGCGGTTGAGCAGTTCGGACGAGAAGTGCTGTGCGTCACCGGCGGAACCGCCGTTGCCGCAGGACAGCATTTTGCCCTCGTTGAGCAGGGCGTTGACCATGACCTGGCTGGCTTGCTCGATGTGCGGTGCAAGTACGTCCATCGCCTGTTGCTTGGTGTCGATACTGGCCTGAAAAAGCTGGCGAATTCGCGATTGCATGTCCATCTGTGTGACCTTAATTAGCGCGGCTACTCGGCACATGAATGTGCAGCCCGCAAAGCAAAGAGCAAAAGTGTTGGGTGAAGGTGTCCGGTTCGGGGCGCAAGCGATCAGCTGTCGAAGGCATTCTGCAACCAGTTCAACTGATCAAGGTTGCTGTCGATGGCAACCACGTCGAAGCGGCAAGGGGAATTGGCCCAACGCGACTCGCGCTGAAGAAAATACTGCGCGGCGAAAATCAGTTTCTGCCGTTTGCGCTCATCGATGCTATCGAGCGCGCCACCCCATTGGGTGTTTTTTCTGTAGCGGACTTCGACGAATACTACTGTATCGCCATCAAGCATGACCAGATCAAGCTCGCCGCGTTTACATAACCAGTTCTGCGCCAGCAGGCGCAGACCTTGTTGCTGAAGATGCTCGAGCGCATGGCGCTCGGCATCCTTACCGCTTTGCTGGCGTGACCTGTCGGGCATCAGTGCGAGGTGTCCGGCAGGCGTTGAACCTGACCGTTGACGAACTCTGCCCATGGCAACTGACGCACGACCCGTTGATTCTGAGTCATGCCCAGGCTGCCCGATTGACCTTCGATGCGGCTGTCCGGCAAGGCCTTGAGTTGCCCCAGGCGTGGTGCCAGGCGATAGGCGTCAACGCCCATCGCGTATAGGCGGCCCAGGCTGCCAGCGGCTTGTGGCCATTGTGCGGTGACCTGTTTGCGCAGCGGGTCGTTGGCATCCAGCAGCCATGGGGTTTCGCAGAAGCGAATACCGTTCATGTCGTTGTACTGGTTCTGGTCGCCGCTGGCGCTGAATACGTGAGAGGTGGCGTAAACCGGCACGTCACCCGCGTACTGGAAGTTCAGGGTCGGTTTGATCTGTTGAGCCTGTTGCGGCGTCGCGGCCAGGAAGATGAACTCGATGTCCTGACGACGCGAAGGCTGGGCGGCTACCTGCGAGCCAACGGTGTTTTGCAGGCTCTTGGCGCGGCCTTCGCTCTGACGCAGCTGGAACATGTCGGCAATTTGCTGGGCCAGTTGCACCGGTTGGTCGACGCGCTCGGTCGCGACAATGCTGCCGCCGTTGGCTTGCCAATCCTGGCTGAATGCTCTGAGTACGCGGTCACCCCATTCGCCTTTCGGCACCATGATGGCGGCGCGATGCAGGCCATCGGCGCGCGCACGACGGGACACTTCGCGGGCTTCGTCTTCAGCGGCAAGGCCGAATTGGAACAGCTGGGCCGGACCTTGTTCGCCTTCGCTGTAGTTCAGCGCCAGGGTGGTGATCGGCAGTTGCGGGCGAGCGCTGAGCTGCTTGACCAGCGGTTTTTCCAGCGGGCCGATCACCAATTGCACGCCGTCGGCCTGGGCCTTGCGATAGAACTCGTCCAGCGACATCCGCGGCGGCACAGTGGTCATTATCGAGCTGTCATAAAATACGATGGCTGGCGGATTCTGCCCGGCTTGTTGCGCCTGGTAGTGAGCAGCCACGATACCTTCACGCAGTGCCTTGCTGGCAGCCGCCAGCGGGCCATCTGCTTGAGGCAGCAGCACGGCGATTTTGCTCAGGGGCTGGCTGGCCAGATCCTTGAGTTTGGTCAATGGCAGCGGCAGCTGGATGGCGGCCGGGTGCTTTGGATTGTTCGCGCGCCAGTTGTCGATCGCGGCTTGCTGCTGTTCCAGGGTGCCGGCTGTTTTCACTGCCCGGGCCAGGCTCAACCAGCCGCCGAGGTCGTCGTCGGTGGTCGGTTGCAATTGATCGGTCGGCAGTGAAGCGATCAGGGTCCAGATGGCTTCGTGGTTTTTGCTCGCGGCTTGATCGCTCAGCATGGGGGCGATGAAGATGCGCTCCCGTGCGGCGGCCAGGGTCTGGCCGTCAGCCTCAAGGGCGCGGGCATGGACGGTGCCAGTGCGAACCTGTTGCTCGACCGGCAGTTCACCCAGGCGTTGCAGGCTCGGATGGCTCAGGGCCGTCAGCGCCGCTTTGGGCTGATTGCGCACCATGGCCAATTCAGCCGCCAGGGTGCTGGCGAAGACCTGTTGGCCAGGCTTGAGTTGTTCCATCGGTACTTGTTGCAGGATTTGCGCGGATTGGCCGGCATTGCCCTGACGATAAGCCAGGTCTGCCGCGCTCAAGCGCAGCAAGGCTGCCTTGTCCGGCGTTTTACTTTGAGTGGCCTGTTCGAGCAGTTGCTCGACACTGGCATCCGGGGTCCGTGGAAGTTCGCCAAGGCTGGAGGAGGGCGAGCTGGCGCAAGCCGCCAGCAAGGCAGCGAGGCAGAGGGCAGAGAACAGCCGCAGGCAAGCGATCATGTAAGTGTTCCTGATACTCGATCAAATAAGCGTGGAATTGTACCCAAGCGCTGGCCGGGGCGCGATGTTACTGGCGTGAATCGATCAATTTAGCTCGTGCAAATGTTGCGGCACTGCACAAAAGGCTGGAAAACCGAGGGTTGCTTGCAGGTATCGCGAATGTCGCTACGCGCTACAATGGCGGCTTTTACCGATCATGAGGTGTGCGCTTTGACTGCTCCAGGTGCTTTGAATTCCGCTGCTGGCTCGCTTTATGTGGTGGCGACGCCCATCGGCAACCTGGACGACATCAGTGCGCGTGCGCTGAAGATCCTGCGCGAGGTTTCGTTGATTGCTGCCGAAGACACTCGCCATTCCCAGCGATTGATGCAGCACTTCGGCATCCCCACGCCGCTGGCGGCCTGCCATGAACACAATGAACGGGATGAAGGCAGCCGCTTTATCACTCGCTTGCTCGCTGGCGACGATGTGGCATTGATCTCCGATGCCGGGACGCCGCTGATTTCCGATCCGGGTTATCACCTGGTGCGTCAGGCCCGTGCCGCTGGGATCAATGTGGTGCCGGTTCCGGGGGCCTGTGCATTGATTGCGGCGCTCTCGGCGGCGGGGTTGCCATCGGACCGTTTCATCTTCGAAGGGTTTCTACCGGCCAAGGCTGTCGGCCGGCGCGCTCGCCTGGAACTGATAAAAGAAGAGCCGCGCACGCTGATTTTTTATGAGGCTCCACACCGCATCCTTGAATGCCTGCAAGACATGGAGCTGGTATTCGGCGCCGATCGTCCGGCATTGCTGGCGCGCGAGCTGACCAAGACCTTCGAAACCCTTAAAGGCTTGCCGCTGGCCGAGTTGCGCGAGTTCGTCGAATCGGACAGCAACCAGCAGCGCGGCGAGTGCGTAGTGCTGGTCGCTGGCTGGTCTGCTCCCGAGACTGAGGACGCTGTCAGCAGCGAAGCCATGCGTATTCTCAATCTGCTGCTTGAAGAAATGCCGCTCAAGCGTGCGGCGGCATTGGCGGCGCAAATTACTGGCGAGCGCAAGAATGTGCTCTATCAGGTTGCGCTGGATAAGCAGAAGGGCGAGTAAAAAAGCGACGCGCAGCGCCGGCCAGAGGCTTTTAGAGCTTGTTCTTCGGCCGCTCTGCCGTTAACCTTCGCGGCGGAGAGTCGATCGGACAGTCGCTGCCCTCTATGAAAATTAGGGGGGGGAGGAAAGTCCGGGCTCCATAGGGCGAAGTGCCAGGTAATGCCTGGGAGGCGTGAGCCTACGGAAAGTGCCACAGAAAATAACCGCCTAAGCGCTTCGGCGCCGGTAAGGGTGAAAAGGTGCGGTAAGAGCGCACCGCACGTCTGGCAACAGTTCGTGGCTAGGTAAACCCCACTTGGAGCAAGACCAAATAGGGTCCCAAGGCGTGGCCCGCGCTGGGACCGGGTAGGTTGCTAAAGATGTCCAGTGATGGCCATCGTAGACGAATGACTGTTCAAGACAGAACCCGGCTTACAGATCGACTCTCCACCTTTTTTCTTCTCTGCTTCAATCATTGGCAGCGATATGCGTAATGGCAATTTCCCTCCCTGCTGAATCAATAGCAGAAGCGCTTTTGTAATACCGAAAAAATCTTACTCTTAACAAACTACTTTAACTTCTGAGCGCAGCCTTCTGTGCTGACTCAAGTTATTGAACAAATTCACCCGTCAGATTCTCGTTTCCCCTCCTTTTACGCTCCTAAATCTCCGTTCTGTAAGGCTTTTCCTTCTATCCGCGCCTTGACGGTGTGGTGGGCGCATTCCTATAGTGTGCGCAAGTGGCGGAAAGTGGCATGAAGTGGGTTTTTTGAGCGCAAAACGCTAATATTTGGAGAAACGCTGACGTGTTTCGCGGAGCTAACGCTATCAGTCTCGATGCAAAGGGCCGTCTCGCCATGCCGAGCCGGTACCGTGACGAGCTCGTTTCGCGTAGTTCCGGTCAATTAATCGTCACCATCGATGCCGTTGATCCGTGTTTGTGTGTTTATCCCCTCGATGAGTGGGAAATTATCGAAACCAAACTGCGCGCACTGCCTTCGCTTCGCGAAGAAAACCGCCGCCTGCAACGTTTACTCATTGGTAATGCCGTCGACCTCGAACTCGATGGCAGTGGTCGTTTTCTGGTTCCGCCGCGTCTTCGCGAATATGCCAAGTTGGATAAGCGCGCGATGTTGGTAGGCCAACTGAACAAGTTCCAATTGTGGGACGAGGATGCCTGGAATGCGGTTTCTGCCGCTGACCTGGCTGCTATTCAACAACCGGGCGCCATGCCTGATGAACTGCGTGATTTGATCCTGTGACTATTGATAGCGGCTTTAACCACATCACCGTACTGCTTGACGAAGCCGTCGAGGCTCTCGCCGTACGTCCTGATGGCTGCTATCTGGACGGCACGTTCGGACGCGGCGGACATAGCCGGTTGATCCTCAGCAAGCTCGGGCCCGATGGTCGGTTGCTCGGGTTCGACAAAGATCCTCAAGCGATTGCCACCGGGCAAACGCTAGCGGCCGAAGACGGCCGCTTTGTCGTTGTACAGCGCAGCTTTGCCGAGCTCGGTTCGGAAGTCGCCGAACGCGGTCTGGCCGGCAAGGTCAGCGGTGTTCTGCTTGACCTGGGCGTGTCTTCGCCTCAGCTCGACGACCCTGAGCGCGGCTTCAGTTTTCTCAACGACGGCCCGTTGGACATGCGTATGGACCCGTCCCGCGGGATCAGCGCCGCCGAGTTCGTCAACACCGCGCCGGTGGAAGAAATCGCCCGGGTGTTCAAGGAGTACGGCGAAGAACGTTTCTCCGGCCGCATGGCGCGTGCCGTGGCCGAACGTCGCGACATCAAGCCATTCGAACGCACTGGCGATCTGGCGGAAGTGCTGAAAGTCGCCAACCCTGCGTGGGAAAAGGGCAAGAACCCGGCGACCCGTGCATTCCAGGGGCTGCGTATTCACGTCAACAACGAACTGGGCGATCTGGAAACCGGTCTCGAAGCCGCGCTGGAGTGCCTGGAAGTCGGCGGTCGTCTGGTAGTGATCAGCTTCCACTCGCTGGAAGACCGCATCGTCAAACTGTTCATGCGCAAACTGGTGAAGGGCGAGGCTGATAACCTGCCGCGCAACTTGCCGGTCCGTCACGTCGCCTTCGAACCGAAAATCAAAGTCCATGGCAAAGCGCAGTCCGCCTCCGAGGCCGAACTCAAAGCCAACCCACGTTCCCGTAGCGCCATCATGCGCGTCGCGGAGAAACTGCGGTGAGCAAGCTTTTCGCCAAACCACTTCCCGGCGGAAGCTTTTTCATGCTGCTGCTGTTTATCGGTGTGCTCGTATCGGCCATCGGCGTGTCCTATAGCGCCCACTGGAACCGTCAGTTGTTGAATTCGCTGTACAACGAATTGAGCGTGCGCGACAAGGCGCAGGCGGAGTGGGGCCGGTTGATTCTCGAACAAAGCACCTGGACCGCCCACAGCCGTATCGAAGTGTTGGCGACCGAGCAACTGAAGATGCGTATTCCTGGCGCTGCTGAAGTGCAGATGGTGGCGCCATGATGAAACTCGAAGGCGCACTCTTCCCGTGGCGATTCCGTCTGGTGCTGGGCTTGCTCGGCATCATGGTGGCGGCGATTTCCTGGCGCATCATTGATCTGCAAGTGGTCGACCGTGACTTCCTTAAAGGTCAGGGCGACGCGCGCAGTGTTCGTCATATTCCGATTCCGGCTCACCGTGGTCTGATCACCGACCGTAACGGCGAGCCATTGGCCGTGAGTACCCCGGTCACCACCCTGTGGGCCAACGCCAAGGAAATGCAGCTGGCCAAAGAGAAATGGCCGGCACTGGCGGCTGCCCTGGGGCAGGACCCCAAAGCCCTGGCCGAACGTCTCGAAGCCCAGGCCAACAAAGAATTCATTTACCTGGTGCGCGGGCTGACCCCCGAGCAGGGCCAGGCTGTGCTCGATCTGAAAGTGCCGGGCGTCTATGGCATCGAAGAGTTCCGGCGTTTCTACCCGGCCGGTGAAGTCACTGCCCACATGGTCGGCTTTACCGACATCGACGATCACGGGCGCGAAGGCGTCGAGCTGGCCTACGACGAATGGCTGGCCGGGGTGCCCGGCAAGCGACAGGTCATCAAGGACCGGCGCGGCCGGTTGATTAAAGATGTCCAGGTCACCAAAAACGCCAAGGCCGGCAAGCCCTTGGCGTTGTCCATTGACCTGCGCCTGCAATACCTGGCCAACCGCGAGCTGCGCAACGCGATCATCGAGAACGGCGCCAAGGCCGGTAGCCTGGTGATCATGGACGTGAAGACCGGCGAGATTCTCGCCATGGTCAACCAGCCGACCTACAACCCGAACAACCGTCGCAACCTGCAACCGGCGATGATGCGCAACCGCGCGATGATCGACGTGTTCGAGCCGGGTTCGACCATGAAAGCGATCTCCATGAGCGCCGCGATCGAAACCGGGCGCTGGAAACCGAGCGACACCGTCGAGGTGTACCCGGGCAGCTTGCAGATTGGTAAATACACCATCAAGGACGTATCCAAGACCGAAGGTCCGGTGCTCGACCTGACCGGTATCCTGATCAATTCCAGTAACGTCGGCATGAGTAAGGTCGCGTTCGATATCGGTGGCGAAACGATTTTCCGCCTGGCACAGAAAGTTGGCCTCGGCCAGGACACCGGCTTGGGTTTCCCGGGTGAGCGCGTCGGCAACCTGCCGAACTACCGCGAATGGCGCAAGGCTGAAACCGCCACGCTGTCCTACGGCTACGGTATTTCCGTGACCGCGATCCAGTTGGTCCACGCCTTCTCGGCCCTGGCCAACAATGGTCGCCTCGCGCCGTTGACCCTGATCAAAACCGACAAGGCGCCGCAAACCACTCAGGTGCTGCCGGAAGCCGTCGCGAAAACCATGCAAGGCATGCTGCAACAAGTGATCGAAGCCCCGCGCGGCGTATTCCGTGCGCAGGTGCCGGCGTATCACGTGGGCGGCAAGTCGGGTACTGCGCGTAAGACGTCGGTCGGAACCAAAGGCTACGCCGAGAACTCCTACCGCTCGCTGTTCGCCGGTTTCGGCCCGATGAGCGACCCGCGTTACGCGATCGTGGTGGTGATCGACGAACCGACCAAGGCCGGTTACTTCGGTGGTCTGGTATCGGCGCCGGTGTTCAGCAAAGTGATGTCCGGGACCTTGCGCCTGATGAACATCACCCCGGACAACCTGCCAGCCACTCAACAAGCGAACGCCGCACCGGTCGTTCCGCTGAAAGCTAATGGAGGGCGCGGCTGATGTCGCTGAGCCTGAACAAGATTTTCGCCCACGCCGGCCATGATCTATTGATCCGCGAATTGGCGCTGGACAGCCGTAACGTACGGGCAGGTGATTTGTTCCTTGCGGTCCCTGGTGGCAAGTTCGACGGTCGTGCGCACATCGCCGACGCCTTGCAGCGCGGTGCTGCCGCCGTGGCTTATGAAGTCGAAGGCGCGACCGTGCTGCCGATTACCGACGTGCCGCTGATTCCGGTCAAAGGCCTGGCGGCGCAGCTGTCGGATATCGCCGGGCGCTTTTACGGCGACCCGAGCCGTCACATGAACCTGATCGGCGTGACCGGCACCAACGGTAAAACCAGCGTGACCCAATTGGTCGCGCAAGCCCTCGATTTGCTCGGTCAACACTGCGGTATCGTTGGCACTCTGGGCTCCGGTTTCCATGGCGCGCTGGAAAGCGGCTTGCACACCACGCCGAACCCGATTGCGCTGCAAGCAACCCTCGCCGACCTGAAAAAGGCCGGTGCCAAAGCCGTGGCCATGGAAGTCTCTTCCCATGGGCTGGATCAGGGCCGCGTAACCGCACTGGCCTTCGATGTGGCGGTGATGACCAACCTGTCGCGCGATCATCTGGATTACCACGGCACCATGCAGGCCTATGGCGAAACAAAGGCCAAGTTGTTTGCCTGGAATGATCTGAAGTGCCGGGTGGTCAACCTCGACGACGATTTTGGCCGGCAACTGGCGGCTGATGAGGGGGAGTCGCGGCTGATCACTTACAGCCTGGAAGACTCCCGCGCTTACCTGTATTGCCGCGAAGCGCAGTTCAGTGACGAAGGCGTGCGCGCCACGCTGGTTACGCCGCAGGGCGAACACCATTTGCGCAGCACCTTGCTCGGCCGTTTCAACCTGAGCAACGTGTTGGCCGCGGTCGGTGCCTTACTCGGTCTGGACTACGCGCTGGACGAAATCCTCAACGTGCTGCCGAAACTCGAAGGCCCGGCCGGTCGCATGCAGCGTCTGGGCGGCGGCACTCAGCCGTTGGTGGTGGTCGATTACGCCCACACACCGGATGCGCTGGAAAAAGTCTTGATGGCCCTGCGTCCTCACGCCAAAGGCCGGTTGCTGTGCCTGTTCGGTTGCGGCGGTGATCGCGACCGCGGCAAGCGTCCGCTGATGGCTGAAGTGGTCGAGCGTCTGGCCGATGGTGTGCTGGTCACCGACGACAACCCGCGCACCGAAGACCCGGCCGCGATTTTCGACGACATCCGTGCCGGTTTCACCGCTGTGGATAAAGTCACCTTCGTCGCCGGTCGTGGCCAGGCGATTGCCCGGTTGATCGCCAGCGCTTCGGCGGATGACGTGATTGTCCTGGCTGGTAAAGGTCATGAGGACTATCAGGAAATCAATGGCGAACGCCTCGCTTTCTCCGATTTGGTCGAGGCCGATCATGCCCTGACCGCGTGGGAGGTGGCCCATGCTTAAAGCCTTGAAACTGAGCGAACTGACCGGCGCACTGAATGCTCGTTTGATTGCCGGTGATACCAGCTTCGACGGCGTCAGCATCGACAGCCGGGCGATCAAGCCCGGCCAATTGTTTATTGCTCTGGCCGGCCCGCGTTTCGATGGCCATGACTACCTGAATGACGTCGCCGCCAAAGGCGCCGTGGGTGCTCTGGTCGAACGCGAAGTTGCCGACAGCTCGCTGCCGCAACTGCTGGTCAAGGACACCCGCCAGGCCCTCGGCCAGTTGGGTGCGATCAACCGTGCCGCGTTCACTCAGCCGGTCGCGGCCGTTACCGGTTCCAGCGGCAAGACCACGGTCAAGGAAATGCTGGCAAGCATCCTGCGCACGCGCGGTCCGGTGCTGGCGACCCGTGGCAACCTGAACAATGACCTCGGTGCTCCGCTGACCCTGCTCGAACTGGCGCCGGAACACACCGCCGCCGTGATCGAACTCGGCGCTTCGCGCATTGGCGAGATTGCCTACACCGTCGCCATGACCAAACCCCACGTGGCCATCATCAACAACGCCGGGACCGCCCACGTTGGTGAGTTCGGCGGGCCGGAAAAAATCGTCGAAGCCAAGGGCGAGCTTCTCGAAGGGCTGGATGCCGATGGCATCGCCGTGCTGAATCTCGACGACAAGGCCTTCGACATCTGGAAGACCCGTGCCGCCGGTCGAAAAGTGCTGACTTTTGCCCTGAGCAACGTCAACGCCGATTTCCATGCCAGCGACCTGGACCGCGATGCCCGCGGTTGCCCGGCGTTCAACCTGCACAGCCCTGAAGGTGTGGAACGGGTTCAGCTGAATCTGCTCGGCACCCACAACGTGGCCAATGCCATGGCCGCTGCCGCTGCCGCGCATGCCTTGGGTGTGTCGCTGTTCGGCATCGCCACCGGCCTTGGCGCGGTGCAACCGGTCAAGGGCCGCACCGTCGCGCAACTGGCGCCTAACGGCATGCGCGTAATCGATGACACATACAACGCGAACCCCACCTCTATGTGCGCCGCCGTTGATATACTCGCCGGCTTTTCCGGCCGCACCGTTTTGGTGCTCGGGGATATCGGCGAGTTGGGCGCGTGGGCAGAGCAGGGGCACCGCGATGTGGGCGAGTACGCCCGCGGCAAGGTTTCCGCGCTTTACGCCGTCGGGCCAATGATGGCTCACGCCGTGAACGCTTTCGGCGAGCAGGCCTTTCACTTCAGCACACAGGCTGAACTGATCAAGGCGCTGGAAGCTGAGCAGGACACAAACACTACCTTTTTGATCAAGGGCTCGCGTAGCGCTGCGATGGAAAACATCGTTGCCGCTTTGTGCGGGACCAGTCTGGAGAAACATTAATGCTGCTGCTGCTAGCGGAGTATCTGCAACAGTTCTACAAAGGCTTCGCGGTCTTTCAGTACCTGACCCTGCGCGGGATTCTCGGTGTACTGACCGCGCTGGTCTTGTCGCTGTGCTATGGCCCGTGGATGATCCGCACTCTGCAGAACCGTCAGATCGGTCAATCCGTTCGCAACGACGGCCCGCAATCGCACCTGTCGAAGTCGGGCACCCCGACCATGGGCGGCGCGCTGATTCTTTCCTCCATCGGCGTCAGCACCTTGCTTTGGGCTGACCTGACCAACCGTTACGTTTGGGTCGTGTTGTTGGTGACCCTGCTGTTCGGCGCCATCGGCTGGGTTGACGACTATCGCAAAGTCATCGAGAAAAACTCCCGCGGCCTTCCGAGCCGCTGGAAATATTTCTGGCAGTCGGTGTTCGGCCTGGGCGCGGCAATCTTCCTTTATATGACTGCCGCGACGCCGGTGGAAACCACCCTGATCCTGCCGATGCTCAAGGACTACAGCATTCCGCTGGGCGCAGGCTTCATCGTCCTGACCTATTTCGTGATTGTCGGCTCGAGCAACGCGGTCAACCTGACCGACGGCCTCGACGGTCTGGCGATCATGCCCACCGTGATGGTCGGCGGCGGCCTGGGGATCTTCTGCTACCTGTCGGGTAACGTGAAGTTCGCCGAATACCTGCTGATTCCTTACGTACCGGGCGCGGGTGAGCTGATTGTGTTCTGCGGCGCCTTGATCGGTGCTGGCCTGGGGTTCCTCTGGTTCAACACCTATCCGGCACAAGTCTTCATGGGCGACGTTGGCGCGCTGGCGCTGGGTGCGGCCCTGGGCACCATCGCAGTGATCGTCCGTCAGGAAATCGTCCTGTTCATCATGGGCGGTGTGTTCGTGATGGAGACCCTGTCAGTCGTCATTCAGGTCGCCTCCTTTAAGCTGACCGGTCGCCGTGTGTTCCGCATGGCACCGATTCACCACCACTTTGAACTCAAGGGCTGGCCCGAGCCGCGTGTGATCGTCCGTTTCTGGATCATCACCGTGATTCTCGTGTTGATCGGCCTTGCCACCCTGAAGCTGAGGTAGAACGAGTGTCTCTGATCGCTTCTGACCACTTCCGCATCGTTGTCGGCCTCGGCAAGAGCGGCATGTCCCTGGTTCGCTTCCTGGCGAACCGGGGCGTGTCGTTTGCTGTCGCCGATACGCGGGAAAATCCACCGGAACTGGCCACGCTCAAGCGTGACTATCCGCACGTGGAAGTGCGTTGTGGCGAGCTGGACGTCGAATTCCTGTGCCGTGCCGACGAGCTCTACGTGAGCCCCGGCCTGGCGCTGGCGACCCCGGCCCTGCAGGCTGCCGCCGCCCGTGGCGTGAAAATGTCCGGAGACATCGAGCTGTTCGCGCGTAACGCGAAAGCGCCGATTGTCGCCATTACCGGTTCCAACGCCAAAAGCACCGTCACCACCCTGGTCGGCGAGATGGCGGCTGCGGCCGGCAAGCGTGTTGCCGTTGGTGGCAACCTCGGCACACCGGCGCTGGATTTGCTCAGCGACGACATCGAGCTGTACGTGATGGAACTGTCGAGCTTCCAGCTCGAAACCACCGATCAGCTCAACGCCGAAGTGGCGACCGTGCTCAACATCAGTGAAGACCACATGGACCGCTACAGCGGTCTGCCGGCCTATCACTTGGCCAAGCACCGGATCTTCCGGGGCGCCAGGCAGTTTGTGGTCAACCGTCAGGACGCCCTGAGCCGTCCGCTGATGGGTGAAGGTCAGCCGTGCTGGACCTTCGGTTTGAACAAACCCGACTTCAAGGCCTTCGGCATTCGGGAAGAGGATGGCGAGAAATACCTGGCCTTTGAATTCCAGAACCTGATGCCGGTACGCGAGCTGAAAGTTCGTGGTGCGCATAACCAGTCCAACGCCCTCGCGGCATTGGCGCTCGGCCACGCCGTCGGCCTGCCATTCGACGCCATGCTTTCAGCCCTGCGCAATTTCGCCGGGCTCGAGCATCGCTGCCAGTGGGTCCGCGACCTTGATGGCGTGAGCTACTACAACGATTCCAAAGCCACCAACGTCGGCGCCGCATTGGCGGCCATCGAAGGCCTGGGGGCGGACATCGACGGCAAGCTTGTGCTGATCGCCGGTGGCGATGGCAAGGGCGCCGAATTCAAGGATTTGCGTGATCCGGTGGCGGCCAACTGCCGCGCCGTCATTTTGATGGGCCGTGATTCCGACAAGATCGGTGAGGCCATCGGCGATGCCGTGCCACTGATTCGCGTCGGCTCGCTGATCGAAGCGGTCGAGCAATGCCGCGCCATCGCCGAAAAGGGCGACGCGGTGCTGCTGTCGCCGGCTTGCGCCAGCTTCGACATGTTCAAGAACTATGAAGACCGTGGTCACCAGTTCGTCCGCGCCGTGGAGGATCTGGCATGAGCTTGAAGAACATCATCAAGCCGTATCCATCGCCGCTGATCACCGGACGCGGTATCGACCTCGATTTCCCGATGCTCGCCGGTTGCCTGGCACTGCTCGGCCTGGGGCTGATCATGATTGCCTCGGCATCGACCGAGGTGGGGGCGGTGCAGTCGGGCAGTGCCCTGTACTACATGATTCGCCACCTGATCTACGTTGTGCTGGGCCTGGGTGCCTGCATCGTCACCATGATGATTCCGATTGCCACCTGGCAACGCCTGGGCTGGCTGATGCTGATTGGTGCGTTCGGCTTGCTGGTGATGGTGATCGTCCCGGGGATCGGTCGGGAAGTGAACGGTTCGATGCGCTGGATCGGCTTCAGTTTCTTCAACGTTCAGCCTTCCGAGATCGCCAAGGTGTTCGTGGTGATCTACCTCGCCGGTTATCTGGTGCGTCGCCAGAAAGAAGTGCGTGAAAGCTGGATGGGCTTCTTCAAGCCATTCATCGTGCTGTTGCCAATGGCGGGTCTGTTGCTGATGGAGCCGGACTTCGGTGCCACCGTCGTGATGATGGGGGCAGCTGCGGCGATGCTGTTCCTCGGCGGGGTCGGGCTGTTCCGGTTTTCCCTGATGGTGGTCCTGGCTGTCGCGGCGGTGGTGTTGTTGATTCAGATGCAGCCGTATCGAATGGCGCGTCTGACCAACTTTGCCGATCCGTGGGCCGACCAGTTCGGTGCCGGCTATCAGCTCTCCCAGGCCTTGATCGCTTTCGGTCGCGGCGAATGGCTGGGCGTCGGCCTGGGCAACAGCGTGCAGAAACAGTTCTACCTGCCGGAAGCCCACACCGACTTCGTGTTTTCGGTGCTGGCTGAAGAGCTGGGGGCCGTGGGTTCCTTGTGCACGGTGGCGCTGTTCGTCTTCGTGTGTATTCGGGGCATGTACATTGGCCTGTGGGCCGAGAAAGCCAAACAGTTTTTTGCCGCCTACGTTGCTTACGGCTTGTCGTTCCTGTGGATCGGCCAGTTCCTGATCAACATCGGCGTGAACGTCGGCCTGCTGCCGACCAAAGGTCTGACCCTGCCATTCCTCAGTTATGGCGGCAGTTCGTTGGTGATCTGCTGTGCCTGTCTTGGCTTGTTGCTGCGCATCGAGTGGGAGAGTCGAACCCATTTGGGCAGCGAAGAAATGGAATTCCATGAGAGCGACTTCGCCGAGGAGCCGAAGCATGGGCGCTAACGTACTGATCATGGCCGGCGGCACCGGGGGCCATGTGTTCCCGGCACTTTCCTGTGCGCGTGAGTTCCAGGCCCGCGGCTACACCGTGCACTGGCTCGGCACGCCCCGCGGGATCGAAAACGATCTGGTGCCGGCGGCCGGTATTGAATTGCATCGGATCCACGCCAGCGGTTTGCGCGGCAAGGGCAAATTGTCCCTGCTCAAGGCGCCGGTCATGTTGCTCAAATCGATCTGGCAGGCGCGGGCGATCATTCGTCAGCTGCAGCCAGTCTGTGTGGTCGGCTTTGGTGGTTTTGTGACTGGTCCTGGCGGCGTTGCAGCCAGACTGGCCGGCGTGCCGGTCATCGTTCACGAGCAGAACGCCGTGGCCGGTACCGCCAATCGGTTGCTGGTGCCGTTGGCCGCCCGAGTCTGTGAAGCGTTCCCCGACACCTTTACCCTGTCGGACAGCCGTCGGACCACCGGGAACCCGGTGCGCACCGAGCTGTTCCTCGAAACACCGCGACCTGCCCTGGCCGGTCGCAAGGCGCGTTTGCTGATCCTGGGCGGAAGCCTGGGCGCAGAGCCGTTGAACAAGTTGCTGCCTGAAGCCCTGTCGCAAGTCGCCCCCGACCTGCGCCCGGACGTGTTCCATCAGGCCGGCAAAAACCACGATGAAGTGACTGCAGAGCGCTATCGCGCAGCTGGCGTCGAGGCACAAGTGCAGCCATTCATCAAAGACATGGCCCAAGCCTATGGCTGGGCCGACCTGGTGGTGTGCCGCGCAGGAGCGCTGACCATCAGTGAACTGGCGGCCGCCGGTCTGCCCTCGATGCTGGTGCCTTTGCCCCACGCGATCGACGATCACCAGACCCGCAACGCCGATTATTTGGCCCGTGAAGGCGCTGCCTTCCTGATGCCGCAAAGAACGACTGGCGCAGCGGACCTTGCCGCTCGCCTGACAGAGGTCTTGATGCAACCGCAACGACTCAACGACATGGCCAGCGCGGCACGCCGCCTGGCCAAACCCGATGCCACTCGTAACGTGGTCGATACTTGCCTTGAGGTGGCCCATGGTTGAGAACAAGAAAGCCATGCCACAACCGGAAATGCGCCGTATCCGTCGTATCCACTTCGTCGGAATTGGCGGCGTGGGTATGTGCGGTATCGCCGAAGTGTTGCTGAACCTGGGCTATCAAGTGTCCGGTTCCGACCTGAAAGCTTCGCCGGTGACCGAGCGCCTGGAATCTTTTGGTGCGCATATTTTCATCGGCCACCGTGCCGAGAACGCCGCAGCCGCCGACGTGCTGGTGGTGTCGAGCGCCGTCAACACGTCCAACCCGGAAGTCGCGACCGCGCTGGAACGCCGGATTCCGGTGGTGCCGCGTGCCGAGATGCTCGCCGAGCTGATGCGCTACCGCCACGGCATCGCCGTCGCCGGTACCCACGGCAAAACCACCACCACCAGCCTGATCGCTTCGGTGTTCGCCGCCGGTGGCCTGGACCCGACGTTCGTCATCGGTGGCCGTCTGAATGCCGCGGGCACCAATGCTCAGCTTGGCACCAGCCGCTACCTGATCGCCGAAGCCGACGAAAGCGATGCCAGCTTCCTGCACTTGCAGCCGCTGGTGGCCGTGGTCACCAACATCGACGCCGATCACATGGCGACCTACGACGGCGACTTCAACAAGCTGAAGAAAACCTTCGTCGAGTTCCTGCACAACCTGCCGTTCTACGGTTTGGCGGTGGTGTGCCTGGACGATCCGGTGGTGCGTGAAATCCTCCCGCTGGTGAAGCGTCCGACGGTCACTTACGGCTTCGGCGATGACGCCGACGTACGCGCCATCAACGTACGCCAGCAAGGCATGCAGACTTTCTTCACCGTGCTGCGCCCTGATCGCGAGCCGCTGGATGTCTCGGTAAACATGCCGGGCAACCACAACGTGCTGAACGCGCTGGCGACCATTTGCATCGCCACCGACGAAGGCGTCAGCGATGAAGCCATCGTCCAGGGCTTGTCTGGGTTCCAGGGTGTTGGCCGTCGCTTCCAGGTGTACGGCGAACTGCCGGTCGAAGGCGGCAACGTGATGCTGGTGGACGACTACGGTCACCACCCGACCGAAGTCGCGGCCGTGATCAAAGCCGTGCGCGGTGGCTGGCCGGAGCGCCGTCTGGTGATGGTCTACCAGCCGCACCGTTACAGCCGCACCCGCGATCTGTACGACGATTTCGTCAATGTGCTGGCCGATGCCAACGTGCTGCTGCTGATGGAAGTCTATCCGGCCGGCGAAGAGCCGATTCCAGGCGCCGACAGCCGCAAGCTGTGCAACAGCATCCGTCAGCGCGGTCAGCTCGACCCGATCTACATCGAGCGCGGCATCGACCTCGCGCCGATCGTCAAGCCGCTGCTGCGTGCCGGCGACATTCTGCTGTGCCAGGGCGCCGGTGATATCGGTGGCCTCGCACCCAAACTGTTGAACAGTCCGTTGTTCGCCGGGGCCGTTGCCGCACCGGTAGAGGGGAAGTTGAAATGACTGCTGCTTACGCCAACCTCGTCTCCACTGTCGCGCCGAAGGATTTCGGTCGCGTTGCCGTGCTGTTCGGCGGCAAGAGTGCCGAGCGTGAAGTGTCCCTGAAGTCGGGTAACGCGGTGCTCGATGCACTGCAAAGCGCCGGTGTGGACGCGTTCGGTATTGATGTGGGCGATGACCTTCTGCAACGCCTGCTGAACGAAAAAATCGACCGCGCCTTCATCATCCTCCACGGTCGTGGCGGTGAAGACGGCAGCATGCAGGGCCTGCTCGAATGCGCAGGGATTCCGTACACCGGCAGCGGCATTCTGGCCTCGGCCCTGGCCATGGACAAACTGCGCACCAAGCAGGTCTGGCACAGCCTCGGCATTCCGACGCCACGCCACGCGGTACTGAGCTCCGAGGCCGATTGTATTTCGGCGGCCACGGAACTGGGCTTCCCGCTGATCGTCAAACCGGCCCATGAAGGTTCCAGTATCGGGATGGCCAAAGTGACGTCCGCGCCCGAGTTGATCGAGGCGTGGAAAGCGGCCAGTACCTACGATTCGCAAGTGTTGGTCGAGCAATGGATTCATGGTCCGGAGTTCACCATCGCCACCTTGCGTGACCAGGTGTTGCCACCAATTGCCCTGGGCACGACGCACAGTTTCTACGACTACGACGCCAAGTACATCGCCAACGATACCCAGTACCGCATTCCGTGCGGCCTGGACAGCGACAAAGAAAAGGAACTCATGGAGCTCACGGCCAAAGCCTGTGAGGCGCTGGGTATCGCCGGTTGGGGCAGGGCAGACGTGATGCAGGACGCCGACGGGCAGTTCTGGTTCCTGGAAGTCAACACCGCACCGGGCATGACCGATCACAGTCTGGTGCCAATGGCGGCCCGTGCCGCCGGCCTGGATTTCCAGCAACTGGTTCTGGCGATTCTGGCCGCAAGCATTGAGCCACGAGGGTAAGACCATGCAAGGCGCACAGCTGAGACATCAGCCCTCCGCACCACCCGGCCGCAAGCCGGTGCCGCGGGGTGCCAGCCGAATGGTGGCCAAAGAGCCGATGTCCGTGCGCCTGCCGAAAGCCAACTTCGGTTTTCTGAAAAGCCTGTTCTGGCCCGTGTTGCTGGTGGCGTTGGGGTTCGGTACTTACGAAGGCGCACAGCGTTTGCTGCCGTACGCCGACCGGCCGATCACCAAAATCGCCGTGCAGGGCGACTTGAGTTACATCAGCCAGCAAGCGGTGCAGCAGCGGATCGCCCCGTACGTGGCGTCGAGCTTCTTCACCATCGACCTGGCGAGCATGCGCACCGAGCTGGAACAGATGCCATGGATTGCCCACGCCGAAGTGCGTCGGGTGTGGCCGGATCAGGTCGTGATTCGCCTGGAAGAACAACTGCCGGTGGCCCGTTGGGGCGATGAGTCGCTGTTGAACAACCAGGGGCAGGCGTTCACCCCGCGCGAGCTGGCGAACTACGAACACTTGCCACAGCTGTTCGGCCCCCAGCGGGCCCAGCAGCAAGTGATGCAGCAATACCAGGTGCTGAGCCAGATGCTCAGGCCATTGGGTTTCTCGATTGCACGCCTGGAGTTGCGTGAACGAGGCAGCTGGTTCCTGACCACCGGCGCAGGCAGCGCCGGTCCCGGAATCGAACTGCTGCTGGGACGCGGCAACCTGGTGGAAAAGATGCGCCGCTTCATTGCCATCTATGACAAGACGCTCAAAGAGCAGATTACGAACATTGCGCGCATCGATCTGCGCTACGCCAACGGCCTCGCCGTTGGCTGGCGGGAACCTGTAGCGCCGACGACAGCCCAACCCGCTGTCGCAAAGAATTAAGAAGAGGCAGGACCCATGGCAAACGTGCAAAGCGGCAAAATGATCGTCGGTCTCGATATCGGCACCTCCAAGGTGGTGGCGCTGGTCGGCGAGGTTGCGGACGACGGCACGCTCGAAATCGTCGGGATCGGTACACATCCGTCCCGCGGCCTGAAAAAAGGCGTAGTGGTGAACATCGAGTCCACCGTCCAGTCGATCCAGCGCGCTATCGAAGAAGCGCAGCTGATGGCCGGTTGCCGGATCCACTCGGCGTTCGTCGGCGTGGCCGGCAATCACATCCGCAGCCTGAACTCCCACGGCATCGTGGCGATTCGTGATCGCGAAGTCAGCTCCGCCGACCTTGAACGCGTCCTCGACGCCGCCCAGGCTGTGGCAATCCCGGCTGACCAGCGCGTGCTGCACACCCTGCCGCAGGATTACGTGATCGATAACCAGGAAGGCGTTCGCGAGCCCCTGGGCATGTCCGGCGTGCGTCTGGAAGCCAAGGTTCACGTGGTCACCTGCGCCGTCAACGCCGCACAGAACATTGAAAAATGCGTGCGTCGCTGCGGCCTGGAAATCGACGACATCATTCTCGAGCAGCTGGCTTCGGCGTATTCGGTGCTGACCGACGACGAGAAAGAACTGGGCGTGTGCCTGGTGGACATCGGTGGCGGCACCACCGATATCGCGATCTTCACCGAAGGCGCGATCCGCCACACCGCAGTGATCCCGATTGCGGGCGACCAGGTGACCAACGACATCGCGATGGCGTTGCGCACCCCGACCCAGTACGCCGAAGAAATCAAGATTCGCTACGCCTGCGCCCTGGCCAAACTGGCCGGTGCCGGCGAAACCATCAAGGTGCCGAGTGTCGGCGACCGTCCACCGCGCGAACTGTCCCGCCAGGCCCTGGCCGAAGTGGTCGAGCCGCGTTACGACGAGCTGTTCACCCTGATCCAGGCCGAACTGCGTCGCAGCGGCTACGAAGACCTGATCCCGGCCGGCATCGTGCTGACCGGCGGTACGTCGAAGATGGAAGGCGCGGTCGAACTGGCCGAAGAGATCTTCCACATGCCGGTTCGCCTGGGCGTGCCCCATGGCGTCAAGGGTCTGGACGACGTGGTCCGCAACCCGATCTATTCCACCGGCGTTGGCCTGTTGATGTACGGCCTGCAGAAGCAGTCCGACGGGATTTCGTTCTCGGGCATCGGCAGCCGCGACAGCTACAGCAATGACGAACCGAAAGCCGCTCTGCTCGATCGCATCAAGAGCTGGGTACAAGGCAATTTCTAAAGCTTTACCGCAACACCGCTTCAAAAGCAGTAGGCGAAAAAACTAGAGAATGTAAGGAGAGGGAAAATGTTCGAACTCGTAGACAACATCCCCGCAAGCCCGGTTATTAAAGTTATCGGTGTTGGCGGAGGCGGCGGCAACGCTGTCAATCACATGGTCAAGAGCAACATTGAAGGCGTTGAATTCATCTGCGCCAACACTGATGCCCAAGCGCTGAAAAGCATCAGCGCGCGGACCATTCTGCAACTGGGCACCAGCGTGACCAAAGGTCTGGGCGCCGGCGCCAACCCTGAAGTAGGTCGTCAGGCCGCTCTCGAAGACCGTGAGCGCATTGCCGAAGTCCTGCAGGGCACCAACATGGTGTTCATCACGACCGGCATGGGCGGCGGTACCGGTACCGGTGCAGCGCCAATCATTGCTGAAGTGGCCAAGGAAATGGGGATCCTCACCGTTGCGGTGGTGACCCGTCCGTTCCCGTTCGAAGGCCGCAAGCGCATGCAGCTCGCTGACGAGGGCATCCGTCTGCTGTCTGAAAGCGTCGACTCGTTGATCACCATTCCCAACGAGAAGCTGCTGACCATCCTCGGCAAAGACGCAAGCCTCCTGTCGGCTTTCGCCAAGGCCGACGATGTACTGGCCGGCGCCGTTCGCGGTATCTCCGACATCATCAAGCGTCCGGGCATGATCAACGTCGACTTCGCCGACGTGCGTACCGTGATGAGCGAAATGGGTATGGCGATGATGGGCACTGGCTGCGCCAGCGGTCCGAACCGTGCACGTGAGGCGACCGAAGCGGCCATTCGCAACCCGCTGCTCGAAGACGTGAACCTGCAAGGTGCACGCGGCATTCTGGTGAACATCACCGCCGGTCCTGACCTGTCTCTGGGTGAGTACTCCGACGTGGGTAGCATCATCGAAGCCTTCGCTTCCGAGCACGCAATGGTCAAGGTCGGTACCGTTATCGATCCGGACATGCGCGACGAGCTGCACGTGACTGTGGTTGCCACGGGGCTGGGCGCTAAAATCGAGAAGCCTGTGAAGGTCATCGACAACACCGTTCACACCTCGATGGCCTCCCAGCCACAACAACAAGCCCCTGTTCGTCAGGAACAGCCTGCGGTGAACTACCGTGACCTGGACCGTCCGACCGTCATGCGCAACCAGGCTCAGGCCGGTGCTGCGACTGCCGCGAAGATGAACCCGCAAGATGATCTGGACTACCTGGACATCCCGGCTTTCCTGCGTCGTCAGGCCGATTGATGAAATGTATCAGGGGTATTAGGGTGATTGGTGTTCAGCAAAGGTCTGGTCTGCTATCATCGCCAGCCTTTGTTGATACCAGTTCGCAATTTGCGCTGAAGCGGCCCATGCCATGATTAAACAACGCACCCTGAAGAATATTATCCGTGCCACAGGTGTCGGCCTGCACTCCGGGGAGAAGGTCTACCTGACCCTCAAGCCAGCGCCTGTCGACACCGGCATTGTGTTTTGTCGTGCTGACCTCGACCCTGTGGTGCAGATTCCTGCCCGCGCGGAAAACGTTGGCGAAACCACTATGTCGACCACGCTTGTTAACGGTGACGTCAAAGTGGACACGGTGGAGCACCTGCTCTCGGCCATGGCTGGCCTGGGCATCGATAACGCCTACGTCGAGCTCTCCGCGTCCGAAGTCCCGATCATGGATGGTAGCGCTGGACCCTTCGTATTCCTGATTCAATCGGCCGGCCTGGAAGAGCAGGACGCTGCCAAGAAGTTCATCCGGATCCTGCGGGAAGTGACAGTGGAAGACGGCGACAAGCGCGCCACTTTCGTCCCTTTCGAAGGTTTCAAAGTGAGCTTCGAGATCGATTTCGATCACCCGGTTTTCCGTGACCGCACACAAAGTGCAAGCGTGGATTTTTCCAGCACTTCGTTCGTAAAAGAAGTCAGCCGCGCGCGTACCTTTGGTTTCATGAGTGATATCGAGTACCTGCGCAAGCACAACCTCGCACTCGGCGGCAGCGTTGAAAACGCAATTGTGGTCGACGCGGATGGTGTACTGAACGAAGACGGCCTTCGCTATGAAGACGAATTCGTGAAGCACAAAATCCTCGATGCGATTGGTGACCTCTACCTGCTGGGCAATAGCCTGATTGGTGAGTTCAAGGGCTTCAAGTCCGGACACGCATTGAACAACCAGCTGCTGCGAAAGTTGATTGAGCAGACAGATGCTTGGGAAGTCGTGACGTTCGAAGACGCCAGCACCGCACCGATCTCTTACATGCGTCCTGTTGCGGCCGTGTAAGCAAAAAACCTCTCTAGTTTTTTAAAGGCTACCTTCGGGTGGCCTTTTTTTATGCCTGCGGGAAAGATCAACCCGCAGCGACCACCCGGTTCCGCCCGTTTTCCTTGGCCTGATACAGCGCCTTGTCCGCTGAAAACAGCAACTGTTCCAGGCTGATATCGGTTGCTGTCGTCCAGGTACTGATACCAATACTGACAGTAATCGGTGACACATCACCTCCCACCAACGGCAATTGCTCTACCGCCATACGGATTTTTTCGGCAATCTGCTGAGCTCCAGCGCTGTCGGTTTCAGCCAGGATCACTGAAAACTCCTCGCCACCATACCGGGCGACCAGGTCCGCCGGCCGTCGGACATGGGTGTCGATCACCTTGGCCACCGAGCGCAAGGCATCGTCGCCACCCTGGTGGCCATGGCGATCATTGAACGCCTTGAAGTGATCGATATCGATCATCAACAGCGACAACGGCTGACCGGAACGTTGGGCACGAAACCATTCATGGTGCAGGGCCTGATCCAGGCTTCGGCGATTGGCCAGACCGGTCAAGGGGTCGGTGGCGGCCAGTTGTGCCAGTTCCTGCTCGGCACTTTGGCGTCGACGCAGCTCCCGGCAGAGCAACCAGGTCAGCCACAGCAGGCTCACGCACAGGGCAACGGTCGCAGAAGTGACTACCACCGCGGTGCGCTTCCAGGCCGCAAAGACTTCATCGCTGGACAGCGCAACGATGACGATCAACGGCAAGTTCCCGACCTTGGAGAAGGTGTACAAGCGCTTGTCATGGTATCGATCGGACATGCTGGTGAAGCTGCCGTTGCCTTCTTTGACGATGCGCTGAAAATTGGGGCGATTACTGAAGTTCTTGCCGATCAGTTCTTCGGCCAGACGGGGTTGCTGAGCCAGAAGAGTCCCGTCCTTGCTGATCAGATTGATCGTACTGTCGCGACCGATGCTCAAGCTGTTGAACAACTGATCGAAGTAACTCAAACGCATGGCGGCTTCGGCCACACCGAGGAACTCGCCCTGGGGACCGTTCATCCGGCGGCTGAAACTGATCCGCCAATCCTGTTCCGGCGCCCTGGCCCTGAAGGGGCGACTGATGAACATGCCCGGGTCCGGGTTGTTCACGTGGGACTGGAAGTATTCGCGATCGGCAAAGTTGCTCTTTCTGGGTTCCACCGAGGCCGAGTCGGCGATCACGTCGCCCTTGTTGTCGAGCAACAAGATGTTGCCCTTGTACGGCGCGGCAGTGGCGCGGTCGAAATAGGCCAGATGGCGGATGGCAGGGGAAACGCTCTTGAGGTCTTCACGCTGGGAGGCCGCGATCAAACCCAGCAGGGACACGTCATAGAGTTCGACATTGCGCAGCACGTCGGCGTCGATCAATTGCACGATATTGTTGGCGGCGCGAGCGGCGGACGATTCGGCGTTGGCGCGTTCGCGGATCAGCAGGAACGCGACAATGCTCAGTATTGCGATCACCAACAACACACTACTAAGAACCAGAAGCCGCTCCGAGCGTGTCGAGCGGATCGGATCACGGGATTTCGCACTGTTCACACTCATGGTTCTGACTTCTGCAAATAAGGCGTTATGAAAGTGCTTTTACAAGAATCGGGCAGAGTCCCAGAAACCGGTCGCGTCCAGCGCGCCTATATAAATCCCGGATAAAAAAAAGGCCAGCAAAACATGCTGGCCTTTTGCTAATAGAAGCTTAGAAGACATTCAGCGGGTAGTCGACAATTACCCGGTATTCATCCGTGTCCTGATCCAGCGCACCGTAACCATTGCCGCCACGGTTAGACGCCCATTGCAGACGCATCGCCAGGTCTTTGGCCTTGCCGCCCTGGACCACGTACTTGAGATCGATGTCTCGCTCCCAATGCCTGGCGTTTCTGCCGTCGGCGCTGTACCACGAGGCGTAACCGCGGCTGTCCGGATCGACCTTGGTCAGGTCCAGTTCACCCCGTGAGTAGGACACCGCCGAGGTCAGGCCGGGCATGTCGAGGCCAGCAAAGTCGTAGGCGTACTTGAGTTTCCACGAGCGCTCATTCGGACCGTTGAAGTCCGAATACTGCTGGGAGTTGTCGAGATAAATGCTGTCGCCCTGGCTGATGTAATCGAACGGCGTGTTGCCGTTGACCCGCTGATAGGCGGCGGTGACGCTGTGATTGCCCACGCCAATGGTGAAATGCAGGCTGTAGGTGTTGTTGTCGATGTTGCCCAGCAGTGCATCGCCGGTGTCTTGCGTGTGATAGAAGTGCAGGCCCGGGTTGAGGCTGACCAAGTCATTCAGCGCATAGGTGTAATCCAGGTCGTAGTAGTACTGGTTCCAGATGTCCTTGAGTTCGGCCGCATACAGGCTGCTGGTCAGGCCCGGCAGGCCGCTCCAGGCCACGCCGGCCCAATTCAAATGCCGGCTTTCATCGCCATCGGCCAGGCTGCCATAGGACGTGCCGATGCGGGTGTGGCCGCTCTGGTTGTAGAGTTTGGTGAAGCTGGCCTGACCACCCTCGATCATCAACCCGTCGACACTGTGGTTGGTCAGGCTGACGCCGCGAAAGGTCTGCGGCAGCATGCGGGTTTCGCCACCGGCGATCACCGGGTTGGCAAGGAACAGGTCGCCGGCCTTCAATTCGGTATCGAAGGCCCGCATTTTCAGGGTGCCGCCAGCCGTGGAAAACGAGCCCGGTGCCTTGCCGTTGCCATCGCTGATCGGCAGGATGCTCGACCCGTCGGTGCCACCGCCGCCGTCGAGCTTGAGCCCGAGCATCGCGTGGGCATCAACGCCGAAACCGACGGTGCCCTGGCTGAAGCCCGATTCGAAGCGGCCGAGAAAGCCCTGACCCCATTCGATGTTGTCATCGGCCTTTTGCAGGCGATTGCGGTTCATGTAGTAGTTGCGGGCATTGAGGTTGAGGCTCGATCCATCGACAAAGCCTTCGCGGCTGGATTCGTCGTCGGCCTGCGCGTTGTTGGCCATCGTTGCAGTGATTGCAATGAACAGCGGACTGAATCTGAGAGGGAAGCGCACGTGCGGTAAAGCTCCTTGGGTCAACTAAGTATTTCATTGTTTTGAAGTGCGGATGTTTGTTGTCAGGGAAGACGAACGGCAGGGGTTTAAAACCACCACGAAAAAAAGCCGCTGATAGCAGCGGCTTTGAAGACAACTTTTCAAAGGGAAGAGCCGATGAAAAGTGTCGAGGGAAACAGAGCGATACGTATGGATCAGCTGTCTTTCTCAACCCGTGGCTGGGCTTGAGTGCTCGACGCTTGAGGGGTTTGCGCAGCCTCTTGGGCCTTGGCTGTCAGTTCGTTTTGATACTGTTCGTAGGCCTTGGCGCGTTCGGCATTTTGTGCGACGAATGTCTGCGACTCTTCAGCCATGGCGAACGGAGACAGAAGCAAGGACGACAAAACGAAAGCGCTGGCAATACCCATACTGTTGGACATCTTTTGAACCTTCTTGCTTGGCAAGTGCTGTTTGATGGGGCAACGATAAGGGGCTTGGGCGAGGGGAAAAAGAGTGGATTGCATAAAGGACTGTTGCGCTAAAAGTAACAGTCCGCAGTTGCAAGTGTCTTGGCTTTTTTTGTGGCGAGGGAGCTTGCTCCCGCTCGGCTGCGCAGCAGTCGTAATCGGAGTATGTGGTCTGTCTGATTGAATGTAGTCGTATTTTTGGGGCCGCTTCGCAGCCCAGCGCGAGCAAGCTCGCTCGCCACAGGGAGTGGGGGGTCAGACTGGAAGGTGAATGCCGAATGTATTCATCCCATGATCACTGCGCACAAACACATCCCCGCCATGCATCAGCGCAATCGCCTTGACGATCGCCAACCCCAGGCCATGGTTGTTGCCGCTGTTACTGCGTGACGCATCGACCCGGTAGAAGCGTTCGAACAGGCGCGGCAGATGCTCACTGGCAATCGGCGATCCCGGGTTGGCGACGCCGATGCTCACTTGGTGCTCTTCGACTTCGATCCGCACCTGAATCACTTGCCCGGGCGCGGTGTGCTGCACCGCGTTGCTCAGCAAGTTGATCAACGCCCGGCGCAGATGTGCGATCTCGATTCGCACCTGCGCGTCGCCACTGACCTCGACCTGAACCTGTGCATCCTCAAGAATGAAATCCAGGTACTCCAGCGTCGTCGCCACTTCGTCGGCCAGCGAGGTGGACGTCAGTTGGGTGGCCTTGCTGCCCTGGTCGGCGCTGGCGAGGAACAGCATGTCGTTGATGATCGAGCGCAGCCGTTCGAGCTCTTCGAGGTTCGATTGCAGCACTTCGAAATAGTGTTCGGCTGAACGCCCGCGTGTCAGTGCAACCTGGGTCTGGCCGATCAGGTTGGTCAGCGGCGAGCGCAGTTCATGGGCCACGTCGGCATTGAACGATTCCAGCCGCGAGTAGGCCTGTTCCACCCGTTCCAGTGTGGCGTTGAACGAGCTGACGAACTGATCGAGCTCCGGGGGCAATGGCGACAATTGCAAGCGCCCGGACAGCCGTGGTGGCGCCAGGCGCTGGGCTTCCTGCGACAACTTGATCAGCGGTTTGAGGCCGATCCGCGCCACCCAGTAACCGAGTAGCGAGGCCAGCAATACCCCAATGATCGCCAGGCTGATCAGGGCGATCAGCAAGTGGTGCTGCGTCTCGTAAAAGGTTTCGGTGTCGATGCCGATCATGAAGCGCAGCGGTGGGCGCTGGTCCTTGGCTGGCAACTCGGTTAGCAGCACTTTCAGCGGGTACGGATGGTCGGGTAATTCCATGTCGCGCATGCCCAATGGGCCTTGGGCGAACGCGCGGATCGACGCGTCGGGTTGGCCGTATTCATAACCGGGATTACCGCTGACCACCCAAAAGCGAATGCGCTTGTCTTCTTCGCTCAGCAGCTTGAGCTTGGCGTTGATCTTCACCCAATGCTCGGGCGTGCCGTAACGGTTGAGCGCCGATTCGAGCACGCTGTAGCGGGCATCGAGCTCGGCTTCGGGCAGCAGGCCCAAGCCCTTGTCGACCTGTTGATACAGCGCACCGCCGATCAACAGGAACACCAGCAGCGCCACCAGCGTAAACATCCCGCTCAGGCGCAGCGCGATGGAATTACTGGACACCACGGCTCTCCAGCACATAACCCATGCCACGAATCGTGTGCAGCAATTTCTCGTCGAACGGCCCATCGAGCTTGGCCCGCAGGCGTTTGATCGCGACTTCGACCACGTTGGCGTCGCTGTCGAAATTGATATCCCAGACCATCTCGGCGATGGCGGTTTTCGAGAGGATTTCCCCTTGTCGCCGCGCCAGTACGCTGAGCAGCGAAAACTCCTTGGCGGTCAGGTCCAGACGGGTGCCGGCGCGGGTGGCTTTGCGGCTGATCAAATCTATCCACAGGTCGGCGATGCTCACCTGCACCGGCTCATGGCCACCGCTGCGACGGGTCAGCGCTTGCAAACGCGCTACCAGTTCGAGGAAGGAAAACGGTTTGCCGAGGTAGTCGTCGGCGCCATCGCGCAGGCCTTTGATGCGGTCTTCAACCCGCTCGCGGGCGGTGAGCATGATCACCGGGGTTTGCTTGCGCGCACGCAAGGCCCGCAGCACGCCAAAACCGTCGAGGCCCGGCAGCATGACGTCGAGGACAATCACCGCGTAGTCGCTTTCCAGCGCCAGGTGCAGGCCTTCGACGCCATCGCGGGCCACATCCACGGTGTAGCCCTGTTCCGTCAAACCACGGTGTAGATAATCCGCGGTTTTTTCCTCGTCTTCGATAATCAGAACGCGCATGACCCCGCCTCAGTCTGTGGTCACCAGCACCGGCTGCTGTGCTGGTGTGGGTCTATGAAATAGCCGCTCAAGCCACAAGTATATGACCGGCGTAGTGAACAGCGTCAGCGCCTGGCTCACCAGCAAGCCGCCGACCACCGCAATACCCAATGGCTGACGCAGTTCGGCGCCGGTGCCGTAGCCGATCATCAACGGCAAGGCGCCGAGCAGGGCGGCAAGCGTGGTCATGATGATCGGCCGGAACCGTGTAAGGCAGGCCTCATGGATCGCCTCCAGCGGTGGCAGGCCACGGTTGCGCTGGGCATCCAGCGCGAAGTCGATCATCAGAATGCCGTTCTTCTTGACGATGCCGATCAGCAACACCAGCCCGATCAGCGCCATGATCGAAAAGTCCTGGCCAGAGATCCACAGCATGATCACCGCCCCGAGCCCCGCCGAGGGCAGGGTCGAGATGATCGTCAGCGGATGCACGAAGCTCTCGTACAGCACGCCAAGAATGATGTACACCGCCACCAACGCCGCCAGAATCAACCACGGCTGGCTGGCCAGCGAACTCTGGAACGCCTGGGCCGCGCCCTGGAAGTTACCGCTGATGGCGGCCGGCATACCGATGTCAGCCTTGGCCTGGTTGAGCATGATCACCGCATCACCCAACGCCACGCCGGATGCCAAGTTGAATGACAGGTTGGCCGCCGGGAACATCCCGTCGTGAGCGATGGACAGCGGGCCGATGGTCGGTGCATCGAATTTCGCCAGGGCCGACAGCGGCACCATTTCCCCACTCAGCGGCGAGCGCAGGTAGAAATAGTTGAGGCTTTCGGCCTTGCCGCGCTGTTTGGTGTCCAGTTCCAGAATCACGTTGTACTGGTTGGTCTGGGTCTGGAATTCATTGATTTGCCGCTGACCGAAGGCGTCGTACAGCGCCTCGTCGACATCGCTGGCGGTCAGGCCGAAACGCGCCGCGGCGCTGCGGTCGATGCTGATGTGGGTGATGCTGCCGCCCAGTTGCAAGTCGTTGGAAATGTCGCGGAACGCCGGGTTGCTGCGCAGTTTTTCCGTCAAGCGCTGGGTCCAGGTACTCAGGAGGGCACCGTCGTTGCTCTTGAGCACATATTGGTACTGGGCGCGGCTCGGGCCGGAGCTGAGGTTGATGTCTTGCCCGGCGCGCAGGTACAGCACGATGCCCGGGACTTTCATCAGTTGCGGGCGAATCCGGTCGATGAACTGGCTGGCGGACACATCGCGGTCGCCACGTTTTTTCAGCGAAATCCAGAAGCGGCCGTTGGCGATGGTCTGGTTGCTGCCTGAAACGCCGACCGAGTGCGAGAACGTCTCGACGGCGGGGTCGGCGGCGACGATTTCGGCCATCGCCAAGTGTTTTTTCACCATGTCGCCGTAGGAAATATCTGCAGCTGCTTCGGTGGTGCCGAGGACGAATCCGGTGTCCTGTATCGGGAAGAAGCCTTTGGGGATGAAGATGTAACCGGCAATGGCCAGCCCCAGCGACAGGCCGAACACACCGATCATCAATGTCTGATGGGCGAGGGCGCGGCGCAGGCCCTTATCGTACAGCGCCAGCAAGCGCTCGCCGAAACCCGGCTTGCTGTGGGCATGATGCACCGGTGCGCGCATGAACAGCGCGGCCAGCGTCGGTGCCAGGGTCAGGGACACCACCACCGAAATCAGGATGGTCGAGGTCGCGGTCAAGGCGAACTCCTTGAACAGCCGCCCGACCACGCCGCCCATGAACAGCAGCGGAATGAACGCCGCCACCAGCGAGAAACTGATCGAGACCACGGTAAAACCGATCTCGCCGGCGCCTTTGATCGCCGCCTCGCGCATGCCGTCGCCGGCCTCCAGGTGCCGGTGAATGTTTTCCACCACCACAATCGCATCGTCGACCACAAACCCGACGGACACCACGATCGCCACCAGCGTCAGGTTATTCAGGCTGAAGCCCATGATGTACATCAGGGCGAAACTGGCAGTCAGCGACACACCGAGCACCGCTGTCACGATCAGGGTCGCCGACAGTTGCCGCAGGAACAGCGCCATCACCGCCACCACCAGCAGGATCGCGATCAGCAGGGTGACTTCCACTTCATGCAGCGAGGCGCGGATGGTCTGGGTGCGGTCGATCAACACCTTGACCTGCACCGAGGCCGGCAACATGGCATTCAGCGTCGGCAGGGCCGCTTGAATACGATCAACGGTCTCGACGATGTTGGCGCTCGGTTGCCGGAAAATCACCAGGTTCACCCCCGGCTGGCCGTCAGCCCAGGCCTGGATGTAGGCATCTTCTGAACCGTTGACCACTTTGGCCACGTCCTTGAGATGAACTGGGGCACCGTTCTTGTAGGAAACGATGAGTTGGCTGTAATCCTCGGGGTGGAACAACTGGTCGTTGGTGGACAGGGTCGAGATGCTCGACTCGCCGTACAACGCACCTTTGGCCTGGTTGAGGCTGGTTTGCTGGATCGCCAGGCGAATGTCCGCCAGGGTCAGGCCAATGGCGGCGAGTTTGTCCGCCGAGGCCTGCACGCGAATCGCCGGACGTTGCTGACCGGTGATATTGACTTGGCCTACACCGTCGATCTGACTGATCTGACGGGCGAGCAGGGTTTCTACCAGATCGCTGAGTTCGGTGCCGGGCATTTGCGGTGAATTGATGCTGAGGATCAGCACCGGGCTGTCGGCCGGGTTGACCTTGCGCCAGGTCGGCAGGTTCGGCATGTCTTTGGGCAGTTTGCCGGCGGCGGTGTTGATCGCGGCCTGGACTTCCTGGGCGGCGGTGTCGATGCTTTTGTCGAGGGTGAATTGCAGGGTCAGGATTGTTGAGCCCAAGGCGCTGCTCGAGGTCATCTGGGTTACGCCGGGGATGGCGCTGAATTGCACTTCAAGCGGCGTGGCCACCGATGAGGCCATGGTCTCCGGGTTGGCGCCGGGCAGCTGCGCGGCCACCTGAATGGTCGGGAATTCCGCTTCCGGCAGTGGCGCAATCGACAGTCGCGGGAAGGCGATGACGCCGAGCAATATAAGGGCAAAGGTCAGCAGGACCGTCGCCACCGGATGATCGATGCACCACGCGGAAATGGAACCGTGGCCCTTCATGGTTTTGGCTCCGATTGGACCACTTGCGGTGGCTCGCTCAGTACCTGAACCGTCGAGCCGGGTTTGAGCCTCGATTGGCCGTCGCTGACCAGCACGTCGCCCGGTTTAACGCCTTTGATAATGTCCTGGCCGCTGCCTTGATAGACCATTTGCACCTGCACGGCTTCGACCTTGTCGCCGTTGACCCTGTACACGAAATGTTGATCGAGCCCGCGTTGTACGACCGTGGGCGGCACCACCAGCGCATTTTTATCCAGCGCTGTCTGAATCTTTACCGTCACCAGCAGGCCCGGCCAGAGTTTCTGTGCGGGGTTGGCGAATTCGGCCTTGGCGCGGATGGTGCCGGTGTTGGCGTTGATCTGGTTGTCGATCAGGGTCAGGTGACCTTCGCCCAGCAGGTTGCCGGTTTCACCGTCAGTGTCGGCGCCGATGTAAGCCTTGACCGGTGCTTGCTGTGGATTGTTGATCAGGCCTTGCAGGGTCGGCAGCATTTGCTGCGGCAGGGAAAACTCCACGGCGATCGGGTCGATCTGGGTCACTGTGAACAAGCCTTGGGTGTCGGTCATGCGCAGGAAGTTGCCTTCATCCACCGTGCGAATACCAACGCGACCGGTGACTGGCGAGCGAATCTGTGTGTAGGAAAGCTGTACCAGAGCGGCGTCGATCGAGGCCTGATTGCCTTGGGCGGTGGCTTTGAGTTGGTTGACCAGGGCTTGTTGCTGGTCGTAGGTCTGCTTGGACACGCCGTCGTCGACACTGAGCAGTTTGTAGCGTTTGAGGTTGACCTGGGCCACTTGCAGTTGCGCCTGGCTTTCGCCCAGTTGCGCCCGGGCCTGGTCGAGGCTGGCGCGGATCGAGCGGTCATCGAGGGTGGCCAGCAGGTCGCCCTGGTTCACCAGTTGGCCTTCCTTGACCAGCAGTTTGGTGAGGATGCCGTCGATTTGCGGGCGCACGACCACGCTGTGCAAGGACAACACCGAGCCGATGCCGCTGACGTAGCAGGGCACATCTTTTTCAGCGACGCTGACCACCCGCACGGGGATGGCGCTGGGGGCGGCCAGTTTGGCGGTGGTGGGTTTGGTGGCGTACCAAACGCCCGTCGCTGCCAAGGCGATCAGAAGGGCGGCGAGCAGGGCGGTTTTTTTCTGAATTCGCATGCGAGTGGGGCGCCGGGCTGAGTGGTCTGGTTTTGTCAGGTTTATACCTTCCTTTATAAACCTGTTCGCCGGTCAGGAGCGTGACTGGTAACTGACGGCGCTGTCAGTTTGGACCGGGATCTTGTTTTGATCTTGGCGGCCTTATAGCCGACCAAGCTCTTACTTACGGAGTACATATCCATTTCTGCGGTAACGGCAGCTGGCGGTTTCGCCCTTACGGCGACTCCCTTTTTTACAAGCGCCTAAAAAAGGAAGCAAAAAACGCTCGCCCCAAGCGTCCGGCCCCTCGCTAAGGCTCGGGGTTCCTTCGCTCCGGTATCCATCTGGGGGCATCGCCCTACGGTTGGCTTCGCTTCAACCTACATGCGATGGGTTCGACTGCGTCGAACGGCGCTGCGCGCCAATCCCCAGATGAACACCTGCGCTCAGCCTCCCGAAGGGGCGGGTGAATCAAGATCAAAAGCGGCAGGCGAGCTAACGCTCGACCTGTTGAGTGGTGAAGGGCAGAGGTGTGCGCCGCTTCACCGTAGGAGCGAGCGGTGCGGCGATCCGACTTGCCCGCGAAGGCGGCCTGACAGCCGACCAATCCATAGCGGGTGTACACAAACCTATGTAGGAGCTGCCGAAGGCTGCGATCTTTTGACGTTGGTTTTCAAGATCAAAAGATCGCAGCCTTCGGCAGCTCCTACGCAAAGCGGTGTCAGGCGTGGGTTGTGGGGCGCAATGCCTTCCGCGTTCCGCTTTTGAATGTTTAATCGATGTGTCAGAACGCAGACCTTTCCCACACATCTTTCAGGTTGTCCGTCGGAAGCGGGCTCTCTAGTCTTTGGCTGTCGCTGACAATTCAGCGACCGGGCGTGAGATCCCCGGCAATTAGTATGCATCTAGCGCCAATACCACCATAATTGGCGCCAGCTTATCCGCTGCCTGTAAATGCGTTATGGCAGCTGTGTGCGGGCAGACTTCGGTCTGGCCGGTTGCCTGCTACCGGTGGATCTCACTCTGCACATAGCTGCCACCTCTTCGTCGCTTGAGATCCGGCGAGTGGTGGCACCCATTCCAGCAGGAGTTTCCATGGATAAGTTAGTCCCCGATCCACCCTTCAACACCACCACCACACCCACCGCCGAAGCCTCGCGCGCCGAAGAATTACTCAAAGACCGCGAAGCCATAAAACGCGCCCTCGACTACTACCTCGATCCCCCAACGCCCTACACCGAAAAAAAACGCCGCCCCAGCACCATGTTCATGGTCGCCCCGAATATGGATACCGAAAGCCTCTTGGCCCACGCCTACGAATCGTTAGCCACGGCGAGTGTCCTGGCCAGCGATTTCTCCAACGACCTGACTGGCCCGCAGCGCTACACGGCGCTGGCGATTCAACAGAGCATCATGCTGGCGGAGCTGGCGGTGAACCGGGCGCTGGATAACGTCGATCCGGCGTAGACTGCGTTATCGTTCATCGCGAGCAGGCTTGCGATGGCGGTTGGTCAGTCGGCACAAAACCCGACTGACCAGCTGCAGCCTGCAGCCTCCGACACAGGTATACTGCCGCCTTTCGTGGCTCGCCTACCGGGCCCGACTCTTTAGCATCACCCGGAGCTTTCATGACTTCCCCGACACAACCGCCGGTTGCCGACGCTTTGCGCGACGACCAGGCAGACCTGCCCGACAGCGTCGACTCCAGCGCCGACAGCGAAACCAAAGCGGCGATCCCGGCGTTCAAGTTTCCGTTCAAGCCGGGCGAACTGGCCGCCGCGAAGAGCGCCAGCCAGCCTTGGTACAAGAATGGCGCCAAGAACGGCCACACCAAGACCCCGGGCGCAGCGCCTCCCGGCACTCGTCGTTCGATGGGCAAACGCTGACCGCCAGGCGTTTTTTGTCGGTAGCAGTTCCTTCTGTCATTGAGACAATTCCCACAAGGATGAGCGATTTGTCCTCTGGGAAGTCGGTGACCACTCATCAAAGATTCATGTCCCTGAATGCTTGATGACGGTCACCGAAATGCCTTTGGTAAAAATCTTCTCCCTGTTGTCGCTGGTGGTCCTGACCGCCGGCTGTGTTTCGTCTGCGGCCAATCCACAGATCCGTTTCGGGGTCGAGGCCCTGGTTCCCCCCTTCGAGAGTCGCAACGACAAAGGTGAGCTGGTCGGATTGAACATCGAACTGGGTAATGCGCTATGCGCCGAGCTCAAAAAACGCTGTGTCTGGGTTGATCAGGATTACGCCACCAACATCCCGGCCCTGGAGGCCAACCATTTCGATGTGATCATGCCCATGACGGCAACGCCGGCGCGTCGAGAACGGCTCGACTTCACCGATAATCTTTATCCCTTGAACAGCCGTCTGGTGGCGCGTACAGGGGCGAATCTGCAGCCGGATGCGCAATCGCTCAAAGGCAAGCGTGTCGGCGTTCTGACAGGCACCAGCCGTGAGGCGTTCGCCAAGGCCCGTTGGGCTCCGGCGGGAGTGACGGTGCGCAGTTTCAATTTCAACAGTCAACTGATAGCCAGCCTGCTGGCGGGTGAGATCGACGTGACCCTGCAAGACTCGATTGAGATCACCCAGGCGTTTTTAAGTCAGCCTCAGGGGCAAGGATTTGATTTTTCCGGGCCTGCGCTCAAGGACCCCATGCTGGGCAGTGGCGTGGCGATGGCTGTGCGCCAATCCGACACCGCCTTGCGCGATGAGCTGAATGCGGCCCTTGAGCGTCTCAAGCAGAATGGCCAGTACCAGGCGATTACCGGGCGTTACCTGCCTCGCTAAGAGGTTAAAAAAACCGCTGCGCAAGGACACTGCGCGGCGGTTTGGCGGTTCAGGCCGCCCGCAACGAAATAAACGCATAGTTCAGCGGCGCTTCAGTCACCACCTGCGCCCCGGCCGCCAGCACTTGCCCGGCGATATCATCGCCAGACACATGAAACAGCCATTCACCGCCCGCCCCGGCCTGCGATTGCTGCGCCACCTGATCGATCACCATGGCAAACGCGGTCATGTCCGGCAGATAAGCGGTAAACCCATCGCCCTTCAGCGCTGTCGTTCGAATCCCCAATAGCGCGCAAATCGCATCCTTGGCCTGAATCTCGTCGCGATCCGCCTGGCGGGAGCGCTGGATCAATCCTGCCAATTCCTGATCGACCAGTTCACCGCCAACAATCAGATCCGGGCCTTTTTCCCATGACTCGGGCGGGCAATCCTTTGTTGCCGGGTTGAGCGGGATATGCGGGTTGATTTCCATCGGATAGATGCGGCACACCAGCGGGCGGCGTTCGTAGATGCGGCAGAGGTTGTCTTCGTCAAGATTCCGGCAGGGGCCGACGTTGTAGGCGGCGAAGGTGATCGCCACGTGCGCTTCGCAGGTGCCGCTGCGAACCAGCGCCGAACGGCGTTCGGCGTGTTCGCGTTGTTGTGCTGGCAGGCCCAGGCCGTTGGCGAGAAAGGCTTCCACCAGCACGATCACCTGGCCGCCATCGGCCGCCCACATGCGGGCTTCGGCCAGTGTCAGGGGCACGTGGTGGTCGGTGCAGCATTTGCCACAACCTACGCAGGAAAACGGTGTATTCATTGAACGGCCAGTGACCTGTGAGGGTATGAAACGGCGACAGAAAGCCACCGCAAAGGCCTGTGCCAAAGCAAGTTATGCGCCATTCACTGAGCTTTTGTGGTTGGACGGATGGAGTCCCATTCGGTGACGTAGGCGGTTTTGCTTTTCTTGTTGTAGAGGCACAGCTCGGTGCCTTGCTGGCCTTTCATGTGTTTTTGCGGGTACTGGCCTTGCAGCAGGAGTGCGGCATAACCGACCCGGTCATCGAACTGCGCGGCATTGCCGACGGGTTGGGGGTTTTTCAGGCCGCTGGCCTTGGTGCAACCGGCGAGCACGGCTTTGTCGAAGGCGGCCCAGGCATCGGGGCTGGAGGCGTGGGCCTGGGCGGCGAGGGTGGTGAGACAGAGGAAGGTCAGGGTGGTGGCTTTCATGATCAGGCATCCTTGGCGTGTAGTGGTCAAGGTCGGAGTATGCCTGATGGTTTGCTCGCGAAAGCGGTGTATCAGACAGGCACCGGCTCCCGCCGGACCACATACATCCCGGCACTTTCATACAAACCCCGCGCCCGAAGGTTGTCTTCCCGCACCTTCAAATCCACAAAACCTTCGCGGCGCTGCGCAAACACCTTGAAAGTATGGAGCAGCAGCGCACGGCCAAGTCCGAGGCCTCGAGCACGCGGGTGCACCACCAAATCCTTGATGTAGGCACTGGTCCAGCACTGGGCGACGCCGACGATGCCTTCGGCATCCAGAGCGATGAAGCACAGGGTCGGATCGTACTCAGGATCGGCTTCAAACCGCTGTTGCCAGACTTCCAGCGCCGGTACGCGGCCGCCGCCATCCCGATAGCCCAGTTCCATCAAGTGATGAACGGCTTCGGCAAGTTCGGGACGGTACTCGGTCAGCTCAACGCCATTTGGCCAAGTGGAAAGCGGCACATCCTCAGCGAGGTTGCGCCGCATCAGAAAGCAAAATTCCTCGGCCAACACTCAGTGACCTTGTTCGGCGACGACCCTGGCCGCCTCGATCAGGCACTTGGTCAGTTCTGGCGAGGAGAACTTGGTCAGCACCCCGTTGGCCCCGGCCAGTCGAGCCTTCTCGCTGTTCATCGCGCTGTCCAGCGAGGTGTGCAGCAACACGTAGAGGTGCGAGAAGTCCGGGGTTTCGCGCAAGGTGCGGGTGAAGGCATAGCCGTCCATCTCCGACATTTCGATGTCCGAGACGATCAGGTTGATCTGCTGGGCGGTGCCTTGCAGGTCCAGCAGACAATCGATGGCTTCCTTGGCACTGCGCGCAGTGTGGCATTGCAGGCCGAGGTTGCGCAGGGTGTGCACCGATTGTTGCAGGGCGACCTGGCTGTCATCGACCACCAGAATCCGTGCATTGCCCAGTACTTCAGCCTCTTCCATGCTCAGTTCGGTCGGGGCCATTTCGATCTGCGCCGGCGCAATGCCGTGGATGACCTTTTCGATATCCAGTACTTGCACCAGGGTGCCGTCGACCGACGTCACGCCGGTGATGTACGAGCGCACGCCGCCAGAGCCGAAGGGTGGTGGGCGGATGTCGGTGGTCAGGCAGTGGACGATCTTGCTCACCGCCTGAACGTGCAGGCCCTGTTTGGAGCGGCTGACGTCGGTGACGATCAGGCAGCCACCGTTCGGGTCTTCCAGCGGTCGTTCGCCGATGGCGCGGCTCAGGTCGATCACCGACAACGACGCGCCGCGCAGGGTGGCGATGCCTTTGACGTGGGGATGCGACTCCGGCAGCTTGGTCAGCGGCGGGCAGGGGATGATTTCGCTGACTTTCAGCAGGTTGATCGCCATCAGCTTGCCGCTGCGCAAGGTAAACAGCAGAAGCGAAAGTGAATCTGCGCGGGCTTTGTTGGAAGACATAAAAACCTTCTGTGGAAAAGGTGAGGCGATTATGAGCATCGCCAACAGCTATCGATGCCGGGTTATCGACTTGTTATAGGCTGGCTTTAGCACCAATAAAGGTTGGGTAGATCAAAAGATCGCAGCCTCCGGCAGCTCCTACAGGGAAATGCGATCGGCGTAGGAGCTGCCGAAGGCTGCGATCTTTGCTTATTTCATACCCAGCCGCTTGGCCATCCGCCCCAGGTTCGCCCGATCCAGACCCAACTCCCGCGCCGCGCTGGCCCAGTTGTGGTGGTGCCGTTCCAGGCAAGCGCTGATCAGTTGGCGCTGATAGTGCTCGGTGGCTTCACGCAAATCCCCTGGAATCAACTCTGCTACCGGCGCAGCGACCACGGGTTCCGCTGCCTGTTCTACGCCGCTATTGGGCAAATCCAGATCCGCCGCGCTCAAGCTGAGAATCTTTGGCCGTTGCGTGCAATTACCCAGCGCCTTCAACGCGCTGCGGCCAATCAAGTGCTCAAGCTCCCGCACGTTCCCCGGCCAACCATACCCCAACAATGCCGCTTGGGCATCGCTGGTCAGGCGCAGGCTGTTGAGGCCCATGCGTGAGCGGTTTTGCTCCAGGAAGTAGCCGCTGAGCAACAGCACATCCCGACCGCGATCTCGCAGCGCAGGCACCAGCAACGGGTAAACGCTCAGGCGATGATAGAAGTCGGCGCGGTAGCGGCCGCTGCGTACTTCCTCGGCCAGGTCGCGGTTGGTCGCCGCGATCAGCCGCACGTCGACCTGATGTTCCTTGTCCGACCCCAGCCGCTGCAATTGCCCGCTCTGCAGCACCCTGAGCAATTTGGCCTGCACCGCCAGCGACAGTTCGCCCACTTCATCGAGGAACAACGTGCCGCCATTGGCCAGTTCGAACTTGCCGCGACGATCGTTCATCGCGCCGGTGAAGGCGCCACGCACATGGCCGAACAGTTCGCTCTCCACCAGGGTGTCCGGCAGGGCGGCGCAGTTGAGGCTGATGATTGGTTTGTCGGCCCGGGGCGACGCGGCGTGAATGGCCTGCGCCACCAGCTCTTTGCCGACCCCAGTTTCGCCAGTGATCAGCACCGTCAGATCGCTGCCGCCCACCAGGTTGATCTCTTCCACCAGGCGTTTGTAAGCCTTGCTCTGGCCGATCATTTCGCGGCTCTGCTGGCCGCTGGCCTGTCGGTAAACCTCGGCGCGTTGATGTTCGTCTTCGGCGCGATTGGCCAGCCGTTCGATGCGCTCGGCGGCGTTTACGGTGGCGGCGGCGAGGCTGGCGAAGGCTTGCAGGGCGTCCAGTTCGATCGGTTCAAAACGTTCAGGGTCAAGGGCGTCGAGGGTCAGCAAACCCCACGGGCGCTCGTCGATAAACAGCGGGCAGCCCATGCAGTCGTGGACTTCCAAATGCTCGTGCAGGCCATCGACCAGGCCGTCATAAGGGTCGGGCAAGTCGCTGTCGGCGGCGAAGCGGGTCGGGCCGGGACTGCTGAGCAGCACTTCGAAGCGCGGGTGTTCGCTGATCTTGAAGCGTCGGCCGAGGGTATCGGTGCTCAACCCGTCCACGGCCAGCGGCACCAGCCATTCGCCGTCGAGTCGCAGCAGGGCGGCGGCGTCGCAAGGGAGCAGGGCGCGCATGGCTTCGAGCAGGCGCCGATAGCGCTCGCCTTCGGGTAGCTCGCGGGACAGGTCGGAGACCAGGGGCAGCAGGGTCGTGAGCAGTAATTTTGCAGTCATAATGACTCCGTGTAGTCGCTATGACTATAAATCGATGTGTGTCGATATGACTACTTTGTTTTTAACTGTTTGATTTATAAGGTTTTAATTGTTGGCATGGAAACTGATAAGCAAAGGGTATTCATATAAAGCCCAGGAGTTGCTCTTATGCTTAGCGTTCAAGACCGTGCCATCATCAAATCCACCGTGCCGCTGTTGGAAAGCGGTGGCGAAGCGTTGATCACTCACTTCTATCGCATGATGCTCTCCGAATACCCGGAAGTCCGCCCGCTGTTCAACCAGGCCCACCAGGCCAGCGGCGATCAGCCTCGCGCCTTGGCCAACGGTGTATTGATGTACGCGCGGCACATCGATCAGCTCGATCAGTTGGGCGACCTGGTGGCCAAGATCATCAACAAGCACGTGGCCCTGCAAATCCTCCCGGAACATTACCCGATCGTGGGCAGCTGCCTGTTGCGGGCAATCTCTGAAGTACTGGGCGACGAAATTGCCACGCCTGAAGTGATGAGCGCCTGGGGCGCGGCCTACAACCAACTGGCCGAAATCCTGATCGGTGCCGAAGCCAGTATCTACGACCAGAAAGCCCAGGCACCGGGCGGCTGGCGCGGCGCGCGGGAATTCATCGTGGCGGCCAAAGTCGAGGAAAGTTCGGAAATCACTTCGTTCTACTTCGAGCCGGCGGATAAAGGGCCGATTCTCGCGGCCGAGCCCGGCCAGTACATCGGCATGAAATTGATCCTCGATGGTGAGGAAATCCGGCGTAACTATTCGCTGTCGGCGCTGGCGAACAAGGGCCAGTACCGCATCAGCGTCAAGCGCGAAACTGGTGGCCGCGCCTCCAACCATTTGCACGATCAACTGCACGTCGGCGCGAGCATCATGCTGTTCCCGCCAGCGGGCGACTTCACCCTGACCGCCAGCGACAAACCGCTGGTGCTGATCAGTGGCGGTGTCGGCATCACCCCGACACTGGCGATGCTCGAAGCGGCGCTGGCGACCGAGCGGCCGGTGCACTTTATCCACTGTGCGCGCAATGGCAGCGTGCATGCCTTCCGCGACTGGATCGACGGGCTGGCCGAACGTCATCCGCAGCTCAAGCGCTTCTATTGCTACGCCGAAGACGATGGCGTCAGCCCGGCGGCGGACAAGGTTGGCCTGCTGAGCCAGGAGCAACTCGGCGAGTGGTTGCCGCAGCAGCGCGATGTCGATGCTTACTTCCTGGGGCCTAAAGGCTTCATGTCGGCGATCAAGCGTCACCTCAAGGCCTTGGGTGTGCCGGAGAAACAAAGCCGTTACGAGTTCTTCGGGCCGGCTGCGGCGTTGGAGTAAACGGTTGCGGCGACTCGGGAGACCGAGTCGCCTTCATCGCGGGCAAGCCCGGCTCCCACAGGATTGTTGTCGATCACAAACGTTGTGTACGACATCTATGCTGTGGGAGCCGGGCTTGCCCGCGATAGCGGCACCACGATCCTAATTCGTAAAAAACGCTTAAAGGTTAATCCGTTCTTAACCGGTTTATCGTTTATTCCCCGATGCTGATGATAGGCGCTCGTTCGTTTACATGATCAGGATCGCCCCATGACTCACATCATCTTCTCCTGCCGTTCAACCCTGGCCGGCCTCAGCCTGACCGCTGCGCTGCTGGCGAGTCCCTTTGCTTGCGCCGAGCCAGCCTTGCTCCAGCCGCAATCCCTGATCGTCGATCAGAGCCTGCCCAAGGCGCAGCGCGATTCCATGGAATTGGCCGCCCGGCGTTATGGCAGCTTCTGGAATACCGGGGAGGAGGCGTTGGCCAAGGCGGCCTTGTCGGAACAGTTCGTCGACAAGACCCCGCCCGAAGGCCGGGTTCAGGGGCCAACCGGGCCGCTGCTGGCGTCGAAGTTCTTTCGCGCGGCGGTGCCGGACCTGAGCTGCGAGATCGAACAAATGATCATTGCCGGTGATCGGGTGGTGGTGCATTTGCACTTTCGAGGGCACTTCACCGGCCCGTTCAAGGCTCTCAAAGGTCAGGGCCAGCGTGTAGACTTCCGGGCAACCGATATCTATCAGATCGACAACGGTCGCATCGCGGCCAATTGGCATATCGAAGACAACATCAGCCTGATGCAGCAGCTGCAAGCGCAGCCGCCGGCGAGCTGATCCACGGACACAGAAGGGAAACGCGATGAGCGAGGAAACAATGCGGTTGGGACGTGAACGGCGCTATCTGGTGTTGCTGGGCATCATCTGCCTGGCGCTGATCGGTGGCGCGCTGTACATGCAAGTGGTGCTCGGCGAGGCGCCGTGCCCGCTGTGCATCTTGCAGCGCTACGCATTGCTGTTGATCGCGCTCTTCGCGTTTATCGGCGCGGCGATGCGCACCCGCCGCAGCATCACGCTGTTCGAGGCGTTGGTGGTGATCAGCGCCATCGCAGGCGTCGGGGTGGCCGGGCATCACGTCTATACCCAGCTGTACCCGGAAGTCAGCTGTGGTATCGATGTGCTGCAACCGATCGTCGACGGCCTGCCGCTGGCGAAGATCTTCCCGCTGGGCTTCCAGGTCGACGGTTTCTGCTCCACGCCGTACCCGCCGATCCTTGGTTTGTCCCTGGCACAGTGGGCGCTGACGGCGTTCGTGCTGGTCGTGGTGCTGGTGCCGCTGCTCACTTGGCGTAACCGCAAAGCGCTGCGCTGAGGCCGTCCGCCACAGCGTTGCAGGAAACAAAAAAACGCCCCGGTCCTCGTTGAGAGACCGGGGCGTTTTGCATGTTCAAAGCTCAAATGAAAAGACCTTGATGCGCGACAATTTTGGATGCGGCATGTGTGCGACATGTTGTCACAGCTCGAGTGTCGCAAGTCATTTCAAGACATGGAATCGGGACACCTCAAGGTACCCAAAACAGGCTCTGCAAGCCACTACCTCTTTCAGTGCCAATCAGCCCAAACAGGCAGTTTTAACAGGGGCTGGCGAATTGCCAAAGCCCTTGTCACATAGGGGGTAGAGCAGGGTCTGAGGCGAGCGCAGAGCCCAGGAAGCTGTCTGAACTTCGCGCGGTACACCTACATTTTTTGGTGTTTTTGTTGAGAATTAATTTCGATACCATGGCCCACTTTTGCAAAAACCGTGAATGATTGTTGCTGGAACGGATAAAAATTATTTCGGGATGAGACATGGTTTATGAATCGCTACATATCTACAATCGCCCGCACTGAATTCCCGGCACTGCTCATCCTGACTCAGGCTTATGAGTAGAACAGGGCGTCGAGAAGCCTGATGGCTTCATGCGACCCCCCATTGTCGGTGCCTTCCGACGATCCGCACCAAATGGAATTGGTCTGTAACAAGGCCCTTGACCACGAATTCGAATAAGAACACACCGCAGGCCCAGCAATTGTCGAACCGCGTCTGACGCGCGACGGGCAGGCCCTTATTCAATCCAAGAAAAATGCCAACCCTTGGCAGGGTGAAGTGTTGGCGATCAAAACCCAACTGCATTGCGCAAGCTGCTTTAGAGGTCGTGAGATGAGTAAAAACAGGTACCCCAGACTACTAGGCTTATTGCCGCTGCTCGGCACGTTGTTGCTGGGAGGCTGCAACATGACCTTGCTCGATCCCAAGGGCCAGGTCGGCCTGGATGAGCGAAACCTGATCATCACCGCAACGCTGCTGATGCTGTTGGTCGTCGTGCCGGTCATCGTCATGACGTTCCTGTTCGCCTGGAAATACCGCGCTTCCAACCAGGACGCCGTCTACACGCCAAAATGGTCCCACTCCACCAAGATCGAAATCGCGGTGTGGACTATTCCGGTACTGATCATCATTGCCCTGGGTTATGTCACCTACAAGTCGACCCACGCACTGGATCCTTACAAGCCGCTGGAATCCGACGTCAAGCCGGTCACCATTGAAGTGGTCGCGCTGGACTGGAAGTGGCTGTTCATCTACCCGGAACAAGGCATCGCCACGGTCAACAAGATCGTGTTCCCGGCGCACACCCCGATCAACTTCAAGATCACTTCCGACGCCGTGATGAACTCGTTCTTCATCCCTGCTCTGGGCGGTCAGATCTACGCGATGGCGGGCATGCAGACCAAACTGCACCTGATCGCCAACCAGAACGCTGAAATGGACGGTATCTCCGCCAACTACAGCGGCGCGGGTTTCACCGGCATGAAATTCAAAGCTATCGCCACTTCTCAGGAAGATTTCGACGCCTGGGTAAGCGAAGTCAAAAAGGCACCTAAACAGCTTGAACAAGCTGAATACGCAGCCCTGTCCAAACAAAGCCAGAACAACCCAGTCGAGCTTTACTCCTCGGTCACGCCGAACCTGTTCCAGATCATCGTCGACAAGTACGAAGGCATGAAACCGGGCAAGCCAGTGCACCACGAGAAGAAAGAGCACGAAGTGGCCGCCATGGAAGGAATGGACATGAGTTCGCATTCAGCTGCCGGGGCAGAGGAGTAAACGATGTTTGGTAAATTAAGTTGGGAAGCGGTCCCGTTCCACGAACCGATCGTAATGGTGACCATCGCCATGATCGCGCTCGGTGGTCTGGCACTGTTCGCTGCAATCACCTACTTCAAGAAGTGGACCTATTTGTGGACCGAGTGGTTGACCTCGGTCGACCACAAGAAAATCGGCGTGATGTACATCGTCGTCGCCATGGTCATGCTGCTGCGCGGCTTTGCCGACGCCATCATGATGCGTACCCAGTTGGCCATGGCCACCGAGGGTTCGCCTGGCTACCTGCCACCTGAACACTATGACCAGATCTTCACCGCCCACGGTGTGATCATGATCATTTTCATGGCGATGCCATTCTTCACCGGCCTGATGAACCTTGCAGTGCCGTTGCAGATCGGCGCGCGTGACGTTGCCTTCCCGTTCCTGAACTCCCTGAGCTTCTGGCTGCTGGTTTCCGGCGTGGTGCTGATCAACCTGTCCCTGGGCGTTGGCGAATTCGCCAAGACTGGTTGGGTTGCCTATCCGCCGCTGTCGGGTCTGCAATACAGTCCGGGCGTGGGGATGGATTACTACATCTGGGCGCTGCAGCTATCCGGGCTAGGTACGACGCTGACGGGGGTCAACTTCCTGGCCACCGTGCTGAAAATGCGTACCCCTGGCATGAAGCTGATGGACATGCCGATCTTCACCTGGACCTGCACCTGGGCCAACGTCCTGATCGTGGCTTCGTTCCCGATCCTGACCGCTACCCTGGCTTTGCTGACGCTTGACCGTTACATGGATTTCCACATTTTCACCAATGAACTTGGTGGTAATCCGATGATGTACGTCAACCTGTTCTGGGCTTGGGGTCACCCTGAGGTTTACATCCTGATCCTGCCGGCGTTCGGTATCTTCTCCGAAGTCATCTCGACCTTCACCGGCAAGAAGCTGTTCGGCCACCATTCGATGATCTACGCTTCGGGCGCGATCTCGATCCTGGGCTTCATGGTTTGGCTGCACCACTTCTTCACCATGGGTTCGGGTGCCAGCGTCAACGCCTTCTTCGGTCTGGCGACGATGCTGATTTCCATCCCGACGGGTGTGAAACTGTTCAACTGGCTGTTCACCATCTACCAGGGCCGTCTGCGCTTCACCAGCCAGGTGATGTGGACCCTGGGCTTCATGGTGACCTTCGCCATCGGCGGCATGACCGGCGTACTGCTGGCCATCCCGGGTGCTGACTTCGTACTGCACAACAGCCTGTTCGTGATCGCGCACTTCCATAACGTGATCATCGGCGGCGCGGTATTCGGTTACATCGCAGGTTTCGCCTTCTACTTCCCGAAAGCGTTCGGCTTCAAGCTGCACGAAGGCTGGGGCAAGGCAGCATTCTGGTTCTGGATCTCCGGCTTCTTCGTCGCGTTCATGCCGCTCTATGTACTGGGCTTCATGGGTATGACCCGTCGCCTGAACGCCACCACCAACCCTGAGTGGGTGCCGTACCTGTACGTTGCCATGTTCGGTGCGGTGATGATCGCAGCCGGTATCGCCTGCCAGCTGATCCAGCTGTACGTGAGTATCCGTGACCGCAAGCTGCCGCAGAACATGTGCGAGCACGGCGACCCATGGAATGCCCACACCCTGGAATGGTCGACCTCCTCGCCACCTCCGTTCTACAACTTCGCCGTGCTGCCAAAAGCCGACGTTGTCGACCCGTTCACCGAAGCCAAGGAAAACGGCACCGCGTACAAGGCTCCGACCAAGTACGAGCCGATCCACATGCCAAACAACACCGCGACCGGTGTGGTCATGGGCGCACTGTTGACCGTATTCGGTTTCGCGATGATCTGGCACATCTGGTGGCTGGCAATCGCCAGCCTGGCAGGCACCGTGATCTACTTCGCGATCCACGCGGCCCGTGATGATCAAGGCTACTACGTGCCGGTCGACGTGATCGAGCGCATCGAAGCCGAGCAGCACAAGCGTCTGGTAGCAGCCGGGAAAGTCCCAGCCACCACCACCCGTGTTGAAACCTCGTTGGAACAGGCTTAAACCATGTCGAACTTAGTGACCAATGCTGGACACACCCATGTCGATGGACATGGGCATGATGACCATCACCACGACTCGGGCGAGATGACCGTATTCGGTTTCTGGCTCTACCTGATGACCGACTGCATTCTGTTTGCGTCGATCTTCGCAGCGTACGCGGTACTGGTTAACAACGTAGCGGGTGGCCCGTCGGGCCACGACATCTTCGAACTGCCATACGTACTGGGCGAAACCGCTCTGCTGCTGTTCAGTTCGATCACCTACGGCTTCGCCATGCTGGCGTTCTTCCGTGGCAACAAGAAGCAGGTCCTGGGCTGGCTGGCCCTGACCTTCATGTTCGGTGCCGGCTTCATCGGCATGGAGATCAACGAGTTCCACATGCTGATCTCCGAGGGCTATGGCCCTAACCGTTCGGGCTTCCTGTCCGGGTTCTTCACCCTGGTCGGCACCCACGGTCTGCACGTGACCAGCGGTCTGATCTGGATGGCGATCATGATGTACCAGGTGCAGAAAAACGGCCTGACGGCGACCAACAAGACCCGTCTGAGCTGCCTGAGCCTGTTCTGGCACTTCCTGGACGTGGTGTGGATCTGCGTATTCACCGTTGTTTATCTGATGGGGACTATGTAAATGGCTAACGCGCACTCTCATGACGACGCCGGTCACGGCAGCGTCAAGTCCTACGTCATTGGCTTCGTTCTGTCGGTAATCCTGACCCTGATCCCGTTCGGTCTGGTGATGTACCCGTCGCTGCCGAAGTCGCTGACCCTGTGGATCGTACTGGCTTTCGCCGTTATCCAGGTGCTGGTGCACCTGGTGTACTTCCTCCACCTCGACCGTTCCGCCGCGCAGCGTAACAACGTGATTGCGTTTGTTTTCGCCGCGATCGTGATTGTCCTGCTGGTTGGCCTGTCGCTGTGGATCATGTTCAGCATCCACACCAACATGATGGCGAAGTGAGGTAAGTCCGGATGTCCTTTAAGCACTTTATCCAAATCACCAAACCGGGGATCATTTTCGGTAACGTGCTTTCTGTGGCAGGCGGATTTTTCCTGGCCTCCAAAGGGCATGTCGATCTGGCCATTTTCCTGGCCGCGATGATCGGCACGTCCCTGGTCGTGGCTTCCGGTTGCGTGTTCAACAACTGCATCGACCGCGACATCGACCTGAAGATGGAACGCACCAAGAACCGGGTGCTGGTCCAGGGCTTAATCTCCCTGAAACTGGCCCTGGCTTATGCGACCGTCCTGGGTGTCGCCGGCGTTGCGTTGTTGTACAAGGTGGCCAACCCGTTGGCCGCGTTGTTCGCGGTGATCGGTTTTGTCATCTACGTCGGCTTCTACAGCCTGTACCTCAAGCGCAAGTCGGTTCACGGCACGCTGGTGGGCAGTCTGTCGGGGGCGATGCCGCCGGTGATCGGTTACGTCGCGGTCAGCAATAACTTCGACATGGCCGCACTGACGTTGCTGGTGATGTTCAGCTTGTGGCAGATGCCGCATTCCTACGCCATCGCAATCTTCCGCTTCAACGATTACCTGGCCGCATCGATTCCGGTGCTGCCAGTGAAGCGCGGCATTGAAGTGGCCAAGAAACACATCCTGCTCTACATCCTGGCCTTCCTCGTGGCGACCTTGATGCTGACCTTCAGCGGCTACGCCGGCATGAGCTACCTCGCCGTCGCCGCGGCCATGGGCATGTACTGGCTGTACATGGCCTGGACCGGCTACAAGGCAGTGGATGACACGGTCTGGGCACGCAAGCTGTTCGTGTTCTCGATCTTCACCATTACCGCGTTGAGCGTGATGATGTCCCTGGACTTCAAAGTGCCGAGCGAGTTGTTGCTGACGTACGCGCCTTAAGCGTCGGATGCTGTAAAGAAAAGCCCCGCCTTTCGAGAGAAAGGCGGGGCTTTTTCGTTTAATTACGATTGGCATACAGGCAATAAAAATCCCCGCTCTGATGGCGGGGATTTTTGTGTGCAGCGTTTAGCGTTATTGCGCAGTGATGCTGTAGCCGTCGAACGCGGTTTGTTGCTGAAGCGCGGTGATGATGTTCTTGCGGTTGACCGCTTGTTCGGCCCCGGCGTTGTCCAGGAACGTTTCGCTTTCCAGCTCCGCTTCTTCGCCTTCACCGACGAAAGTGAAGCCCAGGAATTCCAGCGCTTCACGGTCAACGTTCAGGCGCGAGCGTGGGGTGCGCAGGGGCAGGGTGACGCTGATGCCGTCCTTGCTGATGGTGAACACTTCGACTTCTTTTTTGGCGCGAGCCGCTTTGCTCTTGCCGCTGCTCGGGTTGCTGATGGCTTGGTGAGTCTGGTTCAGCACTTTCAGCGCCAGGCCATAAACGATTTCCTGGAACGCCGGGTCGTCCTTGAAGCTGGACAGAATGCGGCTGATCGGGAATTTGCTGCTCAGGTCTTCCAGGGCGGCAATATCGGCCGCTTCGGCGTCTTTCAATTGCTTGAGTTCGCCCATCAATTCGTAGGCTTTATCGTCATCGAAGCTGTCGTGAGCCTGGCGAATCGCGGCGCGCAGTTCGCGGATCTGGTCGCTTTCCCGGGTGGATTGAAAAGCGTCCAGAACCATCTCGCTGATGGTCTTGGCCTGAGGCACGTGTTGTGAAAGATTGATGGAGTTTTCGTATTCCGCTTTGGACGACAAGGTGACTACGGATTCAGCGGTATTGGAATCGGACATTGAAATTTCACTACTTCTTTAACTTGGATTGAGGCGAGAAAGCACGGGGCTTTTTCAGGCCGCCTAATCTATTGGACCAGCGCTGTGTTGTCACGGATGAACCGGTGGCTGGTCTGCATTTTTGGTGAGAGCGCTTTTAGCCGACTGACATCTGCGGGCGTTTTGCCTGGAGTGTCAGCAGCACCCGATAAAGTTTCAGCGCCCGCCCGCTGATCAATCCGCAGACAAAACCCGACGCCGTAGCCTTGAGCAGCACCATCTCAACCGTGACGGCGAACTCCGGATGCACCTCATCCTGATAGCCGAAGTAATAGTTCACGGCAAAAAACAGCAGGTAGAGCACCAGTGTTTTAACCGTGCCCGGCACGATCAGCCCGGTTTCCGGATCATCCAGCTCAATACCTTTGCGCGCAAATACAACCAGTGCCGCGAGGCTGCCCAGAATGACGGCGGCCAACCAGCAGCCAATCGATATTTGAGGGCTCAGCGTCAGGTTCAGCGAGTACAACGACCAGCCGAGCAACAGCGGTGGAGTGACAAGCAACGACGTTTTGCTTTCATGGGTGGGGGACAAGGCTTTGACGCCGTAGTAACAGAGCAGCAGAAAGATCGCATAAACCCATAGCGGGGTGTTTTGCAGGGTGTTGAGCATTACGTAGCGTCCGTGCCGGGAATGAAGAGTCCGGATAATAGCTGCTGCCATGGCCGATGCTATCGACTATTTCCCCGTCGAATTCATATTCATCGAACGAGTCATCCACTGCTCCGCCGTTTGCTCATCCACCGGCAAGGAGAAGCGAAAAGTCGCGCCGCGTCCCGGCACATCGATCAGCTCGATCTCGCGACCGTGCAATTGCAGTATCCGGTGCACGATCCGCAATCCCAGCCCGCCATCGCGCCGTGCGCCGCCAATGTTGAATGGACGCAGAAACAGACCTTCGCGTAATTCGGGGGTTATGCCGGGGCCGGTGTCGCTGACGGTCACTTCGATAAAAGACCCTTGAGGGCGGAGGCTGAGTTCGATTTCTCCACCTTGGGGGGTGTGGCGCAGGGCGTTATCGAACAGGTTGGTCAGCACCCGCTCAATCAGCCCCAGGTCGGCGCAGGCCACGGCGACGTTGGGGGCGAAGGTGGCCTTGAGTTCGATCTGGCGCGCTTCGGCGCTGAGTTCGAATTTCTGAAAAATGTCCTGCACCAGATCGGTCAGGGAGAAACGCTCCAGCACCGGTTGCACGAAACCGTGTTCCAGCCGCACCAGTTCCAGCAGTGATTGCGCCAGGCCGCCAACCTTGCGGCTTTGATCCAGGGCGATTCCCAGATAACGACGGCGATCGGCGGGGGACAAGGTGGCGTCCTTGAGCGACAGGGTTTCCAGGTAACCGTGCAGCGAGGCCAGCGGTGTGCGCAGGTCGTGGGAGATGTTGGCCACCAGTTCGCGACGCTCCTGATCCTGACGGGTCAGCGAGCGCCATTGTTCACCGAGGCGCGCTTGCATCTGCCGAAAGGCCGCGTCGAGTACGGCTATCTCATCATGGCTGGCGGCCTTTTCTATCGGCTCCGGCTCAGGTTCGGGCGAAGCGGTCGGAACACCGTTGATATCAAACTGACTGACTTTCTCGGTCAAACGACGCAATGGCCGGGTGATCAGGGCAAATGCCGTGAGGCCGGCAATCAGGCACAGCAACGCCACCAGCCCAATGGACAACAATGCGGTATTGAGCGCGGCGCTGGTGGCACCGCGTTCGGCGAAGCGGTCATGCGCTTCGCTGAGCAACACCACATATAGATAACCGGCCGGCTGACCGTTGACCCGCAAAGGCGCGGCGCTGAACACCTTGCGACCGTCGACGCTGCGCGGATCGTCGCCGAGAATCGGCAATGCCTCGCCTTTGAGCAACCGCTGGATCGGCGCCAGATCGACCTGCTCCCGGCGTATCCGCCCCTCGGGCGCGGCGCTGCCGACAATTCGGCCCCCGGTATCCAGCAGATAGACTTCTACACTGGGATTGACCAGCATCAGTTGGCTGAACAGTTCGCGCACGGCATTGGGCATCGGGCCATTGCGGTCCATCAGCACGGTGTCGTGGGCAATGTGTTGCGCCAGATCCCGCGACAAGCCTTGCACCACTTCCAGTTCATGCATCTGACTGGAACGCACCTGCATCCATGCCGAGGTGCCGCAGCACACCAGCAACAGCACGGCGAACACCAGGGACAGGCGTTGAGTCAGGGTCAGCCTCATGGCTGCTCTCCGCTTGCTGCGAATTTGTAGCCACGGCCCCACACCGTGAGGATGCGCGCCGGTTGCGCCGGATCGGCCTCGATCTTTGCCCGCAGGCGGTTGATATGAGTGTTGACCGTGTGTTCATAGCCTTCGTGGCTGTAGCCCCACACCGCATTGAGCAGGTCCATGCGCGAGAAGACTTTGCCGGGCTGACGGACAAAGAAGTACAGCAGGTCGAATTCCCGTGGCGTGAGGTCAAGACGCCGGCCGTCGAGGGAGACTTCACGGGTGATCGGGTCGATGGACAGGCCATCGCTGATCAGACTGCCAGCATCCATTTTCAGATTGCGAGCCATGGCGTCGACCCGTCGCAGCAGCGCCTTGACCCGTGCCACCAGCTCGAGCATGGAAAAGGGTTTGGCCAGGTAATCGTCGGCGCCCAGCTCCAGTCCCAGAATCCGATGTACTTCGCTGGAGCGCGCACTGGTGATGATGATCGGTGTGTAACGGGCCATGGCCCGGGCGCGGCGGCAGATTTCCAGGCCATCGACGCCGGGCAGCATCAGGTCGAGGATCAGTGCGTCCCAGCTTCCTTGCTGCAACAGACGCATGCCCTCGTCGCCGTCGGCGCAGTGCACTACCTCGAACTGCTCATCGCGCAGATGCAGGCAGATAAGGTCGGCGATGTGCAGGTCGTCCTCGACCACCAGGACGCGTTTGGTCTGTTCCATGGAGCTCAATCCTTTGTGACGCAATGAACACATTGTGCGGGTTTTCCTGAGGTTGAGTTATCACGAATTATTTAACTCCTCGTGAGGATTTGGCGATCAACTCAAGCCTAGGCTGTGTTCCATGCAAGGCACCTGGAATTTTGGAGAAGGCCATGTTTTCACGGCGACAGTTTCTTGTAGCGAGCGGCGGGCTGGGGGCTGCAGCCCTGGTGATCGGTGTATTGCCAAAATTTTCCACAAGCGTTGCGCTGGTCGATGAAGCCCGCGCGCAGGAGGTTTTCGAGGTGACCCACAGCGACAGCGAATGGCGTGCCCGGCTCAGCGCCGAGCAGTACGAAATACTGCGCGAAGAGGGCACCGAACGGGCCTACAGCAGCCCGCTGAACAACGAGCACCGCAAAGGCGTTTTTGCCTGCGCCGGTTGTGATCTGCCGTTGTTTTCTTCCGACACCAAGTTCGACAGTCGTACTGGCTGGCCGAGTTTCTGGGCCCCCCTGGACAACGCGGTGGCCACCCGACAGGACCGCTCCTTCGGTGTATTGCGCGAAGAGGTGCACTGTCGTCGTTGCGGCGGTCATCTGGGGCATGTCTTCGAGGATGGGCCAAAGCCCACCGGTCTGCGCTACTGCATGAACGGCCTGGCGCTGACCTTCAAGCCACAGGCGTGATCCATGGACACTTCCTTTCACTCACTTCATGCAGGTCGACGATATGTGGCTTCTGGTCCTCGCTTATCTCGGTGGTGTGCTGACGATTGTCAGCCCGTGCATTCTGCCGGTATTGCCCTTTGTCTTCGCTCGTACCGGGCAGCCGTTTATTAAAAGTGGCTTGCCGCTGCTGGCGGGGATGGCGCTGACCTTCGCGCTCGTCGCCTCGTTGGCGGCGGTGGGCGGCGGTTGGGTGGTGCAAGTCAATCAATACGGTCGCTGGCTCGCGTTGCTGTTCGTTGCACTGTTCGGGTTGACGCTGTTGCTGCCGCAGCTGGCCGAACGCCTGACGCGTCCATTGGTGGCGGCCGGCGGTCGGCTGTCGCAAGCCGCGGGCGTAGATTCCCGGCCGCGTCCCGGCGCTTCATTCCTGATCGGCGTCGCCACGGGCCTGCTCTGGGCACCCTGCGCCGGACCGATTCTGGGTTTGCTGCTGACCGGTGCGGCGCTGCAAGGGGCAAGCATCGCGACCACCCTGTTGTTATTGGCTTACGCGGCCGGCGCCGCCACTTCTCTCGCTGCGGCACTGCTGCTGGGCGGTAAGGTCTTCGCCGCAATGAAGCGCTCGATAGGCGCTGGCGAGTGGCTACGTCGTGGCCTGGGCGTCGCGATGCTGGTTGGTGTGGTGGCGATTGCCCTTGGGCTGGATACCGGGATTCTGGCGCGGGTTTCTACGGCGTCCACCGGCGGCATCGAGCAGGTGCTGGTTAACCGATTGGCCAGTAAGACACCGGCCAACAGCGGGACAATGATGGCGCAGATTCCACGGGCCGGCGATCAACCCGCCGGCAGCATGATGGCCGCTGGCGATGCGATGAAAGTGACCGCGAAGGCGCCGAACGCGCTGCCGATTGAGGGCAGCCTTCCATCCCTGGACGGCGCCGTGCAATGGCTCAACTCGCCCCCACTCACCGCTCAGGCGTTGAAGGGCAAGGTCGTGCTGGTGGATTTCTGGACTTACTCCTGCATCAACTGCCTGCGCACCCTGCCGTATGTGAAGGCCTGGGCCGAGAAGTATCGCGATCAGGGTTTGGTGGTGATCGGTGTCCATGCGCCCGAGTTTGCCTTCGAGCGGGATGTAGGCAATGTCACCAAAGCCATGAAGGACCTGGGCATCACCTACCCGGTGGCCATTGATAATGACTACAAGATCTGGCGTGCTTTCAACAACGAATACTGGCCGGCCCATTACTTTGCCGATGCTCAGGGACGCATTCGTTATCACCATTTTGGTGAAGGCAAGTACGCCGAATCCGAGCAAGTGATTCAGCAACTATTACGTGAGGCGGGAGCTGCGAAAGTCGCGCAGGGGCTGATCAATGCCAACGCCCAGGGTGTTCAACTCGCCCCGGACATGAATGAAGTGCAATCCCCCGAAACCTATGTCGGCTACCGGCGGATGGAGCATTTCGCCTCTGAAACCAGCCTGGTGCCGGATAAGGCGACTGCCTATAAGCCACCGTCACAACTGGCCCTCAATGACTGGAGCCTGGATGGTCAATGGGCTGTCGGTCCGGAGCGGGCCGTTTCAAACGCTGCGGCCAGTCGTATCGTCTATCGCTTTCACGCTCGCGACTTGCACTTGGTGTTGGGCCCCGGTGCTGACGGCAAACCGGTGCGTTTCAAAGTGTTGATCGACGGCAAGCCCCCAGGTGATGCCCACGGTATCGACGTCGCGCCTGATGGCCGCGGCAGCGTCACCGAGCAGCGGTTGTATCAACTGGTACGCCAGACCACAGGCGTAAAGGACCGGACTTTCAGCATCGAGTTTCTCGATCCGGGTGTGTCGGCGTATGCGTTTACCTTTGGTTGATAGCCCCCATTCATTCAGGAGACAGCCCATGAAAACCCCATTCAACTGGCGTCGCACATTTCTGGGTTTGGCCGCCGCCAGCGTTATCGGTCAGTGCTCTGCATTCTCGTTCGCAGGCGCCGAAGAGGCGGTCGTCATCCCGGCGCCGACGCTTGACGAAACCACCCAGGCGCACAGCGAAACGGCGGTTTTTGCCGGCGGTTGCTTCTGGGGCGTCCAAGGCGTGTTTCAGCATGTCAAAGGGGTGAAAAATGCGGTTTCCGGTTATGCCGGTGGCGCAGCCAATACCGCTCAATACGAACGGGTCAGCGAGGGTGACACCGGCCATGCGGAGGCTGTCGAAGTGACCTTCGATCCTGCTCAGGTCAGTTACGGAACCCTGTTGCAGATCTATTTCTCGGTGGCCCACAACCCCACCGAACTCAACCGCCAGGGCCCGGACCGAGGCACTCAGTATCGGTCGGCGCTATTCCCGAAAAGCACCGAACAGCAACGCGTCGCCCAGGCCTACATCACCCAGCTCGGTGCTGCCCATTCGTTCAACAAACCGATTGTCACCAAGCTGGAAAGCTACAACGGTTTCTACCCGGCGGAGGAGGAACATCAGGATTTTCTGACCGAGCACCCGACGTACCCCTACATCGTGATCAATGACCTGCCGAAAGTGTCGCAGTTGAAGCAGCTATATCCGGATCGGTATCAGGAAAAACCAGTATTGGTGAAAGCGGGCATGCAGGGCGGCTGACAGGACGGAGTCGCCTCACCCAGAAATCAGGTTCTTGCCCGCGATTTTCGACCGATACAACGCCTGATCGGCCCTGGCCAGCAACCCGGTCTGTTGTTCTTCTTCAAAGCGCTGCACCACGCCAAAACTCATGGTCACTTGATAGTCCCCGACCGGCAGCAGGCTCGCCAGGCCATGACGGATTCTTTCAGCGAGTGACCTGGCGTCGGCCAACAAGGTATTGGGCAAAATCAGGATGAATTCGTCACCGCCCCAGCGCGCCAACAGATCGCCTTTGCGCACGCAGTGCTTCACACTCTCGATCACTTGCACCAACGCTGCATCTCCCAGGGCGTGACCGTAGTGATCGTTGATGTTTTTGAAGTCATCGAGGTCCATGGCGATCAGCGACAGGGGTTCGCGGAAGCGTTGGGCGCGGTCGCATTCCTTGGGCAGGGTTTTCTCCAGTCGATAGCGATTGGCGATGCCGGTCAGCACATCGGTTTCTGCCAATTTGCGATTTTCTTCGAGTTGAGTCTGTAACTGCTGATTGACCCGGGACAACTCCCGAGTGCGTTCCTTGACGATGGCTTCCAGGGATTGATTACGCCGCTCCATTTCTTCGATCAGGCGTTTCTTGTCTTCGATGCTGCGGTGCGCGCCGATCATTCGCGCCACCGAGCCGTCGGCATTACGTGCCAGCACGTAGCCGCGATCCTCGATCCAGGTGTAAGTGCCATCGCGCATGCGGCAGCGATACTCGGCCTGATAACCGGGAGCGCGCTGATCCAGGTAGTCATCAAACAACGCCATGACCCGCGAATAGTCGTCGGGGTGGATCACGTTTTCCCAGGTCAACACATTGTTATCCAGGGAATGAGGCGTATAGCCGAGCATCTCGTACCACCCGGGGTTGCGATAGACGAACCCGGTGTTGGCGTTCCAGTCCCAGATACCATCGCTGACCAGTTCCAGAATGGTGTGCAGCATGTCTTCGTTAAAATCTGACAGATCGAACTTCAACGGCTCGATTTTCGATGCCTCACCCATCATCGGTCTCCCTGCCGTCCTGATATTAACGTGACTCGTCAGTCGAGGAGATTAGTTCATGGCGTATTGCCCCGGCTAGTGCTTGCCCCACCACTGCAGTGCAAAGTCAACGAAGCTGCGCAATTTCGGCAAACGGTAGCGGTCCTGGGCATACACCAGGTTCATCGGCCGACTTGGCAGTTGGTAGTCCTGCATCAAGGCCACCAGTTTTCCGTCCCGAAGGTCTTGCTCCACCAGCGCATCGGGCACCATCACGATGCCCATGCCGGTTCGCGCTGCTTGATGCAGCCCCGCCGAGCTGTTGATCAACATCGGCCCGCTGACCGCCACCATGACTTCACCTTCGGGCCCCTTCAGGCGCCATTGTTTGGCTACCGAGTGCCAGTCATCTCCGGCCGGGTAGGCGAAGGCCAAACAGTCATGGTGTTGCAGGTCGGCGGGTTTCTCCGGTGTGCCTCGACGCTCCAGATAATCCTTCGATGCGCACAGGGTCATCGTGTAGTCGATGAGCGGGCGAGAAATCATGTTGGACAGTTCGGTCGTGCCCAGACGAATCGCCACGTCGAAACCGTTGTCGAGCAAGTCCAGGCGCTGGTTGGTCAAAACGACGTCGAGTTTGACTTGCGGACAGCGCAGGGTGAATTCGCTCAGGGCCGGCGCGAGCCGTTCTGTGCCGAAGGTCAGCGGTGCGGTGATGCGCAGAGTGCCGCTCGGCTCATCGAGGGTTTGTTCGGCCAGGCGTTCGGAATCAGCCACCAGCCCCAGCACTTCGAGACACCGCTGATAGTACGCCGTGCCGAATTCCGTCAAACGCTGACGCCGTGTCGTACGGTTGAGCAAGCGCACACCCAGGCGTTGCTCCAGAGCCCGCAGGTGATTACCGACCATGGTCGTGGACATTTCGCATTGCAAAGCGGCGGCGGTCATGCTGCCGGCTTCCACCACTCTTACGTAAACCGTCATTGCCTGGAATAAATCCATTATCAAGCCCAGCTTTAAAATGATTGAAGTGTTGCAATGTTTATCCAGCTCAGGTGGCTAACCATACTGCAAAAACACCGACCATTGATGGAGCTTGATGTCATGACCGCCACCTGCCTGATGAGCACTTACCAACCACTGGCCCTGAGTTTCAGCAAAGGCCTGGGCACGCGCCTGTGGGATCAGGCCGGTCGTGAATACCTGGACGCGGTGGCGGGTGTGGCGGTGACCAACGTCGGCCATTCCCACCCGCGAATCGTGTCGGCCATCAGCGAACAGGCCGGGTTGCTGTTGCATACTTCCAACCTGTACAGCATCGACTGGCAACAGCGGCTGGCGCAGAAACTGGTTCGGCTATCGGGCATGGAGCGGGCGTTCTTCAATAACTCCGGTGCCGAAGCCAACGAAACCGCGCTGAAACTGGCGCGGCTTTACGGCTGGCACAAAGGCATCGAGCAGCCGCTGATAGTGGTCATGGAGAACGCTTTCCACGGCCGGACCCTCGGCACCTTGTCGGCCAGTGACGGCCCGGCGGTGCGCCTGGGGTATAACAAGTTGCCGGGGGACTTCATTAAAGTGCCATTCGGCGACCTTGCTGCCCTGGAGAAGGCGCAGAAAGCCCACGGCCCACGCATTGTGGCGATTCTGATGGAGCCGATTCAGGGCGAAAGTGGTGTGCAAGTGGCGCCGCCCGGTTATCTCAAAGCGGTGCGCGAGCTCTGTGACCGGCGCGCCTGGTTAATGATGCTCGACGAAATCCAGACCGGCATCGGCCGTACCGGCCAGTGGTTTGCGTTCCAGCACGAAGGCATCATCCCGGACGTCATGACCTTAGCCAAAGGCCTGGGTAACGGAGTGCCCATCGGTGCCTGCCTGGCCCGGGGCAGAGCCGCAGATTTGTTCACACCCGGCAGCCACGGCAGTACATTCGGCGGCAATCCGCTGGCGTGTCGGGTGGGTTGCACCGTGCTGGAGATCATCGAGGAACAAGGCCTGCTGGAAAACGCCAGACTTCAGGGCGAACGCCTGCTTGCCAGATTGCGCGTCGAACTGGCCGACGACCCGAACGTCCTGGCGATCCGCGGCCAGGGCTTGATGGTCGGCATCGAACTCGCCCAACCAATCCGCGACCTGACCCTGATCGCCGCACGGGATCACGGTTTGCTGATCAACGTGACACGGGGCAAGACCATTCGCCTGCTGCCACCGCTGACGATCGATGAGCGGGAAGTGGAAATGATTGTCAGAGGAGTGGGGCGGGCGGTGAAAGCGGCCTGAATGTGCTCAGTAGTGATACCTGCAAAGCACGATGCGCACCTCACCATTCTCGATTGCATAAACCAGACGATGCTCGGAGGTGATTCGGCGTGACCAGAGGCCGCTCAGGTTGTGTTTGAGCGGTTCAGGTTTCCCCAAACCTTCGAAGGGCTCACGCAGGATCGCCTTGATCAGTAGGTTGATTCGTTTGAGCCCGGCCTTATCGTTTTGCTGAAACCACAAATAGTCGTCCCAGCCTTCAGGAGTGAACTCGATATTCATTCTTCGATAAGTTGCCTGACTTTGGTCTTCCCTGCTCGCAGGTTACCGATTGATTTGATCAGCCGCTCGGCATTGGCTGGAGAACGGAGCAGATAGGCTGTCTCTTCGAGAGCGTTGTACTCCGCCAGAGACATCATCACCACAGGTTCGCCTTTCTGGCGGGTAACCAGCAATGGGGCACGGTCTTCGTTGACCCGATCCATGGTTTCGGCCAGATGTGCACGTGCGGTGGTGTAGTTGATGGTTTGCATGTTGTAGTCCTCGCTCAATGCAAAGAACGTACAGAAATGAGTACATGATGACAAGGCGACACCTACGAGTGGTCATTACGCAGACGACATATCCACGCTTGGGTTAAAGTATCGCTGAAGCTTCTTCAAGACGTTTCTGCGAACGATGTAATCCCATTCTGACAATCTCGCCAGCTAGTCGTGTCCAATGTAGGAGTCCGATTCGCACGCAGAAAACGGCAGGGACGATCAGTCGGTTGGTTGCACCGCACTGACGAAAGCCGAGACTTCAGCCTGATTCATCAGTTGGCGTTTCGAACCGCTAAACCCTTCAAACAAACGCTGATGCGCGGCAAACCCACTGGAGTCTTCGCGAGTACGGTAGCTACCGGCCCAATCGAGTAACGCAATCATCAACTCTTCCTTCTCGTCCCGCGTCGCTTCTCGCTGGCGAATGTTGCTCACACAATCTTCGTCCTCCAGACACAGCCAGATCAGCGCAGTGGCCTGCTCCAGAAGTTCGCTGACCATCCAGCCGTAAACACCCTCGATAACCCAGCGCTCTTCACTCGCCGCCACCCGCGCCATTCCCAGTGCTTCGTTGCGGGGACGGGCGATGCTGTGTTCATCGGATACCCAGTGAATCAGGTCGAGATCGGTCCAAGGCACTTGCAGATGCTCGGCCAGTCGTTTGGCCAGCCAGCTCTTGCCCGAGCCGGAGTTGCCGATGATCAGGGTTCGAGTGAGGTTTAGGGTCGCCGGGTAATGATTGCTCATGGTCGTTCGTGCAAAGTCAGTCGGCTGTTTCGGACATTTCTGGCGCAATCATTCGCGTCTTCGGCGATCCATCTGCATTGAATTGATAAATTTCCTGTGGCTGGCCCTTTTCATTGAAGAACACTTGGCCAATTCCTGCCGAGTTCCACAGCCGTTCCCCAGCTTCGGCGTGTTCGGGAATGTGCGGAACAATGCGCATGCGTCGGCGTTTGGTCAGCCAGTTAAGGGGGGAGCGGGGCGAGTAGAGCCAACGGTTGAGGCGGTCGAACCATTCGAGCAGGGCGGGTGGGAATTCGTTTTTGATGCCGCTGCTGGTGATCTGCCAGATACGCGGACCGGCCTTGCGGTGTCGGATCAATACTTCATAGACGAAGGAATAGTGCACATCACCGGACAGCACCACGTAGTTACCGGGTGTGCGGGAGTGTCGGAAAATATTCAGGATCACCTGCGCCGCGCCGCGATGAGCCATCCAGTTTTCGGCGTCCACCAGCAGTGGATAACCGCACCAGCTGAACACTCGCTGCACCGTTTCGATCAGTTTGACGCCGAAGATCGGCGCCGGTGAAACGATGATCGCCGAAGGATGATCGAGCAAATCCTGTTGCAGCTCACTGAGCGCTTCCCAATCCAGCAGGCCTGACGGCTGCTTGAGGTTCATCTCGCTGCGCCAGCGCCGGGTGCGGGTGTCGAGCACCACCAGCGCCGGGCGGGTGGGCAGCACGTAATGCCACTGCTGAAAACTCAGCAGTTCATCGATCAATTCGTCCTGGACCTCGCTGTCGAGGTGATGGTCTTGCCCCGTGACGCTCAATAACCGGGCTTTTTCCAGTACGCTGCCAAACGCATCCGGGTTGTTACCCCAACCCTGACACAACATATAAGCAAGCAGCGCGTTGCCGATGATGCGCTTGGAGAACGGATGGTTGTAGGCCGTTTCCTCCCATTGCGCAGAAAGATTCCAGTCATCGGTAATATCGTGGTCATCGAAAATCATCAGGCATGGCAAATGCGCCATCGCTCGCGCGACGCCACCCAGCCCCGCCTTGAACCCATCGATGCGCGTCTGCTCCAGGGCATAACGCTTGCGTCGTTCGGGCGTCAGTGTCGGTGGTTGCGGCGCGATCAACGTCCAGGGCGTTGGCGACCACACCAGCAGGTACATGGCCATGACTTCGGCGAAGGTCACCAAATGATTGTCGGCGCTGCTGCTGGTGAAAATCGGCTTACTCACCCCACCGAAAAATCGCTCGCGCAGGGTTTCGTTGCTCTCAAGCGCCGGTAACAAATCCGCACGATGGTAGTAACTGGCCGGATGTTCGTAGAGTCTGGCGCTGTCGCTGACTACTGCGCCGTCGAGGTGTTCGTCGAACAACCCCAGATGTTCGATCAAGGCATGAATCGCACGCAACATCGGCCCCGCGACATCATCTGCATACACCTGATCGCCGCTCATCATTAATAGAGCAGGACGCTTGCTTGCGTCCGGCTCTGACGCGAGCAACCGGTCGACACACAGCAAGCCATCGGCCGCCGGATGGTGAGGTTTACGGCAGGAGCCATGCAGCAACTGATCGATCTGTGAGCGCAACACAAAGTTCGGGCAGCGCGCTTCGCCATATAGTAGGTGAGGTGCCCACTCGGCGATGCCCGACGGAGCGCCATCCGCCTCGGTGATCAGCAGGTCGTACTCGATCAGCGTGTCGCAGGGTAGGGCGGTGTTCAGCGGTACATCGATTAGATGAATAAAGGCATGAGTGCCGACGGGAATGATCGTGCATTGATCCGCATTGAGGCGGATATCGATGCCTTGCAGGCGCAGCGTCAGCGCCAGCGAACGCGACCCGACCAGCCATAGCACCAGCCGCGCAGGT